>JBKJOT010000058.1:0-11606 GCA_046595335.1 Methylotenera sp.
AATTTCATTCTTCACTGCTTCTGTGATGCGTTGTTGGTATCGCCATTTGCGCCTCGTCGTACTAAACGTACTGCCTGCGTTGCAAATACCTCACCGCCTAGCATCCCCTTCGCATTGAAGCTGAAATGCACTAACCAGCAGTTCAAAAAAAACCTCGCTTCGGCGAGGTTTTTTTATTACTATCGTTTTGGTGTAGCGAGCCCTCTATACGAATGGCTAATTTGGTTAGCAGCAATGGCTAACCCACGGCTATATTCATCCACCTCGAAAGGAAATACAATGCGTAACTCCGGTAAGGCGCCAACCATGGCAGTTTGGGTAATCTCCCTCGTTCTATTCATCATTGCACTTGTAGCTCACTTTGGCATTGCTAGAATTCCTGACCCATTCGCGACCTGGTCCTGGATTATCGGCTTGGGTCTGTTGCTGGTCGCATGCCGGGTTCGTGGGTTATAACCTGCGAATGTTGCGGTTTATCACCTGAAATATCACGATAAATTGTTGAATGTCATAATCGGCATTAAAATTAAAAACCTCGCTTCGTCGAGGTTTTTATTATCTAGCCATGTAGGGTGGGGCACTTGTGACTCACCTTACAAAAGAAACTTCGCCCAGTAGATACCATGATGACAAAGACGAATAATGAAAAACTTGGTCAGCTTCACCCGTCATGGCAAGCGGTGTTAGGCGATGAACTCCAAAAACCTTATATGGATTCATTACGAGCCTTCCTGCAACAGGAAAAAGCCGCTGGCAAGATTATTTATCCACCAAGTCCTTTGATTTTTAATGCCTTTAACCACACTCCTTTTGAAAAAGTGCGCGTTGTGATTATCGGGCAAGATCCGTATCACGGCCAAGATGTTAAAGGACAGCCCCAGGCGCACGGTTTGAGTTTTTCGGTATCAAATGGCGTCCCTTTACCGCCATCCCTGCAAAATATTTTTAAAGAAATTTCGTCTGATTTGCATATCAAAATGAGTCGTGACGGTGATTTAACGAAGTGGGCTGAGCAAGGCGTGTTACTACTTAATGCCACTTTGACAGTAGAGCAAGGCAAAGCCGGTTCGCATCAAGGCAAAGGCTGGGAACGATTTACCGATGCAGCCATAGCAGCGCTTAACCAACATCGCGAAAAATTGGTGTTTGTTTTATGGGGCTGCTATGCGCAAAAAAAAGGAGGGATGATCGATGCGAATCGCCATTTGGTGATTAAATCAGTACATCCTTCGCCGTTATCCTCACATCGCGGATTTTTCGGTAACCATCAATTTTCTACTATCAATCATTATTTGGTTCAACAAGGCCAAGCACCAATTGACTGGCAGCTTTAATAACCCTCATTCCGCAGAAAAGCCCCATGATAAAGCAAGGCTAATTTTAATATTATTTTTTCTAGCCTGAGTCACCACCCTAATGAGTAATAATTAAATTGTAACTAAATGTTGCAGAACCTAAACAATAAGATTACACTCTGTCAATGGTTCAGATTAGTCCGTTCGGACTAATGAAAACAAAAAACATGTCAAATAGACAAAAAAAACCCCGATTCAAGGGGATGAAAATCGGGGTAAAACGCCTCATAGTCTAAGGCTTCCGCCCAGGGAGGAAAGAAGCGGAAAGACGACTTTCGTCATCTGTAAAGTCTGACAGGCCTATTAAATCTTTAGTTCCAAAATAATTTAATTTTTTTAAATTAGCTTTGTACTGGCCATATTTTCGAATAATTTTCTTTTACAGCCATGCGATAATGCTGCATGGAATCTCAATCTTCTATCCTCACCGGTTTAAATAACAAGCAACTCGAAGCTGTTACTCTACCTCACCAATCTGCATTAATACTTGCTGGAGCTGGGAGTGGCAAAACTCGTGTGCTGACTACCCGAATTGCCTGGCTTATCCAGACCGCCCAGGTTTCACCCAATGGTTTGCTTGCTGTAACTTTTACCAATAAAGCCGCCAAGGAAATGTTGACGCGCCTCAGCACTATGCTGCCTATCAATACGCGCGGCATGTGGGTCGGCACTTTCCATGGCCTATGCAACCGCTTGCTGCGCGCGCACTATCGTGAAGCCGGGTTACCTTCGACTTTTCAGATTTTAGATACTGCAGACCAGCTCTCAGCCATCAAGCGTTTGATGAAGTTGATGAATGTGGATGACGAAAAATATCCACCCAAGCAAGTTCAAGGCTACATCAACAGCTGCAAAGAAGAAGGCATGCGGGCGCATTCGGTAGATACTTACGATGCCCATTCGCAAAAGTTGCGTGAAATATTTGAAGAATATGACAAACAATGCCAGCGTGACGGCGTCGCGGATTTTGCCGAGCTGTTATTACGTTGCTATGAACTGTTAGAGCGTGATGCACATATCCGTCAGCATTATCAGTCACGTTTTAAATATATCCTCGTGGATGAATTCCAGGATACTAATCGGTTGCAATATCTATGGCTGAAACTCTTGGCCGGCAAAGAAAATTGTATGTTTGCCGTGGGCGATGATGACCAATCTATTTACGGGTTCCGTGGTGCACGTGTGGGCAATATGCGTGATTTTGAAACTGATTTCAGCATTCAACACATTGTTAAGCTTGAAGAGAATTACCGCTCACATAGCAATATATTAGACGCTGCTAACGCCATTATTTCAAACAATAAGAACCGTTTAGGCAAGAACCTGTGGACTAGCGCAGGTAAAGGCGAACCGGTACGTATCTATGAAGCGTACAACGATAATGACGAAGCCCAATTCATCGTTGATGAGATCAAGATGCTACATGCGGAAGGTTCTGAGTTAGGCGACATCGCGCTGCTTTACCGCTCCAATGCACAGTCGCGCATTCTAGAACATGCACTATTCTCGGCTAACCTGCCTTACCGCGTGTATGGCGGGCTACGCTTTTTTGAACGTGCCGAAATCAAACATGCCCTAGCGTATATGCGCCTCATTGCCAATGCCAATGACGACACGGCTTTACTGCGTGTGATTAACTTCCCGGCACGCGGCATAGGCGCACGTGGCTTAGAACAGTTGCAAGAAGATGCCCGTAACCAGAGCTGCAGCTTATGGCAAGCAGCGGTGAATAAGGTAGGTAATGGCAAGGTCGGTGGTAAAGGTATTGAAGGGTTTGTAGCACTGATACGTGAGATGATAGACCAGGCTTACGGTATCACACTGGCAGAAATCGCCGAATTGGCTACTTCGTATTCCGGTTTGATTGCTCATTACCAAAACGACAAGGAAGGCGAAGACCGCATTGAAAACTTGAAAGAGTTGGTGACCGCGGCAGTGGCGTTTACCAACCAGGATTTTGGCAACCACAATAATGTGGATGGCGAGACCGAACAGGATCGACTCACGCAGTTTTTAAGCCACGCGAGCCTAGAAGCAGGCGAACATCAGGCTGATGTAGGTCGGGAAGCATTACAGCTCATGACTGTGCATGCCGCAAAAGGCCTGGAATTCAAGGCAGTATTCATCAGCGGTCTGGAAGAAGGCTTGTGCCCGCATGAACAAAGTATGTACGAGAATAATGGCCTGGAAGAAGAACGGCGCTTGATGTATGTCGCGGTGACGCGTGCTAGGCAGCGCTTGTATTTAAGCCACGCACAAAGCCGCATGCTACATGGTCAGGTGCGCTATGGCATACCGTCGCGTTTTTTGGATGAGATTCCTGAAGAATTATTGAAACGCCTGAATACCAAACCAGCGCCTAAAGCTTACGCCAACTACTTAGTAGGCAATACTAGAAGCAATAGCACTAATTCAAGCCAGAAAAATGCGATGCCATGGAAAATCGGCCAGCAGGTTGCGCATGCTAAGTTTGGCAATGGCGTAGTAGTCAGTTATGAAGGCAATGCCGATGACTTACGTGTGCAAGTCAACTTTGGCCGTGAAGGCCTGAAATGGCTAGCACTTGAATACGCCAAGCTTGACCCAATTTAGTCACTTACGACCACTGCCCGTTGAATATTAAAAATATCTATATAGCTGATATAAAGACTAGTCATCAATAGCGGCACCACGACGATTAAACCCAAGCCTGCCGGAATCAACGCAACCATGAGCAGCCCCATAAAAATCAGGCTATATAAGAAAAACGGGAGGAAGTTTTTGGCGCAAGCCTTAAAGCTGAGCTTCATGGCATCCATCGCGCTTAAATTATTAAGACTAGCTAATACCGGTGCATACCAATAAGCCATTAGCACGGGCACAAGCAACAGCATGGCTGTGAGGATGGGCAATAGCATCGCATTAGCCTGTTCCGGACTGACTGGTTTACCTTTCATCAATAATTCTATGGTGGGTTTATCTAAAGACATCACCACGAAAATCGCAATAATAAGCAGGCTAAGCATATAAAAACCGCCAATCGCTATCAATTGCGAAGCATTATGTTTAAAGCCATCAAATAGGTGGTTAATTTCCAAGTCCTGCTTATTGTATAAAGCTTGGCAGCCCCACATCAGGCCCGCAGAAAATATAGGTGCGATCAAGGCACTTAGAATCGAACCGACCACAGGCAATAATGAAATCGGGATGATAATGGCAAGATAAATCAGTAGCAGGATAATCAGCATGGCCGGATTCTCCCTGAACAGCTGAAATCCTTGCACGGTCCAAAGCCAGGCATTTTTTGCCGGTACGTGCCTGATTTCTAATATTTGAGGCTTATTTGGTTCTTGTTCCATTGCTTACTCCGTTAATCCTATTAATGCTGTGTTGCCCGCAGTTTCAAAATACGTTTGAAATGATCCGGGTCTTTGGCGTGAGTCAGCTCACCGCTTTGCGGGTAGATTTGGTCATAGAGTCGTGACAACCAAAAGCGCAAGGCTGCGATACGCAATAGGCCTGACCACGCGGCATTTTCAGCCTCCGTAAACGGTCTTACTGATTTATAGGCATCTAGCATGCCTTCTAGGCGCGGCACATCCAGACTGCCATCTGCGTTTACGCACCAATCATTCACGGCAATCGCCAAATCATAGGCTAAAGTATCATGACACGCATAATAAAAATCAATCAAGCCGCCAATTTGGTCGCCATCAAACAATACATTATCACGGAACAAATCGGCATGAATTACACCAGCTGGCAAGGCAGATAAATCCAGGTTCGCTTGGAAATCCAGTTCATTTTTTAGCAAAGTCTGCGTATCAGCATCCAGATGCGCCATGACTAGCTCAGCAGTTCTGTTGCGCCATTCTGCACCACGCGGATTGCGCGTCTGCTCATGATGATCCTGCTGGTCGAACGATAAGCCGGCAATATGCATTTTTGCCAGTACAGCGCCTACTGCGGCGCACTGTATGACATTCGGTGTTTCAATATCCCGGCCTTTTAAGCAGCTGATGAGAGTGGCAGGCTTGCCATTCAACATGTGTAAGCTGCCTCCGGCTTTATCGGTAATGGGCTTGGGGCAAGGCACGTTATGCGCTGCCAAGTGACTCATCAAGTCGATAAAATAGGGCAGCTCATCAATGCTGTTGTGCTCAAACAAAGTCAGCACGTATCTGTCTTGATCGGTAATGACGAAATAATTGGTATTGGTAATACCGGAGGAAATTCCTTTTAATTCAATCAATTCGCCGATAGCGTAATCTTGAAGCCAGGTTTTGAGTTGCGTTACGCTAACGGAGGTGAATACGGACATAAGAGGTCAAATATAATAAAGGTTAAATCTATACTTCAAAGCTATTGTTAAAATCTATAATTAAAAAAGGGTGCGAGACCCTTTTTCATTTTTACATCATTTACAACGCGTATTAAAACCTGAATATCGTCCATTTAGGAATACTCAAAGGTTTATTCGGCCCATCATTCAGCCAGCCGCCCTCTTGATCTTCACGGTGCATATAATATGGCACACCATGAGCTGGGGTGACTTTCATCATATACAGCTGGCCATTCAGGCGATACTCTTCCACCGTATCACCGTTTTTCTTCTTCACGATGGTGATTTGCGGTTCATCGGTAGCATCGCCATCTTTACCTAACGCAGGCGGCGGTGGTGCTTCTTCTAGCGGCTGTAAGTCTTTAGGCGGTTCCTTAGCAATTGCGTTAGCAGCCCAAGATGCCACTACTATCAGCATCAACCCTAAGATGTTCCAGTGAATTTTTTTATCGTTATTACGCATGACCACCTCTTCAAAATTAAGCTCATACAATATAGAGGCTTAAATTACTGATTAATTCTATCAAATTACGTCGCCATTAAGGCGAACTATTTAATTAAAGGCGACATTAATAAAGCTCTTAATCACTATAAATAAAGTTGAATCTGTTCTTCTGCTGGCGATAGCCTGAAACCGCGGGTTTCATAATGCTTAAAGATAGACTCAACGATATCTTCCGGCTTATCGATAATCTGGATCAGGTCCATATCCTCTGGGGAAATCATCTTTTCATCTACTAGCGTAGTTTTAAGCCAATCCACAAGGCCTTTCCAGAATGGTTCATGCACCAGGATAATTGGTATTTTCAGCGATTTTCCGGTCTGCACCAGAGTCACTGCTTCCATCAGCTCATCCAAGGTACCAAAGCCACCAGGCATGACCACGTAGGCAATAGCATACTTAACGAACATGACTTTGCGCATGAAAAAATGTTGAAAGCTGATACTGATGTCTTGGTATGGATTACCGCCCTGCTCCATGGGCAATTCAATATTCAAGCCCACACTGGGCGCTGGGCCTGCAAATGCGCCTTTGTTTGCGGCCTCCATAATGCCTGGGCCGCCACCTGAAATGACGCTAAAACCAGCGTTACTTAATAAGAGCCCAACTTCCTCGGTCAATTTGTAATACGGATGATCTGGCGGAGTACGTGCACTGCCGAAAATCGATACCGCGGGGGTAATTTTTTTTAAGCGCTCGGTCGCCTCTACAAATTCTGCGATAATCTCAAACGCATGCCAGGATTCATGGCTTGCGGTATCGCCTCCCATCAGCAATTGGGGTTCGGACTTGGATGGTAATTTTCTTGTTGTCATTTGCAAACTCGTTCTTTGAACTAAAATTCATATTAGCTAAGCCATAATAAGCTAAGCATGGCGGGGCTGCGAGAAATTTTTTTAACGCATTAGTTTTTAAAGCAGGCGCGGCGGCGTTAATTCCAGCAGTACAGTAACGCAAAGCAAACTTTGGATTCTTATGAAAACTTTATTACTAGTAGACGGTTCTTCTTACCTTTACCGCGCTTTCCACGCGCTGCCGGATCTGCGCAATAGCAAGAACGAGCCAACCAATGCGATTCGCGGCGTGTTAAGCATGCTACGTAAATTACATAAGGACTACCCTGCTGATTATAGCGCGTGTGTGTTTGATGCTAAAGGCAAAACCTTCCGCGATGATATCTACCAAGAATACAAAGCCAACCGCCCAAGCATGCCGGACGACCTACGTAGCCAAGTGGAGCCGCTCATTGACGCTATTAAGGCGATGGGCTGGCCTTTGCTGATAATTGACGGTGTAGAAGCCGATGACGTGATCGGCTGCCTGGCTAAGCAAGCTGAAAAGCAGGATATGCGCGTCATCATCTCAACCGGCGATAAAGACATGGCGCAACTGGTGAATGACAAAGTCACGCTCATTAACACTATGCCCAACGCCTTTAGAAAAGGTGACGAGATACTGGATATTGCCGGTGTAGAAGCCAAGTTCGGCTTGAAACCAGAGTTGATTATTGATTACCTCACCTTGATTGGTGACTCGGTCGATAACGTGCCTGGCGTAGAAAAAGTGGGCCCCAAAACCGCAGTGAAATGGCTATTGGAATATGGCACATTGGATGGTGTAATTGCCAATGCAGACAAGATTAACGGTGTGGTGGGCGAAAATCTCAGGAAAGCATTGGATTGGTTACCAACCGGACGCGAACTCATCACTATCAAATGTGGCCTAGAAGGCCACCCAGGCATGCCGGAAAATTTTGAGCCGCTACTTTTACAAGCGCAGGACAAAGCCAAACTGGCCAAAATCTACCAGCGTTATGAATTCAAGACATGGCTGCGTGAAATCGATAGCCCGCCACCAGCCCCTACTGGCAACGCTGTAAATAAACTGGATCTGCACCAGAATCAACAGCAAACAGCAGATATGTTTACCGTGACGCCGCACGCAGTCAATACCAGCCGCAATTATGAAACCATCCTGACCAATGAGCAGCTAGAACTATGGCTCAATAAAATCAGCCTAGCCAGCCTGGTCTGTTTTGATACGGAAACCACCTCGCTTGACCCATTAACCGCCAAAATCGTCGGTATGTCTTTTAGCGTAGAATCCGGTAGCGCGGCTTACCTGCCACTCAAGCATGATTATTTTGATGCACCGGATCAACTGGATTTCACCGCTACTTTAGCGAAAGTCAAACCCTATTTAGAAAACCCAGCCATCAAAAAGGTCGGCCAAAATCTTAAATATGACCAGCATGTACTGGCCAATCATGGCATCGCCTTGAATGGCATTGCGCACGACACTTTGCTGCAATCCTATGTGTTCGAAAGCCACCGTTCGCATGGCATGGATGACTTAGCCATGCGACATTTGGACACTAAGACCATCACTTTTGAAGAGGTGGCTGGCAAAGGTGCCAAGCAAGTCAGCTTTAATCAGGTAACAGTAGAAGTTGCTAGCGAATATGCGGCGGAAGACGCAGATATTACCCTACAACTTCATGAAACTATGTATCCGCAGATTGTTGCAGATAGCAAGTTGGATTACATCTACACCCATATTGAACTACCGGTTTCAAACATCCTGTTCACCATTGAACGCAACGGTGTACTGATCGATAGCCATATGTTGAGTCGCCAAAGTAACGAAATCGGCATGAAGCTAGTGGCGCTAGAAAATGAGGCTTACGAGCTTGCCGGACAACGCTTTAATTTAGGTTCGCCTAAACAGTTGCAGGAGATTCTATTCGGCAAATTGGGCATTAAACCGACCAAGAAGACACCCTCCGGCACTCCTTCTACCGATGAAGACGTTTTACAGGAACTAGCGCTAGACCATCCATTACCAAAAGTATTGCTGGAATATCGCGGCTTGGCTAAATTAAAATCCACTTATACGGATAAATTGCCGCGCATGATTAATGCGCAAACCGGCCGTGTGCATACTTCTTACAACCAAGCCGTGGCGATTACCGGTCGTTTAGCCAGCTCGGAACCTAATTTACAGAACATTCCAGTGCGCACGTTAGAAGGCCGCCGCATTCGCGAAGCTTTTATCGCGCCGCCCGGCAGCCAGATCGTTTCTGCCGACTATTCTCAAATCGAGTTACGCATCATGGCGCACCTTTCTCAGGACGAAGGCATGCTCTATGCCTTTGCCAATAATGAAGACATCCATCGCGCCACTGCCGCTGAGATTTTTGGCTTACCTAGAGATGAAATCGATAACGAACAGCGCCGTTATGCCAAAGTCATCAATTTTGGTCTCATTTACGGCATGAGTGCATTTGGCTTGGCGCAGAACCTCAATATTGAACGCTCCGCCGCTGCGAGCTATATAGAACGGTACTTCGCACGTTATCCCGGTGTACGCCAATACATGCAGGACACTCGCGAATTGGCGCGTCAAAAAGGCTATGTAGAAACTTTTTTTGGCCGTCGACTGTGGGTGCCGGAAATCAACAGCTCTAATCATATGCGTAGAGCTGGTGCTGAGCGTGCTGCTATCAATGCGCCTATGCAGGGTACGGCGGCTGATCTCATTAAACTGGCTATGATTGCCGTAGATCAATGGCTTAAAAAGGAAAAGCTACAGACCAAACTGGTGATGCAAGTGCACGATGAGCTGGTGCTCGAAGTGCCGGATAGCGAACTCGAGCTCGTTAAGACTCAGCTACCATTACTCATGCAAGGCGTTGCAACGCTAGATGTGCCTTTATTAGCCGAGGTTGGCGTAGGCAATAATTGGGAAAACGCGCATTAATAAAACTGCCATATTGATGACGTAGTATTGTCACATTCTATTTTTCCAGTAGCTATTGATGAAAACTCCAGTATTTGCCTGCGTTACACTTAGCATAGGGTGGATTGGCATAGGGTGCATTGTTTTTTCAACGCTAAGCTTTGCAGAAGATGCGGATACATGGCGGCTGGATGGATTAAGCGCACTAGCAGCGAGTAAAAAAATCCCCCAGCGTCCTCATCATGCGAAAAATGTCATCCTTTTTTTAGGAGATGGCATGGGTGTTTCTACCGTGACAGCGGCCCGGATTTTTGAAGGCCAGCAACAAAAACGTGACGGTGAGCGTAATTTGTTGAGTTTTGAAAAGCTGCCCTATCTGGCAATGTCCAAAACCTATTCAGCCAATCAGCAAACGGCCGATTCTGCCCCTACCATGACCGCGATTATGACTGGGGTTAAAACCAACGACGGTATTATTGGCTTAAACCAAAATGTGTCCAAAGGCGAAACCGACGCAACACTCATACACAATAACAGCGTCGAAACCTTACTGGAAATAGCAGAGAAACATGGCCTTTCCACCGGCGTGGTCACTACCACACGCGTCACACATGCCACCCCAGCCGCTACTTATGCGCATACATCTCACCGTGATTGGGAAAATAACTCACAAGTACCAGCAGGTTCCGCAATAGCAGATATCGCAGCCCAAGTCATTGACAACTTTGGCGCACTTAGTTCAGATAAAGCCGGCATAGGCAATGGCCTGGAGGTTTTGCTTGGCGGCGGCCGGGCGAACTTCTTGCCGAGAGAAGCGCATGGCAAACGTAGCGATGGACGCAACCTGATTAGCGAGTTTCAGACCAAGTTCGGCGCTCAATATGTTACGGATAAAACAACATTGAGCAATATCAACCCGGCAACAACCAAACACTTATTGGGTTTGTTTGATGATGATCACATGCAGTTTGATACAGACCGAATCACCAGCAATAGTACTCAACCTAGCCTTACCGAGATGACTACCAAGGCTATCGACGTGTTGGCAACCAACCCTAAAGGTTATTTTCTAATGGTAGAAGCCGGGCGCATTGACCATGCCCACCATGCGGGCAATGCTTATCGAGCTTTGTCAGAAACTGTTGCCTTGTCCGATGCGGTAAAAGCGACGTTAGCCAAAATCAATTTGGATGACACCCTGATTATCGTCACCGCAGATCATAGCCATACCATGACTTTGTCCGGTTACGCCAAACGCGGCAACCCGATATTAGACAAAGTCATCTTGCCGGGCCATGACAGCCCTGCACTGGCACTGGACCATAAGCCTTACACGGTGATTAATTATGTAAACGGTAAGGGGCATATTGAAAACATGGCGCCTGAATCTTCGGCTAAAAAGGCGATAGTGCCGCAAACTGGCAGGGTATCCGATTTATCTGATATGGATACCAATGAACCGGATTTTCACCAAGAAGCGAATGTACCACTAGAACAGGAAACGCATGGAGGTGAAGATGTGCAGATTTTTGCCGACGGGCCTGATGCACAGCTTTTTCATGGCGTGCAGGAACAAAGTTATATTTTTTACGTGATGAAAGACGCCTTGGGTTTGTAGGTAGCTGAGAATTTCTATAAGATGATTCAGCTTATATTTTTAGCCTTTCAATTAAAACTTTTGGTCATTATG
>JBKJOT010000105.1:0-23418 GCA_046595335.1 Methylotenera sp.
AACTTTGATTACCTTATTTGCCGCTAAACCATAACACCACAGACTATTAACCGGCAGCTCACCGCGCGCCTCGCGGGCTATGTTTACCGGGTGGCTAAATAACAGCATCTGCACTTCATTTAACCAATTTGCCCATGCCAATGCGCCATTGCCGTTAGGCAGGTAAGGCGAAATATCCTGGTTAATCACCGCTTTGATACGATGAACAAAAATTTGTGGATCAGTATTCAGTCCCAAAAACCACGTATTCTCAGAACGATAAAGTTTGAAACCCTTCAGGTAAAAATCAGGATGTGAAAAATGCGTATTCAAGCTGGCAATGAGGGCATCAGCTTCCTCATCGGAAATTGAAAGTGACGCAGGGTCAGCAAGCACAAAGTTATCACGCCCCAATATCAAATGTACTGGTGTTGCAAACAGCCAAAAATCGTGGTTTTCCGAATTGCCGATCTGCTGCCAAGCCTTTGCGGCATTGGGTTTTGTGGCAAATGAATCGAGCCAATTCTGCAAGTATTTCTTGATACGTTGGAGCAAATTTGGAGGTGTTTCAAACATGCGGCAATTGTAGCACTAGCCCACAATCGACAATAAAAAACCTGGCAACTTTCATAGATGCCAGGTTAATTTATGCGTTAGATTAACAGTCTGTCATAACAACCATGGAACTACCAACCACGCTTATCCCAACCATGGTGTCTACCGCGATTACGTCTGTCATCATAGCCACGGTCACCATAACCCGGGTCATCGTAGCCATAATCGTCGTCATAATTGTTTTGCGAAATCACCGGTCCATTAGGCGCTACTGCAACATTCACGTCAATGTATTTTCCTGGTGGCTGGTTAGTCACCGTTGTATAAGTCCTGCCGTTGTATTCATATGCAACCAGATAACCGGTATTCACAGTCTGCCAATTATCTACCTGGTAGCAACTTTGCACAGGCACGGTACGTGTGGAAACATTATTATTGTTGCCGATACGGTCACCTGTAACAGCACCCACCCCGGCACCTACCGCTGCTGCTGCAACACGGCCATTACCACGGCCTACAGTACTACCCAATAGGCCACCGGCAATGCCGCCGATAATCGCACCTACCGGGCTGCTACCATTATTATAAGTTTGCTGCTGATAGTCAGTCCGGCATTCCTGGCGCGGCATATTCACGCGGTCAGTTTGTGGTGTAACAGAAAGCACGCGCGCAGAATCATTGTATTGATCTGCCATCGCAGGCAAGGAAGCTGCCAATAAAAGCGCTGAAACCAATATCTTAACTTTATTCGTTTTTGTACTACCCATCTTGCTTCTCCTTGTGTCTAGAAGTATTTCTAGAATGTATTACCCGATGTATTGAAACATCGATATGTTGAATTAATTTAACGAGCTAAATTTACTCGCCACATTTTGGCTCTGCAATCAACTTTACAGATATTTACTCAACGTGCTGATTAATAGAAAGATTACGCAAATTTGTTAATGATTTGTAACTCATGAAAAACATGAGTAGTTAAGAAGATTGTAAATTTTGGTTAAGTGAATGAATATAAATAATAATTACGGCACTTTTTTGTTCTGATATTATCAAAGTAGCCAAGAATATATAACTATTGGGAGAAGTAAATGAACACATTAAAACTAATATTTTCGTTTTGCATATTAAGTTTCGCGGGGGTGCTGTATGCCGGGGAATTTAACGATTACTGTACTAACAGCTTGTCACATCAACTTTTCCATAAAACCAATTGCGAAATCAACGAGAAGTTTGAAGGCAAGACTTATTGCTTCAGCAATGAAGGTTCGCGAGATTCTTTCCTGTTTGACCAAAAAGCGATGATTACTAAAGCGACTGACTTTTACGCCAAAAATGCCGAGCCAGAGCGTGAGAAATTAACCCAAGAGCAAGCCATGGCGCAGGTAAACAGCAAAAGCTGCGATCTCTCTAATAAGGATGTAGGATATCTGAACTTCGATGGTATGGACTTACGCCACTGCAACATGGTCAATACTAGCTTTTTCGGTGCTTACCTGCGTGGTGCAAACCTCAGCAACGCCGACATGAAAAGAAGTTATCTCAACCTCGCCCGCCTTGAAAATACCAATTTGAGTGGTGCAGACCTGACCGATGCCACCATCTTCCAGGCAATTTTTGACAAGACTAATTTTCATGGCGCCAACCTTACCAATGCCCGCATGATAGGTACGCTAGGCAATGTGGACATGAGCAACGCCACTATCAAGCATGGCCGTTATGGCCTGGACATTGGCAACCAGCCGATGGGTGCAATGCGCTTTGACGCGATTGGCGGCAATTTTGAAAATACCAACTTCGAAGGCGCTGACATTAATCGCTCTAACTTTAAGTTTGCCAATCTTAAAAATGCCAACTTACGCAATACTGATCTATTCCGTGCCGATTTAAGTAAAGCGGATTTAACAGGCGCTGATATCACAGGTGCAAAAATGGGCGAGGCCGTATTGGACGATACCATTATGACCAATGTCAAAGGTCTAGAAGCGATTAAAGGTTACGACGAAGCTAAAGGCAAATGCCGTGATTGCGCCATTAAAGCTAATACCTCACCCACTAGCAAAGTAGAGCCTGCTAGCAATAGCGAACCAATTAGCAAAGTGGCCGCTGCCGAAGCAGAAGCCTGCGTTAAAAACAATGCTGGCAAAAAATACAATTAGTGTAATTAACAGCTACATCTTCTATAGCTGTTAATCGTCGCCTTCAATGGTTGGATCAGGAATATGATTGAAGGCGATACGCATCGGCGCGTATTTCAGGGCATCGTGTGCGCCGCCAAAATACACGGTGTTCTTGCCGTATTTCATATTTAGGCGATCAATCGCGGTATTCAGTTTTTTCTCGCTTTCCAGCGGCCTTATTTCAAACAAGTCACGCGCCACTTCATCCATGGTTTTCAAGCCAGAAAAAGATACGCCGACCTTCACAGGCTCCAGCAGCTTGCCTTCAGGGTAATAATGCAAGAAGGTCTCGAGGGCATTGATCAGCTTCAGGGTATTGTCCGTGGGCGAAATACGGCTTTCCATGCCCCAGCTAGGCGCGTTCCTGAAACGCACTTTCACACTAATGGATGAAGCCAGCAACTCATAACTCCTCATGCGCATACTGGCTTTTTGCAGCAAGCGATGCAGCACGGCTTTAACGCCTGGCAAATTCCGCTGGTCGGGCGGCAAAACGTGTGAATGTCCCAAACTGCTGCGTGCATTCTTCACATAGTAAGGTTCTATGCCACGCAGTTTGTCATACATGCGTTCGCCTTCAATGCCGCCCCACGCCGTCCGTAACTGGTCACGGTTCGCCGCGTATAACTGTTCTACGGTAGTGATTTTATAGCGATTCAGGCGTGCTTCCATCTGGCCGCCGATGCCGTTTAGTGCACGCAAAGGTAAGCCATACAAGCGCTCCGGCAGTTCATTCTGCTGTATCACTACACATCCATCCGGCTTCTGCATATTAGATGCGACCTTTGAAAGATACACATTCGGCGCAATGCCGATAGAGCATTTGATGAACTCACCTGCCCGCTTATTGATCTCGCGCTTGATTTTAGCTGCAAGCTTTAGGGCATTTTCCGTCACCTGCTGACTACCCGTAAGCATGCACACCATCTCGTCTATGGAAAGCACTTTTTCCACGGGCGTACAGCTTTCCACGATCTCGATCAACTTGTGGTGATATGCCACGTATAGCGGTGGCCGCGCTTCTACAAACACCATGCCGGGGCACATCTGCCGCGCATCGCGTACACCGGTGCCGGTTTTAACGCCGAATTTCTTAGCCTCATAACTGGCAGCAATGCAGCAAGTCGTTTCTGCCATCACAGCCAGTACGCCTATTGGTTTACCACGCAGCTCTGGTACAAGCTGCTGCTCTACCGAAGCAAAGTAGGAGTTAAAATCGACATATAAAGCATTAATAGTCATTTGTAGGGATGAAAATGGTGATGCAAATAAAAAAGTGACAAGTTAAGGCGTGAGTTTAGGACTATTTTTTCAATACAATGTAATGTTTCACTTAAAACTTTGACTAACAATCAACCTCTCTAGTTTACCGTTTTCAAGAAGTTTTATAGAACCGGAAGCTAAAATTTAACCCAATATTTTCAAAGGTGCCCATTCATGGATAATCAACAAATCGCAATTTTTGCAGGTGGCTGTTTTTGGTGTACCGAGCCGGTTTTCAGCCAGCTCAAAGGCGTGCATAAAGTGGTTTCCGGCTACATTGGCGGCCACACGCTTAACCCGACTTATAAAGACATTTGCAATGGCGATACCGGCCATGCAGAAGGTATACAAATCTCCTTTGACCCTGACCAGGTCAGCTTCGAAACCTTACTGGAAATCTTCCTGGTATCGCATGACCCTACTACGCCCAATCGCCAGGGTAACGATGTAGGCACACAGTATCGTTCAGCGGTATTTTGCCAGACCCCGGAACAACGTGATGCCACGGTGAAAATGATTGCAGAATTCAATGCGGCGCATATCTACAACTCGCCGATTGTTACGGAAATCAATGGCGAGGATACCTTCTACCCTGCGGAAAATTATCATCAGTATTACTTTGATAAGAATCCGAACCAGCCATATTGCATGGCAGTGGCGGCGCCTAAAGCAGCCAAGATTCGTACAAAATATTCAAACTTGGTTAAGGATTTACCCCAAGAGGCTTAAATTTCCAATCTGCTAAGAAATAATGGGGTTTAGATTAAACTCTACAATTCCGACGAAAGTCAGGTTCAGTGAATTAATACAATAATTTTAATATGCAACCTTGTGTTTATATTCTTGCAAGCGAACGTAACGGCACTTTATACATTGGCGTTACTTCGGATTTAATCAAACGGGTGTGGGAGCATAAGTCCCATTTGATTATCGGCTTTACTCAACAATACCAAGTGCATCAGTTAGTCTGGTACGAAACGTCAGAAAGTATGGAAAGTGCGATCGTCCGGGAAAAGCAACTTAAGGAATGGAAACGCCAATGGAAGTTGAAGTTGATTGAGAAAACCAATCCTTACTAGAATGATTTATATCCATCTTTAATTTAAATAATTGCTTATTCCAAATTAATTGTTTGTCATTCCGTGCTTGACACGGAATCCAGAGACTTTGATTTTAAGGTTTTTTTATAATCTTTTAACGGCACTAGATACCGACTTTCGTCGGTATGACAAACTAGGAAATAGATTATTCGTGATATATAACGTCTAAAACTTTACTTCTTACTGCTTAACCACTGCCTGCGCCAGAAGATAATGACCATGATGCCGGCAATGCCGCCCATCAGGCTCATGGCCCACCAAAAGCCGTCTTTATCTTCCAGCCATGGCATATGTATAAAGTTCATGCCGAAGATACCGGCAATCAGGGTTGCAGGCATGAACATCATGGCGACTACGGTTAAGGCGCGCAATTCCAGGTTCACCCGTTGGCTAACACTCGCCATGTAGATATCCATCATGCCGCTAAGCGAATCGCGAATCGACTCCAAAGACTCGATAAAGCTGACGGTATGGTCATATACATCACGTAAATATGGGATAGTCGCAGGTTTGAAGAACTTGCTTTCGTTACGCGTTAAATTATTAATCACCTCGCGCAACGGCCATACAGCACGGCGCAATTCCATACTCACGTGCTTAAGCTGGTGAATCATGTGTAGCTCGGTATTGCTGGGGTTTGATAACAGCCGCTCTTCCAGGTCTTCACTAGTATCCCCAACCTCTTCCAGCACACTGAAATAACGATCCACTGCGCTATCCAGCAAAGCATAGGCCAGGTAATCCAGCCCTAACTCGCGTATATGGGCTTTAGTAGCGCGCATTCTGGTACGCACCGGCTCAAATATGCCTGTCGAACGCTCCTGAAAAGTCAGCAGGTAATCGTGACCTAATATAAAACTCACCTGTTCAGAATCCAGGGTCAAGTTTGCTTTGTCGTATTTGAAACTACGCGTTTCTAAAAACACATAATCATCAAACTCGTCTATTTTAGGACGCTGCTCGGTATTGAGAATGTCTTCCTGAACCAGCGGATGCAAATTAAACAGAGCGCCTATTTTCGCAATAAGCGCGGTATCGTGCACGCCGTGGATATTCAGCCAGACCTTTTTACAGGCTTTTGTATACGCGCTTAAATCAAAGGCAGCAAGGTCATCATCAGTTAACAATGTTTCAACCAACTCACCTGCGTCATAGGCTATTAGCGTAACGGTCGGCTTCTCCATCTTGCTGGTGTCCGCATCCATATCACCCACATACACCAACGCGCCGGGCGCCATCCCGATTTTTTTGGAAAACTGTTTCTTGAATTTACGCTGACGGTTTTTTTTCATATTTTTACCTTTAATCGCGTCTTAAGTTGCCTTCAACTCTTTAAACCTTGAATGCTTCGCCTATTGCCATAAAATTACCGCCAGCGATGTGGTGAATGGTGCGTAGCTCATCATGTCCTTCAAAATGCCAATGAAAATGTCCATTAATATCTTGAGAAAACACACGCTCGTCCGCCCAACCCGCGACTACTTCCGCCAGAAACAAATCATAAGTATCTTGAATATGCGGCTCCGGAATCACTTTGCACTCGAGCCACGCTACGCAACCTTGTAGTAAAGGCGCATCAACCTTACTGGCTGGCAAGGTTGGCAAGTCAAAGGCTGCAAACTTATTGTCACGTTCTTTACCTAAAAGTTCACGTCCGGAACTGGAACCCACCTTCACCACCATCTCAGCCTGCGCGCGGCACGGCACGTTAATGACGAAGCTACCAGAGGCTTCTATGAGTTCGCGGCTATAAGTTTTTTTATCGATAACGATGGCGATTTTCGGTGGGTCAAAATCTAGGGGCATATTCCAGGCGGCTGCCATCACGTTGCATTGATTGTTATGTTGAGTTGAAACCAAGACGGTTGGGCCGTGGTTGAGTAGACGATAGGCTTTATTTAACTCAATTAAAGTGTTCATAGATTGATTAAAGTTAGCTTTTTGATTTTATTTTAGCAATTCAAAAAGGTATGTCTGTTTCGAAATAAAAAGGCCCGTTATATCGATAAATTTCCATCAAAGCCGTTGCTACAACCTTTTCGGCTTCAGTATCTCCATTTAATTCCAATGCTATTTCCGCATCATCCTCATTAGTTTCAAAATAGACCACTAGAGAATTTTTATCATTACTCCAAAACAAAGAAAACTCTTCTAAAGAAACTGCTTTTTTTAATAGTTTATAAATACGTGATTTCAGCTTCCAACGAACTTCATTTCTAAAATCTGAAACGAAAAGTTTCAATTTTGAAGAGTCTTTTTCAATACCCTCATAAAAGCTATCGCAAGTATTTCCATACCAGATAAGGTTAGCTTTATGTAATTTGTCATAAGCAACTAATGCGGTGTCAAAAATAGAAGCATTAATAAACCTTACTTTAGAAAACGATTGTTTTCCCTGTAGGATGTAACGAGATACATGATGTTCACTATCAGTATTTTCCGCAGTCACTTTATTGCCTTTGAACTCCAGGCGAACAATATTTGCATCAACTACGGACAATAAATTGAACTGGTATACAGAAGGGGCTTTTTTTCTTTCTGGTAATGCTGACATTTCATACGATTGAGCTTTTATTAAAGAAATAATCGAATTAAAAATAGCCGTTTGATTCTGAGGTGCACCGCTTTGTGCATTCATTTCCTGAAATGCAAAAATATCTACTTTAGGATCATCTAATACCTCACTAACTCCTAAGCGAATCATATCCTTATAATATTCTTTAGCTTTACTTGGATCAGCTATTTGATGTTGAATTGCTACTTGGTTGCTCCACGTATGTAGAGGTTGAATATCTTGGTTCGGATCTTTTATATTCAAGTCTCTACATAATAATGCCCAAATATTCGATTCGCTTTTTTTGCAACTTACAATTAAACAAGTGTAAACATCAAAATTTTGTACTTTACCTACTTTATAAGCTATCAAGTCTATTTCACGAATTTTATCCTCAAAATCATCTTCGTAATATTTATTACTTATTACTGACCAGCCCTGTTTTTTCAAGGCTTGAGCGATTTTATTTTCAAGTACGAAACCTGTTTTTAAAATCCCTTCTATATACTTTTCAAGACTCATTAAGTTACTTCTGCCAAGCATCCCTTAACGTCACAGCCCTGTTAAACACCGGCTTCCCATCCACGCTGTCTTTTTTATCCGCTACAAAGTAACCGTGGCGTTCAAACTGGAATCGTTCCTCAGGCTTCGCTTCTTTCAGGCTTGGTTCCAATTGCGCAGTAATCACTTTTACAGAATCTGCATTGATGTCGTCCAAGAAATCACGATCTGTTCCATCTGCATTTTTGCCTTGGCCAGGGTGCGCTTCTTTAAACAACCTGTCATACAAACGAATCTCAGCCGCATAGCTATGCGCTGCGCTTACCCAATGGATATTGCCTTTGACTTTCACTGAATCTGAACCCGGGGTGCCGGATTTGGTGTCTGGCAGGTAATCACAATGCACTGTGGTGACATTGCCAGCGGCATCTTTCTCAAAGCCAGTGCATTGCACTACATAACCGTAGCGCAGGCGCACCATGCCGCCCGGTGTGAGGCGGAAGTAGCCTTTTGGAGGGGTTTCTTCAAAGTCCTCAGCTTCTATCCATAGCTCTTTTGTGAGCGGCACTACGCGTTTGCCTAGCTCAGGTTTGAGCGGGTGGTTAGGCGCGAAGCAATCTTCCACTTGATGCTCTGGATAATTATCGATCACTAGCTTGATTGGGTCTAACACGGCGATACGGCGTTCGGCAGATTGGTTAAGCACTTCACGCATGCAATCTTCCAGAATCGTGTATTCAATCCACGAATCTGCTTTTGAAACGCCGATACGGTCGGTAAACAGCTTAAAGCCTTCTGCGGTGTAACCACGGCGGCGCGCACCTGCCAAGGTTGGCAAGCGTGGGTCATCCCAGCCGCTAACGTGTTTTTCTTGTACTAATTGAATGAGCTTACGTTTTGAAAGCACCACATACGTTAAGTTAAGGCGCGCAAACTCGTATTGTTTAGGTAATGGGTGCGCCAATAGACCTGCTTCTGCCAAGCGCTCCAGTAGCCAATCATAGAATGGACGTTGGTCTTCAAATTCCAGCGTACAGATGGAATGCGTGATTTGCTCCAGCGCATCTTCAATCGGGTGCGCAAAGGTGTACATCGGGTAGATGCACCATTTGTCGCCAGTATTATGGTGATGCGCACGGCGCACACGGTAAATGGCTGGGTCGCGCAAATTGATGTTAGGCGACTTCATGTCAATTTTGGCACGTAAAATCAAGCTGCCATCGGCATGTTTGCCATCACGCATCTCGCGGAATAATGTCAGGTTCTCTTCTACGCTACGGTTACGCCAAGGCGAGTCTTTGCCAGGTTCCGTCAATGTGCCACGATTCGTGCGCATTTCATCAGCAGTTTGGCTATCTACATAGGCATGACCATTCTCAATCAGGCTCTCTGCCGCTTGGTACATAAAATCAAAGTAATTGCTGGCAAAGTACAGATTCTCTTCTACACCATTTTTCCAGTTAAAGCCCAGCCATTGCACGGCATCGCTGATGCTATCCACGTACTCCTGGCTTTCTTTCTCCGGGTTGGTGTCATCAAACCGCAGGTGGCAAATACCTTCATAATCGCGCGCTAAACCAAAGTTCAAAAAGATACTTTTCGCATGGCCGATATGCAGGTAGCCATTGGGCTCCGGTGGAAAGCGTGTGCGAATCTTAGCAGGGTCTGGCTGACCTTTGGCTTGATGCACAGCATCGCCGGGGCTGCCAGCCCATTTTTTTCTGGCGTATTTGTTGTCGGCTAAATCATGCTCAACAATAGCGCGGATAAAGTTGGATGCGGGCGGGATTGGTGTTTTTTCTGCTGACATAAATACTTTTACGTTTAGTAATCAATGAATGTGCTTATTTTACACTGTAATTTTTGTCATTCCGACGAAAGTCGGAATCTAGCGTCTTTTTAAACTATTTTAAAGTCACTGGATTCCGACTTTCGTCGGAATGACGAACTATGTGTGGAAACTCAGCCCCATGTTAAACTTTAAGCTGACTATGAACACCCTCACCTTCCCTATTCTACGGCTACTCACAGATGGAAAATTCCATTCCGGCGAAGATATTGCTACGCATTTCAACACTAGCCGCGCAACGGTATGGAATGCTATTCAAGCCGCTGAAGCTTTGGGGGTTGAGATTTTCTCCGTTCGTGGCCGTGGCTACAAATTGCCACATGCGATTACGCTTTTAGACGAACAAGCTATTTTGAATGCGATTGGCGAGCAGCGTGCCTGGTTCAAGCTGGAAGTGCATGACCATTTGGAATCTACCAATTCTTACCTCATGAAAAAAGCCAGTGCCGGCGAGGCGCATGCCACCTGCGTGGTGGCAAACCTGCAGACCAAAGGCCGCGGACGTCGTGGCCGCACCTGGCAAGCCGGTTTAGGCGCAAGTTTGACTTTTTCCCTATTGTGGCGCTTTCAATGCGGTGCTTCGGCATTATCGGGCTTGAGTTTGGCGGTAGGCGTTGCGCTGATTCGCGCGCTGCATGAAGCTGGGATTAGCCAAGCGCAACTTAAATGGCCGAATGATGTATTGATAGACGGCGAAAAACTCACGGGTATTTTGATAGAGCTGCAAGGTGATATGGAAGGCCCGAGCGCTGCAGTGATAGGCGTGGGCATCAACCTGAAACTCCCTACACAGCTTAAACAACAGATAGACCAGCCGGTGATTGATCTCGATAGCGTATCTTCTAAACACATCAATGCGAATGAGCTACTGGGCGCATTGCTGAAACATTTAGCCGCTGTGCTGAGTAATTTTGAGCAGAATGGCTTTCCACAAGTGCGTGACGAATGGCTTAAACACCATGCCTATCATCAAAAACCGGTTCGTATGCTGCATCCGGATGGCCGCGAAACTACAGGCACCGCCATTGATGTGGCGGAAGACGGCATCTTGCTGGTAAAAACTGCCTTAGGCGAACAGCGTTTCTCATCCGGTGAAATCAGTTTAAGGGCGCAAGACTGAATGACCAAATCATCCAACCTCATATTGGCGATTGATGCTGGCAACACGCGAGTTAAATGGGGCTTATTTGATGAGGCTGGCAGGCTAGCTGGGCATGGCGTTTGCCTGAATACCGAATTAGCGGGTTTGCGTTTGCCTATAGCGGATAAAGCGGTGATTTCCAATGTAGCGGGCAGTACGGTAGAAGCGCAGCTTAAAATGCTGCTGGCGAATTATGCCAATGTTCAATTTATCACATCGCAAACTGAAGCCTGTGGCGTGACGAATAGTTATCTGCAACGCGAAAAATTAGGCACTGATCGCTGGGCGGCCCTGATTGCTGCGTGGCATATCAAACAAGCGCCGTGTGTTGTAGTAAATGCTGGTACGGCTGTGACGATAGATGCGCTTGATAACGCAATATTCAATGGCGGTTTAATCATGCCAGGCATAGATTTGATGCAACAGAGTTTGTATTTGGGGACGGCGCAACTGCCGATTCAGAATTTACGGAAAGAAACTGATGTAAGCATTTTTGCGACGAGTACCAATGATGCGATATATGCCGGTACACTCTATGCGATTACCGGTGCAATTACACTAATGGCGCAGGAACTGGAGAAGAAAACCGGGAAGACTCCATGGATTTTGATGAGTGGCGGAAATGCTAATCAAATTCGACTACAGTTTAACAAGCAAGACAGCGTGACAAACCAAGTCCTCATCGTAGATAATCTGGTTTTGCAGGGCTTGTATCTGCTTAGTAATTCAGTCTAGCAATAACGATAATAATTATGCAAAGTGATACGCAATGAGAGCTCTGGTCTTACTCCTGATTTTGGTCAATTTAGGCTTATTAGCTTATTTCAACCGAGAGCGTTTTTTACCCAGTGTGCCGCAATCACAGTTCACTGAAATCAATCCTGAAAAAATCACGGTATTGAATCAACAGCAGATTGAAGCGATGCCGAAAAAGGCTGCTACATCTGCTCCACCGCCAGCGACTATTTCGACTATTGCTAAAACCTGCATGGAATGGGGCGTGTTCTCTGACACTAATCTTGCCGCTGCACAAAGTGAGTTGTCCCAGTTATCGTTACAAGCTACGGTCAAATCCGAAACCTCACAGGATGCCAAGCGTTTCTGGATATATAAACCCCCGCTGAAAAACTCTCAAGAAGCTTTAGCAAAAGCAGCTGAACTAAAAGCCCTGGGCATTGAAGATATCTTTGTCGTGCAAGAACCAAAGTGGAAAAATGCGATTTCCTTTGGCGTTTTTCAAGATGAACAACTTGCCACAAAATTATTGAATGAATTAAAAGCTAAAGGCGTTAAAGATGCTGTGAAAGCTTTGCGCAACCAGGGGAAAGTGCATTCCAGCTTATTGCTAACGAATCTTACAGATACCGAGATTGCTACGTTGAAGAAATTGAAACCGGAGTTTCCAGCGGCGAACCTTAAAGACGTGAGCTGCCCTAATTAAGTAGATTAATTAGGCTTAAGGAAACAACTTACCGGGGTTGAGAATATTAGCCGGATCAAAAGTCAATTTAACGGCTTTCATCAAATTCATCGTCGTTTCATCGATCTCACGTGGCACAAATGGACGCTTAGCCATTCCTACGCCATGCTCGCCAGATAATGTACCTTGCAGTGACAGCACCAGCGAGAACACTTCATCCAAGCACAAGTAAGCACGTTTCATTTCATCCGCATTATCAGGGTTCACCAGCAAATTCACATGAATATTGCCATTGCCGGCATGACCGAAATTCACGTTTGAGATTTGATATTGCGCGGCGAGTTTTTCCAGACCCGTTAATAATTCCGGTAGGTGCGAAACTGGCACGGCAATGTCTTCATTGATTTTTTTAGGGGCGATATCTTTGAGCAGCGGTGACAATGCCTTGCGAGCGGCCCATAAAGCCTTAGTATCTTCAGCAGGTTTTGCCTCTATCAAACCCGGCACCTGGCAGGCTTGCAATATCGCTTCGGTCGCTTCTACAATTTCCTGCTGGGAACCATCGACTTCTATCATCAAATAAGCTTTGGCATTTTCAGGCAATAGGTTTTGGTGGCGGCTGCGGATTAGATTCAACGCTCCGTTATCCAAAAACTCCAGTGCGCTTGGTGTGTAAGGCTGCGCCATAATGGCAGCTATTGCTTTGGCGCAACTATAGGTATCCACAAACTCCGCAGTCAAGCCGCCCGTATGTTTAGGCAATGGCGTGAGCTTAAGAGTAGCCTCTATGATCACCGCCAGAGTACCTTCCGAGCCTACCAATAAACGTGTGAGGTCATAACCCACCACGCCTTTGCTGGTGTAACAGCCAGTCTTGATAATGTCACCATTTCCCGTGACTGCTTTTAGCCCAAGTACATGGTCGCGCGCTACGCCATATTTCACAGCGTGCGGCCCAGCGGCACACGTCGCCAGGTTACCGCCTATACTGCAATACGCGGCACTGGATGGGTCTGGGGGCCAAAAAAAGCCTACTTTTTTAATCACATCCTGCAGTTCTTGGTTCAGCACGCCGGGCTCGATAATCGCCATGCGGTTATCCGGATCAACGCTGATGATTTTATTCATGCGCTCAAGTGAAAGTGCTACACCGCCCACCTCTGGCACGCTGCCTCCTGCTGTACCAGTTCCACGACCACGTGGTACTACAGGTATTCTGTGTGCGTTACACAGCTTGATAACGGCTTGCACTTCTTCGGTAGTCAGCGGGAATACAACAGCAATGGGGGAATGGAAATTACGGGAGTTGTCGTATGCGTAAGCATAACAATCGACAGGGTCAGTGTAGACCCTATCGTTTGGAAACTGCTGAGTTAGTTGTTTTAGAAAATCTGGGGTTTGCATTTGGATGCTTCTAAAAAATTAAGTTTTTAAGCAAGACAAGGCGCGAGTAAAAATATAAGCGCCGCATATGTTTTGATATGTTAGCGAAATATTTTTCGCGAGCAACACAGTATTGCGACAAAAGTTAAATTTTTAGGGCATCCACACAATCAGTCTAACGTTTTTTGATGTACAGATCCGTAATCGTACCTTCTTTCATCTCTGCCGCGAAGCAAACCGTTTCAGATAATGTTGGATGTGCGTGAATTGTGAGGCCTAAATCATGCGCATCAGCGCCCATTTCAATAGCTAATACCGCTTCGGCAAGTAACTCACCAGCGTTCACGCCGACAATACCTGCGCCAATCACACGATGGGTTTCTTTATCGAATATGAGCTTGGTTGTACCTTCGGTACGAGCAATTGATAAAGCACGGCCACTTGCAGCCCAGGGGAAACTCGCTTTCTCAATTTCCATTCCTTTGGCTTTGGCATCAGTTTCAGTCACGCCCACCCATGCCACTTCAGGGTCGGTGTAAGCCACAGATGGAATGACACTGGCAACGAATTCCGTTTTAAGTCCGGCAATTACTTCAGCCGCTACTTTACCTTCGTGAGTCGCTTTATGCGCCAACATGGGTTGACCAACAATATCGCCAATGGCAAATATGTGCGGTACGTTGGTACGCATTTGTTTATCTACAGCAATAAAACCACGGTCATCCACAGCGACGCCTGCATTCTCGGCACCAATGGTTTTACCGTTTGGACGGCGGCCAATCGATACCAACACACGGTCATAAACTTGCGGGTCTTTGGTAATGACACCACCTTCAACCGCTTGCCCTTCAAAACTTACATGAATACCATCTTCTTTGGCTTCGATTTTTGATACTTTGGTTGAAAGCATGATGCTCTCGAAACGTTTTTCCATACGCTTTTGCAATGGACGTACCAAGTCACGGTCACAGCCTGTAATCAAGCCATCCATAAATTCTACTACGCTGACTTTGGTACCTAGCGCGTCATATACTGTGCCCATTTCCAGGCCAATAATGCCGCCGCCAATGACCAGCATGCGTTTAGGAATATCAGCCAATGCTAATGCGCCGGTAGAATCCATAATGCGTTCATCTTCCGGAGCATTTGGGAATTTAGTGGCTTGCGAGCCGGCGGCAATAATTGCGTTATCGAACGAAACGGTCGTTACTTTGCCATCTGCTGCTGTTATGGCAATTTGGTTCGGGCTGGTGAATTTACCCACACCCTGAATAGTCGTCACTTCACGCTGCTTAGCCATTTGCGCCAAACCGCCAGTCAGTTTTGCCACTACGTCATTGGCTTTCCAATCACGCAATTGGTCTAAATCTACTTGAGGCGCACCAAAGCTTACGCCGTGATGTGCAGTTTCTTCTGCTTCGGTAATGACTTTGGCAGTGTGCAATAAAGCCTTGGATGGGATACAACCTACGTTGAGGCAAACGCCACCTAAAGTTGAATAACGCTCAATCAAAACGACTTTTTTACCTAAATCGGCAGCGCGAAAAGCTGCCGTATATCCACCAGGGCCAGAGCCCAACACAACGACTTCCGCATGGACATCTGAAGCTCCAGTAACAACTGCGGGCGCGGTCACTACAGTTGGTTTACTTTCTGCAGCTACGGGGGCCACAACTGGTACTTCTTTTTTAGGCGGAGCTTCTGTGGAAGCTGCTTCAACTTCAACCTGCAAGAGTAGCGTGCCTTTTGCGACCTTATCACCGACTTTTACTTGAATTTGTTTAACCGTACCAGCTTGAGAAGATGGAATATCCATCGAAGCTTTATCGGATTCCACCGTAATCAGTGAGTCTTCTTTAGCAATTACATCACCCACTTTTACCAGCACTTCAATGACATCTACACTATCAAAGTTGCCGATATCTGGTACTAAAACATCCACTAAATTACTCATGCAAACCCTTCGCTAAAACTTTATTAATTAGCGGGATTTTAACATTAAACCGGTTTGCGATTTACATCGGAATACAAAGTCTTTAAGTCTTCAATTAAAGCGATGCCTACAAATAGAGTCATTTTTGCTAAGTTATTGGGCTCAAAGATACATAAGTAAAATATAGTGAGTTTAATAATCAGCGCCACATAAAGCTTAGTCCGCAATTCCCATGGCAACCTTCAGCTCGCTCGCAGTAGTAGTGTCCAGTACATCAAGCGCAGCTATCATATTGAGCGCTTCAATATGTTTGCCATTTTCCTCCGCAATCAAACCCAGGTAATAAAGCGCACTGCTATTGTTATTATTTTTTGCAATTACTTGGTTAAAATGTTGTTCCGCATCGATACTATCTTTTAGGCCATATTCCGCAACCGCACGATAGAAAAGGGCTTCAGTATTGCTGGGTTCTTTTTCGCTCCAGCGGATAGCAATATTATTTAATTCCTGCCAATTTTCGGTTTTGAGCGGTTGGACTATCTTCATGAAATACGGCCATTTTTCCTGCGCTTCTGCCCAGAAAGGCAATTCACTTTCACTGACGATACTTTGTTCGGGCTTATTGAGCAGGCGTTGTACCCACTCTACTGACATGTTGTAATAAAACGCATTATGCCCAGGGCTTTTTACGGTGATGATGCCTACGAGATTTCCTGCTTCATCAAACATACCACCGCCGCTATCACCCAGTCTGAACGTATTGCTAGCTCTTACTACGACACTATCATCTAAAGCGTACAAGCCCTTGATGTATCCAAAAGTACCATTTGGCCTTGGTGAGGTACCGGCAAAGCCTACGGTATAAACGGCCTGCTCATATTTCAACTGCTCGCTGGAACCGATGTTAGCCACCGGCACATTAAGCCCTTCCACTTTTAAGATACATAAATCGTGATGCCAATCTGGCTTGAGCGCGCTGGCACTAAAATTTTCGCCATTGGCATTAACACTGACAGAAGCCGCGTTTGCAATCACATGACAATTGGTGACGACTTGATCTTTAGCAACGACCACTCCTGAGCCGAGGCCATAGCCGCCGTTTGCTAATCCAACTTGGACCTTCACTACATGGACACTGACTTGCTGCATTAACTCATCGGTTGTCATTGCCCAGCTTGCGCTTGCATTCATTAGCCCAAAGGTCACACCTAAAAACGCAACAATAAATCTTGTCATGTCAGTCTCCAGTCACATTTAAATTACATAGTTAATACAAGCCTTGAAAAAATTTTAGTATCGTCTATTACATTTGAGCAATTTGCGTACCAAAAAATCTCAAATGATTTGTAATTTTGTGTAAGGGGTAAAAGCTAGAGAACGTGCGGAGCTAGGCAGATTTTGTAAGTTTTTTTCTTACAAACGATGTTACAAAATGTAATTTAGGAAAAACAAATAAACTGTTCGTTTAGGTGCATTTTTTCTTTTTGCACCAAATATATGCGTATTAAAAGTTTTTTTAGGCTTAAATAAAAACCCGCTATTCCTTACAGAATAACGGGCTAGTTTAAGACAAAAGCAACTAGAGTAATAACCTACGCACATCACTCAACATCATACGCATATGGCTTGTAAAGCGTGCGCCATCCGCACCGTCAATTACGCGGTGGTCATAAGACAAAGACATTGGCAACATCAAACGTGGTTCGAAGGTTTTAGTCTTTGCATCATATACAGGCTGCATGGATGAACGCGATACGCCTAAAATCGCCACTTCCGGGCAGTTGATAATAGGTGTGAACATCGTACCGCCAATGCCGCCTAGGCTAGAAATAGTAAAGCAACCGCCTTGCATCTCTTCTATTTTCAATTTGCGCTCACGTGCTTTGGCTGAAAGTTCACCTAAATCACGTGCGATATCCAGTACGTCTTTTTGATGTACGTCGCGTACCACCGGCACTACCAAGCCATCCGGCGTGTCGCAAGCAAATCCGATATTGAAATAATTCTTCAAAATCAGGCTGTCGCCATCAGGCGCAAGCGATGAGTTAAAGTTTGGATAGGCTTTCAACGCATTGACCGAAGCCTTGATCAGGAAAGCTAACATGGTCAATTTAACGCCACGTTTTTCTGCATCTGCTTGCATAGACTTACGGAACTCTTCCAAGTCAGTGATATCGGCTTCGTCGAACTGGGTGACATGCGGTGCTGTGACCCAATTACGATGTAGATTAGCACCCGATAATTTTTTAATACGTGATAAAGGTTTGGATTCAATCTCACCAAACTGGCTGAAATCAATCACCGGCATTGGCAAGGCGGCAAAACTGCTGACCCCAGCGCCCATGTTTTCGGTGCGCGGTTTTGCTAATTCACCTTTTACATAGACTTGTACGTCTTCTTGCACGATACGGTTCTTTGGGCCAGAACCTTTAACAAAATCCAAATTCACACCTAGTTCACGTGCAAACTTGCGCACTGATGGGCTGGCGTGGGATAGCTTGCCTGTTGCAACCACAGCGCTGGCACCGACTGGTACTGGCTGATGAGCGGGTGCAATCGGTTTCGGTGGCTCTGGAGCTGGGCGTGTAGGCTCTGGAATCGCAGCTTTAGGCACTGGCGCCAATTCAGGTGCCTGTTTTGCTACTACAGGCTCAGCTTTTGTTTCGGCTGGTTTTGCAGCTTCGCTGGTTTCTACCGTGAGAATCAATGTACCTTGTGCGGCTTTATCACCTACCTTGATTTTGACCTCTTTCACCACACCCACAACTGATGAAGGGATATCCATAGAGGCTTTGTCTGACTCTACGGTAATAAGTGAGTCTTCCTTAGCGATGGTATCGCCCACTTTCACCAATACTTCAATCACATCCACACTGTCAAAGTTACCAATGTCGGGGACGACTACGTCTTGAATGGCCATTTATCGTCTCCTTATACTGTTGTTGGGTTAGGTTTGTTAGCGTCAATCTTATATTTCTTGATGGCTTCTGCCGCTTTGCTAGCAGGTAACTTGCCTTCGTCAGCAAGCGCCTTAAGCGTTGCAAGCACTACATAATAGCGATCTACTTCAAAGAAATTACGTAAGGCTTCACGGCTATCTGAACGGCCGTAGCCATCTGTACCCAATGCCACAAATTTACCTGGAATAAAGGTCGCGATTTGTTCAGCAAAAGATTTCATATAGTCCGTAGAAGCGATTACTGGACCTTGCGCACCTTTTAAGGACTCAGCAACGTAAGTCAGTTTTTGTGGCTTCTCTGGGTTTAGCATATTCCAGCGGTCAACGTCCAAAGCTTCACGACGTAATTCAGTGAAACTAGTCACACTCCAAACATCTGCAGAAACACTCCAGTCCTTTTCAAGCAATTCAGCTGCGGCAATCACTTCACGCAAGATGACACCGCTACCCATGAGCTGTACTTTTTCACCTTTGCTGGATGATTTACTGAAGTTATACATACCCTTCAGGATGCCTGTTTCAGCGCCTTTTGGCATTTCCGGATGCGTGTAATTTTCGTTCATCAAGGTGATGTAGTAATACACATCTTCCTGATTTTGCACCATACGACGCAAACCTTCTTGAATGATCACGGCTAATTCATAAGCAAAAGTTGGGTCATAGGAAATACAATTTGGTATCGTGGCCGCCATTAAGTGGCTATGACCATCTTCATGCTGCAAGCCTTCGCCGTTCAATGTGGTACGGCCGGCAGTAGCACCTAGCAAGAAACCGCGTGCACGGGAATCTCCTGCTGCCCATGCCAAGTCACCAATACGTTGGAAACCGAACATAGAGTAGAAGATATAGAAAGGAATCATTTGCACGCCGGTGACAGAGTATGAAGTTGCCGCAGCCATCCAGCTTGAGAATGAACCCGCTTCATTAATGCCTTCTTCTAAGATTTGTCCATCTTTAGATTCTTTGTAGTACATCACTTGGTCTGAGTCCATAGGCTCATATAACTGACCTAAATGCGAGTAGATCCCTAATTGACGGAACATGCCTTCCATACCAAAGGTACGGGCTTCATCTGGCACGATAGGTACGACATACTTACCGATTTGTTTATCCCGTACTAATGTGGAAAGAATACGCACGAACGCCATGGTCGTTGATATTTCACGCTCGCCCGTTGAAACCAGCATGTTCTCAAACGCTGACAATGGTGGAATTACCAACTCATTACCTTTGCGACGACGTGCAGGCACAGAACCGCCCATCGCAGCGCGACGTTCAGCCATATATGTCATTTCAGGTGAATCTGCCGCTGGCTTGTAGAAAGACAAGCTTTCAACTTGCTCATCGCTCAGAGGCAAGTCAAAACGGTCACGGAATTTCTTCAATGACTCGATATCCATACTCTTCTGTTGATGGGTCGTATTTTGACCTTCACCCGCTTCGCCCATACCATAACCTTTAACGGTTTTAGCAAGAATCACAGTCGGCTGACCTTTATGGTTCACCGCTGCATGATACGCTGCATAGACTTTGTGCGGATCATGACCACCACGGTTCAGGCGCCAGATATCTTGGTCACTCATCGCAGCAACCATTTCTTTCAGCTCAGGATATTTACCAAAGAAATGCTCACGTGTATAAGCACCGCCTTTGGCTTTAAAGTTTTGGTACTCGCCATCCACGCACTCTTCCATGCGTTTTTTGAGCAAACCATCTTTGTCCATCGCCAGCAATGGATCCCAATAAGAACCCCAGATGACTTTCAATACGTTCCAACCAGAACCACGGAAATCAGATTCCAATTCTTGAATGATTTTTCCGTTGCCACGTACAGGGCCGTCTAAACGCTGCAAGTTACAGTTAATGACAAAAATCAAATTATCTAATTTTTCACGGCTAGCTAATGAAATCGCGCCTAATGATTCTGGCTCATCCATCTCGCCATCACCACAGAACACCCAAACTTTGCGGTTAGATGTATCTGCAATGCCGCGGTCGTGCAGGTATTTAAGGAAGCGTGCCTGATAGATACCGGTAATTGGACCTAAACCCATCGATACGGTTGGAAACTGCCAGAAATCAGGCATCAACCATGGATGTGGATAGCTAGATAAACCATTGCCGCCAGTTTCCTGACGGAAGTTATCCATTTGCTCTTCCGTAATACGGCCTTCCAAGAACGCACGTGCATATACACCCGGTGAAGAGTGGCCTTGGAAGTAAACGCAATCTCCACCAAAATCTTCGTTAGCAGCGCGGAAGAAATAGTTAAACGCGGTGTCATATAATGTCGCAGCAGACTGAAAACTGGCGATATGCCCGCCTACCCCTGGTGATTTTTCGTTGGCGCGCAACACAGTCATGACTGCATTCCAGCGAACTAATGCACGAATACGACGCTCCATCTCAGGGTTACCTGGCAAACGTTGTTGCAGGTGCGTAGGGATAGTATTTACGTAAGCAGTAGTGGCATTATATGGCAGATTACTACCTGACCGACGTGCTTTATCAATCATCGCTTCAAGCAGGTAATGAGCGCGCTCATTACCTTCGTTCTCTATAACTGCGGTTAAGGCATCAAGCCACTCTTGGGTTTCTTGACTATCGATATCTGGGATTAATGACATTCAGTTGGGGCTCCGTGTGCCATATCTAGCAACTTATATTAGTGAATTTATTTATATGTGCTTCAGTATAATAAAAACTAAGTTGATATGGCGTGTTTGAAATGCTATGCGCTAAGGGCGACTTACTAAATAAGGTTTTATTACGACCAATTCATAAAACAATAGTGTGGCTTTTTTAGTGGTTTTGGTCAAGTTTAGTAACGATTTTAAAGGGTTTTACATATATGTCTTATATATTATCAATAGGTTTTATATAAGAGTTAAAGGAGTATAAATGTCAGTAAAGTTAATAAAAAATGCAGCTATTGCTACCGAAAATACGCTATCTTCTGATAAACACATCCTTTTTGTGTTAAGTAAAAATATACCGGATAATGTTCCTTTTGAAGAATGTCTACAGCTGAAAATTAAGCGTACAAAAGCTGAATTAAAAGACCTGGCAAAATCTCCTATCTCTATAGATTTAACTAATGGCGGCCTAGCAAGTGTTGTCATTCTAGAAGATAAACTGACCCCCTTTCAACGTCACGCTTTATTAAGCAAGGCGATAAAACCATTACTTAGTGAACAACCAGAAAGCGTTACGATATGTGTATTTGGGGATGATGAAACGCGCGAAATTAATGCTTGTGCAGCTTATTATGTAGCTACGGTAAACTCTATAGACTTACCTAATCACAAAAGAGAGAAAAAACCTAACCAACTAAAAACTATCAGCATACATGGGTATTTAGCAGATCACGACTATAGTCAAGTCAATGCCCGTGTTGCAGGCAATGCACTATGTAGGCAGCTTACATTTACGCCGCCAAATGAATTAACTCCACTAATTTACCGGGATAAAGTCAAAAGAATTGCAAAAGAAAATGACTGGGCTCACGAAGAGTTTGATATGGCTCAACTTTCATCTATGGGTGCTGGAGCATTCGTTGCAGTTGGGCAAGGCTCCGATCCTCAGGATGCCGCGATTGTGCATTTAACTTATATGCCAGCTAATGCAAAAAAACATTTTGCATTGATTGGTAAAGGCATTTGTTTCGACACGGGTGGCCATAACCTTAAGCCTGCTAAATATATGAATGGCATGCATGAGGACATGAATGGCTCAGCGGTTGCATTAGGTATTCTTTTAGCGGTAACACAACAGCAATTACCGATAAAAATTGATTGCTGGCTGGCAATCGCACAAAACCATATTGGGCCTCTAGCTTACAAGCAGAACGACGTAGTAACGGCATTAAACGGTACCACCATCGAAATTGTACACACCGATGCTGAAGGCCGCATGGTATTGGCAGACACCTTAACGCTGGCATCCAGACTAAAACCAGACTTCATGATGGATTTCGCTACACTTACCGGAAGCATGGCAGTGGCATTAGGAGATCGAATGAGTGGCGCCATAGGTAATCGCCCCGAGTTACTTTGCAAAGCCGTAGGCGCTGGTAATTTAGCTGGTGAACGTATAGTGGCCTTCCCTTATGATGAAGACTACGAGAGTGATTTGGATAGCGAAGTCGCCGATATCAAGCAGTGTACACTTGAAGGCGGAGCCGACCACATTCATGCAGCCCGCTTCTTAGGTAAATTCATCGAACATGACGTCCCCTGGCTACACATTGACTTATCCTCTGCAATGCGTAAAGGCGGCTTAGGTGCAGTGCAGACCGACACCACAGGCTTTGGCGTAGGCTTCGGCCTCGAAATGCTCAACAGCCTCTTAGTTCCCATAAGTAATTAATATAAGCTCTTGTGGCATCCTTGTTTATATAGCCACTTCAACATGTCATTCCCATAAAACTAAAGCCTCCGTTCGGAGGCTTTAGTTTTATAGTCACGCATTTCCCTGTTAGCGGTTTTCATCATCAAGTTATGGATATCACAGGCAATAAAAAACCCCGCAACTTTCGTTACGGGGTTTCTTGTATGAATAGCTTGGCAGTGACCTACTTTGGCTACGGCCACTTCGTTTAACAT
>JBKJOT010000045.1:0-4529 GCA_046595335.1 Methylotenera sp.
AACCGGGGCGGCAGCAGGTGCATTAGGCGATGCCCTCCCAGCGGTGTTAGCCAAAGCCTTTGAAAAGGATGAGAACGGCAAGATCAAGGATGAGGCTGCGTTTAAAGCGGCCAGTGCGATTTTGAGTGCTGCGCTTGCAAGTGGCAGTGGTGCTGACTTAGCGCAAACCATCAATGCGGCGATGATTACGCAGAATGCAGTGGAGAATAATTATTTAAGCCATCAGCAAATAGTAGATAAACAAACACGTTTAGCGAATGCTAAAACCCCAGCAGAACGCCAAGCTATTGAAAAAGAATATGCTGACAAAGACCTCAAACAACAAGCTGCATTTGAAGCATGCCTTGTGAAAAATGAATGCACCAGTGTGGTTCAAATCGTTGGCGCAAGAAATGTGCTGGATGAGCTAATTGCCTCTTGCGCACCGCCACATGTGTGTAGCGATGATGCTATTAACAGTATTACCCAATTAGAAACTGTATTTGATGAACAAGGCGGCTTAGTCAACGTAGGTGAAGAAGGTAGTAAGCTTATTTTAGAATTCATGACTGCTGATGTGGTAATTGGCGGCGTTGTACTCAAAGGTGGTTCGGCAATACTGGCGCGTGCTTATCCGAGTATTGCAGAGAAGCTGGCATATTTATTTACCGACGCAATAAAAGTAGATATCCCATGGGGGGAGGGTATTAGCAAGCAAGGGTATGCATGGGAAGATTACTTAGCTACGCAGTTACCAACAGAATCTAGGTTGCCTATTAATTTTAAAACGTTTGATTTTTTTGATGCGGAAACAGGTTTGGCAACTAGTGCCAAAACTTTAGATACGACTACAGCTGCTAAAATAAACAATCCTAGTCAAGTGTATTATTCGCTTAAAATTAATGTGGATGCAGCGGCGAATTTTACGACAACAAGAGTCAGTGGTGTTACTTTAACCGCTGAAGAGATATCTGTTCGTGAAGTTCAAGTAGCGGTTCCTGCGACCACTACCACCGCACAATGGGAACAAATTAACAGAGCTATTGATTATGCAAAAATCAAAGGCGTGGTACTTAAGGTTAATAAGGTTAACTAGAAAGATGAATATATGGATGAAGTGATTAGAGGTTATTGGGCAGGGGTATATTTCAATAGTGAATTTATATGCGTTGAAACGAACTCTGGATATCGTGGTGGTAGGAGCGATTACAAAGGTAAACAACATTTACTCAACCCTGACGTAAGTGATGAGAGCCTAGGAAACGCTGTATTAGACGCGCTAGCACATAGCCGTTTTGTACTTGGTGCACCACGTGCTGGAAGTGTTTATCCGCCTGATATTGAATTTGATATGGAGCTTTATGACTTTAAACACACTTCGGAACATTATACAAAATGGGTAGCTGATTTAATGACCCGTTACGGCTATAAAACCAAACGTGCTTTATTTAAGAATATGCATAGCTGCAACATTGAAAGTTGTAAAGGAATCATCAAAATTACACCTATGCATCATACCAAACTGGAGTTATGGGAAGGTCTTGATCCGAGCAATACCGGTACTATAGAAATTTTAGTAGGTAGCACACCTAGTGAGATCGGTGCGGCTCTTCGTTTGGCCTTTGGTCGTTGCGTTGGGTAATATTTAATCGAGTTGGAGCGGCACTACCGTCGAGGCGGCGCTACTAATGAAGCGTTTCTACCTACATGGCACTGACAAGATCACATAAAAATTAAAAGGTAAATAAAAATGAATAAAAAAACATTAACTCTCTTAATCCTCTTAACCGCGTTCGTATTACCATCATTTGCAAACCCTTTAACCCCTGCACTTTTAGTATCCCAAGCTGGTAAAACCGTTTGTATTAAAAATCCATTTGAATTTTCTAATGCCAAAGTTAATGCGGAAATATGTGTAAGCCAAGGTACCTTCTCGCATGACAAATACTCAGTTAAATTCAATGGCACATCCATTCTAAGCGGAATTGATGATCAAACGACTAATGGCATAAAGTCTTCTTACAATAGCTTACCCGTCTCATTAGTGTGCAAACCTCAAGTATTACCTGCCAATGTAACAGCCGAACAAGTACAAGAAGTGTTGCCAGGTTATCCAGAAGCTAAAACAAATGCCCTAGTTGAACTGATGAAAGGGAGTTTTGTGCCGGTTGAAATTAGTAGGCTTTGCACGGTGTCGATAGATGATAATGAGGTAATAAAAACCCAAGTAATTTTTGAGTGATACTTAGACTTTTATGACTCTATATAACGTCAATTTAAGATAAAAAGAAAAAATGATAAAAAAAATAGCTATATCACTCCTATGTTTAATACCGCTGCTCACACTTCCATTACCCGTTTATGCAAGCTGTTTTTCACCAGATGGTGAAAATATTTGCGCTTTAGCCAAGGAGGTTGTAGATCTATTACAGCCGAGACTTCCTCAAAAAGTAAATAACGAAGTAACGATTATTACCACAGCAGCAGAGAGCAACACCATCATTGCCAAAGCATCAGTTAGTTTTAATAAAGACAAATTAGAAAAAACCGCGGTTACTATCGGCAAATCTCCAGATGAAATGATTGCAGTTTTTTCACTTATCACTCAAAAACAAACTTGCATGGGTAATTTGAGAAGCTTAGTAGATAAGGGTATTCATTTGCGCTATGAATATTTATTCGATGACATGACACCGTTCACTACCTTGGCAATTGATAATTGTACTGATGTAGATAGTAAAGAACTTAAATTTTAAATAATCAAGATTCAATATGAAGTCCATCATTACTTTCATAATACTTTTCATCGCTATTAGCATAGGCTTGTCATGGCTAATTTCTTTATTATTCCAAGCAGCTGCTGCATAAATAAAAATGAACAAAACAATCAACAATACAAATTCATAAAAAAAGAAAATCATGCGCTTCATAAATTGCAGTATTCATAGCGGCAATCTTTATTTTAAATGACTTCTTCACAGGTATTTCAACTGCTCTAATACAGAATTGTTCCTAAATAATATTGAAATTGAATAAACCAGCCAAAATATCTTCATCAATCATAAGAAAATTAAAATATGTCAAAACTCATTAAATGCCTTTTCGTGTCACTTTATTTATCATCACTCGTTAGTTGCACTACAAATCAATTAGTTGTTCCCAATGGCTCTGCCCGGGCAACAATCAAAGCCACAGCACCCAAAACTGGAAGCTTTTTTGATGATGTAGGTCTGGGATTGGCTGGACCAGTCGTGTGCGAGAAATTCTTCTTTGAAAAGCATGCTGTCAGAAAAGGCACTCCTATATTTCATGTCTCAAGTGGTAACACCAAAGCCGCAGAAATTCCAGCTGGTAAAGACGCGGTATTCGTTGTCACCCAACATATAGGTGATAAAGATTTTTTTGCCTACTGGGAAATGTATGTAAAACACAACTCTGTTTATGAGGTAAAGGTTACAAATACCTATACAGATAAGCTCTTATTTGGGAAAACTGCGAATTTTGCTTATGAGGTATACGAGGATGGTAGATTGCTACCTTATCCTAATCTTCCAACGCCTCAACCATCTGATTGTGAGTAACTGAAGCTGACCAAGGGAATGGATCAAAAATGCAACTCAGCCAGAAGACGAGATTGGAGATTATGGTCGCCTCACCCAAGTCTGATACTTTTCTTAAGCAATTACGCATTCTCTCATTCATTAGATGAGGCCGAATTTGAAGGTATATATGGAACTATAGGTTCGGGTGCAATATATCCTATGTATCTCAAAGTAGCCTCAACAGTCAATAATCTGGAAACTACAGTTACCAATGTCACAAACCAAATGGTAGCTCCAGGCAATGGAACCTCCGGAGTAGTGTTAATTCAACAGCCTGATACCACCATATTGCATATTATTAATGTGGTTAATCGGGCTGGATAGGTATATTTTATTGATTCTCAAATGGGAAAAGTTGTGGATTTGAATCTTAATTTAACAGTACGACTTGGGATGCCTTAATTAACTCTATTTCTTCTTTAATTGATTTTAATACAGCAAAAAATATAGCTTTAGAACAAGCAAGCTCTTGCTGATGGTGCTTTTGTCGTAAGCAAAAAAGGCGCTTTTAGATACATCGCAGATTTTTCATCGGAACCCGAGAAACTACAATCTTATTTAGAAACAATGTCCAATTATTTCAAAGATCGTGGAGAATAGAGCAGAAGTGCTCATAGTCTGTTGGCTTATTTGGTAACCCAATTCTATTTGGGACATCTGAAGCATTCATTGACCCTTTTTATTTTAAGGCTGCTGTCTTACTGGCTATCAGTACACTTAGAAGTTTTCACTATCTATTTTAAGAGTTTGCCGTCTATGCTGAAGTACATTGATGTGCATAAGAGCGCTAAATAACTGCTATGAGTCCAAAGTCACAGGGGGAGAGTTGTCCCCAAAGCAATGGGATGGACTCCCCTCCCCGAAAGGGCACCGAAGTGTCAAACTGGAGTTTCCACACAACCGGTTAGAGAAAGGGAGTTCATCATGAGAATTGTACGAGTTGGCGTA
>JBKJOT010000067.1:0-38072 GCA_046595335.1 Methylotenera sp.
GCTGGTGGATATTATGTAGTGCCTCTTAATGCACTGTTACAAGAGCGTGGTCATGAAACAGTAGGGGCTGGCAATGCTGTGGCGGTACAAAACTTCGTAGAGAACTGCACCATGCTCATACTGGTAGGCTTATATATTCTTATGGAAAGAAGCGGTATGGCTGTTGTTCAATCGGCCACGATTTTTGGTGCAGTTATTTTTGTAAGTATCAGCCTGATTGCATGGTTCAGACGAGGTAACTCTTAGATACCATATTCATAACATCTAATGATTTTCATTAGGTTGTTTTAATGGCTGGTGTCGTGTTGTAAGTTACTCATAGCCGTATGATATGTTTCACGTAATGCAAATGCTAATAAGCAAGCGCGGTACGAATTAATCAAAAAAGGAGAACTACTATGTGGACAAAACCAGCTGCTACTGAAATGCGTTTCGGTTTCGAAGTTACAATGTACGTAATGAACAAGTAATTTGTTCCATCGTATGTAAAAAAGGATGCTTATGGCATCCTTTTTATTGCCTGAAACTATTAAATTAAGGCTTAATAACAAACTCTTTGGGTAACAATACCCAAATCTTTCCAACCTGCTTCATGGCCCCAGCCTTAGCACCCGCTTCATTACCTGCGCCCCAGAAAAAATCTGCACGTACACCACCTTTGATCGCACCGCCTGTATCCTGTGCCAGCATTAAACGCTTAAGAGGTTTGGTGCTATTGGGCTCTGTGGTAGAAAGAAACACTGGCGCTCCCAAGGGCACAAATTTTGGGTCAACTGCTACAACATGCTCACCTAAAATCGGCACGCCGAGCGCACCTAATGGACCTGGCAGGCCCACCGGTAATTCACGGAAGAATACATAGCTAGGATTATTATTGAGTAGTTCTCTTAATTTATCTAAGTTATTTCGCGCCCAATTCTTGATGCCTTGCATGGAGGCTTTATCTAACGTTAACTCGCCGCGCTCTACAAGGAGCCTGCCGATGGAATTATAGGTCTGCCCGTTTTGGTCTGCATAGCCAACATGCACTTGTTCGCCGTTATCTAACTGCACCAAGCCTGAACCCTGGATTTGCAGGAAAAACGCATCGATGATGTCATCAATATAAAGCAACTCCCGGCCTTTGATAGGGGACGCATCAGTTTCGATTTCTGCGCGGTTGTAATAAGGCACGAGTTTATTGCCAACCAGCCTACCGCGTACACGTTTGTATTTCAGTTCAGGGTAAATACTGTCTAACTCGACCGTGATTAAATCATTAGGCGCAGCATAAATTGGGTAAGGATATTTGGCTGATTTGGTGCGGCTGCCATTGAGCAATGGTTCGTAATAGCCGGTAATCGTGCCGGTTTCAGAGCTATCCAGATTGGTAGCTTTGTAGACAGTGAAATACTGCTTGAAATAGCTAGAAACGGCGTCATCACTAGGGTTCCCTGCAGATTGACTATTAAGCTGAGTGGCTGCGCTGCAAGCTTTTTGCCAAGCAGGCTTGTTGTTAAGCGCGCTGCAGCTTTGCATCCAGGCAGGCCAAGCCTGGCTTAAATCATCTTGGGCAAACCCATCAATCTCTTCCCATTTGGCAGGTTTCAATAAACTGTAGTCTGCAACTTTTGGCTCAGTTTTAACATCGGCTGGCTTTGTGTCAGCGGGTTTAGTATCCATAGCCCTTTCTGGCAGTTGTACAGGGGAAGGGCTAGCATTAGGGCAAGCACATGCGGCGGCAGGAGCAGGTTTGGTGATAACAGGTTTGACATTTTTATTGGCACAAGCAGTTAAATTAAACAAAACTACCATTAAAAAAAACGCTGTTATTTTTTTCATTATTTACCAGATTCAATTTGTTAGATTACGCTTCACTCAGTGTAATACTCTAGGCATGGCAAGCGCGAAGGGATGGATGATCGCATCAAACTTAGTGCCATCCTCTGCCACCATTTGATAAGTGCCGTGCATTTCGCCCAAAGGTGTATTGATAACCGTGCCACTGGTATATTCAAAATTTTCCTGCGGATTTAAGAGCGGCTGTTCCCCAACTACGCCCAGACCTTTTACCTCTTTTTGTTCACCATCGGCTTCAGTAATGACCCAATGCCGGCTAATCAATTGAGCGGGGATATTGCCGGTATTGGAAATTTTAACGAAATAGGCAAACGCGTACCGGTTTTGCTCAACATCAGATTGCTCCGGGATGAATACCGCTTCAACTGTAACCGAGCACTCATAATGTTTTTCCTTGGCCATTAAGAAATTAACCCGGTTGTAGGTGAGCTGGGGCTGGCTGAATATAGTTTTTTAGGCATGCGGCCTGCCAGATAGGCTTCACGGCCAGCTTCCACGGCTTTTTTCATAGCTGATGCCATCAATACAGGGTCACGCGCCGCGGCAATCGCTGTATTCATTAATACACCTTGGCAGCCCAGTTCCATGGCGATTGCAGCGTCCGATGCTGTACCCACACCGGCATCTACTAATACTGGAATCTTGGCGTTTTCGATAATGATCTGCAGATTCCATGGATTCAAAATACCCATACCGGAACCGATGAGCGAGGCTAAAGGCATGACTGCTACACAGCCGATCTCTTCTAGCTGTTTAGCGATGATCGGATCATCCGAGCAGTAGACCATGACATCAAAGCCATCTTTTACCAGCACGTTGGCCGCAGCTAGGGTTTCAGTCATGTTCGGATATAAAGTATTCGGGTCGCCTAATACTTCCAGCTTGACTAATTTATGGCCATCTAACAACTCACGTGCCAAACGCAAAGTACGTACAGCATCATCCGCTGAATAACAACCTGCAGTATTGGGCAGATAGGTGAATTCTTCGGGCGGTAAGTATTCCAAAAGCGAAGGCTCACCCGCGGTCTGGCCAATATTAGTGCGGCGAATGGCCACCGTAATAATCTGTGCGCCGCTGGCATCTATAGCCGCACGCGTCTGTGCAAAGTCTGCGTATTTGCCTGTACCTACTAATAAACGTGAGTGATAGGTTTTATCTGCAATTTTTAATAAATCTGACAAAGCTTTATTCCTTTAATTACTTTCTTAGCGAAACTAACCGCCACCTACTGCGCCTACGATTTCCAACTTATCGCCATCGGATAAAGTAGTTTCAGTAAATTGGCTGCGCGGTACGATCTCACCATTACGTTCTATCGCAAGTCGCTTGCCTTCTAGACTAAGGGCTGTGACTAAATGCGCTACATTGAGGATAGCTGCATCGAAATTACGCGGTTTACCATTGATGGTTAATTGCATGTTGGTTTAGATGATTGATAAAGAAAAATTGCTTCTGTAAGTATGAATGGCTTAAAACGACAAAGTAGTAACTCGTAGCAATTACTACATAAAATGTTTCAAAACATCATTTTACGAAATTACTACGTTGTTTAGCAAACGTTAATTTTAATGTCATCCAAAATTAAACGGTTACGTTAAATACACAAGGTTTTGAATCTCTGAGGTTATTTTTGTAAAAATACAACAAAGGTAATTTATTACATCAATCTTGTAACTTAATGATATTCATTAAGAATTTTTTAGAATAGAATTAATCTTAATTCGTAGTGAGACAAAATCTCACACGTTTTATAACTCTCCCAAAAGGACATTATATGCAATTAGCACTTAACACTGTTTTATCCGTAGCGGCCGCTCTAAATGAGAGTCCAGCTAGTCTAACTATCCCTCAAGCAAATACAATAGCCACTGTTTCTGAAGAACCGCAAGTTCCTGAAGATGCGAATCCGCTGTCTTCAATTAACTTGGCACGCCTACTCGCATCTTGTGGTGACTGCGTTTGATTAGTTGTAAGTTCTAAATGTCTTAAATCTCAAGGTTGTTTTGCGGCCACCAGGCCCAGATTAACGTTATAGTCTTCAGCAAAATCCGGATCAATCTCCTCTAACTTCTTTGCTATATTCTCGGCTTCGGTTTTGTCGCCTTGCGCCATAGCGATTAAGCCTAATTGGTAATACGCGCTAGAGTGCTTTGGCGCCAATGCCAAGGTTTTGAGGTAGGATTTCTTCGCTGTATCCAAGTCCTGCAGACCTTGTTCTGCCATCCCTAAGTATAGCCATGCTTCAGGATTATCCTTTTCTACGGTTGTCCATGCCTTACAGATAAGTTCTAGCGTACTCCATTCTTCAGTCTGCAACGGTTGGACCACCTGCATAAAAAAAGGCCGCTCCTTTTCAGGCACATCCCAAAATGGCTGCTCATTCGGCGTGGTCAATGCGACATTGGGCTGCTCCAATAGTTTTTTTACCCATTCCACCGGCAAGCTGTAATAAAACCCCTGCCTACCCGGACTCTTGAAGGTAGTAAAACCTATTAATTTTCCATCGTAATCCAAGAGCGCACCGCCGCTTGCGCCCATCCTAAAACCCGTGGTTGTGCGTATCAGCACACTGTCATCCAATGGAATCAAAGCTTTCACCGTGCCGAATGATTCAACTGGCCTGGGAGAATTGCCTGAATAACCGAGTGCAAGAATATGCTGTTCGTATTGGAGCTTGGCACTTTCACCGAACTCAAAAGGTTTTAGCGGCAAGTCATCGAAAACCAGTACACATAAATCATGCCGCCAATCTGCCTTCATGCCGATAGGCGCGTAGCTATTGCCTAATTTATTCACAGCGATGCCGCGCGCATTGGCAATCACATGGCAATTGGTTGCCACTTGGTTTACCCCAACCACGACACCGGAACCCACTCCATGCTGGCCGTTCTTGTCTTCCACATGAACTTTGGCAAGTGAATTACTTAAGGCCAATACGAATTCTGGTTTGGGTGCTTGCGCATAGCTGGCATGGGCAACAAATAACAGGTTTAACCACAATATTCTGCGAAAAAAATTACTCATATAGCTCCGGTTATAAGCTTTGTTATTAAGCATAAACAACTATTAGCATTGAGGCTTTGCTGACGGTAAAGTTCTATAGATAATTGTGTAAAACATCCACATAACCTTAAAACTAGCCGCCGTTGTACAATTATGCTTATTCATTATAAATAGCCACTTTTTAAACAGTTACTTTTGAAAGCACTTATTAAGCCATGAACGTCCAAAGCCATATTGCAGACATTACCACCCCTACTGGCGTAATGCGCACTTATATTCACCGACCAACAATCGAGGGCTCAAGTGAAAAACAGTACCCTGCAATTCTATTTTATTCAGAGATTTTCCAGCAGACTGGCCCTATTGAACGTGCAGCTAAAATCATGGCGAGCCACGGTTATGCAGTATTGGTACCTGAAGTGTTTCACGAACTGAATCCGATTGGTACCGTACTGGGGTATGACGATGCTGGCCGCGACAAAGGCAATGCGGACAAGGCTGCCAAAGACGTACAAGGCTACGATACTGATAATGCTGCGATGATCGAATTTGTAAAACAGCAAGCTTGGTATAACGGTAATATCGGTGCCATGGGTTTCTGTATCGGCGGTCATTTGGCTTTCCGTGCAGCCTTACAACCTGAAATTAAAGGTACAGCTTGCTTCTACGCAACCGACTTACATACTCAAATCATCCCGAACAAAGCTGGTCAGCACAGCATGGACAGACTAAAAGACATTTCAGGCGAAATGCTGATGATTTGGGGCAAGCAAGATAACCATATTCCAACTGCTGGCCGTACTGATGTCTATAAAAAAATGACTGATGCCAACCTATTATTTACATGGCATGAATTCAATGCACAGCACGCGTTTATGCGCGATGAGGGTGAGCGTTATGACCCACAAACTGCGGCATTGGGCTATCAGCTAGCGCTCAATTTATTTATCAGAACCCTCAGCCAATAATCAACTCTCAACCAAACAGAAGCGTTAGAGTTATCAAGCTTCAGTTTAGGGTATAGAATAAACCTCTCATATTAAGTACTTGAGAGGTTTTTTATGCTGGTCTGGCTTAAAACTAAGCCTACTCATGTTGTGCGGCATTATGTTAGGTATCACTATTGAAAAATAAAACCATCGCAATTTTAGAGAGCCGGTCTGGCAAGCAACTTGCCGACATTGTCAGAAAGTATGGTGGAAAACCGTTCCCAGCCCCAGCTTTAGCCGAAATTCCAGACATAGACCCGGCACATATCACCGAGTTAATTAGCAATTGGCAAGCAAGCCCGCCTGATATTTTTATATTCCAAACTGGGGTAGGCGTTAAGGCCTTATTTGCGACGACAGATAACCTCAACCTCACAGACAAGCTATTGAAATTTTTAGCGCTAGCTATCGTAGTTGTGCGTGGCCCCAAGCCCACGGCCATTCTGCGCTCACGCGATGTACGTATTGATTTGCGAGCTGAAGACCCTTACACCACTAAAGAAGTATTAGTGCTCATTGAAACATTGAATATCAGCAATAAAAAAGTGGTTGTGCAACGCTACGGCAATACTAACTTTGAACTAAGGGAAGCTTTAGTCACCAGAGGCGCAATCATTAGTGAAATTGCCACCTATCGTTGGAGCATGCCTGACACACAACCACTGATTGAATTGATGGATGCGCTAGAGCAAAACACCATTGATATGGTGTGTTTTACCAGCGCCTCACAAGCTGATAATTTATTCACATTGGCACAAAACCTAGGTAGAACTGAACAGTTGCTTACAAGCATCAATCGGAGCTTGGTAGCCTCTATTGGCCCCGTTTGTAGCAATGCGCTACACACATATGGCGTTAGGGTCGATGTGGAAGCATCCCCGCCCAAGCTTGGGCAATTCTTTAGCGCAATTAACGATAAGTTTGCCGATTAAGCATTCATCCAAAAGCATCGTTAGGCGCTGCGCCTAAAATAGAAAAGCCGCACTATTACTAGTGCGGCTTTTTATATTGACCTAAAAGGTCTTATCGCTAGATTAAATCTCTAACTGTGGACGACCTGCTTCTGGCCAATCCAGGTGGTAAAACTGACCACGTGGCTGATCTTTACGCTCATAAGTATGCGCGCCGAAGAAGTCACGCTGACCTTGTAACAAGTTCGCGGGTAAATCCGCACTGCGGTAGCCATCGTAATAAGCTAAAGCAGCCGCAAAACCTTGCGCTGGAATACCGTTAGTCACTGCCAAGGCAATCACTTTACGCCAGCCTGCTTGACCATCATTCATTGAGTTTGTGAAGTATGGGTCTAACATTAAATTTTTCAAACGTGAGTTCAATGCATACGCATCAGTGATTTTTTGCAGGAAACGCGCGCGGATGATACAACCACCACGCCAGATCTGTGCAATCTCGCCAAAGTTGAGTTTCCAGTTGTAAGCCACTTGCGCTTTATCCATTAACTGGAAGCCTTGCGCATAAGCACAGATTTTAGAGCAATACAGTGCGTTTTTAATCGCTTCGATAATCGTCGCTTTGTCTGTTTCTTTAACCAGTACCGGGCCTTTTAAGATTTTGCTCGCTTCTACACGTTCTTCTTTTAAGCTAGAAAGTGCACGCGCATAAACCGCTGCTGCAATCGCGTTAGCTGGTGCGCCTAATTCAAGCGCATTAGCGGCTGTCCACTGACCAGTCCCTTTTTGCCCTGCCGTATCCAAGATTTGGTCAACCAGGAAGCCTTGTGTCATAGGGTCTTTTTGTTGAAGAATGTCCGCAGTGATTTCGATCAAGAAGCTTGAGAGCTCACCCTTGTTCCATTCAGCAAATACCTTGCCGATTTCGTCTGCTGGCATGCCTAGCAAGTTTTTCATGAGCCAGTAAGCTTCACAAATCAACTGCATATCGATGTATTCAATACCGTTGTGCACCATCTTCACATAATGGCCTGCACCGTCCGGGCCGATATATTCCGCACATGAGAAACCGCCTTCAACTGGTTTGCCAGGTACGCCACCTTCTAAAGGTTCACCTGTCACTGCATCAACCTTGGCTGCGATATCGCGCCAGATTGGCTCTAAGCTTGCCCAGGCTTTACGTGTGCCTGATGGCATGAGTGATGGACCGAAACGAGCACCTGTTTCCCCACCTGATACGCCTGAGCCGATAAACTCGATACCTTTAGCCACTAATTCTTTTTCGCGACGGATGGTATCTGTCCACAATGAGTTGCCGCCATCAATGATGATGTCGCCTTGCTCCAGGAAAGGTAATAAAGCATTGATCGTCACATCGGTGGCGCTACCGGCTTTAACCAGCAAAATAATCTTGCGCGGGCGTTTGATGCTCAATACAAAAGAAGCTAGATCAGCATGGCCTACAACATTTTCGTGCGATGGCTCATTCTTTTGGCATTCTGCGATGAAGTTTTCCATCTTTTTGGAATCACGGTTATACACCGCAATGGTATAGCCATGATCGGCTATGTTGAGGGCCAGGTTTTGACCCATGACGGCAAGGCCAACTAGGCCAATATCAGCATTTTTTGTGCTCATTTATCTTCTCTTTTGGAGTTGTTTAATGGAAAGGTTTTTTTGGTAGGCAAGATTATAGAACTTTTAGGCGACAAGGTTGTTAAAAACTTATATGGATTAGCACTTTATTTCCACTTTTCGTTAACTCTGCCACATTTTTCATGAAGTGGCTTTTTAAAGGCGTATGCTCATCATATGAAGGTCTATTCCACATCACCCTTATCGAAATTATTATTGCAATTATCCATATCAATTGTATTGTTAACTGCCGCATTTAGCGCCAGTTCTACCTCTTTACCAGACCCTGCAGACGCCCTTATTTATCAGCTAAAAGAGTCATTAGTAAAAGTAAGTACTGCTACCAAGTCCGGCGGTCATGGCTTTGGTACAGGTATTGCGATTACCAAGGATCATATTGTCACTAATTGCCATGTGATTGCAAATGCGGGTGGTGTGAGTGCTTCACGCTGGGGAGAGGAGTTTCCGCCCGTGGCATTACTGGCAGACTGGAAGCACGATATATGTATCTTACGCTTTGAATGGGCCAATTTTAAACCGGTAGCGCTTGGTGATTCTAACTCACTTACTTATGAACAGCCTGTCATCTCAATTTCCATGCCCAGTGATTCGCCAGCACCTTATGTTGCACTGAGTACCATTAAAGCTTTATATCCAATGGATAACAGCGCAGTAGTGCGTACTGAGGCAGCTTTCGCTATCGGCGCCAGCGGTAGCCCTTTATTTGACTATGATGGCAAGCTTATTGGTATCAGTACCTTTAAAAGCCCGGGTCGCAATGCCTACTTTTACAATATGTCGGTGCAATGGGTCAAAGACTTGATGAAAACGCCTGAGGTCAAGCTTAACTCCCCACATGACTTACCTTTTTGGGATGCACCGGAAGGCGCTCGTCCGTTCTTTATGCAAGTGGTATTACCCTTTCAAAACCAGCGCTGGCAAGAACTTCAGAAGGTAGCTTACAATTGGACAATGACTGAACCAGGTAATGTAGAAGCATGGTACTACCTAGGCATAGCAACGTTGCGGCTCGGAGATAATACCAATGCTAATAAGGATTTTCAAACGGCTTTAAAGTTGAAAAATAATCACCCTGCCACACTCCAGGCTTTAGCATTGATGGCACACAAGCAAGGTAATGAGGCAGAAGTTGAAAAAATTCGACTAGCCCTGAAAGATGTTAGTACAGACTTATTACAAAGTTTGGATGAAGAATTAAAATCGCCAGAAGTTAATTAGCTACTTGCTTTTCACCTGCGGTTTACATGCTTTATAAGCGATTTTTTCACCATCTGTGAGCGATGTCGAATCACCATTAATATCCAAGCTAATTGCGCCGCTATTATATAAATTCGCATTGCCAGCACTCTTGACCAGATTCACTTCATGATCCGGGTATATCAGCCAAGCATCACCGCCATTATTCATTATTCGTACATAAAAGCGCTTATTACCTTCACATATATATTCCGTAGCATTAGCTGGCGCTCCGGAAAGCTCTTTGGTACCTGAACTGAACGGGTTGGGAATACTGATGCTGCTACAGGCAGCTAAACATAGTGCGCTGACTAATGCAGGCAAAAAAACTTTAAAAAATGAATCCATGAGTGAACAACCTACTTAAAAAGTTAACGGGTATTTTGCCAGTGTATACAACATGCAGCAATGATTCATGTGTATATGAGTAATTTTAAATGACTTGTTCCAGGTGAATTGAAAAACTTCTGCCCAAGCTTGGCGATAAGTTTAAATAATCAGCCTTGAATCAATCAACCCTTAAACCCTGCCCGGCTTAATCGGTCACAAATTGCCTCCCATTCTGATGTGTCTGGCGGCAATTCAACCAGTAGCTGGTCTACTTTCAATTCATCCAGTATATGCAAGGCGCTATACAACTGTTCGGCGGCTTGATCCGGCTGTTCAGCTAAGCAAATAACTTTGCCATCAGGCATTTCTCCGTCCCCAATCAACAAGGCGGCAGAGCCTATACGGTTTTGATTCAATACTTTTGCAGCTAAAAGCAATTTAGCCCTATCCTTGAATAAGTGCATAGGAGTACGCGGCGAATAATGTAATAAATGCTGACCAGGCACTTTAGGTACTAGCTCGTTATCTTGTAACGCTGATTTGCCAGCAACAGCTTCAATAGCCGCTTCGCCAATCATGCCATGCCGTAGCAAGCGCCACTCATCAGCTTCTACACTGACAATGGTCGACTCAATGCCCACCTGGCAGGCACCGCCATCTAAGACTGCAATCCCATCACCCAAGCCTGATTCTACATGCTCCAAAGTCGTTGGACTTAATTGCGTATATTTGTTTGCAGATGGCGCAGCCAGCCCTAAGCCACTGTCATTTAATAATTGCAGTGCTAATGGATGGGCCGGTACACGTAAGGCCACAGTGGGTTCGCCAGCCCTTACAATAGATGAAACGGTAGTTTTAGCTGGTAAAACTAAGGTAAATGGCCCGGGCCAATATGCCTCTGCGAGCTTTCTTGCAAGTGGAGGAAATTCATCTGCCCATTTATGCACTTCGCTGATATCACTGATATGCACGATGAGCGGATTGTTGGACGGGCGCTCTTTAACAGCATATATCTTACGTAAAGCGCTATCATTGCTCGCATCCGCAGCCAGGCCATAGACAGTTTCGGTAGGGATTGCGACTACCTCACCGCTTTTTAACAACGCTATCGCTTCTGCCAAATTAACCTGCATGCATTTGTACCATCTATTTATTTAAATCTTTAGTAAAGCCGTATTTTACTATGGTTAGGCGTCTAAGGTATTTTAGGCATCGCTTGCCGCCCCTAATGGGCTAGAATAGCGAACTATTTATTTTTTTAAGCCTTATTCCTATCTATTTCCAATCCCAATTTCTTAAAGACCCGACATGAGCCCAATCACTGTAGAAAAGAATCCAGACCAATCCCGCCTAGACAAACTGAATGTCAGCAAATGGCCAACCTGGCAAAAAGAAGTATCGGTATTTCCGTGGACATTCCCTGAACAGGAAATAGCCTATATTTTAGAAGGCGAATGTGTGATCACGCCTACAGGTGGTATGCCGGTTAAGTTTGGCAAAGGAGATCTAGTGACTTTCCCGGCTGGCATGACTGCGAGTTGGGAAGTAAAACAACCATTGCATAAACACTATAAGCTTGAAGGCAATGTGTTATGCCAGATGTGGCGCCGTATCAAGCTCAAACTAAAAGGCTAGCCCAACCTTCATTTTGCTTTACGAAAGGTCATGTTGATTCTGTAATCGCCGAAAGTAGGATGATAGTTGGTTTTAAGCGGCAGCACCCCATGGTAGCGCAGCCGCGCTTCACCGCCCCATACTACGACATCGCCATGATGCAGTGGGATTTTGATGGTTTTGGCTGTGCGCTCTAAGCCGCCAAATTGAAACATCGCAGGCAAGCCTAACGAAACAGAAACTATAGGCTGGCTATAATTCTGCTCATTCTTGTCCTGGTGCAGACTCATACGGGCACCGATGTTATATCGATTGATCAGGCAAGCATCCGGCTCAAAATTCATGAACCCGGCTTTTTCTGCTGCCGCTGTGGCCAGCTCCTTGAATGAAGCCGTCATAGCTGGCCATGGCCGATTGCTTATAGGGTCATGGCTGGTATAACGGTAGCCTTTTCTATCGGTCACCCAGCCCAGACCGCAATTGGTCATGGCGACAGACATGGTAAATCCACTTGGGGTCATCATATGCCTGAACGGTGCGAACTCAACTATTTTTGCAAGGTCTGCTAATAACGCTTCTTCATACTCGATGGCAAAACTTGTAAGCAGATAAGCATCTTTCACAATCTCCTGTTGGCTCGGGAGCAAATTATCGAAAAGTTGCATCATGGAAGTGCTTTGCCCTCTCTCTCTAATAAGGCTTTTTTGCGCTCTACTCCCCAGCGGTAACCGGATAGACCGCCGTCCATACGCACCACGCGATGACAAGGAATCGCTACGGCCAAGGTATTGGCTGCACAGGCACTAGCCACTGCACGTACGGCTTTTGGTAAGCCAATAAGTGCTGCCAACTCTGTATAGCTCACGGTTTCACCTACCGGAATCTGCTGTAAAGCCTGCCATACGCGCTGTTGGAAAATGGTGCCGCGAATATCCAAAGGTAAGTGTTTAATAAATTCCTGACCTGATAACGGCGACTCAATAAACCCAACCACCTTAGCGACCAGTGTTTCGTAGCCCTTATCAGCGCCTATCATTTGCGCCTTGGGGAATACACTCTGCAAATCTTTGATAAGCACCTCTGGGTCTTGGCCAAGGAATATCGCACTGACGCCACGTTCACTGCTCGCCACCAGTATTGCACCCAATGAACATTCACCAATTGCAAAGCGCAACATGGTATTGCTGCCACCGGCTTTGTAAGCGGATGGGGTCATACCTAAAACTTGCGTGGATTTTTCGTAAAAGCGGCTATTGGAATTGTATCCGGCCTTAAAAATGGCATCGGTCACGCTAGTACTTTTATTCAATTCATGACGTATTTTTTTAGCACGGTGCGCCGCAGCATAATCTTTAGGCGTAAGTCCAGTAACTGACTTAAAAATGTGGTGAAAATAGTAGCTGCTTAATCCGACTTTATTAGCCAGATCATCAAGCGTCATAGGGGTTTCAGCGGTTTCTATCAAACGGCAGCTATCGGCAATAATCCTGATATGGGTTTCGGCTAAATTCGGCTCGCCTGGCTTGCAACGTTTGCAGGCCCGGAAACCAGCGTGTTCTGCTGCTTCAGAAGTTTCATAAAAATGCACATGCTCAGGTCGCGCGACGCGAGAGGCACAGGAAGGCTTGCAATACACACCGGTAGTACTGACTGAATAGTAGAATTGACCGTCTGCAGCCAAATCACGCTGTTGCACTTGCAGCCAGCGCGGGTCGCTTTCAGTGGTAGTTTTTAAATCGTTTGAAGATAACATTGTCATGGTGATGTCCTTATCATACACACTGGAAAGCTGAAATTACCAACAATTCCACAGTGATGCACTCCGAAGCTTGCTTTTGAATTCAACGCTTTACCATGCTCCGTTACCGCTATAATCAATATATGAATGTGCCAAATAAATATCAAGCCGCCACCGATTTCCTAAGCAATCTTGACCATGACTGGGCGACACTGATTGCCACGGTAGGTCCGTGCACTTTTGAACCGCGGCCGGAACGCGAACCTTTTGAAGCACTAGTGAGAGCGGTAGCCTACCAGCAATTACATGGTAAGGCCGGCGATGCCATCATCAAGCGCTTTCTGGATATATATAGTGGAAAACCTCCATCCCCCGCAGAACTTTTGAAAACCGATTTTGATACGTTACGCGCCTGCGGATTTTCTGCCCGCAAAATTGAAACTATACAAGGTATCGCGGAGGGCGCTCTTAGCGGCTTGGTACCTACCCGGGTAGAAGCAGATACGATGCTTGATGAAGATCTGATTAACCGCTTAGTGGCTTTAAAAGGAATTGGTCGTTGGACCGTAGAAATGTTGTTAATATTTACCTTGGAACGTGGCGATATTTTACCGATAGATGATTTTGGCGTAGTAGAAGGTTATAAACGCCTAAAAAAACTGCAATATGCACCAAAACGCAAAGAGATTGCCGAGATCGGCCTAATGTGGAGCCCATACCGAACCATTGCCAGTTGGTATCTATGGCGAGTGCCTAAATAAACTGACGCATATCATTCCAATAAAAAAACGGGTAAGACTTTCATCATTACCCGTTTGAATTGCTAAACTAATTTTATATTAGCTTGATTTCTTTTTGCCTGCTTTGCCTTGTAGCAAAACTGAGTCAATGATATGAATCTCGCCGTTATCAGCTTTGATATCGCCACCGCCAACAGCTGCAGCGCCGTCAACTTTAATGCCTTCAGTCACATCAAGTTTCAATTCATGGCCTTCAACTGATTTAACTTTACCTGCTGATACGTCTGCGCTTGTCAATTTTGCGGCAACGATGTGTGCGTTCAACAATTTAGCTAGAGCATCTTTATCTTTAAGCAATGCATCTAATTTTGCTTTTGGTAATTTAGCAAATGCGGCGTCGTTTGGTGCAAACACCGTGAAAGGACCAGCACCCTTCAATGTACCTTCTAAACCAGCCGCTTTAACTGCAGCTACGAAAGTTTTCAAAGAACCATCAGCCGCTGCTGAATCAACGAGGTCATCTGCATAAGCCACATTTGTAAAAGCTAAAGCGAATAATGTGGCAAGTAATACTTTTTTCATAACATTCCTTAAAATAAATTGATTATTACGCTAATTACATGCCACTGGCATGAAAGGCAGCGAGAGCTTACACGATTGCGTCACGATGTCTATAGCATTAGTGAAAGTTCTTTGCCCAAAGCTAAACGTCAGGCTTTGCGGCTAGGTTGACACTAATATGAAATTTTTAAGAAGTTTTGTTGAAATAATTAAATGAGAAACGTAAGGTTAGTGCGCCTAATCTATATCGGCAGAGTCACACTAGGTCAATGACAACTCATCGGCGCGGTATTAGCACGCTTACTGCCTTATTCACTGCACTAACGTGCTGAGTTTACCTCATCGCAAAGCATAGCGCTAACCGGTTAAATCAATGCTAACGGTATCAATGCTAAGAATTTATTATCAAGCACTGCGTCACTCAGCGATTAATCAATTTAGGCAATATCGCCGCTAACCATTAAAATAGGCATTAATTGCAATCAATAATAATTAGTCAAATGAACCAGATTTTCCGCAATCACAATTACGCTTTTCTTAAGCTGCTAACGTTCCGTATCCAAATCGTACTGGCCTACCAGATCATGTCCGTAGTAGTTGGCTGGCATATTTATGAAATCACGCACGATACCTTGGCCTTGGGTTTGATCGGCCTGGCAGAGGTGATTCCATATTTCGCCAGCGCACTTTTTGCTGGCCATGCTGTAGACCATTTATGTTCTCGTCGTTTCTTCGGCATACTGGCAGGTACGCTATTAGCCATTAATGCCTTCACCCTCACTGCCTTATCAATGGGCTGGATAAGCGGTAATGCCAGTTTATGGATTTATGGTTCAATCACCTTCACTGGCATTGCCCGCGCCTTTATTGCACCGAGCTATAGCACACTGTTTGCTATTATTTTGCCGCGTGAGGAATATGCTCGTGCTTCGGGCATCGGTAGCGCTATATTTCAGGCGGGTTTGGTATTTGGCCCGGCTATCGGCGGACTATTGGTTGGCTTTGCCAGCAAGTCCACTGCCTATTCTGTGGCTACGGCTTTATGTGTAGGCTCAGCAATCGCTATGTGGTCACTCAAGATAAAAGAACCTGTTGCCGACGAAGACAGCCCGACTGTATTTACTAGCATTGCGCAGGGTTTACGTTTTGTGTTCAGTAACCAGATTATCCTAGGCGCGCTTTCATTGGATATGTTCGCGGTGCTTTTCGGTGGCGCTGTGGCTTTGTTACCAGCATTCATTCAAGATGTTTATCATTTAGGGCCCGAAGGCTTGGGTATACTGCGGGCCGCACCTGCCGTAGGTGCTATCTTTACCGGCTTATGGCTCACGCGGCACCCAATCAACAAGCATGCGGGCCGCTGGCTATTGGGCGCCGTTGCGGGTTTCGGAATATGCATTATCAGCTTCGCACTCAGCACCTATTTCTGGCTAGCCGCCTTTATATTATTGCTTTCTGGCGTGCTGGATGGCATATCGGTTGTGATGCGCCAGACTATTATGCAACTGGCAACACCAGACGCCATGCGCGGCCGGGTTTCTGCCATCAACGGTATCTTTATCGGTTCATCCAATGAGTTAGGCGCGTTTGAATCCGGCGTAGCCGCACGCTTATTAGGTTTGGTCCCATCCGTGATATTCGGCGGCATGATGACGCTAACTGTTGTTGGCATCACGGCTAAACTGGCGCCAAAACTGCGAAAGCTCGAACTAGCCCAGCTGCATTAAAATACATTGATTTGCCGCTAATGTAACTTTTGTGAAGCCGCGTTGTCAGTACTTGTAGTTATTTTTTCATACTGATTGGACGCGATCATGTTGCAAAAGAAACTCATGCAGTGGGCTGCAAAAGTGCGAGAGCAATCTAATATCCAGGCGCGCTTTGTGCTATGGAACGGCCAGCACCTGGACTTAGGCCAATTTGAAGCCCCGCCCGTGACCCTTCATATTAAAGATCCCAGTTTCATTTCCGACCTGCTGGCTCCCAGCATGAGTAAGTTCGGCGAGGCTTATGTACGTGGCAAGGTCGATTTTGAAGGAAAACTCAGCGATATTATCGACTTAGGTTTTTCAATAGCGCGTCACGTTAACGTGAACAAATTACGCTTTTTTACGGATTATTTTCCACATAGCCGTAAAAGCGACTTGCAATCCATACAGTTTCATTATGACGTTTCCAATGAGTTTTACAAATTATGGCTAGACCCAAACATGGTGTATTCCTGCGCCTATTTTGAGCATGGCGATGAAACACTGGAAGCTGCACAGTTTAAGAAAATTGATCATATACTGACCAAAATCCAGTTGCAGCCGGGCCAGACTTTATTGGATATCGGGTGTGGTTGGGGCGCTTTAGTAATACGTGCAGCTCAGAAATTCAATGCTAAATGTGTGGGCATTACACTATCTGAAAACCAGTGCGCATTGGCTAAAGAGCGTGTGAAATCCGCTGGTTTGGAAGACCGTATCGAGATTCGCCTGCAAGATTACCGTGATGTGCGTGGTAAATTTGACCGCATCACTAGCGTCGGCATGTTTGAGCATGTGGGGCGCAAACATTTGGTACCGTATTTCCGCATCATTCATGACTTACTAGAAGACGATGGCGTGGCCATGAATCATGGCATCACATCGGTGAGCACAGACATGAAAGATACTAATTTAGGGGCTAGCGATTTTATCGATAAATATATTTTCCCAAATGGCGAGCTGCCACATATAGGGCAGGCGATTATTGCGCTACAAGAAGGTGGCTTGGAAGTATTTGATGCAGAGAACCTGCGCAAGCATTACGCACGCACGCTTTCGATCTGGGCCGATAATTTTGAGAAGAATGCCGATGCCGTACAACAGCATATCGACCCGGAGCGTTACCGTGCCTGGCGCCTATATCTAGCTGGCTGCGCTTATTCTTTTATGCATGACCAGATGTCTATCTACCAGCTGGTATGCCATAAAGCGGATCGCATCGCAGATACTATCCCTTGGTCACGCCGCTACATGTATCATTAGTTTTTTCAATAGCTTAGGATTTTCTTTAAATGTTCACCCTTTACGATACAACCGTAACACCTATAAAACGCGCATTGACTAACCTTTCTTTCATCCTCAAGAAGGGTGAAGAATATGCGGATAGTATAAAGATAGAGCATGCCATACTTTTAAACGCACGGCTTTTTCCGGATATGTTCCCGTTGATACGTCAGGTACAAATTGCCACGGACATGAGCAAAGGCGGGGTTGCCAGGCTGGCGGGTGTTGATATTCCAAAATATGAGGATACTGAAACTAGCTTTGAGCAACTGCAGGGGCGTATTGCCAAAACCATCGCTTTTTTAGAAACCATTCAGCCCGAGCAATTTGAAGGCGCGGATACCAAAGATATCGTCATCAACGTACGCAAAGTGGATATGCACTTTAAGGGAGCAGCCTATTTGCTAAACTGGGTTTACCCCAATGTATATTTCCATATCACCACTACCTATAACATCCTTCGCCATAATGGCGTGCAACTGGGTAAGCCGGATTTTTTAGGTCCTAAAGACTAATGGCCTGCAAATCAACCTAGATAAAAACAGACACCATTTTAAGGCATTCGTCCATACATAGATAACAGGCTTGCGCGCAGTCTTTGCAGTGCTGCATTTTATGCTTGGCGCATTCATCTGCACAATCTCGGCAAATCTCAGCGCAATCTTCACAGATCAGTGAGGTAAAGTCGCTGTCACGTTCCATAAACTTGACCGCAAGTTTACAAAATTCTGCACAATCTGTGTTCAACCCAATACAGCGCTTCATCATGGCAGCGTTGCCTTCAGTTCTGCATGCTTCTGTGCATGCCTCACAAGCAACTATCACTTTTTTACATGCGTCTATACAGGATTGGTATTTTTCATTGGTCATGAAGGGTCTCCAGAAAAGTTAACGGCAGCTTTAAGCTGCCGTTTTTTATCGTCCAGAGAGATGAACCCCAAGATTCAAAAAGCTGAAACGACAAACTTAGATTACCCGTTTGTATTACGCCAACCTTATAGGATAAATCTGATTTTTCTGTAAGACTTTATGTATATACGTGACCCTAGTGATTTGATAACCATTAAAAATGACTTATTAATCAATAGCATTAATACTACATTTAGATCGGTTTATAAAAGCACTTGTATTAATGAACTTTTATATGTGCGATATGGCACAGACTACTATTTACCTCGCCATTACTATTTTTACACTAGGTCTAAATGTGGTTGTAAAAAACATAACCTATCTACATAGCATGGGTAATTTTATGTGGTAGTAGTTCAAATGTTTTATGCAATATTACACCTTTAGCTGAGTAATATTGTTGTGCCTATTATAGAAAGCAATTATCAATGAGGCTAAACAACATTGATGAGGCCATACAATATGCCTTAGCACAGCGCATTGGAAATGCCTCAGATGTACATATCGTTAATGAAGCCATCGTAAGTATATGGCAGCAAATGGCACAACAGTTAGAGCCTATTATTGGGGTGCATGGAACAGACGTACTTTTTAATCGCTCTTTACATCTTGCTCACAAAGAGTTTCCGTGGATTGTAATTACGGATATTAAATCGAATAGCACACTTTTACTCCGGAGTTTTCTGAAATCTTTTGAGGGACGCAGTACCACCCTCATCAGCAAGGCAAGTTACAAATTGCTGGTAATTTTTACCGAGTTATTAATTGCCTTGATTGGGGAATCTTTGACGAATCGTTTATTAAACCCAGTTTTGGTTACAGACATTACAGAAAAGAATCCACAATGAATAAAGTGTCTATAAATCGTCTTGCCACAGGGGTTACAGGCTTGGATGAGGTATTGGGTGGAGGCTTGCCTGAGTTCTCATTCAACTTAATTTTAGGGCAGCCGGGCTCCGGTAAAACCACCTTGGCACATCAAATTATGTTCGCCTTGGCCACTAAGGAAAAGCCGGCATTATTTTTTACCGTTTTGGGTGAGCCGCCTTTAAAAATGCTGCGTTACCAGCAACAATTTTCGTTTTTCGACTTAGATAAAATCAATGATTCAATCCATTTTATCAACCTGGGCGAAGAAGTTGCGACAGGGCTTTTTGATAATGTACTGAAGCGTATCATTAAGGAAGTGCAAGCTGCATCGCCTTCACTGGTATTTATCGATTCATTCCGCTCAATCATTATCGATACTCATCACCAATCCATTAGCACCCTTTCCCAGCAAGAGTTTTTGCATCAATTAGGCATGCAAATGAGTAGCTGGCAAGCGACTACCTTTTTGGTTGGAGAATATATCCAAGAGAATGATAACAACCCAGTATTTACGATGGTAGATGGCCTAATTTCACTGTCGCAGAATATTCACCGAAACTCTATGGTCCGGCAGATGCAAATTCTTAAAATGCGCGGCCAACCTACTAGCCCAGGCCTGCACACTTTTCGTATCACTAATGCCGGCCTAAAAGTGTTTCCTGCCGTACTGATTAACAACCCTGAGACAGATAAAAATATTACCGCTAACAAAACGCACAAAAGACTCTCTATGGGCTTACCCGTTCTTGATGAAATGCTAGGGGGTGGCTTGCCAAGTGGCTATTCTTTATTGGTCGCAGGGCCTTCCGGTTCTGGCAAGACAGTACTTGCAACGACTTTCCTTAGTGAAGGTGTAAAGCAGGGTGAACCAGGTGTAATCGTGGCTTTTGAACAAACGCCTAGCCAATCATGGAATCATACGATTGATGATTTAGTCTGTTCTGGAAAGATTGGCTTAATCAATACACGCTCACTTGATTTATCAATTGATGAAATTGTGCAGCACCTCACGACAATCATTCGTAACATGAAAGCGACGCGAGTGGTTATTGATTCATTATCTGGCTTCGAACTAGCAGTGGCGCCGACTTTTCGTGAAGATTTCCGTGAGTCTTTGTTCCGCATGGCTGCCGTGCTCGCTGAACTGGGAGTGACCGTGCTGATGACATCGGAGTTGGAAGACCGCTTTACCGATTTACGTTTCAGCCCATATGGATCAGCGTTTCTAACTGATGCAATTATCGTGCAACGCTATATCGAGGTTGAAAGCACCTTACAACGTGTCATGTCAGTGGTTAAAGTGCGTTCTAGTGGTCACAGCAAGGATATTCGCCAGTATGAAATAACCGACGATGGCATTGCCATCGGAGAAAAGATCCTCAAATACCAAGGTCTATTGGGTGGGCGTCCTACTTTAAATGTTCAATAATAGATTGGTTGATTAAATGAAAAGTATTGGCGAACCTAGCAATTCTGAAGTTTTATTAAAAGCGTTAGCGGATCGCAAAACCACTATTATTGCTCTTGAGCAAGATATTCAGGCGCGAGAAATAGAGATTGCCTTAAGAGAACTGGCATTATTAACCAAGGAAAAAGAGTACGCTAGCGACATAGCCGCTCATAGGCTTATTCAGTCCCAATTACTTGAAGCTAACCAGAATCTCGTTGTTGCCTCTGTTCATGCCCAGACCATGGTCGAAATTGCTGAACAGGCCAAAACCCAAATATCTCACATGGCGGAACATGACGTACTTACTGGTTTACCTAACCGCCTGTTATTGACCGATAGGCTTGTACAGTCGATTTCATTCGCGCAACGTTACGGCCACCAAGTAGCCCTCATTTTTCTTGATCTAGATCATTTCAAAAATATTAACGACTCTTTAGGCCATACCATTGGCGATGAGTTGTTGCAATCTGTGGCTAAGCGCTTACTCTCGTGTGTTCGCTTATCTGATACGGTGTGTCGCTACGGCGGGGATGAGTTCGTCGTCTTACTGAGTGAAGTGCAAGATGCCCAGGATGCGGCGCGGATTGCAGAAAAGCTAAACCAGGCAATGACCTCCACTCCCCACCAGATTAGCGGTCACTCCCTGCATATCACCATGAGCATCGGCATCAGCCTTTATCCTGAAAGCTCTATGAATGTCGAAACATTGGTGAGAGATGCAGATACCGCCATGTATCAAGCCAAGAAAAGGGGCCGCAACCAGTACTTGATGTTTACACCCGATATGAATCTACGAGCCGTTGCAAGACAGTCCATGGAACAGGCCTTGTACCATGCTGTTAAATATGATGAATTTATTCTACATTATCAACCTAAGGTAAATCTTGTGACGGGTCAGATTACCGGTGCAGAAGCACTATTGCGCTGGCAAAGATTTGACGATGTACTTATCGCGCCTATGGACTTTGTAAATATCGCTGAAGACTGCGGCATTATGTTGCCCATTGGTCATTGGGTATTACACGAGGCATGTCGTCAAACTCAGGCCTGGATAAAAGCCGGCATTGAGCTCAAGCAAATTGCCGTTAATGTATCGGCAAGTGAGTTACAAAATAAAGATTTTCTAGCGGGTGTACGCGATATTCTGCATGATACCGGGCTGGACCCACGTTATCTTGAGATTGAGCTGACGGAAAGCGGACTCATGCAAGACATTGAAACAGCCCATATCCTGCATGCGCTTAAAGACATGGGGGTGCAGATCGCGGTTGATGATTTTGGCACGGGTTATTCCAGCTTGAGCTATTTGCGCAATTTCCCCATTGATACCTTAAAAATCGATCAATCGTTTGTGAAAGACATTGTAGATGGGACCGGTGAAAGTATCGTCAGTGCCATTATTGCGATGGGCCTAAGCCTTAAACACCGGGTGGTTGCTGAAGGCATTGAAACGCAGCAACAATTGGACTTTTTGAAAACCTCTCACTGCGCTGAAGGCCAGGGCTATTTCTTTAGCAAAGCCATATCTTCTGAAGACTTTGCCCATTTGTTATTACAATGAACTCACACATTATCTTCTGCCACCTGCTCTGCTAAAAGACGGGTACGTACAAAATTGATGTGGCCGCGCAGGCCATAAAACATATCTGCGAACGCTGCAGGAATCTTAATTTTGCTTAACTTAGATTCCAACTGGTCTAAATCATCCATGATTTTCTGGCGTCTGATTTCGTCTAAGGCCGAACTGAATGCTTCATTTTCAAGTTCGAGTAATGATTTATAAAACGGATAAATGGCCAGTTGAATTTTCCAGCGGTAGACGCTAGGTGCCAATTTAATCGCTGGTATTAGTATTAATAGTAAGGGCACAATAATGACCAATATCCTGCTAATAAAACTGGCAATCCAGAATGGGAAATCGCGATATAAAAAGCTTTTACCCGATTTGTAATATCGAATAGCATCAGGGCTCACCTGAAACTCTTGCGTATTGAGATTAGGGAATTCCCCGGCTTTTACAAATAAGCCGCCTTTGCCATGTATTTCTTGTGCTGCGTCCAGTAATAAATCTGATAGTGCAGGGTGCAGGTCGTTCCTCGCGATGAGTTCCACACTAGGCGCAACGAGATTTAAATCGTTTACCGGAATATTTTTCCCTAAATCAAGTGCGCCTTCGGGTAACACCAATTTATGTAAATACTTGATGCGCTTGGTATAGCCATCCGCCTGTATAAAATTGAAAATGTTGATTCCCGGAGTTTTAACCAAGGTTTTAATAAGGTCCACTGAAGCCGAATCTCCCATCACAAAGATGGCATCGACTTTATCTTCCAATAGATCATTCACGGGGTTAATGCTAGATGTTTCTATTAACTTGGTATCGCCGCCAGGTACGATGCCATTTTCTTTCAGCATGGTTAAGGCTAAAGCCTGTGTGCCGCTGCCAGGCTCGCCGATATTGAGCCTATGTCCAGCAAAGTCAGCAATTGAATCTTTGCTTTCACCTCTATAAAAAACGAAAATCGGTTGGTAAGCCACGCTGCCTAAGGACTTAAGCTTATCCACCTTAATGCCTTGCGCTACGCCACTTAGAACAAAGCCAACATCCACTTTAACTTTGTTATTCGTAAGCTTATTAAGATTATCAATAGAGCCATTTGAAGGAACAATCGTAATAGTGACGCCCTGCTTCGCTAATATTTTCTGGTATTTTTGGGCATATTTCTGATAAACGCTGCCCTCTTCTCCAGATGCCATCGTTAAGCTACTGGGTGCAGCCGTGTTAATAAATGTCAGCATTACCACGCTTATGACAGCAACCAAGCCCAGAGTCCAAGCCAAGAAGTAAACGACGCTATTTCCATAGAGTTCAGTCAGCTTGGCCCAAGTTTTTTTAAAATATGTTTTCAATTTTTCCATTTCAGTGAATTTCACAATGCTAATTACCCACAGCCGGTTAATTTTTCCAGCCAATTATTATATCTAGCCAATATACGCGTTCTACCCGAATATATCGATAAATCACAACCACCTTTGTGGCACTGCACCGTCAGCTCAAATAAATAACTCACACTAAGTGTTGTATCACACAGAGTGATTTATTTTTAAATGATAGTGTAGAGAGAGGATATATAAAATTAAAAAAAATCAAGCAACTTCTTCTGATTAATGCTTAGGTCTCCATAATTTATGAATCTATTTAGTCACTCATCTTTAAGGGAATTTTATGAAACATAAATTAATAGTTGTATCCGTTGCTGCAGCTATTGCCGCTTGGGGAACAAGTAGTTTTGCACGTGAATCTGGCATAGCCCTTCCTTATATTTTTGGTGTAGCCCCTGCTGATAGTGTTGGACAGGCAACTGGTATAGATACTGTTGGTGCTGGTTTGTTGACTGTCAATCCAGATATCAATATCAATGCACTTAATGATGTTGGGGGTGGTATTACAAGTGACACCTTCGACCAGGCAAGAATTCTTTTTGTTGGCAATTCAACAGTTACCGGGTTTACTGGTACAAGCGGACAATTCTTCAATGCTATAACTGCTGGCGCGAATGCGACCACTGTAAATTTTAATGGTGACGTATTTACAACAACGTTTAATGTTAGCGGAACTGGTACTGTTAATTTCAACGGTAGTCTTAACCCAGCTATTACTGCCGCGAATACTATTTTTGCCGGTGATGGTTTTATTAACGTAGGTGCAAATAAAGTGTTTACTAGTGCGATAGTTACACTGACTGATAATACTGGTACGCTCACTTTGAATGGCGGCAGTAGCGTTATAGGAGCTATTGGCGGTGGCGGAGCTGGTTTGAAACAAATCAATCTAGTAGGAGGTAATGCTGCAGTCACTGGTGCGGTTCAAGCACAAGGATTTAGTTTAGGTATCAATACATTAAATATTACCGGTGCATTAACAACAAATTCTGGTGGCACAATTGCGACTACGTTTGTAAATGATGCGACTTTCGGTAAGATAACTTTTACTGGCGCCCAAAATTTGAACATTCTTGGCCCAGGCATTACAGTAGTGCCTACCGTGACTGGTGCACTGACTAACGGTACAACTTATAGAATAGTTGATGCCTCATCTAGCACTGCACCTGCACCGGTGTTTGTTACTAATAACAATCCACGTTATACATTTACAGGTGTGCAATCAACATTAGGTAATGTAGATATCCTTTTAACTGCTGCTCCGTTGGCAACACTAGTAACCGCTCCTGGTGCATTAGCGGTAGCGCCGGTGCTAGATATTAACGCCGCACCCGGTACTGATTTAAGAACTATTCAAGACGCTATTGCCATATTACCTACCACTGCAGCAATTAATAACGCGCTAGCACAACTTGCACCTGGCAATACCAACCTTGCAGCACCATGGATTGCCAGCCAATCCACCCGTATGTTTGAAGACCATTTGATGGCACGCATGGATGAAGTACAAAATGACTGCTGTGATGTAGCATGCGATAACAATAAAATACCTAATCAAGCGAATCTTGATAGAAAAGCGCATGAATGTGGCGATAAACAGCATGGGAACTGGTGGGGTAAAGGGATTGGTAGTATCGGCAATCAAGAGGACAGACGTAATTTTGATGGATATGAAACCGAAGCAGTGGGTGTAATGCTTGGTTACGACATGCCTTTAGGCAACAAAACACTGGTAGGTTTAGCTGGCGGTTATACAAATACGACAATAGACGATAATAATTCTATTGCTCGTACCAAAGTTGATTCTTATCAAGTAACGGGTTATTTTGAGTACGCACCGCAACCTTGGTTTGTACAAGCTGCTTTAACAGCTGGTGTAAACAAATATGATGGCAACCGCTTCATCCGTTTTCCAGGCATTGATCGTAAAGTAAATGCAGATTATCGCGGCCAACAATACAGTGCGTTAGCGGCTATTGGTAAACATTTTTATGTGAACGAAACAGTGATTACGCCCCTTGTTTCATTGGAAGCCTCACGCATTAATGTGGGCAGCTATACTGAAAGTGGAGGCGGTGATGCTAGCTTGCACGTAGATAACCAGAACTATGATTTTCTACAATCCAGCTTGGGTGTAAAAATGGAACGTGTGATTCAAACTTCTAATGGCGCAGTGTCGCCAGAAGTACATGCTAAATGGTTACATGATTTCAATTCAACCACCATGGAGCAAGAGGCATCATTTGTTGGCGGTGGCAATTCATTCAAAACACACGGCATTAAACAAGATGCGGACCTATACAATGTGGGTGCCGGCTTTACTATGCTGTATTGTCATTGTGAGGGCAATGCATGGTCAGTAAAGGCGCTTTATGATTATAAATGGAATGACAGTGACTACTCTTCACATCAAGCCTCACTCATTGCAACCCTTAACTTTTAAAGTTTTACTTTTTAGCGCTTAATTTTTTTTAATAAAAAAACCTCCATATTAATGGAGGTTTTTTCACATTTTGGCTAATGGTATACTGATTTTAATATTAGACCTCTCCATAACAACGTTCCAATTAATATAATAATGACTACTCCTATCAATAAATTCGATGACCCTCGGCAAAACCGTATTTTAGCAAGCTTACCCGCTAATGATTATGCCCGAATATTGCCAGATTTAGAGCCTATAGAAATGCCTCTGGGTTGGACAATCTCTGAAGCAGGGGACCATGTCAAATATCTGCACTTTCCAACCAGTGGTATCGTTTCCCTGCTCTATAGTTTAGAAAATGGCTCAACAAGCGAAATTGCCATTGTGGGTAATGAAGGCATGATTGGTATTTCCATCTATATGGGCGGGGAAAGTATGCCTAGTAGTACAGAAGTTCAATCTGCTGGCCAATGTTACCGTCTTAGTAGAAAAATCATGAAGCGTGAATTTGCATTAGGCGGCCAGCTCCAGCATATTTCCTTACTTTATACACAAGCCTTGATTGCCCAAACCTCGCAAACTGCCGTGTGTAACCAACACCATTCACTTGATCAACAATTGTGTCGTTGGCTATTAATGAGCTGTGATCGTTTAGATCAAAACAAATTATCTATTACGCAAGCGCTTATCGCTAAATTACTGGGTGTTACGCGCGAGAGCGTGACCCTTGCGGCTGGCGCATTACAAAAGGATGAATTGATTATCTATAAACGCGGGGAAATTACTATTCTGAAACGCGCAGCGTTAGAAAAACGTGTGTGTGAATGCTATGACGTAGTCAAAAGTGAATATGAGCGCTTATTGCCAGATCCTAAAGCAAAATAATATTATTAAAGGTTTGAGAAATATCGATACTAAGTTATATTTTCTGAAATAATTTGTCAGGTTGAAGTAAGGTTTAAGGATTACAGTGAACCTGTAGTAAAGCTTTTATTACCAACCAATAGGATTAAATCATGAAAAAATTATTGTCATTAGTTTTAGTTATTGCATTTGGTTTTGCTTCTTCATTAGCCATGGCCTGCCCAAAAGGTGAGGTATTGACTGGTGGAACTGGCCCGCACCATAAAGGTGGTTCATGTACTCCAAAGGTAGTTAAAGATAAAAAAGCGCCTATGGCTAAAGAAGTAGCGCCAGCAAAAAAATAAGTTTTACTTCAATAATAAAACCGCCATTTGGCGGTTTTATTATTTTAACTCCCCTAAAAAATAGGAGAAAATAGGAGAAAATAGTGAGAAATAGGATAAAGTGAAATCTAACAGTTTGCCGATTGGACTAAATTGAAAAAACTTTACCTCATAATTTTTGCCATCATAGGCTTAGTTGTTGCTTACTATATTTATAACTATCTAGGCAATGATGCCAAAACAGTGCTAACACCTGATCAGCAGCAAATCCAGAAAATCGGCTATAAATGCTTGGATTTCGGCGACAGAGCCGTAGCGAAAGATACCCCTATCATCGAGTTTCAAAAACTAGAACGCATCAGTAAAAGAGCCAATGTCATCGCCACCTGCATGCAAGACAATGGTTATAAAATAAACCCTGCCTGGCTTAAATACGCAGAGCCCATTGCAAAAACAGAAGCGGAAAAAAACAAGATATCTTTCGATGAAGCCATTACCACTTCAAGCCGTAAAGATATGCAAGTGTTTGAAGCCAGGGGCCACACGCCAGATTACTGGGTAAAGAATAACGTTTCTAAATCAGCTAATTAAGTTTATCTCTATCAGTCTTCTATTCTAAAACCAATTTTAATGGTGACTTGAAAATGGGCGACCTTACCATCGGCGATATGACCACGCGTTTCTACCAACTCGAACCAATCCATGTGCTTAACAGTAAGCGAAGCCTTGGCAATTGCATTTCTAATCGCTTCATCAGAACTGATCGGAGAAGACCCAACAAGCTCGATTAATTTATAAGTATGCTCAGACATCACATTTCCTAATCTTTAAATATGGTTTAAATATCAGTCAATGATGCGCTAAGCTCAACACATTGTCTATGGTCGGTTTGGACTACTGGTGGAGTAAATTATGCGTCCTGAGTGGTATTAATAATGGTGATAATCCATTATGGTCAATCTCCTGCATCAATTGTAACAAACGTCCTAATTCAGTAGCTGGGAATCCTTTGCGTGCAAACCAGTTCAGGTAATTACCCGGCAAATCTGCAAGCACGCGACCTTTGTATTTACCAAAAGGCATCTCAAGCGTCACTAGTTTCTGTAAGTCTTCAGGGTTCATATTACGAATGTTACTTTAAGGTTTACAATAAGCAATCAAAATTAAGGTGATTTTATGGAACCGACTATACATACGCTTAACAATTTATTCGCACAACTTGGCTTACCATCAGATGACGTAGAGATAGATAACTTCATCAAAACTCACAGTCATTTGGATACCAGTTTATCGCTATCAGAAGCGCCTTTCTGGACTCTTTCTCAAGCCGCGTTTTTACGCGAAGAGATTTTAAAAGATGCTGACTGGGCAGAAGTGATTGACCAGTTGAATGCCAGGTTGCATTCGAAATAAGAGACATCCAAAACATATGGCTTAAAAATAAGCCATATAGAACTCGAATATAATATTGCAGTAACTTTAGTCTTACATTTAATAGAGCCGAACTTTGAAAAAACTTTTTATCTTATTCATTTTAAGCAGCATATCCACTACTGCATTTGCCGAATGGACGCTCATTCAAACGAACGATGAGGGAAATATGTATGTGGATTTTGATACGCTACAAAAAGTAGGGGATACCGTTACAGTCACCACCTTAAACGATTACAACAGCTTACAACCCAAAGATGCGTTATCAACAAAATGGCGTGAGATTCACGATTGCAAAAACAAGCGATTCAAACCATTAACCATGGATTACTATAGTAAAAATATGGGGCAAGGCAACGTTATAGAATCTTCCACTTTTGATGAAACCAAAACCGTCTGGTCTGACGTCGTGCCTTATAGTATAGGTGAGCTTAAAACCAATATTATTTGTAGTAGGTAGTGCTCAATGACTCCATTAGAAGGCAAACCTTATGGTCTATCTTTGTAAATTTATTTAAACTTATATTTCACAAAATGGTTGATAATCTTTCCAAGAGAAGCGTAGCAAGATCTTGCGCTCTATTACTTCCAAAAATATATGCCGAATCCTAGAACAAATAGGATGATTACCCATGTCGCATCTTAATTCAAAAATTCAGCAATCGAATTTGACTATGCATGTTCTCTGCAAGCTTTTGTAATTTAGAAGTAGATACTTTCAAAGCAGAAACATTTTTATCTGTAACTTGTGTACCTTCATCAATCTCAGTTAAATGGCTTTGAATAAACTTCATTTGAGCACGATGGAGATCCATATCAATTTCCTTTGCCACGCCATTTGCTTTAGTTGAAGCTTCAATATCTTTCATAAAATCTTGTGTGGCATTTCTGAGTTTGATGTTCCTATCTGACATATTTGCACGCGTGCCTTCTGTTAACTCAGTAAGATTATTCATCGTACGATTAACTTCCTGTGCAGTGCCATCCAGAGTCCTAGCTAGTTTTTGAAATTCATCCAGCAAATGGTTGGCAGACACTACAATATCTCCAACTTCATCTTGGCTATGTTGCTTAAGTCGGTATGTCAAATCTCGTCTGGAAGTGATATCTGCCAATGTGGTGCTAACTTCTCGTAAAGGAATCGCGACCTGACGATGAGTATAATAAGCAATCCCTAACACACCTATGAATATCAAACCTGCCAAGACTAAACCTACATTAATTAATTGTTCCGTCAGCTTCTGAGAAGTTTCTGCTCGTGCAAGTGTTTGTGTAGATACGGTTTTAGTAAGTTTATCTAATTCGGCACGCATCTCATCAGCGCTTTTGCTAAAAGCTGCCAAGTCAACTCTAGCAGCATCCCAATCAACTTCCTGTTGTTTCATCGTTTGTACAAATTTATTTGATAGCTCAACTTGTTTCGAACTTAATAAAGCTAACGGCACTTCGAAAGGTTTATATTCCTCTAGAGATTTGAGCATCTCTATATCATGTTGCATAGCAACCATTGAAGCATCATGCTGCTTTTGGAAAACATCATGATTATTCGTAGCATACAGTTCATACAGTTGGATCGTTTGTGCTTGCGCATCACTCGCCAAACTTGATGCAGCGATCAAGCCAGGGATTTTTTCTTGGGACAACGTAATTGTTGTTGCCTCAATTTTATTACCATTGAGTAGGGTTAACATTGCAAACGCTAATAACAAAACAAACCCTAAGATATACCCTACCAAAATCTTTTGCATTACATTCAGTTTCATAATCATCCCTTAAATTTTATTGTTGACTATTAGTCGTTCCCAGAACTCAAGGCTTACGAAAGCTTTTTAGGTTCAAAGGAGTTTTGCAATAGTTCTTATCAAAAGTGTGTTGTAAGGTTAACAAGCCATTCGGGAGAAATCGCAACTAGGTTTGCCTCAAGGTATTTATCTAAACCTGTGAGTATCATCACCCCGATGAGTAACATAATAATTCCTAATATTTTCTTTCCGAACTTTCCTGCAGCAAACAGCTTTCCTCTTATATTAGTCATAACTTGGCGTGATAGCATGCCAAGCAAAATTAATGGCAACCCTGCTCCAATGCCAAATATTGCCATGATGATCACCACCTGACTTAACTGTTGCCCTTGGCTAGCTAGAGTTACAGTTGCGCCCAAAATAGGCCCTACACAGGGACTCCATACAACTCCTAATAAAAGACCCAAACCAAATTGCCCCAATAGAGAGTCTGTAGAAAATTTATTAAGCAAATTTTGCCCTGACCCGCTTAAACCAGAGGTGAAACTTGCGAATTGAGCTTGTAATCTTGTAGATATAAGAATGATGCCAAACAAAAGAAATAACCATGCAGCAATGTGCCGGAATAGCTCTGGGTCAATACCGAGTGAATTTCCTAAGGTTGCAAGAAAAACCCCAATGGCTGTGAAAGATATTGCCAAGCCTATCGCCAATGCATAAGGTCCTAAACGATGTGTATTAAGCGCTGATCCAACAATGATAGGAACCAAAGGTAATACACAAGGCGATAGTATCGATAAAACTCCAGCCAAAAAGCTCAACAAATAAGTAGTACTGTTGATAATCATGCTGTGCTTCTTACAATGACTTTTGTAACAAAGTTTCAATTCCAGAAGGGGTTGTATCGCCTAAACTACGCCCAACTTCTTTACCATCCTTGAATACAATCAAAGTACTTTGTCTGTTGACCTTAAGCTTCTTAAGTTCTTCTTTTTGACTATCAAAATCTAGACGCAGGGCGACTATTTTTTTGAATTCTTTCTTTGCAAGTAGCATATTAACTACTGGTGCTTGTGCACGACACGTTGGGCACCAAGGCGCATGAACTTCAACTAATATAGATTTACCTTCTTTTTGTAATTGATTGAAACCTTCTTGCGTGAAAGTAGCAGATTCTGCAAATGCTATGCCGGTAAAAAGGAGGCACGATGCTAACAATAAGCATTTAAATAAATTTTTCATAATGAATTCCAAATGTTGAACGTAATGATTAGTCTCAAACAGATCAATTCACTTACAACTTTTTTAATTTTTAAGCGCTTCTAAATAATAAAGAATTTCTGTAAGGACTAGAAAGCTATTACGACCAATCCTTGTGTGGCACATGATGAATCTGTTTTGTGTTAATTCACGTATTTAAATACGTCTGCTTTTCTAGAACGTTAATTCGAAGATAGATGGTGGATTTTTATAATAAACTCGGAAGGAAATATCATGACTATTGAAACAAAAAATGGCCGTCGTGGCGCATTGCTGGCGATTGGAGCCGCCGCTCTTATCTTAGCTGGCTGTGCAGGAACTGGTGGGACCACCAATACTGCCGCCAACAGCTCTGTGGGTTCCTGTGTTGGAGTAAACTCTTGTAAAGGCACGAGTGATTGCAAAACGGCTGGCAATTCATGTAAAGGACAAAATTCGTGTAAAACAGCTACAAACGCTTGTAAAGGGCAAGGTTCTTGCAAATCTGCTGCAAATGCATGTAAAGGCCAGAATGAGTGTAAAGGTCAAGGCCACTTAGCATTAACTGGCGCTGATTGTGACGCAAAAGGCGGCCATTTGGTCTAGTGATTAATTGAGCATGGAAATGGCACATCTCCATGCTCAATTTTAATTAATGAATTAATTTTTGTGATCAATATGCGTAACAATTTACCATCACTAGGTTTTGGTCTCGGTTTAAGAACCGAGCATTACAATGAAATTTTAGACTCCAACCCGAATGTGGACTGGTTTGAAGCACTATCTGAAAATTACATGATTCCAGGTGGCTTGCCGCTCAATTTCTTGGACCGTATTCGAGAAAATTATCCTGTAGTGATGCATGGTGTCTCTCTTTCTATTGGCTCAACTGCACCTTTTGAACAATCCTATTTAAAAGACTTAAAAAAACTAGCCGATAGAATTCAACCTGCTTGGATTTCGGATCATCTCTGCTGGACAGGGGTGCATGGTCAAAATATTCACGATTTACTGCCACTTCCTTACACAGAAGAAACAGCCCGACACGTGGCCGAACGAGTAAATGTTGTACAGGATTATCTAGGCCGTCAAATTTTACTAGAGAATGTCTCCAGTTACGCCAGTTATGTAGATTCATGCATGACCGAATGGGAATTCATCTCACTTATTTGCGAGCAGGCGGATTGTCTGCTGCTGTTAGACGTAAACAATATTTACGTCAGTAGTTACAATCATGATTATGATGCTAAAGCCTTTATAAACGGGGTGCCGCAACATCGCGTACAACAAATTCATTTAGCTGGGCATCAAAATAATGGTGATTATATTATTGATACGCACGATGCTCCTGTAATAGATCCAGTATGGGATCTATATAGCTATGCAATTTCCAAGCTAGGTAATGTTTCTACAATGATAGAGCGTGACGACAAAATGCCAGAATTGGATGTATTAGTGCAAGAGTTACAAATTGCGCGTAATTTATCAGCCAATATACTTAAGGCAGCAGCATGAGTAATTTAAATGTAAGCCAATTAGCCAAACTGCAATCTGATTTCCAGGCCTATTTATTAGATGATGCAAAAGGCTCACGTTTTATAAGTGCCGTGGTTGACGACAATAAAGTTGGCGCAGAACAAAGGCTAACTATCTATCATGATGCTTATAGATTGCGCATTATTGAAGCACTCTCCACCGCCTATCCACAGCTGAAAGCCTTATTGGGCGATGTATTGTTTAATAAAATTGCCCGCGAATATATTACCGCCTATCCTTCAACCTACCGGAATTTACGATGGTATGGCAGCGAAATGTGCGAGCATTTGATGGTCACATTAATGGAGCACCCCATTGCAGCGGAGATGGCAGACTTTGAGTGGAAATTGTCACTCGCCTTTGATGCAGCCGATGTGGCCGAGTTAGAGCTAAAAGACCTTTCCTCAATTCCGCCAGAAGACTGGGGAGCGCTATGCTTTGGATTTCAACCAGCCATCAAAATAATCCGTACTCGTTGGAACACCATACCAATATGGCAGGCGCTAGAAGCAGAAAAACGGCCCCCTAAGCCAACTCAGGATAGTACTTATCAGTCATGGCTTATTTGGAGAAATAATTTCAACTCACAATTTAGGCAAATTACGGAAATGGAAGTCATTGCACTTAATTTCGCAATGGGAGGAGAAAATTTCAGTGAAATTTGCGCCAAATTGGAAATGGATGAAGAACAAGCTATGAGAACTGCAGCTCAATACCTAGCAAGTTGGTTAGAGGCGGGATTGATATCTGAAGTGATATAAATTAATTTAAATTATACGACTCACGGTACCAATCTCGCTTTAAATAAAAACCTATACCAGATAAAACTGCACCAATAATTACTTCAATAAGTGCTACCAATGACTGTAATATCTCCATGATAATTACAATGCCTCTATCTAAAGTTATATAACAAAGTTAGCCACATCATTTCTTTACCATTAGCAATCGTTGGCTGCTTTCTGGCACTCTTAAAAATGCCGTCGCACAAAGTGGACGGGCTGCATGGAATGCCTCAGCGCACCGATCGACATCCGCATCTTTTGTAAGTGCATTGGCTGAGTCTACAAGACTTAAGGTGGGGCCAAATGTTTTTGCTTTCTGTAACTCTACAACCGCATCCATTTGTTCTGTTTGATCTTGAATCGCACAAGCAAAAATTCCCTCTTCTTGAATCTTACTTAATTTTGGACTCATAATTGGACATGCTAACTGCATCTGTATAAATGCATCCCGAACATCGTTATGTGCCTCTCTTCGCCCTGGCTCAAACGCACGATGTTCGAAAAAGACTGCCAGCACGCCTAAAACTCCTGCAAGAGCAAAAAAGAATTGTATGTATAAAGACTCTCGAGTTGCTTCAAAGCCCAACAAAATGGCGAGACCAATTGACGATCCAAGAATAAATGCCGAAAGTGCGCTTAACCAATTTTCTTGAAATGTTTGGGATATTGCAATCACTAAGCCAAGGACAACGCAGATTAAACTTCCAAATAACTTCACATTCATGTATATCTTTCAAATCTAGGAAAATTTACAAACCTCTTGTAGATTTAATTACCACTCTTGTTTGTACTTCCATCATCTTTTATTCCATTTTCTGCTCTAATCCTTTTTAGGCGTAGCTTTAATGCTACTTGCATTGCAGTCATTACAATCACTACTGAAAACATAACTAACATCATTGGAAATATAGTCTCAGCGATTTTTCCAACTATAGATGAAGTTTCGAACCTACTTTTGAAAAAAGAGAGCATCGTCGCTAGCGCAGCTATAGTGCCAAGGGTCATTGACAATAAAGAAGTCATTTTTTCCTTGTATTCGATTCGGGCTACAAAAACTTCTCGCTTTTCTGATTGCATCTCTGTTTCCACTGTCTTGTCCGGAATTAATGTCTTTAATGATTCACAGTATTCTTTTTTGGCAGATGAAGTTATAAAACTTGAATCCATTATTTCTTTTATGAGCTCCTCAACAATTTCCTTCGTCCCATGTAATCTTTCAGGCTCGATTTTGTATTTTCTTGCGGTGGCATTTTTTAAAGCTTCTATAACGTCAACCGAAGGTAGACTTTTTTCTGACACTTCAGACCGAATTGCATAGAGAATTTCTTTATTAGCAGAGGATATATTTATTGCTAATTCTCTAAGATCTTTTTTAGAAAAGAGTATTTTTGAAAGCCAAGCGACTATAAGTCCACTTAGAACTCCTCCTCCAATACCTACAACCCATCCATTATTTAATAATTCTTCCATATTCATCTCTTTGAATTTAACGTCCGATCTAAAGGACGCCATTAATTGTCCCACTTTAATGCCAAGTTACTTGGCGATATCTATTACCCCTACGCTGCAGGAAACTTACTTTCCGCCTTCTGAACGAAAGTTTCCAATTCATCAAGTAGGCGGCGAACAAGGCTTACTGCTGGCTCAGATTTCCATTCGTCATTTGAGAAGTAGATGTCATCGTGTGCTATATCTTGTGGCTGACTTTGGGGGAGCTCCTTTTGTACTTTCGCTTGAAATCTTCTTTCCCGAATTGCGTGAAGTTTTTCTTTAAGAGGATACGTCGCGTCTTGCCAAAGTATTCTTATAGATCGCTTGTACCAGGGGGCGCCACGAATTACTGTGATCGTAGCAGAGCAAGATAAAGAAACAGTACCTGTCATCGTCATTTCAATAACTCGATGCGTAGCAATAGGCCCTTCCTTTAACAAGTAGTTACGCTGCTCTAGCAGAAAGCGACCAAGCCGATTTTGTTCGAGAGGCTTCCTGTGCTCGACGTACCACTCTGTAAAGCCTGGTTGGTTCGCAAACTCTTTTTGTAGGTGAAATGTAACGCTTCGAGTAAATACAATGGCAGATTCGAGGAAATTACAGAAAGCAATTCGTTCATTTGCCCCAGTATTGTCAGCATAATCTAGGAAGAACCTAGCTTTAGCAATAGTCAATCTGGCAACTGAAGTCACGGTACAAGTGCTCCGGCTGCTTATCTAATAGTTATTAAGTGGACGACTGCGTCCGTAAAGTAATGTTGTGAGGTTTGTTTTGACATGTTGTTTTCTTATTAAAACTTAATTTTAGATATTGCTCTGTTCATACTATAGTAAATAGTGAGTGCGGAGCAACCAAATAGCTCCTGCTGTATTGTCAACCTTGTTGGTATAAAGCGAGTTTGAAGAATTTCTTCTTTGGTTAAAAGCATGACATAAGTTTCATCTGTCGAGTTTAATAATTTAAGATTAAGCAATTACGTGCATATTAACGATCCAAATTTTAACATCTAGCTCTCCTGCTCATCTGGATAACTATAGGGTTTTGCACTAGTCCAATTTCTTGCTGGCGCTTTATCACTCGCTGTACGTAGTGATTTACCTTCAGTAGAAAATACTCCCGCGCCTCTATGAATTAAAGCTCTAATAACTGATTTTCGAGGGTGATGCTCATCTTTGAGAGCAGAACTAATTAATGCTGTAAATTTTCGATCTTGGGAAGCCTCAGGCAGACGTTCACCTAGCCATCTATCTAACATTTCAGTTGATACGTTGCGACGCGAGCCATGATGGGGAACTTGAAAGCGGTCAATACCTGGTAAGGTTAACCCAACATTAGGAGAAAAATCGGCAGCTTCATTAAGGCCAGCTCTGCCTACGTCGCCTGTTAGTAAAATCTTACTGCCGGCAATATTGGCATATTGAACAACACTCATCTCATTCTCAGCACTAGTTTCATTAGGAGAAAAAACTTCATCTCCCCATACAGCTTTAATAAGTGTAATAAATTTTTTAGCCGCTTCTTCAATTATTGAAGTAAATGCATCCATTGCTGATTTTTCAGTTTCAACAACTGACTCTGGCGTTTTTTCAGAGTCAACAATTAAATCTAAGTAACGTTGCCGCGAAGGAGCTAAAACCTTGAATTCGCCTATTTTAGCCCCTTGAAATGGCTCGTATATTAAAATGTCTTTCTCTATTGCGATTTCCTCTAGCGCTGCTAGATTTGGATAGATTTGTTTTAATCGTGTTTTTAAGTTTTCTACTGAAGTAAATCTAGTAAATCTATCAATAATCTCATCTGCATAAATCCATGGACGTAACATCCAAAGCTCGCCTACAGTAAAGTGCTCAAGTACAGCACGTAGGCCACCAGCATGGTCACCATCTGGGTGAGTCACAATTACTCGGTCAATAAAGGAGGGATTCCCGTAATATTGATTAATATGCTCTACAACTTTTTCCCCAGTAGCTTGAAACCCACCATCTATTACGTGAATGTAAGAAATATTGTTAATTTGATATCGGACAGTAATTGCATCCCCGCTTTTAGAAGACTCTACATCTAAAAAGTCAATTTCAAAAAAGTCTGACATTCTTTCCCCCTGCCAATAGTTAGATTTTATTAGTAAATTTTGCTTAACATGGATTTCAATTTTACATTTATTAACTGAGACTAAAAAACTTCACATTTTCCATTACGAAAAGAAAATCTAATTTCTCCGTCTTTACGGGTTGTTAAAACATAGCGCATTCCTGGAACGCCTCGATACCCAGCTATTCCAAGCGCATTTCCGGCATAATAATTAGTTGTTTCTTGAGTGTTATACTGTTTATAGTCATCACTTATTACGACAAGATTTGGCCTGCATCCATATACGAGAAAATGGAATATGTAAGGTTATTTTTAACGTATATG
>JBKJOT010000093.1:0-50598 GCA_046595335.1 Methylotenera sp.
TGTCTTTATTCTTTGCGCCTTGGCTATGGCTAAAGCTCAAGACTAGTCTTGAGCTTTAGCCATAGCCAAGGCGCAAAGAATAAAGACAGGCTGGAACCGACCGCAAAGGCTGCCATACTGATGGCGCCGCCTAGCGGATTAGCGTTGAATGAGGCGATAATCAGTGCGGAATAAAGCAAGCCGCAGGGCATGAGCGCCCACAGCATACCGATATAAAAATACCCGCCTTGTACACGACTCAGTTTTTTGACCTGCTGCCAGATACTGCGACCAGTACGGTCTATCCACATGGGTTGACGGGCGTAGATCACTAAGAGTAATCCCCAAAAAAATACCAATACATGGAAGAATGTCCACAGCGGATGTAGCGCCGCTGAGTAATCAGAGAGCCAGGCAATGCTGGTAATGCCCAGCGTCGCGATGGCGCCCAATAAGGCGTAGCCCAGAAGGCGGCCTAAATGGTAGAGCTGAATGGCGAATCGTTGCGGTGACTGTGTGAACGCAACACAGGGCGCACCGCACATGGCCACACAATGAGGCCCGCCCGCCAAGCCCATAATCAATGCACTGTAAGTGAGTGCCGATGACACCATGAGTTGCATTAAAGTTAATTGACTCCCGTGGCCGCGTGATTACGGGCGCGCATGGCTGGTTCCAGGGCATTGCGTTGCGCAGTGGTTGCTTCGGCTGCTAAGGTGTCCGCTGCATTTTGGCTAGTATTTGGGGTGGAGTTTCTGGCCGCATTTTCTGTTGCAATCTCTTTGTTAATCTCTGTCCCATGACGGTAGTAATCCTGGTCTATGATGGGGTCCTGGCCTTTTACCGCGATAACAATGGTAATCATACAGGCGATGACCACAGCAGCCGGCCCGCCAAATACCAGCCAGGCATGACCATAATGCCACCATGCTGTATTTTTTTTGTCTAATTCTTTTTTGGATTCAGTACGGGTATCAGCCATTTTTATTCCTAGCGAGACATGTAAAAGGTGGATTTTTCAAAGATGCGTTCGCCATTTTCTGCTTCAATCACGAACTCAATCGGGTGCGAGCCGCTGTCTATCGAACCGTCCGTAATTTGCAGATTCACTGCGACCATGCGAGACTCCGCGGCATTGACAGTAAACACTTTTTTCGAAGCCACAAACAGTTTTTCCAAACCCGGCGCTAGGCCTTTTATCGAAATAGCATAGGTTTGGGGTATCTCAGAGGCATTGGTGATTTGCAGGCGATAGACATTCTCAACATTACCGCCAGGCACCAGGCGAGATATTACGCCCCGGTCACGGATCACATCCACCTTGAATGAGGCCCGCAAACTTAGTGAAATGGCAAACCCGATGCATAGCAGCAATAGTACGCCGCTGTAGATCAGCACTCTTGGCCGCAGAATCTTTTTGATGATCTCGTGTTTGGTCCAGTGCTGACTCATGCCATTGGGGGTAGAAAAACGTATCAATCCGCGTGGATAATTCATCTTGTCCATAATGCTATCGCAGGCATCTACACATAAACCACAGCTGATACATTCGTATTGCAAACCATCGCGGATATCAATGCCTACCGGGCAGACCTGTACACATAGGCTGCAATCGATGCAGCTGCCCAAACCGGCTTCCTTGACGTCTACTTTACGTGAACGGCCGCTGCGCGGCTCGCCGCGTTCCTCGTCATAGGTCACGATCAAAGTGTCTTTATCAAACATCGCGCTTTGAAAACGCGCGTAAGGACACATGTATTTGCAGACCTGCTCGCGCAGGAACCCAGCATTGCCATAAGTCGCTAGGCCGTAAAAACAGATCCAGAAGGTTTCCCAAGGGCCAAGGCGAAATTGCAGAATGCCATCCAACAAGCCGCGAATTGGCGTGAAATAACCCAGAAAGGTAAACCCAGTCCACATGGAGAAACTTATCCAAGCAGCGTGCTTAAGCCATTTCTTATAGATTTTTTCGACACAAAGTGACCGGCTGTCCAGTTTGATCCGCGCAGCGCGGTCACCCTCGATCTTGCGTTCTATCCATAAGAAAATTTCCGTATAAACCGTTTGTGGGCAGGAGAAGCCACACCATAGCCGTCCTGCAACGGCAGTAAATAAAAATAAGGCGAGTGCTGCAATGACCAAAATCACCACCAAGTAAATCAGGTCTTGTGGATACAGTACCAAACCAAAAATATAAAATTTGTGTGTGCTGATGTCCAGCAGCATGGCTTGCCTCTGACCCCATTGCAGCCAGGGTGCACCATAGAAGACCAGTTGCGTGATCCAGATCATGATCCAGCGCCAGTTGGTAAAGTAACCTGAGGTACTGCGCGGGTAAACTTTCTGCTGCGCTTCGTACAGTGACACGTATTCACCTTGCGTCATTTCACTGACGATGGGGATAATCTTTCTTGGTTTTTTAGTTATTGTGGACATTTATATACTCATTTTTAACAACGTTAAAAAACGGTAACTCCTTATTTCGCTTCAGCTACCGTATTCGGCATGTTGGAAAAACGCCACACATAAGATGCAAGCACATGAATCTGTTCTTTGGTTAAACGTTCACCTTGCGCCGGCATCTGATTATCTTTGCCGTGGTTGATACGATCCATAATCGCCGCTTCACCATAGCCATGTAGCCAGATATTGTCAGAAAGATTAGGTGCGCCGATGTCCTGATTGCCTTTGCCTTCAGCACCGTGGCAAGCCGCACAAACTGCAAATTTTTCTTTACCTAGTTTGGCGCGATTCGCATCGTGCGGGCTGTTGGATAAGCTCAATACATAGTTAGCTACGTTCTTCGCATCGTCCTGACTGCCTACCGCCGCAATCATTGGCGGCATGATACCGTGGCGACCCAGCGTGATGGTCTGTTCGATCTTTTCTGGGCTGCCGCCATGAATCCAGTCGTTATCGGTCAGGTTAGGAAAGCCTTTGCTGCCATGTGCATCAGAACCGTGACACATCGAGCAATTGTTCATGAACAAGCGCTCGCCAATAGCCATGGCTTTTGCATCTTTGGCAACATCTTCGACTTTCATGGTAGTGAATCTTGCGTATATAGGCGCTAGCTGTTTTTTAGACTCGGCAACTTCTTGCTCGTATTGCTTGATGCTTGTCCAGCCGGCAGTACCTTTATAAATACCTAAACCGGGAAATACGATGAGGTAAGCGATACCGAAAGTACAACTCAGGATGAACAGCCACATCCACCATCTAGGTAATGGGTTATTCATCTCCACGATATCTTCATCGAAAATGTGACCGGTAGTGTTATCGGTCTCACTCATCTGTTTCACTTTGCTGGTCAGCAGTAGCAAAGCAATGCATCCGACAATACCGCCGATTACGATGAATGAAATGAAATACGACCAAAAGTCACTGGTAAAATCACTCATTACTCTTCTCCCTCAAACGGCAATCTTGCCGCTTCATCAAAATTATTTTTATTACCCTTCAACCAGGCCCACACCCAAATGCCAACGAATGTCACAAAGGTAGCCAGTAAAGCAATAATGCGTAAATCCGTAATATCCATGGTAATCACCCTTTATTTAAGCGTTGTTCCTAAGATTTGCAGATAAGCGATCAGCGCTTCCATCTCGGTTTTGTCATAGACGTCATCTGCAGCTTGCTTGATCTCAGCTTCCGTATACGGAACGCCGACTTTAGTTAAAGCACGCATATGCACGGGCATACTCATGGCATCTACCTTATTTTCGTTGAGCCAGGGGTAGGCCGGCATCACGGATTCCGGTACCAAATCGCGCGGGTTGTTCAAGTGGATACGGTGCCATTCGTCACTGTATTTCTTGCCTACACGATGCAGGTCTGGCCCGGTGCGCTTACTACCCCATTGGAACGGGTGGTCATATACAAACTCACCAGCGACCGAGTAGAGGCCATAGCGCAGTGTTTCAGCCTTGAATGGGCGGATCATCTGTGAGTGGCAGTTGTAGCAGCCCTCACGAATGTAGATATCCCGCCCGGCCAATTGCAATGCGTTATAGGGTTTAAGGCCAGTGATAGGCTGCGTGGTGGATTTTTGAAAGAATAGCGGGACGATTTCCACCAATCCCCCGAATGACACCACACATAAAATCAGTACCACCATCAGGAAACTATTCGTCTCGATGGTTTCGTGTGAAAAGCCTTCTTTATCCTGTTTGTTATCTTTTTCTGTGCTCATTTTGTTCTCTCAAGCATGGATTAATTGTGGGATGGCAGCGCGTGCTGGTTGCCCCAGGGATGCAGTTTTTAATACGTTCCATAACATGATGATCATGCCGCTTAAGTAAAGCAGGCCGCCCAGCATGCGGATGATATAAAACGGATGCGTCGCTTTAACTGCTTCTACAAAGGTGTAAGTTAAGGTACCGTCATCATTCATGGCACGCCACATCAAGCCTTCGGTTACGCCGGAAATCCACATGGCGGTGATGTATAACACGATGCCGATAGTGGCCATCCAGAAGTGAATCTCTATGGCTGTTTTGCTGTACATCTGTTTTTGGCCATATAAACGTGGAATCAGGTAATAGATTGCACCCATGGTGATAAAGCCCACCCAGCCAAGCGCGCCGGAATGCACGTGGCCAATGGTCCAGTCGGTATAGTGTGAAAGCGCGTTCACGGTTTTGATGGCCATCATCGGGCCTTCAAAGGTGCTCATGCCATAGAATGACAAGGCAACGATCAGGAAACGCAGGATAGGATCGTCACGCAGTTTGTGCCATGCGCCAGACATGGTCATCATGCCGTTGATCATGCCGCCCCAGCTCGGTGCTAATAGAATCAGCGACAACACCATGCCGACTGATTGTGTCCAATCTGGTAGGGCCGTATAGTGCAAGTGATGTGAACCCGCCCACATATAGGTAAAGATCAGCCCCCAGAAGTGCACGATAGATAAGCGGTAAGAATAGATCGGACGCTCAGCTTGCTTAGGAACGAAGTAATACATCATGCCCAGGAAGCCAGCGGTCAGGAAGAAGCCCACCGCATTGTGGCCATACCACCATTGAATCATCGCATCCTGTACCCCGGCATAAGCTGAGTAGGATTTCATCCAGCCCGCAGGTACTTCCATACTGTTCACAATATGCAGTATCGCGACGACGATGATAAATGCGCCATAGAACCAGTTTGCCACGTAGATATGCTTAACTTTTCTGGCAGCAACTGTGCCAAAAAATACCATGGCGTACATAACCCATACAATCAGCAACAGTACGTCGATTGGCCACTCAAGCTCCGCATACTCCTTGCCAGAGGTGTAACCCATAGGCAGCGAAATAATCGCCGCGACGATGACCGCCTGATACCCCCAGAACACGTAACGTGATAGCAAAGGAAACCTCAGGGTGGTCTGGCAAGTACGCTGCACCACGTAAAAAGAAGTGCCATAGAGCGCACAACCGCCAAAGGCGAAAATCACCAGGTTAGTATGCAGTGGACGAATACGGCCAAAACTCGTCCACGAGATACCTAGGTTCAATTCCGGGAAGGCAAGCTGCGAGGCAATGATTACGCCTACCAGCATGCCCACGACTCCCCAAACTACCGCCATTACCGTAAAGTTCCTGACGGCGTAGTCATCATAAAAAGTCTGTACTGTGTTATTGGCACTCATCACTTTGGTCCTTAATTGATACTAAAAATGTTGATGTTTTTAATCTAAAAATTTGATAATGCATTTTTTTACTCTCCCATCATTTAATACTTTTAAAATTTCTTCTAAACCTCATTAGGTCAAACAGCTTCACTCATCCTGTTCCATGATCCGCTTGCTTTCTTCTTCAATGTCTTCAAACTGGCCTTGATATATCGCCCACCACAAGCCACCAAGCACGACAATGGCCATGAGTACTGACAACGGAATGAGAATGAGCAAAATATCCATTAAGTAGCCTTTGCTTTAATTGAATTGATTGAGGTATTTGAATTATTTGTATTGGCCTGCGCTGCTGACGTTGTGAACTGAATCAAACGCAAAGCATTCAACACCACTATGGTTGAACTTGCTGCCATGCCCAGCCCAGCTAGCCAAGGCGACAGCACGCCTACGAATGCCAATGGAATACAGATGAGGTTATATACAATGGCCCAGGCGATATTCTGTCTGATAACTTGCATGGTCTTTTTAGCGTGTTGAATCAGTTGAGGGATCTGATTGATGTCGCCGTTGAGCAAAATATAGTCTGCATGGGCTTGGCTGAGCGGTACGCCCTTACCCATCGCCATAGAAACATGCGCGCTGGCAAGAATAGGGCCGTCATTCAGTCCGTCGCCTACCATCAGCACTTTTTTACCCAATGCTTTTAATGCTTGTAAACGGGCTAATTTGTCTTGCGGGCTACATGCCGCCTGAAATTGGTCTATCCCGATCTCTTGAGCAGTACTGCTTACAGTGGCTAACTGGTCACCGGACAACATTTCTGTAATCAGGCTTAAATTCTTGAGAGCTTGGATAGTCTGTTGAGCATGGACTTTCAGGCTTTCTTGTAAAGTGAAGGTCGCTAACCAACCATTGGTATCGACAAGATAAACCTGCTGTGCGTAGGGGTTGGTGATTTCTAAGCCACAGAAGCGGGCAGAACCTAGTTTAATGCGGTTATTGTTATCAGTGAGCGTGGCCTGAATACCTGCGCCGACCTCTTCGTTTACATTACTTATAGAGATATGCTGAGGCCTTGTCTCTTGTATTTTATGTCCCGTAAGTGAGCGTGACACTGGGTGCATAGAATGCTGTGCTAGTGCCTTGGCCATTGCCAGGGCATCAGCTTTGAGCATGCCAGGCTTGCAGTCGATGGCAGTGACTTGAATGTCATGGTTGGTCAACGTGCCGGTTTTATCAAAAATGACTGTGTCAATGTTGGCGATGCCTTCAATGGCTTGCAGTCGTGAAATGAGGATGCCGCGTTTCACAAAGGCGCTGGCGCTAGCAAGCATGGCGGCGGGGGTCGCGAGTGACAATGCACAGGGGCAAGTCACAATCAATACTGCGGCGGCTGTCATGAGTGCATGACCGCGGTCTACATGCCATAACATTGCGGCAGCAAGGGCAGCGCTCAATATGACAAACAGCAGGAAAGGCCGCGCGACCCGGTCTGCAATTTGCGATAGACGCGGTTTTTCAATGGCGGCTTGATTGATGAGATTAACGATCTGGCCATACTGAGTCGCTTCGCCCAGCGTCTGAATAACCATGTGGACTGCATGGCCCAGGTTATAACTACCGGCAATCACCTGGTCATGTTGCTTTTTGGTAATCGGTGTGGCTTCGCCCGTTAGCAGCGATTCATCCACAGTTGTGTTACCTAAGACAAGCTTGCCATCCGCAGGGAAGGCCTCGCCCAAATGCACGCGAACAATATCGTCGGCTTTTAATTGCGTGTTCAATATACGCGAAAAAGAACCATCCACATTCTGCCGCTCAATGCTATCCGGGATACGGCTCACCAGGTTTTCCAGGGAGCCTAAGGTTTTGCCATGCAGCTTAGCTTCAATCAAGCGCGCTGAAAGCAGAAAGAACACGAACATGGTGAGAGAGTCAAAATAAACTGTGCTTCCCCACCAGCTATTCGGCTCGAATGTAACGGCAGAACTGACAATGAAGGTAATCGCGATGCCCAGCGCAACGGGGAGGTCCATGCTGATTTGTAGGGCTTTCAAATCGCGGAAGGCTTGGCTAAAGAAGGCGCTGCTTGAGAATAGGATGACAGGTAAGCTCAATATCCATGATGCCCAATTAAGCAAGTGCCGTGCTTCATCGGTCATATCTCCAGCGTGTACAAAGTAGCTAGGCGCAGCGTACATCATCACTTGCATCATACAGAAACCAGCCACCATCCAGCGCCAGAAAGCTGTACGCTGTTTTTTCAATGCGACTATTTCGTTGCTACGATGTGAAGCCGGTAGGGCGGTATAGCCTAAGGCGTGGATGGTATGCAATATTGCAGAAGGGCGCGTTTGTGCCGCAGACCATGTCACCAGTGCGCGGCTTTTGGACATGCTTACCCTTGCGCTTGAAACGCCCGGCATGGTCAGTAATGCTTGCTCGATAATACCAGAGCAAGCAGCGCAACGCAGGCCATCCAGTAAGAAACTGGATTGCACCTGTGAATCTGCTAATGTCTGGCTAAAGCTTTGCCATTGATCCTCAACATCCAGAATCGCCCAGGACTTAACAGTGATGAATGCTTCCGCTGAGGTCGCAGCATCGTCTGAATACGCAGTTGTGTAAGCGCTCGCTAACAACTTTTGCTCCATATAAATAATAAATTACGCTTGATTATTCATAGGCTTAGCACAAAGGGCTGTAGCGGAGGATAGAGGAATTTAATGAAAACGCCGAGCTATTTCCAACAACCGATATGCAATAAGCATATGTAGTGAGGCAACCAATTAGATTGGCGCCAACCTTACAAATCAGTTAATGATTCGTACTAGCTAAGGTAAGTCGGAGGAGCGCGGGAGCTTGGGGGATTGCTGTGAAAATAAGACAGCGGATGGAGATAGAACGATTCAGAGTAATGGCTGGATAAATCAGCCATATTGAAATTGTAATGAACGATGCTTATTAGTGTGTATGAGCCGGCATGCTGGTCACAATAAGCGCACGCGGTCGTTGTTTTTGATTCGCTGTTCCGACTATTAGGTAAGGTATCCGTTACCTTGAGATTGTTTCTAGCGGTCAGAAAATCGGCCGGAATGAATCTATCGCCGGTAGAACTGCACACTTTAATCATGCCTGCCGGAACATCTCCAGGCGTCATGGCATGCGATATCGTTGGGGCTAGTGCGCTCAATAATACTGAGGCGCACGCTACTAATGCAACTAAGCGCTGCTGTAGCCAACGGTTATTTCGCATAAACTTCATAGGCGGCCATTCTATTCCCCCAAATATCACATATCAATTAAAAAAGAGTTAACAAATTGTAAAAGTTCTGTAATAAAGATGTGCTCCGCCTAATTTAGTTTCATGTTGAAAAATCGGCTAACAGCCCCATCTTATTAATATTCTTATGGGAGCATTAAATGCGCTTTGATAAATTAACGACTAAATTCCAACAAGCATTGAATGATGCTCAAAGCATTGCCGTGGCTAACGATAGCCCAACGATAGAAGCTTTGCATCTATTGACGGCTTTGCTGAATCAGGAGGATGGCGGTACCGCTTCATTGCTTGCCCACGCTGGTGTGCACCTCGCGCCTTTGAAAGCAGGTCTTACCAGTGCCATTGATACTTTAGCTAAAACCTCTGATAGCTCGGGCGAAGTCTCAGTTTCACGAGACCTGAATAATCTGCTTAATGTTACCGATAAGTTGGCTTTGAAACGCGGTGATAGCTTTATCGCCAGCGAGATGTTCCTACTTGCCTTGGCTGAAGACAAAGGCCAAACAGGCCGTATATTAAAAACTCATGGTTTATCGAAAACTGCACTGGAGCAGGCGATTGATGCGGTACGTGGCGGTGAGCAGGTCAATGACTCAGACTCAGAATCAAATCGTGAAGCACTTAAAAAATATACAGTAGACTTAACCGAGCTTGCCAGACGCGGCAAGCTTGACCCGGTTATTGGTCGGGATGACGAAATTCGCCGCGCCATCCAAGTATTACAACGCCGTACCAAAAACAACCCTGTTTTAATCGGTGAACCAGGCGTGGGTAAAACTGCGATTGTGGAGGGCTTGGCGCAGCGTATCGTCAATGGCGAAGTGCCGGAATCGCTCAAAGGCAAAAAAGTATTGTCATTGGATATGGCCGCCTTATTAGCAGGCGCAAAATATCGCGGTGAGTTTGAAGAACGTCTGAAATCAGTACTCAAAGAATTGGCGCTAGATGAAGGCCAGACTATTGTGTTCATAGATGAGATTCATACTATGGTGGGCGCTGGTAAAACCGAAGGTGCAATGGATGCAGGCAATATGCTAAAACCTGCATTGGCCCGTGGTGAATTACATTGCGTAGGGGCTACTACTTTAGACGAGTATCGCAAATACATTGAAAAAGATGCAGCGCTGGAACGCCGTTTTCAGAAGGTGTTGGTCGATGAGCCTACTGTAGAAGCGACGATAGCTATCCTGCGTGGTTTGCAGGAGAAATATGAATTGCATCATGGCGTAGAGATTACTGACCCGGCGATTGTGGCTGCGGCTGAATTAAGCCATCGCTACATCACCGATAGATTCTTACCCGATAAGGCAATTGACCTGATCGATGAAGCCGCGTCGCGCATTAAGATGGAAATCGATTCCAAACCAGAGGTCATGGATAAGCTTGAACGCCGCTTGATTCAATTGAAAATTGAGCGTGAAGCAGTGCGTCGCGAAAAAGATGAAGGCAGTAAAAGGCGTTTTAGCTTGATAGAAGAAGAAATCTTTAAATTGGAAAAAGAATATGCCGATTTAGAAGAAATCTGGAAAGCTGAAAAAGCCCAGGTACATGGTTCTGCGCATATTAAGGAAGCTATCGAAAAAGTGAAATTCGAGATGGAAGAAGCCACGCGTAAGGGCGAGTGGCAAAAAGTCTCTGAATTGCAATATGGCGACTTGCCACAATTGGAAGCGCAATTAAAAGAAGCGTCTAATTCTGATACTGCATTGCCGAATAAAAACCGGATGTTGCGTACCGAAGTAGGCGCGGACGAAATTGCTGAAGTCGTGAGTCGTGCTACAGGTATTCCCGTTAGCAAAATGATGACCGGTGAACGCGAAAAACTTTTGACCATGGAAGCTAAACTGCATGAAAGAGTGGTTGGACAGGATGAAGCCGTGCGCTTGGTGTCGGATGCAATTCGCCGTTCGCGCTCTGGTTTGGGTGATCCGAATCGCCCTTACGGTAGTTTCTTGTTTTTGGGTCCAACCGGCGTGGGTAAAACTGAGTTATGTAAAGCTTTAGCGGGTTTCCTGTTTGATTCGGAAGATCATTTAATTCGCATCGACATGAGTGAGTTCATGGAGAAACATTCAGTTGCACGTATGATAGGTGCGCCTCCTGGCTATGTGGGCTATGAAGAAGGCGGTACGCTGACTGAGGCCGTGCGTCGTAAACCTTATTCGGTGATCTTGCTGGATGAAGTGGAAAAGGCGCACCCGGATGTATTCAATGTGTTGTTGCAAGTGCTGGATGATGGTCGCCTAACCGATGGCCAAGGCCGTACCGTGGACTTTAAGAATACCGTGATTATCATGACCTCTAACTTAGGTAGCCAGATGATACAAAGCATGGCTGACCAAGACTATCAGGTAGTAAAGCTGGCAGTGATGGGCGAGGTGAAAACGCATTTCCGGCCTGAGTTTGTGAACAGGATAGATGAAGTCGTGGTATTCCATAGCTTGGATGAAATCAACGTGAAGTCTATCGCTGGCATCCAGTTGCAATACCTGACGAATCGCTTGGCAGCTATGGATATGCAGGCCGAGATTACTCCGGGGGCGATTGCGGAAATCGCCAGCGCTGGCTTTGATCCGGTCTATGGCGCTCGTCCACTTAAACGCGCTATTCAGAGCGAGATAGAAAATCCGCTGGCACGCGAAATCCTGGCTGGGAATTTTATCGCCAAAGATACTATCAAAATTGATGCCAAGGCGGGTAAGATAGTATTTACTAAGGTTTAATTTGGTGGATTTTCTTGCTAAAAACGATTCTCTGTAATGCATTGCTTACTGGACTTTTACTGACAGTAAGTTTTGCACGTGCAGAATCTATCAATCCCTTAAATGGTCAGCCAAGTACTCCTCTATACAGTAAAGATAAGTTTAGTGATGAGGAGATAAGGACTTTCGACAACGAGCCTCCATTTATCAGAAACTTGTTAGAACAGGCAGTTTCTGCAGAGCGGGATGACCGTAATATTGAAGGTGATTGGCAAGCGGCTAAACTATATTGTGAAGCCTCCAGAAATGGCAGTGCGGAAGCGCAGTTTCGCTTAGGCATGCTCTATGCCACGGGGCAGGGAGTGCCTAAGAATCAGGATCTGGCGGCAGCACTTTTTACCACCGCGGCGACGCAAGGGCACTATGAAGCGCAAAAAATGCTGGAGACGGTGCCACTTAAAAACACTGATTTACCCCCTTGCGTACTTGCTCAAGTTGATCCGGAAAAAGCACGTTTTGAGACTTTACTGACCGGTGAAGCGGGTATAGATCGTTATATTGCCAGCCTGCCGAAAAATAAGCGCTGGGTAGTCGGTTTGGTAGACACGATTTCTGCCTGGTACAAAGTAGATGCCAAATTGGTCTTATCTATTATTTCTGTGGAATCGAATTTTGCCAATAAAGCCAAGTCTAATAAACAAGCACAGGGCTTGATGCAACTGATTCCAGGCACGGCAGAACGCTTTAATGTGAAAAACGCATTCGATGCCAGCCAGAATATTAAAGGCGGCGTGGCTTACCTGCGATGGTTGCTAGCATATTTTCAAGGTAATGTAACGCTGGCGGTAGCTGCGTACAATGCTGGTGAAGGGGCGGTAAATAAATACCACGGCATTCCCCCTTATGCCGAAACTCGCAGTTATGTGAAAAAGGTGCAAAACCGCTATCCGCTTAAAGTGCATCCTTACGACGCGACGATTGTTGACCCATCTCCGATGCTGAAAAAGCAAGTAAAGCGTAAGGGTTGATTTAGCAGGAATATTAGGAGTTTTGTATGAACAGAATCATTTTATTAATTATATCCGTTGCGATTTTTATGGCTGGATGTGCAACTAACCAGTCTGAGCGCATCAGCGAAGTGCCGCCTATAGACCGTATTTCCGATGCAGAGTTAGCGCGCATTATGCTTAAACCCACTGCTGCACTTGGTCTGGATGAAATTGTTAAAATGTCCAAGGACGGTGTCGCTGCTGAGCAAATCATCGAAAAGATTAAGGCCAGCAACTCTTATTATGACCTTACACCAAGTCAGGCGGTGCAATTAAGCAAGCAGGGCGTCAATCCCAAAGTGCTTGATTACATATATGAAAGTAGGGAGGCCGCGCAAAGAAATAATATCGCAGAAGAAATCAACAAGCGCGAAAGAGCGAAAAAGAATGCGGAAAGACAGCTAGACCGCGAACGCAATGCCTACCCTTATGGCTATGGCTACCCATATTGGGGTCCTCAGTTCTATTGGGGGCCTAGCATTTATTATCGTCACCGTAGATGGTAGTTTCGCCAGATACTAATCTGGTAGCGCATGAGGATGTGCTCGACTTTTAACTGTCAGTTATAATCCACATATCTGGTCATGTGAATAATTTAAATGCAACAACATACCCATCAGCTCATTATCAATACCCATGGTCGCCAATTTTACGATATTACCGCAGAAAGCAGACAATGGGCACAATCACACCATTTAAAAACCGGCCTCCTAACGCTTTATATCCAGCATACTTCCGCGAGTTTATTGATTAACGAAAATTACGATCATGATGTGCTGGTGGATATGGAGGCGTTCTTCAATCGTCTGGTACCAGATGGCGACCCTTTATTTATTCATACAGTAGAAGGGCCAGATGATATGCCGGCGCATGTGCGTACTGCACTTACGCAAACCCATTTGTCTATCCCGCTAATTGAGGGTGAAATCGCATTAGGACAATGGCAAGGGATTTTTCTTTATGAACATCGCCACATTCCTGCTAAGCGAAAAATCATATTTCATATCATTGGCGAGTAAATAATTCAGTAAACTCCTTATAAATTCACTAATTGAACTATTTTGCAGCTAATTATCTAACTTTTAAGGATGTTTTTACTTGTTGAACGATTTTTAGCTTGCGCAGTGTCAAACTTACGCTAGAATAATATTCAGTCCATGCTATAACATAGTTTCAGCTTAAATATTGCAGTTACTTGTATTTTTATAAGTATGCTGGTTATAAAAATGTATCAGCTTTAGTCACAAACAAGTTTTTCACTCACAATAAGGATATCAAATATGTCAATGTTATTACGCTCTTTAATGGTAACAAGTATCGCAGGGTTATTAATGGTAGGTTGTGGCGAAAAGCCAGCAGAAGTGCCGGCAGATGCCGCCGCACCTGCAGTTACTCCGGCACCAGCACCAGCTGCTCCAGCGGCTGAGGCAGCACCTGCACCTGCAGGTGGTGGCGGTTATGAGCCAACTGCGGAAGAGCGCGTTCCTGGCATTACGATTGATGCAGCTGCAGCCCCGGAAGCAGCCCCAGCTGCCGAAGCACCTACAGCACCAGCTGGTACAGAAGCACCAGCAGCACCAGAAGCTAAGAAATAATTTAGTTTAAGAACAAAAAAGCACGCCTAGGCGTGCTTTTTTGTTTCCATGTCTTACAGTGAGACTTACCCTTAATTAAGGGTGCTCCAGCTCAATGGGTCAAATGGCCGGCTTTGACGTCGGAGCTCATAATAAAGCCCATTGGCTTCATTACCACCGCTATTGCCAACGGAAGCTAATACATCACCGGTTTTCACGCGGTCGCCCACTTGTTTTAGCACCGCCTGATTGTTACCGTATAGGCTCATGTAACCTTCGCCATGATCCACGATGATCAAATTACCAAAGCCACGTAACCAGTCTGCAAATACCACTTGTCCACTGGCGACGGATTTTACCTCTGCTCCTTCATTGGCTTTAATGAATAAGCCTTTCCAGGAAATGCCGCTATCTTCTCGGCTGGCGCCAAAGCGATTGGTCACTTCGCCACGTACCGGTAACCTTAATTTACCTTTCAGCGTAGCAAAGCTTGCGCCATTGGGCTCATAGGTAGGCACTACATCGTTATTGGCAACCACTTCATTACGCTTTTTAGCGGGTTCAGTTTGATTATCAGGCGGATTATTTTTAGCCAGTTTGCGCTTTGATTTTGCGGGAATGATTTTAGCCAGGCGCTCAACCAACTGTGATAAGCGTTTTTCATCGCGTGCCAGTTTTTTGATCTCAACGCGTTGTGAGGCAATCTGCTGTGATAATGATTTAACGACCTTGGACTTCGCCTGCTTCTGGTTTTCTAAAACTTTGCGTTCTTCCATCTGGCGTTGTTTTAATTCCGCCACTTCCTTAAGGGCTTTGGCCGTTTCATTATTCAGTTTGCTGATTCTATCTAGATTGCCCTGCATCTTATTAATAAGTTCGGCACGGGCTTTGGCTACATAAGAGAAATAAAACACATCGCGCGCAATTTCACTGGGGTTTTCACTTTGCAATATCATTTGTACATAGTTTTGCTGGCCGTGGATGTACTGCTCATAAAGCTGGTTACTTAGTAATTTTTGCTGTTCAGCAAGGGTGCCATTGACGGATAAGGATTGTGCTTCAAGCTGTGATAGCGTCCTCTTGTTTTGCTGTTGCTGCTGAGTGATATTGTATAGTTTTTTGTTCGCTTCACTGATGGCAAGTTCGCTCTCTTTCAGCGCATCCGCGGCATCTTTGTGCGCTTCCTGCGAATTATCCAGTTCTTTTTTTAGCGCTTCCAGACGCTGCTGTACATCGCTCAATGCCTCCTTGGATTGCTCGGTTTTTTTAGCTGCTATTGCCCAAAATGGCATCGCTAAGGCCAGCGTTAAGATGCAGGCGAAGGCTTTATGGGAAGCGTGCTTAGGCAAATTTGCAATCATTCAAAATGAATCAGGGACTTACCTGTCATTTCAACGGGCTGAGCTACACCCATCATATGCAATAAAGTTGGCGCAAGATCAGATAACGCGCCGCCTTCTCGCATGGTGGCTTTGCGGCCAATGTAAGTGAGCGGTACCAGGTTCGTGGTGTGTTGGGTATGCGGCTGGTTATTTTCCACATCGCGCATGAGCTCAGCATTGCCGTGGTCGGCAGTAATAATCACCTCGCCGCCTATGCTTTGCATGGCATTTACCACCCGGCCTACACAGGTATCTAGTGTTTCAATAGCCTTGATGGCGGCTTGCAGATTGCCGGAATGCCCGACCATATCGCCATTGGCGTAATTACAGATGATGGCGTTATATTTTTTGCTGAGTATCGCCTCTTCCAGTTTTTCCGTTACTTCAAAAGCACTCATTTCTGGTTGCAGGTCATAAGTCGCTACTTGCGGTGACGGTACCAAAATCCGGTCTTCGCCAGAAAATACGGTTTCTTCGCCGCCGTTAAAAAAGAATGTCACATGCGGATATTTTTCAGTTTCGGCGATTCGCAATTGCGTTAAACCTTGTGCCGAGAGATATTCTCCAAAGGTGTTCTTAACCGCGTGCGGCGGGAATATGGCAGTGGCTTTGAGTTCTTTTTTGTCATGCATAGTCAGCGTAAAGTAACCGGCTAGTTTCGGTACATGGCGCCGATGGAAGCCCTCGAACTCTTCACTTAACAAAGCATGGGTAAGCTGGCGTGCCCGGTCAGAGCGAAAGTTCATATAGACCACCAGGTCGCCATCTTCCAAATGAACCGCTGCTTCGCCTTGTTTACGAATGGCCGTGGTTTTAACGAATTCGTCATTTTCTTCACGCTCGTAAGCAGCTTGTAAGCCTTCTAACGCAGTTGGGTAAGTATACTCACCAATACCCTCAGTAATCAGCGCATACGCAGTCTCTACGCGCGGCCAGCGTTTATCCCTGTCCATGCTATAAAAACGGCCACTGATGGATATGATTTTGCCTATGCCTAAGGCTTTGATCTTTTCTTCCAGTTTGGCGATATAAGGCTTTGCGCTGATAGGCGGTGTGTCACGACCATCCAGAAACGCATGCACATAAACCTTGGACAAGCCTACGTTAGCGGCCATTTCCAGCATGGCATGGATATGGTCTTGGTGACTATGCACACCTCCATCGGAAAGTAAGCCAAAGATATGCAGTGCTTTATTGCTTTTTTTGAGCTTTAGCAACGCTGGTTTTAATGCCGGATGCTCATAGAACTCGCCATTGGTAATGCTATTGTTAATACGTTCGAAATCTTGGAATACGACACGACCTGCACCTATATTGAGGTGCCCGACCTCTGAGTTGCCCATTTGCCCATCTGGCAACCCCACGTAATGTTCTGATGCATTGATCAGTGTATGCGGCATACTATTCCACAGCGCATCCAGATTGGGCTTGCGAGCTTGAGCAATGGCGTTATCGGCAATTTCCTCGCGATAGCCGAAACCATCAAGAATCAATAAACATACAGGAGTTAGAGGGGTCGTTGGTAACATCATTTTTTGCCTTAAAAGACTACTTTAATTTTATATGCGCTTTGCCACTATTTTAGCGCATTTACACGTAAAATCTGACTATAAAATCAATGCAAAATTCATCTCTAATTTCAAGTATTGAAGATTTGCAGTCTAGCACCATATTTAAATCATTAATCCCGAAAGGATGTTTGTGGAATTCATTAGAAATAACGCTTTATTGATCGGCTTAGCAATTGGTTCTGGCTTAATGTTGCTCTTGCCTATGCTTAAAAAAAGCGTGGGCGGTGTGCCTAATTTAAGCCCTAGTGAAGCGGTGACTTTGATTAACCGTTCCAATGCGCTAGTGCTAGATGTGCGTGATGAGGCAGAATTTGCAACAGGGCATATTGCCGATGCAGTGCATATTCCGGTAGCAGACCTGGAAGCGCGTCTAAGCGAACTGAAAAAATACAAGACTAAAAGCATCTTGGTGAATTGCCAGCGCGGCGTACGCGGAGGCAAAGCTTGCGAAATATTGCGTAAAGCGGCATTTACACAACTACATAATCTGCAAGGCGGGTTGGATGCATGGGTAGGAGCTAAATTGCCGATTGTGACAGGCTCAGTCGTTAACCTAACTGCCAAAGCCGCAAGCAAAAAAGCTGCAAAGCCCCAAGTCACTGAGCATAAAGTCACAGAGCATAAAGTTGCGGTACCTAAAGTTGCGGCTAATGATGATATTGCCCAAGAGAGCGAAAAGAGTTAACACAATGGCCAATATTACGATGTACACCACGGCGGTGTGCCCTTATTGTATTAACGCAGAACGCTTACTCGTTAGCAAAGGCGTGAAAGAAATCAATAAAATTCGGGTTGATCTACAACCGGAGCAACGTATGGAGATGATGCAGAAAACCGGCCGCCGTACCGTGCCGCAAATTTATATCAATGACAAGCACATCGGCGGCTTTGACGAGTTGCGCGCGCTGGATTTGGCCGGTGGGCTTGACCCTCTGCTGGCAGCGTAAAGTCTGTTAAAATAATCAATTGTTTAAAACCTCCCTAACAACCATATTCCAATAACCTATATCAAGTAAAAGTAGAAAGCTAAATTTAATCATGGCACAAGAAGATAACAACGCAGCAGCATCTGAACAATCAGCACAACCTGGCTTCAGCATTGAAAAAATCTACCTGAAAGATGCTTCGCTGGAAATTCCTAATGCGCCACAAATCTTTACCGACAGAAGCCAGCCGCAAGTAGGTGTGGAGCTGGGTAATTTTGCGCAAATGCTTGAAGAAGGTGTTTTTGAAGTGTCCATCAAAGTGACTGTGACTTCCAAAATCGAAGACAAAACCGTATTCCTGGTTGAAGTCACACAAGCTGGTATCTTCCAAATCCGTAACGTACCGGAAGAGAACATGGAGATGATTGCTGGTATTACTTGCCCGAATATCTTGTTCCCATATGCGCGTGAAGCAGTTTCAGATTTAGTTGTGCGTGCTGGCTTCCAGCCGGTACTGCTGAACCCGATCAATTTCGAGGCGCTTTTTGCACAACAAAAACAACAGCAAGCTGAAGCACCGGCAACACATTAAGTACCGATCGTTTTAGCCTGATGTCGTCTAACTGTAAGAAAATTTTAGCTATCCTGGTTTTAGCTTTGATGCCGGCAACGGCGTTTGCGCTAGAATACAGATCAGTGGGGGTGCCTAAAGCGGTACTGTACGACGCACCATCCACGGCGTCTAAGAAGATATTTCTGCTAAGCCAATATTATCCGGTTGAAGTGATTGTGAACTTAGGTGAGTGGCTAAAAGTACGTGATGCAAAAGGCAGTATTAGCTGGATAGAAGCTAAACAGCTCAGCGACAAGCGTATGGTGATCGTTACCGCCAATAATGCTGAGATGCGCCAGGCAGCGGATGCAGCTTCTAGTGTGGTTGCCGCGGTAGAAAAAAATGTCGTGCTAGAAGTGCTGGATACCAATCCCAGCAATGGCTGGCTTAAAGTCAAACATCGGGATGGCGTCACCGGTTATATCCTGATTTCCACAACTTGGGGTTTTAATTAATGGCAAAGATAGCAGTATTAGGCGCGGGGGCATGGGGTACCGCGCTGGCCATGAATATTAGCCAACGCCACCAGGTTTCGTTATGGGCACGTAATGCCGGGCATGTTTCCGGCATGCGTAAAGCGCGTGCTAATCCCTTGTATTTGGGTGATTTTAAATTTAATGATCAACTGCAAGTCGAAGATGACCTTGCAGTTGCGATTGATGGTGCCGATCTGATTCTTTCCGTGGTACCTACCGCAGGCTTCCGCCCCATATTACAAGCACTAAAAAAATTACACTGCAAATTACCTATCATCTGGGCACATAAAGGCTTGGAGCCGAAAACGGCTAAATTGCCGTATGAAGTAGCCTTGGAAGAATTGGGCAATGAACACAAATGGGGTGCTTTATCAGGCCCTAGTTTTGCTGCAGAGCTGGTGCGTAACCTGCCGACAGCAGTGACGCTGGCTGCGAATGATGAAGCATTCTCTAATGAAGCCGCCTTGTTGATTCACGGTGCTAACCTGCGTGTCTATCACTGTACGGATGTGGTAGGTGTTTCTGTCGGCGGTGCAGTTAAAAATGTCATGGCGATTGCCGCAGGGATATCAGATGGCATGGGTTTTGGCAATAACGCACGTGCGGCCATGATTACGCGTGGTTTAGCCGAAATGACGCGCTTTGGCATGGCGCTAGGTGCAAGCGCGGAAACCTTTATGGGCTTGGCCGGTAGTGGTGACTTAATCTTGACTTGTACAGGCCAATATTCACGGAATAGGGAGGTTGGCTTGCAGTTAGCCAGCGGCAAATCTCTGGAAGATATTTTGCAAGGCTTAGGTCATGTAGCCGAGGGTGTGAACACGACAGCAGAAGTGATTCGTAGGGCTGCTAAGTTAAAAGTTGATATGCCTATCACTTACCAAGTAAACCAAGTGCTTTCTGCGGGTAAGAGCGCTAAAGAAGCGGTGATGGATTTGCTAGGACGTAACCAAAAAGCCGAAGGCATTAATTAGTAATTCCTCTTATCTTACACTCCGTTAGTAAAACCGATTTGGCGCCAAGCTTCGTATAGCAATATCGCGGCAGAGTTCGATAGATTCAGGCTGCGGCTATTGGCAAGCATGGGTAAACGTACTCGGTGTTCTGGTGTAAATTCGCTACGTATCTCTTCAGGCAAGCCGCGGGTTTCCGGGCCAAATACAAATACATCACCTGCTTTAAATTCTATGTCACTATGGCGTGTGCTACCTTTGGTGGTGATGGCGAATAGACGTTTGCCAGACAGTGCCGATTTGCAATCAGCCCAATTTTCATGCACTTTTAGATTGGCGAACTCATGATAATCCAAGCCGGCACGTTTTAATTGTTTGTCTTCTAATGTAAAGCCTAATGGTTTTACTAAATGAAGGTCCGCACCAGTGTTGGCACACAGGCGGATAATGTTGCCTGTATTCGGCGGTATTTCAGGTTCAAATAAAACGATGGTAAACATAAGTATTTTTATTTCAGCATGTCTCTAATAACGATTTCAGGGTAAGCCTTATCCAGCGCTTTTATTCCAAGCTCAACACGTTTTATCCAGCCACTGCCTCGCTTCTTCAAATCCTCCCAAGCTTCGGTTACATCCCAAGGACGGCGTTCTTTTAGAAGTGACATCAGAGAGGCCGCTTGCAGCAAGTCTTTAGAGGATTTAACTATATATGCACCTTCTCTTTCTCCATACACAATCAGTTTATGTAGCGCATATCTTGCCGGATGCGGCACATTCACCAACACAGCGTTTTCTTTGTTAAACAGCACAGCTTGTTGTACGTGTTCAAGCGAGAACTCCATAAATTTCAATGGCTGCAAGCTAATGCCTAATCTTGGGTGCAGGTATGGTGTTTCAAATCCGCGATGCAGTGTCGTCAGAAAATCCAGCCTGAAAGAGGGATCTTTAGGGCTTAGATAGGTTGCACCTTGTTTTCCGGTAAGCCCAGATATCGGTAGCAAGCCCATCTCAAGCGATTCAATGGCGCTCTGGGTATTCAGCACAATGTTAGATGGCAAAGCCAGTGAAATGCTTTTGCCTGCATGCGCAAAATCGATATCTTGCGTGCGAGTGGAATCACCCCATTTAACACCAAAGAGATTACCGTAAGCTTGAAAGGCATGTGTGCCGATGAGCACGCCACCTGCCTGAAAGAAGCCATACTCAGCGAGCCTGGAAATGACTTTTAGGTGCTTGTTGAGTACATCTTCGCAACCCAATGCCACGCATGACGCGGCCAAGGGCTGAAGCTGCATTGATACACTATCGCCTGATTTCTTCATCATTAAGGCTTGAACAGCTTCACTATCTGGCCCGACAAATACCTGTTTGAGTTTGCCTGCAGGCTCAGTATATTGAAAGTACCAATACTTATATCCCTTAACCATTTTGTATGAGAACGCGCCAGGCAAATCCGATACCGACCGAAAGTGTGCTGACGACAATGCTGCATCCACTAGTTGCGCGTATGAAGTTTGCGCATTTGTGCTTAACTCGGAATAAAGCATCATATAGATAGCGCTGTTATACTAAAATAATTAAAATATTAGTATAACTAAATTTGGTCATAATGCAAGTTATACTAAGATACAAAAAACTTAGTATAACTCAGCTTAATCCAAGTAGCTTAACCAAGATGCAGCTGAACACCAGTATTGGCACACAGACGGATGATGTTGCCGGTGTTGGGCGGAATTTCAGGTTCGAAAAGGACGACGTGAAACATTATAGTTTATAGGCTGAAGACGTTGAGTGCGCCGCCTCCAAATAAGCCGCCTTTGCAGTATTCACTAAATTGACCAGTACGAACATTGCTTTCTTCTACAGGGCCGCCACCTCCAATACACATGTCGCTATCAAGTGCCGCAACTTTAATTGGTTCACCCCAAAAATTACTACTGGTTAAAATACCGCCAATCCCTGACAAAACGCCTACGTACTGTTTGCCTTTATGTTGATAGGAAAAGATATTGCCAATAGTACCTGAACCCATTTGGAATTTAGATAACTCTTGACCATTCACTGCGTTAGCAACTTTAAACCAACGATTCGCCGTGCTGTAAAAGACTAAATTGGAAGCTGTGGTTAGCGCCCCTCCAGAAGATGCAAATTTTTCTTTGTCATACCAAGCTACTTTTCCAGTCAATGGGTTATAAGCGGCCATTCCACCCCAAACGCCATCTGGCCCTGGGTATTTAATTCCGAACTCGCCAATCCAAGGCTCCCCAGCCTTATATCTCACCTCAACTGGCTCATAAGTCATGCATCCATGGTTTAGCGGTGCATAAATCATGCGAGTTTTAGGGGAATATGCGGCTGGGTTCATACCTTTGGCGCCATAAGTGCTCGGACAAATTCCTTTGGCGTTGTAATCCTGATGCGTGTTATACCTCGCATCTTTAGCAGGCACGCCCGTCTTTAAATCCACACTGGTTGCCCAGTTTACAAACGGGTGTACTTTATCTGCGGCAATCAGCGTGCCGTTACTCGCCTGCCAAGTGTAAATGAAGCCATTTTTATTGATTTGAGTCGCGTAAGTCTTATGATTGTTTTCAAACAGAATCACCTCATTGGAGGCATCATAATCCCACTCATCATGCGGGGTGGTTTGCATCGCCCATTTTGCCATGCCTGTATCTACATCACGTGCGAATACACTGCTTGCCCATTTGTTGTCGCCCGGCCGCACATCCGGGTTCCACACGCCGGGGTTGCCCGTGCCGTAATAGACTAAATTGGTTTTGGCATCATAAGCAAAGTAGCCTGTGACTACGCCGCCGCCTGTTTGCCAACCGTCTTGGTTAGCTTGTGGTTTTAACCAAGTGCGGACACCAAGTTCTTCCTCACCAATTTTTAGTTGCTCAGTTGGTAAGCGTTTAAATGAGCCACCTTGTTTATTGCCGCCGTTAATATCTTCATACACATTGAGTGCGCTATATTGCGGATTGTCTTTGTTGAAATCCTCACCAATTAGCACTTCCGCATCTGGCCCAGTAGAATATGCCTTCCAGGCCAGTGCGCCATCCTTTAAGTAATACGCCGCAATAAAGCAACGCACGCCAAACTCCCCACCCGCACAACCTGTCAGCACTTTATCTTTTACCACCATGGGGGCGTTGGTGTTGGTCGCGCCCGTTTTTGGGTCATTCACTTGGGTTTGCCAAATCATATCACCCGTTTTAGCGTTAAGCGCAACCAATACGCCATTATTCTGCTGCAAGTAAATATTGCCATTACCAAAGGCCAAGCCGCGATTGACGTTATCGCAACACATCACTGCTTGGGTCATGGGCTCTTGTTTAGGAAAGTACGACCAAAGTATTTTTTGGTTATTATTGAGGTCAAGCGCATAAATATTGTTAGGGAAGGCGGTATGCACATACATGACGCCATCTATTACTAATGGGGCGCCTTCATGGCCACGATTCACGCCAGTGCTAAATGTCCACGCCAGTTTTAAATCTTTCACATTCTTAGTGTTGATTTGGCTAAGTTCAGAATAGCCTTGGTTGTTGTATTGCCCGCGAGCATGTGCCCAGTTGTTGTGGTTGCGCATTGCACGGTCAAGATCTGGGGCGGCTATAGCGGGAATGCTAAGTAAGATAAAGGTGATTAAGCATAATTTTTTTATCATTATTCTTGTGCTTTCTTAATATTATTTAGCTAAGTTACTACTTAGGTAGCGTCCTTGCGATCACCCAGCATTCTACATGCTCCGCCCCGGCTTTCTTCAGGGTTTTCGCAAACTCATCCAGACTAGCCCCTGTGGTCATTACGTCATCGATGATTGCGATATTTAAACCTGATAAATCTTTTTGACAGTTGAACACGCCGCGTATATTTTTGCTACGTTCCTTTAGCGGCAAGCTGGCTTGCGGTACAGTGAATTTAATGCGCTGGCATGCGTTGTAATCCAAGGGAATATTAGTTAGTTTAGAAACTATTTTGGCAATTTCCAGGGCTTGATTGAAGCCGCGATCCTGTAAGCGTTTGGCATGCATGGGCATCGGCATGATGAGGTCAGTTTTGCCTGGGTTTTTCAGAAGCTTCTCATGCAACATCGCGGCAAAAGTATTCGCAAGCTGTAAATTTCCCCTATATTTGTATTGCTGTAAAAGGCGGTCCAGCGGAAAGTCATAAGTGAACAATGCGGTTGTAGCGTCGAAGCTGGGAGGGGCTGCCAAGCAACCACCACACGTTCTGCCGTCAGAGTTTAAAGCGCATTGCGGGCATTGATGAGTGGTATGCCAAGGCAGGTCTTGCAAGCAGTTCTCACATAAACCTAGAGGCCCGCCATCATAGCTAGCGCATAAGGTGCAATATTGTTTAAGAAATCGGTTTAAAAACATTTGATTAATATTTAATCTATTGTTTAATACTTGTGATGAATTTCATTGACAAGGTATAATCTCTATATAAATCAAGTTAGTACACATATATTCAACACGTGTGCAATATAAAAGGGAGCTGCAAATGCTTGAATCAACAGTAGAAACCGTTATCAGCACTGATAATCTCAAAGCTAATCTTACCAAAGCATGCGATATAAACACAGTAGAGCGCTGGAGCGTTGCCAATATTGTCGCATTATTTGAGCTGCCTTTTGCGGATTTAATCCATCAAGCGCAAACGGTGCATCGTGCTAATTTTGATCCTAACGCAGTGCAAGTTAGTACCTTGCTTTCCATCAAAACCGGTGGCTGTTCTGAAGATTGCGGCTATTGTCCACAAGCAGCGCGTTACCATACGGACGTTGAAGCTGAGCCGTTGATGAAGTTGGATGATGTGTTAGCGGCTGCACAAGAAGCTAAAAACAATGGAGCGAGCCGTTTCTGTATGGGCGCTGCCTGGCGTGGCCCAAAACAGCGCGATTTGGAGCCGGTATTGAAAATGATTGCAGAAGTAAAAGCGATGGGCTTAGAAACTTGTGCAACCCTCGGTATGTTGAAGGAAGGCCAAGCAGAGCAACTTAAGGACGCAGGTTTAGACTATTACAATCACAATTTAGATACTGCACCAGAGTTCTATGGCGATGTCATTACCACACGTACGTATCAAGATAGATTAGACACATTAGGCCGCGTAAGAAGTGCAGATATTAATGTTTGTAGCGGCGGTATTATCGGTATGGGTGAATCGCGTAACCAGCGTGCCGGTTTGTTAGCGCAACTCGCTAACATGGAGCGCCCGCCCGAAAGTGTGCCTATTAATCTGCTTACGCAAGTAGAAGGCACCCCCTTGCATGGCACGGATGAGCTTGACCCTATTGAATTCGTGCGTACCATTGCAGCAGCGCGCATCACTATGCCGCAAAGCTTTGTCCGTTTATCTGCAGGCCGCCAGAGCATGTATGAAGGTATTCAAGCGCTTTGTTTCTTAGCGGGTGCAAACAGCATTTTCTACGGTGAGAAATTATTGACGACAGGTAACCCAGAAGCGGCAACGGATAAAAAATTATTTGCCAAACTCGGCATTAATCAGATTTAGGATTTGTCATTCCGACGAAACTCGGAATCCAGCGTCTTTTGGAACTATTACGTCACTGGATTTCAAAATGCCACTAGATTCCGAGTTTCGTCGGAATGACGGAGCAACTAACTAATGCTAGCCACACTACAACAAGAACTCGATAAACGAAAAGCTGACGGGTTACTCCGCCAGCGCCGCTTGCTGGATTCGCCGCAGGCTGAGCATATTGTCGCGAACGATAAGCACTTTTTGTCGTTTTGCAGTAATGATTATTTAGGCTTAGCGAATCGCCCGGAGCTCATTGCGGCTATGCAAAAAGCCGCAGGTGACTCTGGCGTGGGGAGTGGCGCATCCAACCTGATTACCGGCCATCATCGCTACCACGATGAGCTGGAGAAGCGCTTGGCTAAGTTTGTCGAAATGCCGGCCGCTTTATTGTTTTCTACTGGCTATATGGCGAATATTGGCGTGATTGGTGCTTTGATGGGGCGCCATGACGCGATTTTCGCGGACAAGTTAAACCATGCATGTCTCAATGAAGGTGCTTATCTTTCGCGCGCCGCATTCCACCGTTTTCCACATAATGATGTAGCCTCGCTGGAAAAGTTATTAAAAGAAAGTACGGCCAAACATAAGTTGATTGCTGCCGATGCAGTGTTCAGCATGGATGGCGATATTGCACCGCTAACGGAATATCTAGCGCTTTGCGAAAAATATGACGCTTACCTTTATATTGATGATGCGCACGGTTTTGGTGTGCTGGGCGAACATGGTAAAGGCAGTTTAAGCCATCTTAAAATAAAATCTCCACGCATCATTATGATGGCTACTTTAGGTAAGGCCGCCGGTGTGGCTGGTGCGTTTGTGGCAGGTGAAAAAGTGGTGATTGAGTATTTGATTCAAAAAGCCAATAGCTATGTATATTCAACACCGGCACCGCCGGCACTTTCTGCCACGCTGTCAGAATCTGTGCGTCTGATAGAGCAGGGCGATGACTTGCGCGAGCATCTGCAAAGCCTGATTGCCTATCTTAAAGCCAATTTAAAAACGACTAAATGGCAGCTAATGCTATCCGAGACAGCTGTGCAACCGTTAGTAGTTGGCGGTAACCATGAAGTGCTGGCATTGAGTGAGTATTTGCAGGCTAAAGGCATATTGGTACCGGCTATCCGTCCCCCCACGGTGCCGGTAGGAACCGGGCGATTACGCATATCACTGTCTGCCGCGCATTCTTTGAAAGATATCGAGCAATTGATCACTGCAATTCACCAAGCAGAAAGTGACCTATGAACGTTATTCCAGCCAATATTTATATCGAATCTACCGGCACAGGCCCGAATTTAGTCCTTCTGCATGGCTGGGGCATGTCTGGGGCGGTATGGCAGCCTCTAGTAAAAAAACTCAGTAAATCGTTTACGCTGCACTTGGTTGATTTGCCTGGTATGGGTCTTAGTCGCCCGACAGAGCCTTATCACCTGCATATCCTAGCGGATAAAATTTCTGAAATGCTACCGGCGAATGCTGATATTGTCGGCTGGTCATTAGGTAGCTTGATAGCAATGCGTATTGCGCTTGATAAGCCAGACTTAGTCCGCAGGCTGGTATTGGTCAGCGCCACCCCATCCTTTGTGAATAAACCGGATTGGGAGGTGGGTATAGCGCCTAGCGTATTCAGTAGCTTTGCCGAAAATGTCGATTCTGATTATCACAACACCATGACGCAATTCCTCACTTTACAATGCATGGGGGCCAAAGATGCTCGTGCTACCGTTAAATTGCTGCGTAAAAAGTTTTCCGAGCGTCCGGTGCCTACTTCGCAAACCTTACATAAAGCGCTCAAGATTCTGCTTGAAACAGATATACGCAGTGAAGTAGATAAACTTCGTAAACCGGTACTGCTGGTTCATGGCGATCGTGATACCTTAGCTCCTGTGCAGGCTGCGCACTGGATGATGCAGAATTTGCCAATGGGCTATTTACGCGTCTTAGCCGGGGCTTCACATGCACCGTTCCTGTCACATCAAGACCAGTTTGTTGATGCATTAGTCCAGTTTTTAGAGCCTGCTACCCCGTAATATGGATGCTAGAGTCATAGATAGTTACCATATCGATAAAGCACGGGTACGTGCTTCATTCGGGCGTGCTGCTGAGTCATACGATGCGGCGGCAGTGGTACAAAAACTCGTACGTGACGAGATGCTAAGTCGCCTGGATTTGGTTAAGTTACAACCAAGAACCATACTGGACGCTGGCTGTGGGACAGGTGCTGCCAGCCATGCGTTGCAAAAGCGGTTTAAGAGATCGCAAGTGGTGTCTCTGGATTTTGCATTTCAAATGTTGCAAAAAACCCGTAATAGTGGGCTAGCTACAACCATTAAACAATTGATCAGCGGCACAGAGCAGCCTTTACTCTGTGCGGATATCGAAAGTTTACCGTTAGCGGATTCTACTATAGGGCTAGTGTGGTCAAACCTTGCTATTCAATGGTGTAACGATTTGGATCAAGCATTTGAAGAGTTCCATCGTGTATTGCAGCCGGAAGGCCTGCTGATGTTCAGCACATTTGGTCCGGACACTTTGCATGAATTAAGGAAGGCGACGGCAGGCGATAGCAACCGTACCAGCGTTAACCGCTTCATCGATATGCATGATATTGGTGATGCTCTAGTCCGTGCTGGGTTCAGCGCACCGGTATTGGATGTGGAGCGTTTCACGCTGACTTATGACGATGTAAAAAGTGTGATGCGTGACTTAAAAAGTATAGGCGCTCATAACGCGACCGATGGCCGTGCCAGAGGCTTATTAGGCCGAGGTTTTCTGAATACACTTGAAGCTGCGTATGAGCAGTTCCGCAGCAATGGGAAACTGCCCGCTACTTTTGAAGTCGTCTATGGTCATGCCTGGCGCGGACAGGATAAGCCAAAATTTGAGGATGGCTTGGCGCCTATCGAATTCAGGCCTAGGAGCAAATAGACATGCGCTTAATTCCGCAATCCTATTTTGTTGTCGGCACCGATACCAATGTAGGTAAAACCTATATCAGTAGAGCTTTACTCAGGCACCTTTCAGATCAGGGCTTTAAAACGATTGGCATGAAACCTATCGCCTCGGGTTGTGAGCTGGATGCGCAGGGCGAATTTATGAATGAAGACGTGATGTCATTAGTGCAGGTCAGCAATATACTGGCGGCTATTGATTTAGTAAATCCCTACCGCTTTATCCCTGCTATCGCCCCGCATATCGCAGCTAAGCAGATTGATGTTGAAATCAGTATTGAGGTCATTCACAGTGCATATCAACAACTGAAAGATCAGGCTGATGTAGTCATTGTCGAAGGCGCTGGCGGCTTTCTTGTTCCTATCAACCAAAATCAGACTCTGGCGGACTTGGCTCTTGTGCTTGATATTCCGATTATTCTGGTTGTAGGCATGCGATTGGGTTGCATCAACCATACGCTACTAACTGTAGAAGCGATTCGTTCTAGAGACTTAGAATTGGTCGGCTGGGTTGCTAACCAGGTAGATCCTGACATGGCAATGTTTGAAGAGAACTTAGAAAGTCTGCAGCAGCGTATCGCTGCACCTTGCTTAAGTGTAGTGCCTTGGCAAGGCGACGTTAAATTCAATGGTTGGTCGATAGGCTAATTAATTAGCCAGCTCTGCAAAGGGTTCTTGTAGAGTCACGGCAGCGGCAGGGTCTTAACCGGATTTTCATATATTGCATGCCGTATAAATTTACTGCATGATTTTTTCTGTTTTAACATCATTTAATTATTTTCACTTAAGCCGTGTATAAGCCCTGCGCTTCAATATAATCGATGACATTATCCGGCATAAGGTAACGTACGGATTGCTTCTGCTGCAATGAGGTACGGATCTGTGTAGCAGAGATATCTAATGCGGTGATATGCTGCATTGTGACTAAGCCAGCAGGCTCAATCAAAAGGTCCTTGCTGTTTTCGGCATAATGATACTGCAGAAAAGTTTCGAGTTCTTTAGGAAAAGACTCATTCTGGGTAGTAATGTTCACTGGTCTTTGTGCTTGGGGTCTATTTACTAGGGCAATATGACAAAACTCAATTAACGACTCCCAGCGATGCCAGGTATTGAGTTTGGTAAAGGCGTCACTGCCCATCAGCAATACTAGGCTAGTATTTTGACCCAATTCATCACGCAGGCTTTGCAAAGTGTCCACAGTGTAAGAAGCTCCGCTTCTGCTTAACTCACGGTCATCAAGGCTGAACAAAGGGTTGTTACTAATTGCCAGACGTACCATAGCAGCCCGGTTTGAGGCGCTGACTGATGGCGTAGCTTTATGAGGAGGTGTAGCAGCAGGAATAAAGCGAATTTCGTCCAGCTTTAAAGCTTCAGCCAATTCTTGTGCCATATGCAGGTGGCCGAAGTGGATAGGGTCAAAGGTGCCGCCAAGTAGGCCAATGGTGCGCAATCTAAACCCTAAGATCTAACGTGACCGTCACCAAGCACTACATATTTGAGAGAAGTTAGGCCTTCCAAACCTACAGGTCCGCGTGCATGCAGCTTATCAGTTGAAATACCAATTTCAGCGCCCAGGCCATATTCAAAGCCATCAGCAAAGCGTGTTGAAGCATTGACCATGACGCTGCTGGAATCTATCTCACGTAAGAATCGACGTGCCTTGGTATAGTTTTCCGTTACAATCGCCTCGGTATGCTGCGAAGAATGCTGGTTGATATGCTCAATCGCTTCATCTAGCCCATCGATCACTTTGCACGAAATAATCGCGTCCAAGTACTCGGTATAATAATCTTCTTTTGTAGCTGGAATAGCCTGTTTTACCAAGGCTAATGTTTCAGCACAGCCGCGAATCTCAATCCCATGAGAGGTCAGCATGTCTGCCAGTTTCGGCAGCATATCTTTTGCTACTGAGCGGGCAATCAATAACGACTCAGCTGTATTACAAGTACCTAAGCGCTGTGTTTTACTGTTTTCAAGTATGTTTAATGCTTTGGTAAAATCCGCTTCTTCATCCACGTACACATGGCAATTACCATCCAAGTGTTTGATAACAGGGATACGTGCATCGTTAGAGATACGTTCGATCAAGCCTTTGCCGCCGCGTGGCACAATTACATCCACGTATTGCTTCATGATGATCAGTTCACCCACCGCCGCGCGGTCTGTGATTTCCACAACCTGGATGGCTGTTTCAGGTAAACCAGCCTCAGCTAGGCCTTCATGCACTAGTTTTGCCAGCGCTTGGTTACAATTAATCGCTTCAGAACCGCCACGTAAAATCGCTGCATTACCAGATTTAATGCAAAGCCCGGCTGCATCTGCCGTTACATTAGGACGTGCTTCGTAGATAATGCCGATCACGCCGAGCGGCACTCGCATCTTGCCGATCTGTATACCACTTGGACGAAATTTAAAATCGGTCATCTCGCCGATAGGGTCGCTCAATGCTGCAATCTGCGCTAAACCTTCCGCCATGCTGTTGATGGATTTTTCGGTCAATGTTAGCCTGTCTAGCATAGCGTCATCTAAGCCATTAGCACGTGCAGTATCTAAATCTAGCTTATTGGCCGCAAGCAAGCTGTCACGCTCTCGCAGAATCGCTTTCGCAATCGCATTCAGCGCGGTGTTTTTGGTGTCAGTATCAGCGCTCGCCATGGCACGCGAAGCTTTGCGCGCTTCGATACCGATGTTTTGCATATACTGTTTAATGTCTACTTGGGTGTCCATTTGTCTGATTATACTTTTTTGCCAATAGTTACGCTAATCCGTAAGTAAGTGAGCTAAATAAGAGGCTGCTAGCGAGCGCGCACTTTTGCCAGGCCGAAACAAAGCCTGGAGATTTCCAGCCAGGCATCGCCTTGCATCACACCTTTAGCAGTTTTATCGATATCAGCTAACTTTTGCAGTGCCGCTTCAAGTTGGCGCAAGCTGAGCCTACCTAATGCACGTTTCACTAACGATTGCCTATCGCCGAAGATTCGAGCGCTGGTCATGGCGCTCATGACGTTTTCACCGCGCATTTCAGCCTGTTTTACGCGCACTAAAGGACGCAGTACCCACATCAGCGGGTTCATTACTGCTACAGGGCTTTCACCCTCGTCCTGCAAGCCTTGCAATATGCGTGTAGTACGAGCGGTATCGCCCGCCAGAACTGCTTCGCCTAATTGAAAGGCATCGTAACGTGATACATTGAGCACCGCTTCACGGATGATTTCATCGCTTAGCTCACCTTGCGGGTATAGCAGGCCTAACTTTTGTACTTCCTGGTTGGCTGCCAATAAATTACCTTCAACCTGGTGAGCCAAAAAATGCAGCGTTTCGGTACTGGTATGCTGACCTTGCTCAGCTAATCTTTGCGCGATCCATTTTGGTAAATTAGCTGCATCCACTTCATTCAATGTGATGGTAACTGCTGAATTTTCAAGAGCAGTAAACCAAACGCTACTTTTAGACTCGCGTTCTAATGCCGGTAAAATAATGACGACACAGGTATCTGGAATCGCCTGATTTGCTAGAGCTTGTAGTGCCTTGCCACCTTCAACACCAGGTTTTCCGGAGGGGATAGTGATTTCTAGAAGCCTGCGGCTGGAAAATAAGGAAATGGATAGGCCGTAATTCTGGATTTGCTGCCAATTAAAATTTCGTTCAACAATTAAACTGGCACGCTCATCAAAGCCCTGTGCACGTGCGGCAGTGCGGATGGCATCTAGGCTCTCGCGCTGGGCAAGAGGTTCATCACCTACCAATACGTAGAGGGCTTGTAAACCTTTACCAAGATGCGGTTCAAGTTGGGCTTGAGGTAAACGCATTTACAGGGACTTATTACGGTGCTGCTCGAGCAGCCGTTAAGCGACGCATGATTTCTCGCGTCACATCCTTACGCATGTCCAGATTTAAGCCAGCTTCTTCTTCCGCCTTACCTAACAGCGCATTGTCGTTGTATGAGAAATCACGGCGTGTTTGCACGGTTTGTACTTGGCTCCATATCGGGTTTTCAACCGTCCGTGTCCTGAAGTTAACCTTGTAATCCAGTTCGAATTCACGCACTAAGCCTTTACCACTTAAGGACAAGATGCGTTTTTCATAGCTTTCATTAATCAGTTCCAACACGAATTCAGCACTTTCAGCGGAATCCTGTATTTTTATATTATTGGTTTTTAATTGCAGAATAAGATCTTTTTTAAGGGTGAGGTTGGCACCTTGAATGTAGATACTTTTAAACGGTAAATCTGCAATGCCGCGTAACTGAAAGCCACATGCCGATACTGTAAAAGCCAGCACTAAAGCCAGCAATAGGTTTAAGTGGTACCTTGAGAAATGCAATATGGAGTAACGGTACATTGAATTTGCGTCAGCGTTTAGCATGTGTATTTACCCTACTATCTTATCCTACGACCACGTTAATGAGTTTATTCGGCACTACGATAACTTTACGGATTGTCATATTCACTTCAATGAATTTTTGCACAAAAGGCTGTTCTAGAGCTAGTTTTTCCAGCACATCTTTAGCTTCAGTCTTTGCAACCGTGATGCTACCACGTAGCTTGCCGTTCACCTGAATCATGTATTCCAAAGTATCTTGCACCATGGCAGCTTTATCGGCAACGGGCCAGCCGGCATCCAAAATATGGCTGTTAGGTTTAAGCTCTGACCATATGGCTTGGCAGATATGCGGCACGATAGGAGAGAGCAGCAATGCTACATTCTGCAAAACTTCTTGGCGTACGCTTCTTGTAATAGCATCAGTACCTTCAACTTTAGCTAATGCATTCATCAATTCCATTACCGATGAAATGGCCGTATTGAAGCTGTGACGACGACCATAATCATCCGCAACTTTCTCAATCGTCAGGTGTAGCTGTAAACGTAAGGCTTTGAGTTCTGTAGTCAGTTCGCCAGATGTATAAGCAGCGATTTCGCCCAAAGTTTCTCCAAGGTTCACATGGTCATACACCGCTTTCCAGAGGCGACGCAAGAAACGATTCGCACCTTCCACGCCACTGTCAGCCCATTCCAAACTTTGTTCCGGTGGGGCGGCAAACATCATGAATAGGCGCGCAGTATCTGCACCATAAGTATCAATCAGTTCTTGCGGGTCAACCGTGTTTCCTTTAGATTTACTCATCTTAGAGCCATCTTTTAACACCATGCCCTGCGTGAGCAAGTTGGTAAACGGTTCGTCATTCTTAATCAAGCCGACATCGCGCATGAGCTTGTTAAAGAAACGCGCGTAAAGTAAGTGCAGAATCGCATGCTCAATACCGCCTACGTATTGGTCAACAGGTAACCAATAGTTTGCGCGCTTATCCACCATGGCAGTGTTGCTGTCAAAACTGGCGTAACGGGCAAAATACCATGAAGATTCGAAGAACGTATCCAAGGTATCCGTTTCGCGTGTAGCGCTACCGCCGCAAGTAGGGCAGGTAGTTTCGTAAAAGCTCGGGTCTTTTTTGATAGGTGAACCTACGCCATCCATCTTCACATCTTCCGGCAATACCACTGGTAATTGCTCAAGCGGTACTGGCACTTCACCACAGCTTGCACAATGCACGATAGGAATCGGGCAGCCCCAGTAGCGCTGACGAGAAACACCCCAATCACGGAGGCGATATTGTGTACGTTTTTTGCCTAGGTCTTTTGCACTTAATGCAGATGAAATGGCATCTGAGGATTGCTCGAAGTTCAAGCCGTTAAATTCTGCGGAGTCAAACAAAATGCCATGTTCCGTCATTGGCAAAACGTCATTGTCAGTACTTTTTATGACGGCTTTAATTGGTAGATTATATTTTTTTGCGAACTCAAAGTCACGTTCATCATGCGCAGGTACAGCCATGACTGCACCTTCGCCATAACTCGCTAATACATAGTTAGCGACCCAAACTGGTAACTGTTCACCGTTTAATGGATGTGTAACAAACAAACCAGTGTCCATGCCTTTTTTCTCTGCAGTGGCTACATCAGCCTCTGCTACACTGCCGCGTTTACATTCTGCGATAAAGTCAGCCAAAGTCGGGCTATTCTGTGCAGCTAAAGTTGCCAATGCATGCTCAGCCGCAACAGCCACGTAAGTCGCGCCCATCAAAGTATCTGGGCGAGTGGTGTAAACTTTTAAATTGCCCGGTTTTAAATTATCAGGTCGACCGACAATCGGAAACTCGACTTCGCAACCGTAGCTCTTGCCTATCCAGTTGCGCTGCATGGTCTTCACTTGCTCAGGCCAGCCATCCAGTTTGTCGAGGTCGTTCAACAACTCTTCCGCATATGCCGTGATTTTCATGAAATACTGCGGGATATCGCGTTTTTCAACCAACGCGCCACTGCGCCAGCCACGACCATCAATCACTTGCTCATTGGCAAGTACGGTACCGTCGACTGGATCCCAGTTCACGGTAGAAGTTTTTTTGTAGATCAGGCCTTTTTTGAACAACTCGGTGAACAGCCATTGTTCCCACTTATAGTATTCAGGTTTACAGGTTGCAATTTCGCGGTTCCAGTCTACAGCTAAACCTAATTGTTTAAGCTGGGTTTTCATATGTTCGATATTGCTATAAGTCCAGGCTGCCGGTGCGGTCTCATTTTTGATTGCAGCATTTTCCGCTGGTAAACCAAACGCATCCCAGCCCATAGGCTGCATGACGTTAAAGCCCTTCATTTTGTGAAAGCGGCTTAGTACATCGCCAATGGTGTAGTTACGCACATGACCCATGTGCAAGCGGCCGGACGGGTACGGAAACATCGACAGGCAATAGTATTTTGGCTTATCAGAGGTTTCACTAGCGGCGAAAGTTTGCTTGGTTTCCCAGTCTTGCTGGGCTTGTTGTTCGATGTCTTTGAATGGGTACTGCTGTTGCATGGGCGGGGCGATCTTTGAATTATTAAACAGAATGTTTAATTATACCTTTGGCAGGTGAATATTGCGATTTGACGTGTAAATAACCAACTTTAGTTGGTATATTTCACGGGCAAGCCAAATACTGGCTTATCGCATATGATCTATGAACCACTACGGTGTAGACCGTAATGGTAGCTTGCTGGCTATTGATCTGGAACTGTTGCTTGTACCAACTGTGCTAGCAAAGTAAGCGACTCCTGCCAACCCAGGTAACAAGCTTCAGTCGGAATCATTTCAGGAATACCCTCTTGCACGATGCTTAACTCGGTACCGCAAAATACCTGTTTAAGAGTAATAGTTGTCTGCATTTCACCGGGCAGGTTAGGGTCGTCGAATATATCGGTATGGCGAATGCGCTCGTTTGGTACCAACTCTAGATATTTACCGCCAAAAGAATGACTATGGCCGGTAGAGAGGTTAGTGAACGACATCTGGTATGTGCCGCCTACTTTAGCATCCAGTTCATGCACTTTGCCGGTGAACCCATGCGGCGGCAACCATTTAGCCATAGCATCAGCATCAAGAAATGCGCGGTAAATTCTTTCTGCAGGGGCAGTAAGAACACGGTGTAATTTAACGGTGCCAGTAGCCATGAGAATTGCCCTTCCACTATATCAATTAATACTTCTATACTAACTCAATGGTTTTGATTAAGAAATAAATAAAGCCCCAAAAAATTTCTTTAATGGGGCTTTGGAAAGACTTTTGGATAATTAAGCTAGAGCGGAGAAGATATTGTTCTTAATCGTTTCCATCTCGCCAATACCATTCACAAACACATGCTTAGGTGCGCCAGCAACACCGCTTCGTGCCCAATCCACATAGTATTTCACTAGTGGCTTAGTTTGGCTGTGATACACCTCTAAGCGTTTTTTCACTGTATCTTCATGGTCATCCACACGTTGTACTAACTCTTCACCCGTTTCATCATCCTTACCTGCAACCTTAGGTGGATTGAATTTCACATGATAAGTGCGTCCGGAAGCCGGATGGCTACGGCGGCCACTCATGCGTTCAACAATAGCTACATCTGGAACGTCGATTTCTACGACATAATCAATACCTACACCAGCTTCTTTCATGGCTTCTGCCTGCGGAATGGTGCGTGGGAAACCATCGAATAAGAAGCCATTAGCACAGTCCGCCTCTTTGATCCGCTCACTCACCAAACCAATAATCACTTCATCAGGTACTAAACCACCGCTATCCATGTAGCTTTTGGCTTCCAGGCCTAACGGAGTGCCGGCTTTAACCGCAGCACGCAGCATGTCACCGGTAGAGATTTGCGGAATATTAAATTTTTCTTTGATGAAAGTGGCTTGTGTGCCTTTGCCTGCGCCGGGCGCGCCCAAAAGAATGATTCTCAAGATAGTGATCCTATAGGTGAATTAAAATTTAAGATCGAATTATATCAGCCCTAATGACATCAGGCACTTTGTGACAGATTGTTAGACAGGTAGTTAGTAATTGCCACAAAGTCAGATACATGCAGGTTCTCAGCACGCAACTGTGAGTCTATTCCTAGCTCAATGAAGCCAGCGTCGTTTAGTATGTTTTTGAGGGTATTTCGTAGCGTTTTACGGCGTTGGCCGAAAGCGGCAAGGACCACTTGGGAGAATAATTTTTCGTCATGGGCCACGTAAGGCAGTGATGCATGTGGTACGCAGCGTACAAAAGCGGATTCAACCTTTGGTGCCGGGTCGAATGCTTCGGGCGGTACGGTAAAAAGGTATTCCATTTGCAGGCGATATTGCAGCATTACACTTAAACGGCCATAAGCGGCAGTAGAAGGCTCTGCGACCATACGTTCCACCACTTCTTTTTGTAGCATGAAATGCATGTCGGTGATGTGAGCAATATTGTCCAGCAGATGGAAAAGTATAGGTGTGGAAATGTTATAAGGAAGATTGCCTGTTACCCTTAAATTTTCACCTAAGCTAGAAAAGTCAAACTTTAGAGCATCGGCATTGTGAATTTGAATGGCATTCTTGGCATACTCATTTTGCATCCAGCTAATAATGTCGCGGTCTACTTCTACCACATGAAGCAGGTTCAATCGCTTAAGCAAGGGTTTGGTTAAAGCGCCTAAACCAGGTCCGATTTCTACCATTAAATCGTCAATTTTAGGAGAGATCGCATCTACCAAGCTATTGATCACACTTTGGTCAGTTAGAAAGTTTTGGCCGAAGCGTTTTTTTGCGATATGTTTCATTTATTTGGACTTAATGTTTTGAGCCTAATGTGGAGCAGTTTTGTTGTTTGCCAATGTGATTGCCAGGTTAATAGCAGCTATCATGCTGCCGATTTCTATATTGCCTTTGCCAGCTAAGTCCAGCGCTGTACCGTGGTCAACTGAAGTACGAATGATAGGTAGACCCAAGGTCACGTTTACACCTTCACCAAAACTTGCATATTTGAGCACCGGCAGGCCTTGATCATGGTACATGGCAAGCACAGCGTCCGCCTTGCTTAAATGATGTTTGGCGAATAAAGTATCAGCGGGTAAGGCGCCTATGAGTTGCATGCCTTCATTACGTAATTTTTCTAGTACCGGATTGATCACATCAATTTCTTCGCGACCCAAATAGCCGTCTTCACCGGCATGAGGATTTAAGCCCGCAACCAAGATACGAGGATTTTTTAAACCGAATTTCTCAATTAAATCCTTGTGTAGAATCCTAATCGTTTTATCAAGACTCTCGCGAGTAATGGCGGCGGGAACGTCTTTAAGCGCTAAATGCGTAGTGGCTAATGCAACTCGTAGATTGCTGCCAACCAGCATCATGACTACTTGCGGAGTATTAGTAAGCTCGGCTAAAAACTCTGTATGCCCGCTAAATGCAATACCGGCATCGTTGATAATGCCCTTATGTACTGGAGCAGTCACTACTGCGTCAAATTGCTTTGAGATACAGCCGTCTGCTGCAGTTTTAAGGGTATTCAAAACATATTGGCTATTCCTGGAATTTAGCACACCTGCGGTGACCTGTGTAATAACAGGTTGATGCAATACTACTAAAGAACCATTACCTTGATGCGGGGATAAAGAAGTAGATGAGTATGGGTTGATATGCAAAGGCAGGTTTAAAGCTTGAGCCCTAGATTTGAGCATATCAGCATCTGCTATGACTACGATATTCGCGGCTAAAGCCTGATGCGCGAGCATCACACACAGATCCGGTCCAATGCCGGCCGGTTCACCCGCGGTAATGGCGATGTTTGGTAATGTGTGACTCATAAAAATGCGGTCTAAAGGATTCCGAAGCCGCGCTCTGTACTTAACTTACAAGCTAGCTTCAAATACTTAGATTTTGTCACGGATGCTGTCTTAGAATTTATCTTCAAGTCTATATTCAACATAGGCGCGATCACGTAGTTCGCGTATCCAGTCCTGGTAAGCTTCATCGGCTTTTTTAGCACGGATTTCCTGACGCGCTTTCAGGCGGGCAGACTCTTTACTCATGTCTTGTTGGCGACGTTCTAGCACTTGGATGATATGCCAGCCGAAAGGGCTGCGTACCGGTTCACTTATTTGATTGTCTTTAAGTTCGTTCATGGCTTTTTCGAACTGCGGGACTGTATCGCCGGGGTTAACCCAGCCTAAATCCCCACCATTAGAGGCGCTACCATCTTCTGAATATTGCCTGGCAAGGACTTCGAATTTCTCCCCATTGTCCAAGCGCTCCTTGATGCTATCCATTTTAGTCTTACCATCTTTTTCTGAGGTAACCTCAGACAGTTTGATGAGGATATGACGTGCATGCGTTTGCTGAATCACCAAAGGTGAGTTGCCACCGCGCTTGTTCGTGAGTTTTAAAATATGGAAGCCATTAGGACTACGCAACACAGGTGAAACATCCCCAACTTGCATGCCTTTAAGCGCGTCTAAAAATAGAGTAGGCATCTGGGAGCCGCTTTTCCAACCCAAGTTGCCGCCTTCTAAAGCATTCGGCGCATCTGAATAACTGGCTGAAACCTTGGCAAAGTTAGTGCCCGCTTGCAATTGACTGAGTGCTTCATCGATCTTGGCTTTGGCTTTCTGGATATCTTCGGTAGCGCCTTCTTCCGGGGTGCGAACCATGATGTGCGAAATTTCGAATTCATCTTGATTTTCATTACGAGATGCCTGAGTCGTCAGAAAGTTATCGATTTCGGATTCACTGACATTCACGCGGCTATCTACTTCGCGCTCACGTAAACGGGCAATGGTGATTTCATTGCGGATATCAGACCTGAATTTACGCATGCTAATGCCATCTTTAGCTAGCGCCTCACCAAACTCTGTCAGTGACATCTTGTTCTGGTCCGCAATACGTTCCACGGTCCTGTCTAGCTGATTGTCGTCTACTTTAAGACCAGTTTGTGCTGCATATTGCAATTGCAGGGTATCGGAAATCAGCCGCTCTAAAATCTGTTTACGCAGTACATTTTCATCGGGTAATTCGGTGCCTTGCTTGGTCAATTGTGCAGTCACAGTCTGGATGCGGTTTTCCAATTCCTGTTCTGTAATAACCGTTTGGTCTACTACTGCCACAATACGATCGAGCTTGGATATTTCGGCAGCTTGAGTGCCGAACTGGGCAAAGCTCATAAACGTAATTAATAAAAGTTGGATAAATATACGCAAAATAATTACTCGTTGTAAGGTTGTTGATGATTATCAGGAATCAGGCCGGAGCTGACATACCCTGGGACACTACGTTTAATAACATTTAGTGGGTTCGCGCCGATTGAAGCCAAGCCACCGAGTTCTAATTGGAAGAATAAAGCATAGTTAGGTTCCGAAGTGGCCGTAGTCACACGTTGAACTACCCCACGGGCTTGCCAACAGCCGGCATCGTATTCTATCCCAGCGAGGGATTCAATCATCTGGCTTTCACGGAATGAATAATTGAATCGGCCTATACCATACCAGCCCGGTTTCAATGGCCATTGACCGGAAATGTTGAATTGGTCGATGCCATTTTGGGTTGGAACAGAATTAATAATTGAGGTTGAGTCTTTACGGTAACTGTAACTCAAATTAAGTGCTTTTCCCGGCTCAGGATTATAGCGGCTAGTGATAGTGGTGCGGACCGAACTAGAGTCATCCGTATTGTATTGCCAGAAAGCATCTAAATTCAAGGAGGTTCTTAGGTTGGCTGTCATACCGGCGATGATATCTGAGCTATTGCTATCTCTAGGGCTAGCGCCGGGCAAAGTGACTTCCTGATTTGCAAGGTAATATCGCTGGCCTATGGAGGCGGAAAGTCTTTGTGTGCCGGTGGTGTCGTCAATAAACCGCGTAGTGAAGGCCACGCTCACCTGGTTGGCATTGTTGATGCGGTCATTACCGGTGTACTGGTTTTCATTGAATAAGGTCGAAAAGTTCAAGTCGGTATCGCTTGAATCAAATACCGGTATATTCGATTGATCATGCTTAGGAATGTAGACGTAAAATAATCTTGGCTCGAAAGTTTGTGTATAAGGTCGATTTGCTATCTTGAAGTCGCGGTCAAAAAACAAGCCACTATCCAAGCTGAAAATAGGCAAGGTACGGCTTTGTGACTCTAAGTTGCTGGCAATATTGTTCAAGTTGTAAGTGGTGCTATGGACGCCAAATTTAGGGGTAATGTAGCCATACGATTTATACATTGGCAGGCTGATACTGGGGTATACGGTAAATCGAGAGCCAGTTGGTGCAACTGGTGCTTGGGCATTTCTTTCAAATTGAACTACTTGCGTATATAAGTTGGCATTAAACATGCCATAGTCCTTATTGCCATTGAGCGTTAATTGCGGCAAACGTTCATATGGATATGAAATCCCGTCCAGAGTCTGGAATTTTTGTGCAATTGCATTAAATGCCCAAGTTTCATTGTTGAAATCGACATTAAACTGCTGCGGCAGATTGATTCGGCTAGTGGTAGTTATGCGGGTTGATAATTCTGAGAAGTATTGATCATCAGATACTTTTTCCAACGCATAACCCGCGGACCAGCCATTACCGAAGGATTGCTGATGTTTTAAATTTGCGTAGTAACGGTTTTCGCTGTTTTGATTGTCATTGGGTAAGTATTCAATATTGTCAGTACCTGAGTAAGTCTCGCCCAAATAGCGGAATTCGCCTTGAAGCTGGATGCCTCGTTTGCTTAGTACCCTGGTTGCCAAGGTGGCATCCATGTTAGGCGAGATGTTCCAATAAAAAGGTGTAGTCAACTCGAAACCGCTACGGCTAGTGCTGCCGAAAGTAGGTGCTAGCAAGCCGCTTTTACGTAGGTTGTTGAACGAAAAACTTAACCATGGCGTATAGAGTAATGGCACACCCTTAAATTCCACATACGCGTTTTTAGCAACACCTGACTCGGTAAAGTCATTAATTTCCAGTTCTTTAGCTTTGATATACCAGTCATCCACCCCAGCTGCGCAGGTAGTGTAACGTGCGTTCATCAAACGTTTTTTATCCTGGCCTTCAAATAATATGGCTTTTGCATCCCCGCGAGATTGCCTAGAAGCAGGCACAGAACTAATGTCTAACGTATCTTCCATGCCATCTTTTTGTGAGTTGAATTCTGAGCTATCCAGATAGTTATTGTCGCTTTGGCGATAGCCCATACCTGAGCCGATGTTGGTGACATTATTGCCAGTTTTTAAAGGGTCCGGCTTAACTGGTTGGAGTATCACAATAGAAGCGTCGCGCATTTCGCCTATGCTTTCTGAGAGGCCCATGCGTAAATCAGGACCCGATAATGTAGCGCCGCCTACTTCTATCCGAACATTACCGTTAACGTGCAACTCATCGTTCTCTACATTGTAATCAATGATATCGCCATACACATCTTGCTTACCACGATGAAGTGATGCATTGCCAATAGACCGCATCTCCCTATCCAAATGCAATTCCAGTTTATCGCCTTCTATAGTAATGCTATCGTCTGCGGCTTCATCTTTTTTTATATTTTCGGTATCTGCTTGCACACGCATACTAAACATTAGAAAAATAGCTGCAAAACTTGTGATGAAACGACTCTTCAGCATAGAAATTCCGCTGAAGTGTAGGAGGAAATGAACGGAGAAATCGAAGACACGGGTATATAGGCAAACTGTTTTATTTTATCAATGATAAAATCGCATAAATTGGGCTTTTTGGCAATCAATAAATCAATATATGCTTGATTTAACATCACTAGATATTTCGGTTATGGACTTATTTAGAGGAGTTGTTTTTTGGTGTGCCAAGCAAAGCTAAGTTATTAAAATTCATATTATTTTGGGATTAAGTAGTGCTAAATAACAAAGAACAGCCTAACAAACAGCAGCATGACAGACAGCAGCAGCTCCATGATTGGCTAAGTCCGATATTGAAAAATGACTTTCAGCAGGCTGATTTTACATTAACAACGGCTTCTGCCGATGCAAGTTTCAGGCGTTATTTCCGAGTGCATCTATCAGATAGAACATTGATAGCGATGGATGCGCCACCGCCACAGGAAAACTGTGCGCCGTTTGTGCAAGTGGCTGAATTATTCGGCGGCACAGGCTTGAATGTACCTAAAGTCATCGCACAGGATTTAACACGTGGGTTCCTGCTGCTGACTGACCTTGGTGATACTACTTATTTGAGTCAGCTCAATCAGGATAACGCTTCGGCTTTATATCATGATGCCAATATGGCGCTAATCAAGCTGCAGCTTACAAGTAAGAAGGGCATACTGCCTGATTACGATGAGGCCTTGTTGACGCGCGAGATGCAATTATTTCCGGACTGGTATATTGCCAAGCATTTAAATGTGGTGCTGGATGATAATCAAAAAGTAGTTTTGAAAAAGACCTTTGAATTGCTGAACCGTAATATTCTTGCTCAAGCCCAAGTGTATGTGCATCGTGATTACCATTCACGCAACCTCATGGTATGCAGTGGGGTATTGGGTCAGAACCCTGGCATATTGGATTTCCAGGATGCAGTTTACGGCGCCATTACCTATGACCTAGTATCCTTGCTTAAAGATGCTTATATCGAATGGGATGAAGAATTGGTCATTGACTGGTTAGTGCGCTACTGGCAGGAGGCTAGAAAAGCCGGCTTGCAAGTGCCAACGGACTTTTCAGAGTTTTATCGGGATTTTGAATACATGGGCGCGCAACGGCATATTAAGGTGCTGGGTATTTTTGCCCGACTTTATCACCGCGACGGCAAAGATGGCTATTTGAAAGATATGCCACTGGTCATGCGTTACTTACACAAAGTATGTGAGCGTTATGTTGAATTAAGACCATTATTGCGTTTGCTGGATAGCTTGAATGGGCAGGATAATCATCCTGATGCGAATTACAAGAAACTCCTGAAGTTATGATGAGTTCAGGGACCAAATAAATGCGTGCGATGATACTAGCTGCTGGCCGCGGTGAACGTATGCGGCCACTCACAGACTATACGCCTAAGCCGTTGCTGAAGGTAGGTGGTAAGCCGCTCATTGGATGGCATCTGGAAAGCTTGGCCGCCGCTGGGTTTAATGAAGTGGTCATTAACCATGCCTATTTAGGCGAGCAGATCAAGCACACTTTAGGGAACGGCCAGCAATGGGGGTTGTCCATTGAGTATTCGCCAGAAGAAACCGCTTTGGAAACAGCCGGCGGTATTGCTAATGCATTGCATTTATTAGGTCAGGATGCCTTTTTAGTGGTCAATGGCGATATTTATACCGAGATGAATTTTGAATTACTTAAACTGCAAACGCCTAACTTAGCGCATTTGGTCATGGTCAATAATCCACCACAACATGCCAATGGGGATTTTGCTTATTCGGCCGGCCGGTTACAGCTAGGTGGGGAAAATAAGCTGACTTTCTCTGGCGTGGGAGTTTATCATCCTGATCTGTTTGCAGAAATAGTGCCCGGCGAAGCCGCGAAATTAGCGCCATTACTGAAGGCTGCTATAGTACATGAGCGATTAACTGCCCAGCATTACCAGGGCGAATGGCGGGACATCGGAACGCCAGAGCGCTTACAAGAGTTAAACGAAAAACTATTAAATAAAACAACAAAGCACATCGAATGACTCATCACACTGCTAAATTTGATATCAGCGAATTCCAGCAACGCCGCAATAAGTTAATGCAAACAATGGGTGAAGGTGTGGCCATTATTCCTACTTCGCCGGAAGTCACGCGTAATCGCGATAGTCATTATCCATACCGGTTCGATAGCTATTTTTATTACCTTACTGGTTTTAAAGAGCCAGACTCTGTGCTGGTCCTTATTACAGGTCCGCAAAATAAAAGCATCCTGTTTTGCCGTGATAAGGATATGGATCGAGAAATCTGGGATGGGTTTCGCTATGGTGCTGACGCAGCCCGCAAAACCTTCGGTTTCGATGAAGCATACTCCATTAACGATTTAGATAGTGTGGTCTTAAAATTACTAGCAAACCAACCCAAGCTATTTTTCAGTTTAGGTGAGAATGCTACATGGGATACGCGCATCACTGGCTGGTTGAATGCATTGCGTAACCAAGCCAGAAATGGCGTAGGTGTACCGGATGATATTCCTGATGTACGTAAATTAATTGATGAGATGCGCTTATATAAATCGCCTTATGAACAGGCGATTATGCGCAATTCAGCTGACATTGCGGCGACGGCGCATAATCGTGCCATGAAGTTTGCGCGTCCGAATATGATGGAATATGAAGTGGAAGCGGAGTTTTTGCATGAGTTCTACCGTAGCGGGGCACAATCACCGGCTTATACAAGCATCGTCGCCGGTGGCGCCAATGCTTGTACCCTGCATTACAATGCGAATAATACCAAGTTAAATGATGGTGACTTGTTATTGATTGATGCGGGTTGTGAGTTGGATGGCTACGCCTCTGACATCACCCGCACTTTCCCCGTGAATGGTAAATTCAGCGCAGTGCAAAAAGATGTGTATGAGTTGGTTTTAAGTGCACAGATGGCTGCCATTGCAAAAGCTAATACCGCGAACCATTGGAATGCGCCGCATGAAGCTGCGTTGGATGTGCTCATTCAAGGTTTCATTGATTTGAAGTTATGCAAAGGCAGTAAAGAAGCGGTGTACGATAGCGGCACATATCGCCAGTTCTATATGCATAGAACGGGACATTGGTTAGGGCTGGATGTGCATGATGCAGGTGAATATCAATACAGTAATAAATCACGCAATAAACAAAAAAACAATACCCAAAACTGGCGTATGTTGGAACCGGGCATGACGCTGACAGTAGAACCTGGTTGTTACATTCGTCCGGCTGAAAATGTACCGGAGCACTTCTGGAATATTGGTGTCCGTATCGAAGACGACGTGTTGGTCACAAAAGAAGGTTGCGAAGTGATGACAGAAAAAGCAGTTAAAACCGTTGCTGATATTGAAGCCTTAATGCAGAAGTAGAATAAATGAGTGCACCCATTATTATCGTAGGCGGCGGCCCGGTTGGTTCGGTGTTGGCTTTGTTGCTAGCTCGTCAAGGTATGGCTGTTACGGTACTGGAAGCGCGCCTACAAGGGGCCGCCTATCATGATAATAGGGCATTGGCGTTGTCATACGGCAGCAGACGTATTCTAGAAAAGTTAGGTCTGTGGACTGATTTAGCCGTACATGCTACCGCCATCAATACTATCCATGTATCTCAAAAAGGTAGTATAGGCCGCACATTATTGCATGCCCAGGATTATAAGCAGGAGGCTCTAGGCTACGTATTGTCCTATGGCGCATTGAGCGCAGCACTTGATCAAGTATTAACTAATCATCCTAATGTAAACTTTGAATTTGAGGCCACAGCGGAACACATTCAACATGATGCAAATCAAGCTCGGGTAACTTATCACCATCAGGGAAAATTAAATTCTTTAAGTGGCGCGCTGGTTGTATTGGCAGATGGCGGTAGAAGTCTGGATGATTTGGCTGGGCTGGCGCGCGTAACTAAAGAGTATGGTCATAATGCATTGATCTCTAAAGTAAGCGCAGAGTTGACGCATAATAATATTGCTTATGAGCGGTTTACTAGCAATGGACCCATTGCATTATTACCTAATGGTGAGCGCGATTTTTCATTAGTGTGGACAGGAAAGAAAGAATTCATAGACCCATTGTTAGCCCTCAGTGATGCAGATTTTTTGGAAAAATTCCACCAGCAATTTGGCGATAGGGTTGGCAAATTCCTAAGTGTAGAAAAACGTATCTGTTTCCCATTAAAAATGTCGCACTTATCTGCCACTGATATGGAGCATATTGTAGTGATTGGTAACGCAGCGCAAACTATGCATCCGGTTGCTGGTCAAGGGTTTAACGTAGGGCTGCGGGATGCAGAATCATTGGCGCAATACATTATCAAGTCTGATGAGGCGGACTTAGGAAGTGCTGAAATGCTTGAAGCCTATCGCTCCACCCGCAAAAAAGATACTAAAGGAGGCTTAATATTTACCGATTTTCTCGTCAATGTTTTTTCCAATGATATTTTAGGTGTTTCTGGTTTGCGCGCTACAGGCCTGGGGTTGCTGGACGTGATTAAACCCATCAAACAGCATTTAGTTGGAAAAATGAGCTTTGGAAAATGATGACGAACTTTAAAACAGATATCGCAATTGTCGGGGCTGGCTTAGTAGGCTTGGCTGCTGCTGTTGCACTAAAAAGTGCGGGCTATGATGTCGTTATAATTGATACTAAATATCCCGGTAAAGAGATTGTTAATTTAGAAACTGAGCCGTGGGACAAGCGAGTATATGCGATTAGCCCAGGCAATATAGACTGGCTAAAAGAATTGAATGTCTGGCAATTGATTGATACCAAAAGGATTTGTCAAATTCTGGCCATGGAGATTTGGTCCGATGACACTGCTCAAGCGCTCATGCTGACAGCCGAAGATGCAAACGCGGATACTCTAGGATTTATCATTGAAGGTCGCGAACTATCCCAAGCCTTATTGAAACGAATCAATGATTTATCAATTCAAACCTTGTTTGAAAAAACCTGTTCAAGCTTAATAACAAGTAAAAAAAGTGCGGGTAATATACTGCATCTTGATAGCGGTGAATCAATTGAATGCGCGCTTTTATTAGCCGCAGATGGCGTTCATTCATGGGTTCGCGAGCAAATGGATATCCCTCTCCAGAAAAAAACGTATGACCAAATCGGCATCGTGGCGAATTTTAAAGTGAGTAAAGCGCATGCTAATATCGCTCGTCAATGGTTTGCAAAGGATGAAGACAACAAAAACAGTATTCTTGCTTGGCTGCCTCTTCCGGAAAACAATATATCCATCGTATGGTCAGTATCCAATGAGTATGGACAAAAACTTTTAGAATTAGCGGAAGATGTTTTCACGCAAGAGGTAACGAAAACCGGTATGCATTGTTTAGGGGATTTGGAGTTAATTACAGCACCATCTTCTTTTCCCCTTGCGATGCAGAAAACAGCAAGCATAGTGCAAGAGAGTGTCGTATTCATCGGAGACGCCGCCCATCAGCTACATCCCATGGCAGGTCAGGGTATGAATCTAGGCTTCAGAGATGTAATTGATTTTGTGGACGCATTAGAGAAGAAACGTACTTTGCAAACTATTAATGATCGTCATTTATTGCGTGGCTATGAACGCAAACGTAAAGACGATGTCTGCAAGATGATGTTGCTCACTGATGGACTTTTCAAGTTATTTGGAAGCCAAAGTGACACAATCAAAAAAGCAAGGAACCAAGGATTGCTGATGACTAATAGTATGCAAATTAAAAAACTATTGGTGAGTAATGCTATTTCGCTTTAAGCTGTAACATTCAATCAATTAATTGTTCGCTGTTATGTGCGAAGCCAAAGTTATTACCATAAGGAAAGTCATGTTTAAAAAGTTAATCGGTATCGCAGTCTTGTCCCTTTTTGCATCTCATGCAATGGCAGATGAAGTCAGCGTTAAAAAAGCGGTAGAAGCCGCTTACCCGAAGTTTAAAGTAGATAGCGTTACCAAAACGAATTACAGCGGCCTTTATGAAGTATTTATGGGTGGCCAGATACTTTATACCGATGAAAAAATGAGCTTTTTAATTGCTGAAGGGCATTTGGTAGACCCTAAAACTAAAAAAGATATTACCGGCGAAAGGTTAGAAGAGCTAACAAAGGTGGATTTTAATAGTCTGCCCTTAGAGCAAGCGATTAAAGTCGTTAAGGGTAATGGCAGCCGTAAGTTAGTAGTATTTTCAGATGTTGATTGCCCTTATTGCAAGCGCTTAGAGCAGAATGAACTTTCAAATATTACCGATGTAACTATTTATACATTTTTATATCCATTACAGCAATTGCACCCAGATGCGGAAGCAAAATCCAGATCAATCTGGTGTTCTAGCAACCGCGTAAAAGCGTGGCAAGACTGGATTTTAAAGGGCCAGCTTCCTATATCCACTGGAAATTGTGAAGTGCCGCTGGAAAAAGTAGGTGAGTTGGCTAGAAATATTGGCGTAACTAGTACACCAACGCTAATTTTTGCAAATGGTAAGCGCATGTTAGGCGCCCAGCCTTATAAAGAAATTGAAAAGGCATTAGTAGCGGCTAAACGCTAATCAAAATTAAGCTTTAATGGATAATCTTTTATTTTTCTATACCACCTGTCCCATTTTAAATATAGGAAGATACATTGCAATTACTAAACCGCCAATTATCACTCCTAAAACTACCATGATAATTGGTTCCATTAAACTTGACAAAGCTTCTACAGCATCATCAACTTCAGCTTCAAAAAAATCAGCGACTTTACTCAGCATGGAGTCTAATGCACCAGACTCTTCTCCGATGGCACTCATTTGTAAAACCATATTAGGAAAAACCTCCGCATTTTGCATGGCCACAGTTAAACTAGTACCAGTGCTAATTTCGCTTTGAATGCGTTTGGTTGCCTCATAATACACGCGGTTCCCAGCTGCGCCTGCTACAGAATCGAGTGCTTCGACTAATGGCACACCGGCCGCAAACATTGTAGATAAAGTACGCGTCCATCTTGCAATGGTAGCCTTTCTTATAAGCCCCCCAAATACTGGAACTTTTAATATCAGCCTATCCATGGTCGCTTGCATGCTAGTTGAACGTTTCCATGTGTAAAAGAAAAACCATACACCAAAGCCAATTGAACCAAATATAGCCCACCACCATTGGACGAATATATCTGAGATAGCCATCACAACTAATGTTGGAGTAGGTAAATCTGCACCGAAACTACTAAATAGATCTTTAAAGGCCGGGATTACAAAAATCATAATGACGGCAGTAATAATAAATGCCACTACGATGATTGAAATTGGATAAAATAACGCTGACTTAATTTTAGACTTAATTGCTTGAATCTTTTCTTTATAAGTAGCTAATCTGTCCAGCAATGTATCCAAAATACCAGCTTGCTCACCTGCGCCCACTAAGTTACAGAATAATGCATCAAAATAAAGAGGGTATTTCCGGAAAGCCGCGCTTAAACTACTACCTGTTTCCACATCCGCCTTAATGTCACCTAAAAGTTTAGCTACAGCAGCATTACTATGTCCTTTGCCTACAATGTCAAAGGCTTGTAATAATGGAACCCCCGCCTTCATCATTGTCGCAAGTTGGCGAGTAAATAAAGTAATATCTTTCTCTTTGATGGAACCCTTTGTCCTTGAACCGCTTTGTTTTTTGACCCTTGTAACAGTGATCCCTTGTCGGCGCAAAGTAGCATTGACAAATGATTCACCGGAACCTTTCATTTCCCCTTTGATGACTTTACCTTTTTTATCTTTCCCTTCCCAGGCGTAGGTCACTTCTTTTGTGGCTTTAGCATTCACTGCCATAATGATTCCCTAAACTGATAGTTATAAATGACATTATTCATTGGTACAGGCTTCAACTTCTGCAATTGAGGTCAGGCCTTGCATCACTTTTAAAATTCCAGAGCGGCGTAAATCATTTACGCCTTCTCTTCTTGCTTGATCTGCTATGTCGATAGCATTGCCGCTTGACATAATGATACGGCTCATTTCGGCCGAAATAGGCATGACTTGATAAATACCTACGCGCCCTTTGTAACCGCTGTTACACATTTCACAGCCCCCTTCTTTAGGGCCATAAAGC
>JBKJOT010000033.1:0-4284 GCA_046595335.1 Methylotenera sp.
GGTGCAGGTGGCGCTGGCTTAACCTCCGGTGTAACTTCTTCAGGCGCGGATTGCAAGTTTCTATCGAAAAGCATTCCGGAGCTAGGTTCATATTCTGGAGTTTTGTTAGGCTCTGAGGCTGGCTCTGCAACTGCAGGCGCAGCTTGCTCAGGTGCTGCTGTCGCAGGTGTTTCAGCTGCTGGTTTAGATGCAGGTTGAGCAATAGGTTCAGTAACTGGCTTAGTTTCAACAGGCGCTGCTACTGCTGGTGCGGTTTTTGGCGGCGTAGCTTCAGATGGCGCAGCCTCCATTGGAATGGCTAATATAGATTTCTGCTCTTCTGGTTTAGCTTCCTCTTTAGGCGCTGTTGAATCCTGCGGTGAAGTTGATTCAGGGGAGGTCGAGTCCTTGGGTGAAGTCAATTCCGTAGGCGCAGCCATAGGCGCCGCATTTTCTTCCGCCTTTATTTTGGCTGCCTCTTTTTTAGCTTTGCGTTTTTCCCAGAACTTCAATTTATCGAGCATGCCTTTTTCTTCCGGCTTGGTAGGCTCTACAAGACGTGTTCCAGTATTAGTAGTCTCTTCAGGTGCCTTTGCCTTATCGCTGCCAGCTGGCACTACGTCACCGCGCACACTTTTCAACAATTCATTTTCAAAATCGAGAATCACTCGGCGCTGCTCAATGATTTTGCCATTTTCGCGCAATTGGTAGACATAATCCCAACGGTTGCCGTGGAAACTATCTTGCAACAACGGCGTGCCCATAATGAAACGCACTTGAGATTTTGTCATGCCGGGGCGCAACTGTAGCAGCATTTTGGAGGTAACTACATTACCTTGCTGCACATCGAGCTTATACGGTTTTACCGTAGGTAAAGCCGTACCGCAGGCCGTGCATAATATTACCGATAGGACAAAAAGATATCGTAAAATGGGGAAATAACGCATATCATGACTTTAGTTGGAATTGGCGTTAATATACCACGTAGACAGCCAACCCAAAACACTGTCATTGTTAATTGTGAGTAAACGACTATGCATGATCAGAAAGATTTAAAGAACGCCGGCTTGAAAGCCACCCTACCCCGCTTAAAAGTCCTAAGCCTGTTTGAAAATAGCAAAGAACGCCATTTATCAGCGGAAGACATTTACAAAGTCATGATTAATTCAGGTGAAGACGTAGGCCTAGCCACGGTTTATCGCGTATTGACGCAATTTGAACAAGCTGGCTTGTTGATTCGCCACCACTTTGAAAGTGGTAAAGCCGTATTTGAATTGAATGGCGGCGGCCATCACGACCATATCGTCTGTGTGAAATGTGGCCGTGTGGAAGAGTTTTACGATGAAGAGATTGAGAAAAGACAACAAAATGCAGCGGAATCACTGGGTTTTAAAATGCAGGACCATTCCTTAACCATTTACGGTATTTGCTCCCAACAGCCCTGTTCGAACAAAATATAAACGTTTAGCGCGCCAGCATCTCTTTCGCATGTTGGCGTGTCGTTTCAGTAATTTCAATCCCGCCCAGCATACGCGCTACTTCCTCAATACGTACAGTTTCGTCTAGCACTTCAATCGTACTTAAAGTTTGTTGATTGACCAGCGATTTACTGACGCGTAAATGATGCTTACCTTGCGCAGCCACCTGTGGCAAATGGGTAATGACTAATACCTGGCGCTGCAAATTAGTATCGCTATTGTTGCCTAACTTTTTCAATAACTGACCGACCACTTCAGCTACACCACCACCGATACCGACATCAACCTCGTCGAAAATCATAGTTGGAATGCTTTCTTTTTGCGCAGTGACGACGCGAATGGCCAAACTAATACGGGAAAGCTCGCCGCCAGAGGCCACTTTATTCAGTGGACGAGCTACTACACCAGCATGACCAGCTACCAGGAACTCGACTTGTTCCAAGCCAGTACTACTTGGCGCTATAGAAGTGAGTTCAACCGCAAACTGTCCACCGCTTAATGAAAGGCGCTGCATTTCTGCGCTGATTTGTGTACCTAGTTTATTAGCGGCTGATTGTCGTCCTTTACTCAACTGCTCAGCAAGCTTTATATAAGCGGCTAAAGCAGCAGCTTCCTGTTTGGCAAGCTCCCCGTCGTTAGCAAACAACTCTAGTTCGGCCATTCGCGCTTGTGATTTGCTTAATAACTCGCCAAGCTCTTCGGGCTGTACGCGGTATTTTCTTGATGTGCTGTGTATGGTTTGAATACGCGCATCTAATTCAGCCAAGCCTGCTGGGTCTAGCTCAGTTTTTTGCAGATAACGATTTAAGAAACGGTCGGCTTCTTCAAGCTGGATAATGGCTGAATCCAAGGTTTCAGCTGCTTCTTTAAGTGACTCATCGTACTCTTGCAGATTTTGTAATTTGTGCTGCACCTGGCTCAACATGCGCAAGGCTGATAACTCGCCTTCGCTCAGCAACTCACGGCACTCTTCGCCGCCGGTAATCAAGCTTGCTCCATTGGAAAGGCGTAGATGCTCTTGCTGTAATTCATCCCATTCGGCTGGCGTTAAAGCCAATTGTGCTAATTCTCGAACCTGGTCACGTAACTCCGCCAATTCGTTGGCATACTCACTTGCATGTTTTTCGGCTTCAACCCGTTGAATATGTAAATGGTGCCAAGTTTTGTAATGCGAGGAAACTTGCTTTGCTAGTTCGGAAAACCCGCCGAACTGATCCAGGATTTCACGCTGGGAAGCCAGTTTCAATAATGAGTGATGGGCATTTTGGCTGTAAATATCGACCAGCAATTCACCTAGCTCTTTAAGCTGACCCACTGTAACAATGAGCCCATTAATAAAAGCGCGGGAACGACCATCGCTATACATGACACGGCGTAGAATAAGCTCCTCAGCGGCTTCCATCTCAGCATCTGCTAGCCATTGCAGGGCTTGCATATTATTACTGATATTGAAGATGGCGCTGATCTCGGCTTTTTCACTACCTACACGGGTGACACCGCCCTCGCCACGAGCTCCTAAAGCCAGCGACAAAGCGTCGATCAAAATAGATTTACCTGCACCGGTCTCGCCAGTAAGTACGGTAAACCCTACCTGAAACTCTAAATCGAGCTGGCTAACAATGACAAAATCGCGGATGGAAAGGCTTAGGAGCATAGCTATTAAATCAGCATTTCATTGCTAAAATCATTAAGCGATAAGACGCCCAGCCGTAGGCAGCACTCAAGGGTACGACAAGGCGAAAGAAACACAGTCAATTTTGATTTTTGCATGTAAATGTTAGCCCCAGTTGAGCTTGTTGCGCAACATATCAAAATAACAATAATCACTAGGATGTAATAAAGAAATAGAGTGATTAGCGCGCCGTATCATAATGCTGTCACCAATTTCGAGCGCGATTTGAAACTGGCCATCAAAACTGACTTGCGCTTCATCTTTTTGTAATAATTTCACTTCGATCTCGCTGGTGCTGCTGACAGTGATAGGCCGGTTGCTCAGGGTATGCGGACAAATTGGCACTAGCGTAATCGCTTCTAAATTGGGGTGTAAGATAGGCCCTCCAGCAGAGAGAGAATAAGCCGTAGTACCGGTAGGCGTAGTTAAAATCAAGCCATCGCTACGCTGTTTGTGCACGAACTGATTATCAATTCTGACTTCCAGTTCAATGAGGCGCAAGCCACTTTTGATGACTACATCATTAAGGGCATGGCCCGAATAAAGTAATTCGCCATTTCTTATTACTTGGCCACACAACAGCATACGGGTATCTTTACTGAAATCACCGGCGAGAATCCGATCTAGCGCCGCCAGCATATCTTCCGCACGTAAGTCTGTAAGGAAACCGAACCGACCACGATTGATTCCGACCAAAGGCACATCTGCTAATATCAAACTGCGCGCCACGCTCAGCATGGTGCCGTCCCCACCCATGACAATCGCCAGGTCAGCGGTTTTACCAATATCTTCCAATACTATCGTGTCAAAACCAGTCAAACCTGCATGTTCAGCGGTATTTGATTCAATACAAACGCGTATTTGATGTGATTGCAGGCGCTCGGCTAAGCCCACTAAATCCGATCGCATATTTTGCAATGCGGGAGGATCCATGTATTTACCAATAAGCGCTACGGTATTGAAGGAAGTTTGGAAAGATGTTTGCATGGCGAAATTAAATCACAGTTGAGCGTACTATCAAAACAAATCCTATCAAAACAAAATAGTCAAAAATCAAAACCGTAAATAAAAATGCTGTGTTTTGATAGGATTTGTTTTGATAGTACGCTCAACTGTGATTTAATTTCGCCATGCAAACATCTTTCCAAACTTCCT
>JBKJOT010000024.1:0-7708 GCA_046595335.1 Methylotenera sp.
CTTAATGTCTTTCAACTCTGAAAGAATCACAATAAATTCATCCCCGCCCAATCTAGCCACTGTGTCGGTCAGCCTTACACTTGCAGTTAAGCGATGGCTAGTCTCTTTAAGCAAAGCATCCCCCATATCATGTCCAAGAGTGTCATTAATTATTTTGAAATGATCTAAGTCTACAAAGAGTAAAGCTAACTTTGAATCTGAACGTGTCGTACGTTTTATTTCTTGTGTTAATCGATCAATAAGGAGGCGACGATTTGGTAAGCCCGTTAAGTCGTCATAGGAGGCCTGCTGCAAAACAAGCTCTTCAGCTACTTTCTTTTGGGTAATATCTGAAAAGATTAATACTCGATGGTGTACAGAATTGTCTTCGTTATAGATAGTATTAATCGTGAGCCATATCACATAGAGCTCACCGTTTTTATGTTGTTGCTTCACTTCACCTTGCCAATGATCTAAGGTTTCCGTAGTTTGAGACATTGAAAGTTGACTGGGCTTGCTAGGAAGATTAAAACTAAAATCATTGGAGTTTTTCAATACTACATCTTCATATGTATATCCTGAAATATGGGTAAATGCTGGATTAACGCTGATAATAATGCCCTTATCATCTGTAACAATAATTCCCTCACTGGTATGCTCATATACCATCGCAGAGAGTTCCATTGAGTTTGCAATACGTCTAGATTCGGTTACATCTTCAATGATAGACCAGATGCTTTTAACACCGAATTGATCGGTTAATATCACGCCATTTAATCTGACAGGTATAAGTTGGCCGTCTTTATGAATATATTCTTTTTCATAAGGGCCATACCTTCCCATAGTCTCCAATGAAGCAAGTTGCTCTTTTTCCTGAGGTGTATATTTTTCTGGCGTGATATCCCAATAACTCAATTTATTAAGGTCTTCCAGTGTATAACCCACCATATCCAAAAACGCTTGATTCGCTTCTGTATAAGTGCCATCCATGGAATTTCGTAACATGCCCAACGGCGATAATGTGAACATTATAGTAAACTTTTCATGGTCTGCTTTAAGTAGCGCAGCTTGCTGTTTATGTTCTATATTGGTAATTGCGCTATAGGTATATAAAGCAAAAATAACAACGAGAATTGAGGTGAAAAGTATGGTGATGGAATGAGATTGCCATAAGGTTAAATCACCAAACAGTGGTTTTTTTAACGCTTCAAAAATCGACATTATCAAAAAAGATAAGGTAAAAACAATAAATAGAAAATTAGATTTTTTTCGTGTGCGAGTAATTAATGTTTGGATATAAGTCAAAATACACCCCTTTACCAATACTATTTTTGATTTTTAACTTGATGCTACTCGTAGTATCTAAACCACTATGTTAGGTACATTACATAATAGGAGACAAGAACAATATTTTAAAAAATTTCATTTTATGTTCGATAATTTATGAAGTGTTTATCCTAATAGATCAAGAGTCTGGCAGGTATTCAAATAGAGAATGCCAAATAGCTGTCTGCCGGTATGTGAGCGCTTCATAAAGGTTGTAAACTCAAGTTACGCCTAAAACTCTGTTGATGCAAACAAGTTATCAAACGGTAACTATCAGGTAAAGCAGCTACAGGGCTAGGAAAGTAAACCTTCCAGTCTTTGCCATTCGGCTCTCTATATTCAACCCCAGCGCACATAGACATTCCAGAATATAAATTAATCTGATCCTTACTCTTTAAGGATAGTTTGATAACAAATTACAGATTCATTCATAAAGGGTATAGATAGGCCAAATGGACTATTGTATAAAAGCTGGCGAGTGTCAGAATTTCATTACGTTATTAGTTAATAGTTATCTAATAAAGACTGGAATTAACATGTATAGCCGTTCAAATAGAGATATGGAATGGATTGTAACCAAAGGCATCGAGATGTCTTTAATAGGCGATCTATTTAGTGCTACAGATTTTCTGAGAGCGAATGGTGTACCTTTTAATGTGATTGCTAGAGTGCTTCATCATCCAAGTTTTGTTCGAAGACTTGATGCACTCTCAATTAGAATACATTCTAATCGCCAACTAGCGAAATATAAGGATAATCACTACTAAGCATTACGTGATGTGCATAGAGTCAAATTTCGTACAGTGCGTAAGATGTGAAACATGCAAGGCGTTCTTGTAAATGTAACTAACCTAAAGGATTTATACCATGTGGACTAAACCAGCTGCTACTGAAATGCGTTTTGGCTTTGAAGTTACAATGTACGTAATGAACAAGTAATAGCCTCAACGAATAAAACAACCTATTCAGAAATGAGTAGGTTTTTTTTCGCTCGTAAAATACACGTCTGTTTTAAAGAAGGTGAGGTTGAGATATGTCACAAAAACTTCCAGATAATCTTGATGAAGCTCTTCACATAATTGCTAATGTAGAACAGATTGATATTCGTAAACTGTTAATTATGAGCCTTATTACACTTCAGCGGGTGGCGGCTGGATGGTTAACAGTAAAAGTAGGGAATATTTGAAAGTGCCATAAGAAATAAGCTTATTGGTTTGCAAATATAAGTTGTTTCTGACACAAAGCTCAGCCTTTTTCTTATAGTGCAAAGATGTGAATAGTTTTTAAATTTATCTTCCATATCTTAATGTTGAAGGTAAAGTAAATGTCAAATACAAACGGTACAGCTAGCCACACTTCAAGTCACAAGAGTAGCTCTAAAGATGATAAATCATCTAAGGATGATAAAACATCCAAAGCATCTACATCGCAATCAAGTAGTAAAAAGCTAGACAAAAGTGACAAGAAATAAATGAGCTTATTGTATTTCGAAATTTCAAATGTTTAATGGGAGTCTATGATGGGAAGATCGCTAATCTGGAAAGCATTATCTGTTATTGGCATATACATGTGGCGCAAAAGAAGTAAAACCAAGGTCGCCTCTACAAATAGTTTTAACTAGGTTCCTAAAGAACTATTTCAGGGCATATTTGCATCTCAATCAAAAGAGCCTATTCAAACGAATAGGTTTTTTTTTCGATAATAAATATCCAATTTCGTAATTCAGAGATAGTTTAGAGATGTTCCGTTAGTCCGAATGGACTAATGTAGATTGTCATCTAGTTCCTATAAGTCTTTGACAGAACATAAAAATATAGATTTTATGCACATTTGTTTTCGTTTATTCATTTATCTTTAAATAACAACTTTTAAACTATATTATTATTTTAAGTAATTGATTTAATTCATAATTATATTGAGGCATAAAATTTAGGCTTTTAGAAAAAACCCTTACAGAATGCGAAGTTAGCCCCTTTATCCTTCTTTTATCACAGACTTATCCACAGAATTTGTGGAAAGTGATTTCTAAGTTAGAGGAATATGTAATTTAGAATTTGTCAAAAAAACTAAGCTTCTGGGAGTTTAATATCGTTTAGTAGTTTACGTTGCTTGCGCATAAGTTTTGATAGGCGTAAAAAAAGCCTAGAAGATTGAATTTACTAGGCTTTTGATACATTTTTCTGTAACTGGTAGCTTATCAATTCCGGCCCACGGAATCATATCAGTACCATTAAAACTGGTTTTGATAAAAATCAAATAGCCTAATAATATCTATCGGAAGGATATATGTGCCATTTGTCAAAAAGCTAAGCATAATCATGCCAAAAATTACAAGCGAATTATTCCGGTTTCCAGGCTTCGAAGTGTAATAAGCCATTTGCTAACTCCTTCACGCTCGACCTCTTTAATAGGATAGCCACCCGCTGTTATAGTTGTACGTGCTCCAGGACTCAGTTCTGATGTAGTAACGATAATGCCGTACTCGGCTTCTTCGAATAATACGTCAGCACTAAGTCCTTTAACAATGACGCGCTCCACTTTTGCATTTTGACGTTTACATTGGACTAAACATAGTGGATTATCTGTTGGTTTAGCCCCAGACTTCCAAACACGTACATCAACTCCATCATCATCGGAACCGGGTCCTAATTCTACTGTATAACCTTCTCGATGAAAAAACTCAGCCACAAGCTCTTCGAATTTTCGCCAATGCATTTCGGGAAGCCGGTCATTATTATTAGAAAGGTAATCGATAAAACGTTGATCAATAAACTTACCCTGTTCAGGAGCTATTGCTGTCCCAGTGAAAAGCTTTTTAAGTTCAATGGGATTAGTCCAATTCACGGTTCTGTAAGCAGAATGGGGATTGTAGAAGTTTATAAAATAAAGCTTCGAAATTTTCTGAACGAAGACGAACACCAGTAGCCTCTGAGTTAAGTATGATATCTGGATAGTCGGTACCAATTAAATGGTCGCAGATCTCTTCGATTGATAATGCCAGCCCTAGCCTTATACCCTGCTGTTTCGGAAAGCCTATCGGCTAGCTAATGAGACTGCATGACTGACTTGCGAAATTAAGTTATCAATTAGGATAGTTAAGACAAAGAGAATGCGGATATCGCCTTAAGCTATTACATTTACTAGTTGAGCTCTCATTTGATGGACATGAAATTAACATCTCACTATACTCCGCAGGCTTGACAAAATACCTTTGTCATCTGATGAAAAATTATAATAAGGGAACAATATGAAAAATATAATCCGAATGCTTTTATTGGTTGTTGTAAGTGTCTCAATAATCGGCTGTGCTACTACCCAAAATGTTACGCTAGCTAATCTCACTCCTAGCAAAAATCTACAATCGGTAGCGTTGGTGCCGCAAGCGGATAACTCAGCCGATATGGACGGACATGTTACTAAGCAACTACAAGCTCAAGGGCTAAATGTAAAAGCGCCCTTACCAGCAGGGACTAGGAAATCAGATGATGTAGATATGATTGTTACATACGCTGACGTTTGGCGCTGGGATTTAGTGATGTACTTGCAATCTGTGAACATCAATTTTTTCGATGCGAAGTCTGGTAATCTAGTTGTTACAGGTAGATGGGATAACTCGATCTTTCACGGGTTTAAAAACGCGGGTGTAGTGGTTAAAGAGGTAATGGACGAGATGATGGCTAAAATTAACCAAGCACATGCGCAAGATAAAACCGCTGAGGCAAAGTAGGCCTCTATAGCTCTGGAAGATTAATAAGCACTGATCAAACCGGCGCGCGCCGATGAATATTTCAGGTGCAATCCTTTGTGAATGGCCAGACAATTTAACATTCAAAATGTACTGATGGTTATTACACACATATTTATCAATATGACGAATCTTTGAGACCCATTCATTACATTAGAAACGCAAACCAAGTTAAGGATTTTTTAGAGTTATCTTTTACTTATATTGATGATAGGCGGGGGAATTGGACCTCTCAAACAATTCAGTACATTGAGATGACTGGTATGAGAAAACTTCCAAATGATTCAATAAGAACCAGAACAATTGATTATTAACTGCGTGGCTTATTCTTTCATCAAGCGGGACGCGTTAGCGCGCCCTTATATAAAAGGTTAGGCATCAGGAAATATAGAATTATATGAAGAGAAAACTCAAGTTCACTGTAGCAATTTTGTTTATGTTATCGATACCTTTGATGCTTGACGGTTGCGCTGTTGGATTCAATAAAAACGGGTTCTATTGCACAGAGGGTCCTGTGAATAACGACACACCTTCTTGCTTTGGGAATCGTGCCCCAGCTTTGCCAAGACCGCCAGAAAGCACAAACTCTTCAAATTCACATCAGCATCAGGATCATGGTCAATAACTCGCCTAGTCCATCCACCAAGCGGGACGCGCTAATGCGCGCCCCTTATGTCAAACGTTAGGACTACTCCGTGAATCCGTTGCTGAGTGTTTGTATGCGTAAATGTGAAATCTCAAGAAATATTCTGTGCCTCATACTTTTTTGCCTTCCAATCTCCTGTCTCGCCGATGGAATTCGGAAAGTTGACTTTGCTGAGTACAGCAACAAAGTCAGTGCGCTAAGTTTAGCTTGTAGCTCTAAAGGCATGCCTAATTTTTCCGGCTTTTGTCTTTCGCAGGAGTACGGAAAGGTCGCCTATAACAACCCGATACAGACATCAATTACTCTTGGACTGGAGATCGCCAGCTTCGAGACATTCTATAGCCGCTGCGAACATTCCGACTCTCCTACGGTAAGCGATGTACTCGTCAGGTCAAAAAGTGTACTTGATGCTGCCAAATATTTTGAGGAAATCAAACCACAAAAAGAGGCGCTGGAAAATTATGTTGGCCGTTTCTATTTTTGCAAAACGAAACCTGAAAATGACCAAAGTATATTGAACAAGCTGAAGTGGTTTGAATATATGAATGGAAAATATACAGCAAGCACGTCTGCTGGGAATGGTTCTGTAAGTAATTTTGTTCCCAGCGACAAATCGACTGAATACACTGCCCCAATCGGCAATAATCGTCTATCTCTCATTTGCAACGGTTTATCGGTGCTCGAAACCGCTTGTCTCATTGGACTTGGCCCGTCCAAAAGTATGCAGCCCGTGAGGTTTATTCCTCAAACGACACGGTACAGCCGTTTACTCCAGAAAGGCTTGGAGAAGGTTCTTACACCTGAACAGCAACATCTCCGACCAAATGTTTCTGATGTCCAACTTCTCCGTGAAGTGGCCTTGGATCAATGCCACCCTGCTGCGGAATCAAAAGGGATGTCAGGCGATCTACTGCAGTTGTGTATCCCATTAGACTCGTCCAGGGTCGTTTTGTTTATTCGCGGTCTATGTGATGGGTGTGACTTCGAGCCGGTCGTATTAGAAAAACAGTTATCGCCTTGAGCCATAACCGACGGTAAATGGACGCTGTGCGACAAAGCTACTCAGCGCCGGATCTAATCGTTAATGTCTGCTTAGGGCCCAACTTACCTGTTCGCCTATTATTAGAAATTAAATTATCACTGGCCGCTTTTCGTAATTATGGGTGGCTTTTTTGGAGTGGAATACGCACTTAGCATTTATTTAAGAAGTTAGTCATTAGGCTGCGCCTCCATATGCAATTGCAGCAAGTATTCTTTTAACTTCACCTGCGCCATTTTCTTTATTTAATATTGAAAGCGGAGTGTCTCCAATTCTTAGGTTGAAGCTGTTTAACCATTCGTCAGCTATATCCTGGGAACCAAGGACTTTTTGAGCAAGTTTTTTGATTTCGATTAAATCTTGATTCTCAGTACTGAATTCCATATTTACCTCTGAATCATAGTAATAACCACAGCGTTGATATCGCTTGATTTAGGACTTTAAAAGCTCGTAAGCGAACAATATCTACATTTAGGAAAGCAAAATTGTTTAGTAAATTATATATTTATAATTACAAAGAATAGTCAATGTGAGTGTAGGTTTTTAGAAATTTTCTCAGGAAGCATATCTGTGCCTCTATAGAAAAGAAGCATAACCGTACCATTGCGGCACGGTTATGCTACTAGTCACATTTGCTACTAGGTGAAACACTTAAATGGTGGAGATGGGGGGAATCGAACCCCCGTCCGCAAGCCCTCCACAGACAGTTCTACATACTTAGCCTGGTTGTTTGATTTAATTTTGCATGCACCAACCGACAAGCGACTGCAAAACGAGTTACCTTAAGGTTAATGAAGTATTAAGTAACCCAATACAACACGTATCCCGTGTATATGACACTGCGTATGAGTTACCTCAATCCAACCCACGGGAGAGCTGGTGTAGCGTCCAGCAGAACTAAGCTGCTAGAGAGTAAGTTTCGTCGTTTGCGACTATACTTGTTTCAGCTGTATTTACGAGGTAATCTGAGCCT
>JBKJOT010000040.1:0-18779 GCA_046595335.1 Methylotenera sp.
TCAAGCGGGACTGTGGACTTGCCCTAAAAAAGTAGACACATCGACCTAACTTTTAGGAGATGTGAAATGGCAAGAACAATCAAAAGAACCTATGCGCGTTACTCAGAAGCATTTAAAGCGGAGGCCGTTCGGCTAGCTTCTATTCCAGGCGTGTTAGTGCAAGATGTCGCAACCTCACTAGACATCCACCCCTTTATGCTGTCACGATGGAAGAAACAATGTCGTGAGGGCAGCATCATGGCCAATCCTAAGTTACCAATCCCTGAGTTAGTGTCAGAAGCGGAGCTATTACGCTTACGTGAAGTAGAGAAAGCCTATGCCCAGCTTAAGCTGGAGCATGACCTTTTAAAAAAAGCCATCAAATTCACTTCCGATGCAAAACGGATATCTTCCGTTTCATCGCCCAAAATACCCAAGATCACACGGTCCAAATGATGTGCGAACAATATAAGGTGTCACGCAGTGGCTTTTATGCATGGCTAAAGCGTCCTGCTGCCTTACGGGTAGAAGCCAATGCTGAATTAAGGGTGCACATTCGCAAGCTCCATCAGCAAAGCCATGAGGCTTATGGTAGTCCACGACTCTATGCGGCATTGAAGGCACAAGGCATTCTATGTGGTCGCCATCGCATTGCACGCTTGATGCGTGAGATGGGTATCGCTGGGCGCGCTAGCCGTTTGTATTGGTCAAATGCAGGTAACCATGCCTTTTATCAACGGCATGCTAATGAGAAGCTCGGCATGGCTGCGCCCAGCAACACCAATCAACTATGGGTGGGTGATGTGACTTTTATTAACACTGGCCATGGTTGGCATTATCTGGCAGTGGTGATGGATATGTTCTCACGACGGATTATTGGTTGGGCGTTAGCCAATCATCGTAAAGCCAGTTTAACGTGTGAGGCATTAAGGATGGCCATCGGTGCAAGAAAGCCAACGCAGGGCTTATGGTTTCATTCTGACCGTGGCATTGAGTATGCAGCGCTTGAGTATCAGGCCTTGTTAGGGCAATATGGCATTAAGCCTAGTATGAATCGTCCTAGGCAATGTACGGATAATGCGCATATGGAGTCGTTCTTCCATTCACTTAAAAGCGAGTGGATACATGGCAACCGTTTTAATGGGGGTGAAGAGTTAAAGATGGCAATTAAACACTATATTGAAGATTTCTATAACCCAGTACGCTTACATTCTGGCATCGGTTATATGTCGCCGATGGCAATGGAGGCAAAGGTTAGATAGTGTCTACTTTTTACGGGCAAGATCACTGGCTAAAGCCAGCCCCTTAATTCAAACGTTAGCGCTCATGTCAGAAGTCATAGAGATAATTTCAACTATTAATGGATGCAGCCTATCCTTTCAGGTCATGTCTCATGACAATGAGGAAACAGTTTTTCTTGCCACGTTAAATTCACCGCAGTTTTGCGGCAAGGTTGAGGCATCAACTTTTATTTCAGGTGAACCAACCTTGCTCTTTAATGATATGGCTACGAATTGGAAAGGGTGGAAAGGTGAAAAGGTATGGGAGTCAATTGACGGGAGCCTTATCTTAAAAGCTCAAGCTGACTCTACTGGGCATATTCGCCTCACCGTAGCCATGGAGCATTTCCTTGACAGTCTAGAGGTCACACTGAACGTTGAAGCTGGGCAACTTGAAAATATTGCAAGAAACTCCAGCGAGGTTTTTCATGTTTATCGCTAACCCATCCATCAAGCGGGACGCTGCGCAGTCGCGCATCGCCCCTTATGTCAAACGTTAGAAATTATGGCGAAATCCAAAGTTAAATCTACTGTAGGCATGCTGTAAGCTCTCGGAGTTTTTGCTGCATTTTTCTATGGCATTTATATTTTTGGGTTTTTCTTTTTTAATTTTGGCACTAACATTTGCTATTCTGGAGCCATTCAAGACTTAACAAAACTTTCCGTTTCTGTGGTTAACTCAAACGAAATTAGCAAAAAACAAACATACACCGAACTGGTAAAACACTTACCTTTGGAAGGTTACGAAACTAACTGTAAAGAGTTAGAGCAAGCAATTAAGCTACTTACTGAAAAGGTTAATAATGCTAATAGCAAAAATTAACATAAAAATTTCTAACCCATCCATCAAGCGGGACGCGCTAAAGCGCGCCCCTTATGTCAAACGTTAGAGCTGGAAAGCCAATAAATTTTACATTTCAGAGGAAGAAAGCATGCAAGTCGAAGATAAAAAAACCATTGAGAAATTTCTAGCCTTTTTAGTTGTTGGTAACACCACACTTTTTTTAGTATTAGCCTACTTTCACTGGCTTAGCACCGACCCAAAAGCAGCTGTGTTTATTGATTTTTGGGGTAGGTTCACGGTCTATTCCATGTGGTTTATTGGTTTTGCCATTTATATAAAATATATTTCAAACATTAAGCTGTTAAAAGCGTTAGTGTTAACAATAGTATGTATCAATATCCCTCTTTTTCTACTGTTAGCTTACCTCGATAAAATCAGCAACACCCCTGAAACAATCTTATTTGTTGACTTTTGGGGCAGAATTACCGTTTATTCACTTTGGGTTATTTGTTATGAGTTTTACAAGAATTATATTGCCTCTAAGTAAGCAATATAGCTCTATCCCATCCATCAAGCGGGACGTGCTAAAGCACGCCCCTTATATAAAACTGGCTTTTTGATTTGGAAGCATAAAGCTGTCTTTAGGACAAAGTTATGGTTCCGATGACAAAAATTAATGCCCACTTCTATTTCTGATTGGTGCGCCCGGCGGGAGTCGAACCCACGACCTTTGGCTTCGGAAACCAACACTCTATCCAGCTGAGCTACGGGCGCAATTTGACGCGTATTATAGCAAACGCAACAGCTTCCGTCTTTTTCGCTTGACCTCTGTCCTTTTCCCTTGGCTTTAGTGCAGGTATAATATTATTTTTATTAACGAATTCATGGGAACTAACCGTAATGAGCAATAACGATAATGAGTACAAAGGCTCCACCTTTTGGCAATTAATCATTGCTATTCCTGGCAGTATCTTAGCTTTTACGCTAATCATTTCTTTAATTGCCAAGACTTTTGGCGTGGCAGGAGCCCCTGAGGTTGCCCAACCTGCAGCTGCAGTTGCTAAGGTAGAAGAAAATATTAAACCTGCAGCAACCGTTGAAGTAGCAAGTGCTGATTCGGGTCCCCATGCTGATAAAAGCGGTGAAGAAGTTTATAAAGCAGTCTGTTCTATGTGCCACGCTGCTGGTTTGATGGCTGCTCCTAAATTTGGCGATAAAGACGCTTGGAAACCACGTATTGCTCAAGGTTACGAAACATTAATCGACCATGCGATTCATGGTATTCGCAGCATGCCAGCTAAGGGTGGTAATCCAGCGCTAACAGATGGCGAAGTTGCTAACGCAGTAGCGCATATGGCGAATGCAGGCGGTGCTAAATTTACACCTCCAGCTGCTAGTGCTGCTCCAGCAGCTAAGGCAGACGTCGCGCCAGCAGCAAGTACACCAGATAAATTGCAAGAAAAAGCAGCTGCAGCAACAGTGTCTAAACCAGTTGAATTAGCAGCTCCAGCAAAATCAGAAGCTAAACCAGTAGCAGTTGCGGCAGCACCAGAAGCGGCACCGGCGGCTCCAGCAACAGGTAAAAGTGGCGAAGAAGTATATAAAGCAACGTGTTCTATGTGTCATGCTGCTGGGTTGATGGCAGCACCAAAATTCGGCGATAAAGAATTATGGGCGCCACGTATCGCCCAAGGTTACGATACACTGGTAAACCATGCTGTACACGGTATTCGTAATATGCCTGCTAAAGGTGGCAACCCAGGTTTATCTGATGCTGAAGTTGCAGGCGCAGTAAAATACATGGCTAATGCAGGTGGCGCTAGTTTTTAATTAAATCAAGTTTTGTTTATTTGAAAAAAAGCCACTTGATTAAGTGGCTTTTTTTTGCTGATTTTATGGGCTTATTGAAATCTAAATGCAAATCAAGGTAATGCAAATATGACAACCTATGCAATTGGGGACATCCAAGGCTGCTACCATGCTTTCAAAGCATTACTGGCAATGCTCAAATTTAACCCGAAGCAGGATAAGCTTTGGCTGGTTGGTGACTTGATCAATCGCGGCAGCGGTTCGCTTGAAGTATTGCGCTGGTGTTATCAGAATCAAGCGAATTTAAAGGTAGTGCTGGGAAATCATGATTTGCATGCGCTAGCTGTGGCGAATGGCTTGGCATCCCCACATAAAAGCGATACTTTGAATGCATTATTGGAAGCGGCGGATCATAACGTATTGCTAGACTGGTTGCGTCACCAGCATCTTATTTACCAGGAAGATGGTTATTTAATGGTCCATGCAGGCCTGCTGCCGCAATGGACAGTAGCGCAAGCCCTGCGATACGGAGCAGAAGTGGAAGCTGTATTAAAAGGTGCTGATTACACTGACTTTTTAATGCATATGTATGGCAATCAGCCGGATTCTTGGAGTGAGAGCTTAATTGGTATGGAAAGGTTACGCGTAATTACCAATGCCATGACCAGGCTGCGGGTATGCACAGCGCAAGGCGCGATGGAATTTTCTTTTAAAGGTGAATTAGCGGATGTGCCTGCCGGTTTGATGCCTTGGTTTGATGTGCCAGAAAGAGCTACGAAAGATGCCCAAGTGATTTTCGGCCATTGGTCCGCATTAGGTTTGCAACAACGGGATAATGTGTATGCACTGGATACGGGCTGTTTGTGGGGCGGTCAGTTAACGGCAATGAATTTAGCAACCAAAGCTATAACCCAGGTGCAATCGCACCCACTGGATAAAGCTATCCACTAACGCACTTCAATTGTTATAAGTTTAGCTCTTGCCTGATTTGATTTTCGATCTGCAATGTGAGCATCCGGCGGTCTTGCGTTACCGTATCATTCAAAACAACAGGCTTTAAAAAAATCAACTCAACGACTGCATTTTTTTGGCGTAAGGCAGCCTGTAGCGATTCCGGCAAAGTAATTTCTCCGGCATATGCCATGTCCGTATTAATACTGCCATCCGGACGGGGGTAGCGGATTGCAAAAGGATAAATAGTGGCCTTGGCTTGGATAGCTGCTTGAATCAAGCTGCTTTTAAAAGATTTCATCTCTGTGCCATCGGTAGTTGTACCTTCGGGGAACAAGCAGAGATTATCACCCGCTTGTAAACTTTGCGCGGTGATATCAACTACACGTGCGGCATCATGGCGTTTAGTTCGGTCTATAAAGAGCGCATTGACCTTTGACAGATAGCCAAAAATTGGCCAATTTTTTATTTCTGATTTAGCAATAAATTTCACTGGCACCAAACTGTTCAAGGCATGAATATCTGCCCATGAAACATGATTGCCAACAAACATAGTGTTGCCTAAACCAGTTGCTGGCGGAATGTTCCCCTTGCTTATTACTCGTATGTTAAAGGCAGCAAGCAAGTTCCGACACCACCAGCTAATCAAGCGCAGTTTAGTCGGCTTCTTTACCAACGGCAGCATAATTGCTGTAATAAAAATACCTATTAAGGTATGGAAAATAATACGGCTAATCCTGAAATATCGGATTAGCCGGTTAGTTTGTGGTATTGCATTTGTTGTTGTGGGCAAAGTTATTTGATGCAGACTCTCCGTTTTATTTAAGGAAATGCGCCGCATATCTTGGGTTGATTCGTGATAAGGGTAACATTACCAGCATATCGGCCGTGTTGAAATAGGGATCCCATGCTGGCTCGCCACAAATATAAGCGCCTAAGCGTAAATAACCTTTAATTAATGGCGGGCAAGCTACTTGCATATCGGTGCGTAATGACTGGATAGGCAATGGATTACGGGCAAATACGCGATACTCAAGGGGTGCCAGGTAATCATCCTGCAGTTTATGGTAAAGACTCGCTGCCGCGTGGCCGCCATCTAACATGCTCATACTGCCGCAACCAATCATGTATTCATAATTGTGGATTTGCATATACTTGGCCAGACCAGCCCAGAGCATGGTAATTGTCCCGCCATTACGGTAATTCTGGTGTACGCAAGCGCGGCCGACTTCCACGGTTCTGTCAGCCAAATGTGCAAGTCTGCTTAAGTCAAATTCTCCTGCTGAATAATAACCACCGGCCTCATTGGCTTTTTCCGGGCTTAAAATCCTATAAGTTCCGATCACTTGGTTGGTAGTGCTTTCACGCACAATCAAGTGATCGCAAAAGCGGTCAAAGCCATCAATATCCAAGCCACCAGTGCCGGATAGCTGAGCGCCCATTTCTTCCGCGAATACTTTGTAGCGCAATCTTTGCGCTTCTTCAACCTCAGCTTGGCTGCGGGCTAAACTGATATAAAGCTTTCTATGGACACTTTCTTGCTGGTTGAAGTTAAATTTCGGGTGAATTTTATTTTGGTGAATGCGATTGTGTTCTATAGCATCCATTGAATTCATTATCTTGCGAACCATAAGTTTCTCCTTAATGTGTAAGGAGACTGTAGTAAGTTAAGGTTAAAAAAGCATGACAAAAAAATGACCGTTTATTGACGGTCATTTTTTAAAACTATTAAAGCACGATAACTCTTAAGCTTCCCTTTAATGAGAAACTCGGGTTGTCCCGCCACTTTCTAACAAGCGTACACGTTCACCAGCCTTGAATGTATCGTCAGCTTCTTGCACTACAGCCAGCATCGTGCCGCCATCCAGTTTAACTGTGATTTCAACACCATCTTTACGAGTAAAGCCTTCTTCTGCAGCTGAGCCTAATAGGCCACCGGCTACTGCGCCGATCACAGCAGCAATTGCGCTGCCACGACCACCACCCACTGAGCTGCCGGCAATTCCACCTACTGCGCCGCCTGCTACAGTACCTACTGGCGATTTAGTGCCTTCTAGCTTAACTTGACGTACGCTTTCTACCACACCAGTTCTTACTGTTTGTACTTTACGTGCTTCGTCACGGCTATAAACCCCTCCAGAGTTTGAGCTGGCACAAGCAGCCAGCAACAAACTTACCATACCTATTGCTATTAATCGTGTTCGCATTTTCTATCCTTAAATAAAAACTATTCTTTAGTTTTTAATTCACTAGAGTTTTTAATTCACTATTTTATTAATTAATTAAGACCTTTTTCCAAGGCTAATGTTTCATTTACTAGTGCTTGGGTATAAACCTGCTCAATATCAGCACGGGTCGGTTTATGATTTTGGCCGCCGCGGCTGGCTATCTTGATTGCCCCCATAGTAGAGGCAAGTCGTCCGCAAGTTGGCCAATCCCAGCCATTAGACATGCCGAATAACAAACCTGCACGGTACGCATCACCACACCCAGTGGGGTCTACGATACTTTCTGCTTCAACGCATGGAATATCAAAACGTTGACCATCAGCATAGATCTGCGAACCAGCGCCGCCGAGTGTAACGATTAGCGCTTTTACTTTTTGTGCTAATTCTTCCAAAGATAAACCTGTTTTGTCCTGAATGATTTGCGACTCGTAGTCGTTTACCGCTAAATAATCGGCCATTTCAATAAAATGTAGGAGCTCTTCACCATTGAACATAGGTAAGCCTTGACCAGGGTCAAACAAGAAAGGAATGCCTGCTTCAAAGCATTCTTTAGCATGCTGGAACATACCATCACGGCCATCTGGTGCAATAATCGCCAGCGATACATCTTTAGCATCTTTAACACTATTCTGATGTGCTTCTGACATTGCTCCAGGGTGGAAGGCGGTAATCTGGTTGTCATCAGTGTCTGTAGTAATGAATGCCTGAGCGGTAAATGTATTCGGAATAGTTTTAATATAAGTACTATCAATACCGTGGGTGTTTAGCCATTGTGTATAACTGCCGAAGTCCTCTCCTACAGTGGCCATAATTAGCGGTTTGCCTTCAAGAAGTTGCAAATTATAAGCAATGTTGCCCGCAGTCCCACCAAACTCACGACGCAACTCAGGTACATAAAATGACACGCTCAATGCGTGGATTTTGTCAGGAAGGATATGATTTTTGAACTGATCCTGGAACACCATGATGGTGTCGTAGGCAAGAGAGCCGCAAATGAGTGTATGCATGGAAGTGACAATGTGAAAGTAAAGCGCACATTATCCTAGTGAGTGCCTCATACAGGCAAGCCTAATAATGTTAATTATTATGACGCTAGTGCGCCATCAATTAGGATTTTTGCGGCTTTCTTAGCGTATTTCATAGCGCCGGAGCCACGCTTCATCTGCTCAGCCTGCACTGCACCTTCAAATAATAAGGAAAGTTGCAAGGCTAAGCCATCTGCGTCCTGAATATTGGCTTCAGTGGCTAGGCTACTAATGTACTGCCTGAATTGGCGCGACTGTTCTGAAGACAACTGATGCACAGGATTCTCTTCATTAGGAAACTCAGCAGAGGCTTTTATAAAACCCATGCCACGGAAATTGGGTGAGGTAACCCACTCTTCAATGAAGTCGAAAAGTTTTTGCAATTTCTCGCTTGGTTTCTTGGTATTACTATTGAGCTGGTCATTAAGCCAACTTTGAAAATCTTGATGGCCTTGTTTAAGCACTTCAAGAATCAACTCTTCCTTGGTGCGAAAGTATTTATAAAGCGTCATTTTGGTCGTGCCAGCAACCGCAACAATAGTATCTACGCCCGTTGAATTGATTCCTCGGGTTTGGAAAAGATCGCTCGCTACAACTAAAATTTTACTTTTCAGCAATGACATAAAATTTAATTCATTAAAATGTAAATTAATTCTATACCAAAATTTACAAAAAATCTATATACAGACCTGTATATATATACTAAAATGCCGTCCATGTTGTTAATAAAATGTAACAATATATTGTTGTGTAATGATATTTTTATTATTTAACTTTGAAATATGACGCTTCATTTTTATATACAGTTTTGTATACTTTAGGAGAAAACACATGAATAAATTATTGATAGCACTTACAGCAGTAGTGTTAGGTTTCGCATCGCAAGCAAATGCACACGAGCCTTTGTATGTGATTAAATCAGTCAATATCAATGTACCGGCAGCAAAAGCTTGGGAAAAGATTGCCAAATTTGGTGATTTAGGTGCATGGCATCCTGCCGTGGCAAAGACAGAAATCGTTTCAGGTAAAGACTATAAAAAAGGTGCAAAGCGTGTTCTTACATTGCAGGACGGCGGTAAAATCAATGAAACACTGACAGCTTATGATGCTAAACATAAAACTATGAGCTATGTGATTACCGATAGCGTATTACCTGTTACAAAATATTCAGCTAATTTGCATGTATATTCAAACGGTGCGGATAAGTCTGTGGTAGTGTGGGATGCGAGTTTCTTACCTAAGGCACCTGCCGATGAAAAAGCAGCATCAGATGCGATTAACGGTGTATTTGATGGTGGTTTGAATAACTTAAAGAAAATACTGGAGTAGCGAGTTTGTAATACTCAATATGTAAATAAAAAGGGACAGCATGTGCTGTCCCTTTTATTTGTAGGAATTTGTTTATTTACGGAGTTATTTAGACTTTGCCATCAGCATGGGCGTAAAGTTGCAGCGGACTTTTTCCAGGTAGGAATTCGCTATTGCCAGATCATTCAAGTTAGTTGGTAGATTACCGTTCACAACATTCTCAATGTAAACCGTTTTGTCCTTATCGGGAATTTGCAGTACTTCCGGGAATTGACAAGTACCATTACGCATCTGCTCATACTTGGCATACATTTTAGAGGCCTCATCAGCGGTAATGCCTATTTCAGCCGCTTGCTTAGGGCTGAAAGCCGCTGTGATGATATGTCCATTATTGCTTACATTATTTTGCGCCAAGCTCAATAAATTATCCTGGTTTTGTAATGGTGACCAGATTGCACCAGCCGCTACTAATAAAAATAAACTGGCTGCAATGCCATACATTACTGGTTTGCTTAGTAAACGATCATTTTGTGTCTGCGCTAGTATCAGGGCATGGGCCGCTTTTTTTGCATGAGCAAAGCTGCCGCTGTTAGGATGGTTGATCTCTTGTTGAGCTGCATTTCTGGCGATCAGTATAATATGCTCAGCCAAGATACTCGGGTTTGCCGCACCGCAAGCTTTGGCTTGCTCGATGCAAAAAGTAATTAGCGCCTGGCTGGTAGCGTTCTCTTCAATCTTAATATGAATATTAGGAGCATGCAGCCAATCTTGTAACACGTCGAATAGGCTTAAAATACGGCCCTGTGGCGTTTTGCTGGATTTTTCCAGCATTTGAATCAACCATTGAGAGTTAAAAATATCCATTTTTTACGCTGCTATAAATCCAATTAAAACGGTTTAACTTCTACTAAAACCACAATAGCAAACAGCAATAATACGGGCAGTTCGTTGAACCAGCGATACCATACATGACTATGTTTGTTTTTGTCTAATTTGAAATCATTCATCAGTTTGCCACAATAAAGATGATATCCCACCAATATTGCCACTAGGCTTATTTTAGCATGCAACCAGCCACCGCTGATTCCATAACCCACCCATAGCCAAAGCCCAAAACCGATGGCTAATATGGCCAGTGGCAACATAAAACGGTACAAGCGATATTCCATTAATTTCAACTGATCCGATACAGCTTGATCAGTAGTTGCAGCATGATTTACGAATAACCTTGGAAGATAGAATAATCCTGCAAACCAACTCGTCACAAAAATGATATGGAAGGCTTTGACCCAAAGCATTATTTGGCAAGCTCGGTATTAAGCAATTGTGTCAATTTATTAAAATCCAGTTCGCCTATCGTGCGTTGCAGGCGCTTACCTTGTTTGTCAAAAATATAAGTTGTTGGCGTTAAATTAATGCCGCCGAATTTCTCGGTAATCTCGGATAAACCATCATGCATGACAGGAAAGGGCAATCCTTTCATCTTTACATAATTGAGTACTTGGGCTGGCGGGTCATAAGGCATCGCCACAGCGACCATTTCAAAGCCTCTTGAATTATATTCTTTGTACGCTTTGATGAATTGCGGCATCTCTTTAATACAGCCCGGGCAGTCGGTCGCCCAGAAGTTGACCAGTACAATCTTACCTTTTAGACCATCCATGGCGATTTTCTTGCCGTCAATCGTTGTAAAAGTGACGTTAGGCGCAGTAGGCTTATTGCTCAATTGGTAGCCTAAAAATATTAGCAGGGCAATGATTGCAACTGGCAAGAGCGATTTTTTTAACGTAATTTTCATATGTGTAGTGTAACTTTTATAAAAAATAAACTCTAATACTTGGAGTACTTAAAATGTAAATTAATGATATCCAATTCCATATAACCATGACATGGTTACGCTTATTTGCTGAGGTCTGGCATGTTATAATAGGTTTTTTAATAGCAAAGCTATTTATCAAAAAATAAATGAACGCACCTTTACCTAGTACCATCCTGCATGCAGAGCCAAAGCCTGCAACGCGCTTGCGCGAAATCCCCTACAACTACACCTCATTTTCAGACCGGGAAATCGTCATTCGATTCCTCGGGGAAGAAATCTGGAGCATTTTAGATGAATTACGCGGTGAGCGTAAAACAGGCCGTTCTGCACGCATGCTGTTTGAAGTGTTGGGCGACTTATGGGTAGTAACGCGCAACCCCTACCTTGAGGATGACTTGCTGGAAAATCCTAAGCGGCGCAAAGCGCTGATTGATGCCTTGCATCATCGGATTGCCGCGATTGATGAGCGTAGCGCAGGTAATGAAAAAGTTATTAAATTAGTGGTGGCAGCACGTCAAGCCGTTACAAAGTTTGAGAATGATTTCAAGCAAACGTGGAACTTGCGTAAAAAGGCCATGGCGAAATTCGCCAAGATCACACGTAAAGACAATATCCAGTTTGACGGATTGGCGCGCGTATCCCATGTAACGGATGCAACCGATTGGCGTGTGGAATATCCCTTCGTGGTATTAAACCCGGATACGGAAAAAGAGATCGCAGCACTGGTAAAGGCTTCTATTGAGTTAGGGCTTACTATCATCCCGCGTGGCGGTGGTACAGGCTATACAGGCGGTGCAGTGCCGCTCACGCCATTGTCAGCGGTGATTAATACCGAAAAATTAGACCACCATAGCGGCGTGCAAATGCGCACATTGCCCGGCGTTGCCAGGCAAGTAGCGACTATTGAATGTGGTGCCGGCGTTGTAACCCGTCGCGCCATGGAAGCAGCTACTGCAGCAGGTCTTGAGTTTGCCTGCGACCCAACCAGTGCGGATGCAAGCTGTATAGGCGGTAATGTGGCCATGAACGCGGGCGGTAAAAAAGCCGTGTTGTGGGGTACTGCATTGGACAATCTGGCTTCATGGCGTATGGTCACCCCAGACGGTGACTGGTTGGAAGTAGAGCGCCTAGACCATAATCTCGGCAAGATTCACGACATCGACATCGCGCGCTTTAAAGTAAGTCGTTATGCTGAAGATATGCGTACCTTATTGGCCGAACCCGAGATTCTTTCTATTAAAGGCCCTAGCTTCCGTAAAGTTGGCCTAGGCAAAGATGTGACGGATAAATTCCTGTCAGGCTTGCCTGGTATACAGAAAGAGGGTTGTGACGGACTGATTACTTCAGCGACCTTCATCCTGCATCGCATGCCTAAGCATGTACGTACTATCGCGCTGGAGTTTTTTGGCAATGTCTCACACGCAGTACCTGCAATTGTTGAAATTAAAGACTACCTAGATGCTACTGCTAAGAAAGACCCGCTCGTACTTATGGCCGGCTTGGAGCACATGGATGAGCGCTATATTAAAGCGGTAGGCTACGCCACTAAAGCGGCAAGACAGCAACGCCCAAAAATGGTGTTAATCGCGGATATCGCCTCTGATGATGAGAATGCAGTAGGCGAAGCGGCATCACATATCGTACGTTTGTGTAATGCGCGTAACGGCGAAGGTTTTATTGCCGTTTCTGCGGAAGCGCGTAAAAAATTCTGGCTGGACCGTGCACGTACGGCGGCCATCGCTAAACATACTAATGCCTTTAAAATCAATGAAGACGTGGTAATTCCTTTGCCGCGCCTGGGTGATTATTCAGACGGTATTGAACGCATCAATATTGAGCTTTCAATCAAAAATAAACTGAAATTGCTTGATGCGCTTCAAGAGTTCATGCAGGGCGATTTGCCATTACAAGCCGATGAAGATGGCAACGCTGACGCGCAAATGGTGAAATCAAAACAAGAAATCGTATTGACTTTGCTGAGTAATTTGCGTGCGCGCTGGAGCTTGATACTTAATAACCTTGATGCGCCGGTTTCGATCTTGGGCAACGAAGGCGCTGCTTTAGCGCAATACGAAAACGTGTTCCGGGCAGTGCAGTCTTATGATTTGCGCGTGTCATGGAGACGTGAGCTTAAACGCCCAATGGCAGAGATTTTTGCTGGCCGCGAACATCAGAAAATTCTGAACCGCTGTGACGAAATCCATAAAGCCGTGCTTAAAGGCCGCGTATTTATTGCGTTGCACATGCATGCCGGTGACGGTAACGTGCATACCAATATCCCGGTCAACTCAGATGATTACGAGATGATGAAGTCTGCACATGAGGCGGTAGCACGTGTGATGGCGCTGGCCAAGGGCCTGGATGGCGTGATTTCTGGGGAACATGGTATCGGCATTACCAAGATGGAATTCCTTGATGAAGAAACTATTACTTCTTTTGCCAAATACAAGGCAAAAGTCGACCCGAATGGTCACTTCAACAAAGGCAAGCTCATGGCTGGTTCTGGGCTTGAGAACGCTTATACGCCAAGCTTTGGCTTGCTAGAACAAGAGTCTATTATCATGGAGCAATCTGCCATTGGCGAGATTGCAGATTCTATTAGCGATTGTTTGCGTTGCGGGAAATGTAAACCAGTGTGTACCACCCATGTGCCGCGCGCTAACTTGCTGTATAGTCCGCGTAATAAAATCTTGGGGACGTCACTGCTGATTGAAGCATTCCTGTATGAGGAACAAACACGTCGTGGTATTTCACTCAAGCATTTTGATGAATTCAACGATGTGGCCGATCATTGTACGGTGTGCCACAAGTGCTTGAATCCATGTCCGGTTGATATTGATTTTGGTGATGTTTCTATTGCCATGCGTAACTTTCTGCGCGAGCAAGGCAAAAAACAGTTCAACCCTGGTACTGCACTAGGTATGGCTTTCTTGAATGTAAAAGACCCGGCAACCATTAAGTTGATGCGGACTTTTATGATCACTATCGGATACAAAGTGCAGAACTTTGCCCATAGCCTGGCTGAAAAATTTGGTATGTTGAAAGATAAATACCGACCGCCTGCTACGGTGGGTAAGCCGGAAATCAAGGCGCAGGTCATCCATTTTATCAATCGGCCTATGCCTAAAAAAATGCCGACTAAGACTTCACGTGCTTTATTGGGCATAGAAGATGACCGCATGATCCCGGTTATCCGCAACCCACAAAAAGTCACGGAAGATTCTGAAGCGGTATTCTATTTCCCCGGTTGTGGTTCAGAGCGCTTGTTCTCTAACGTAGGTTTAGCGACCCAGGCTATGTTATATGAGGTAGGTGCGATTACCGTGTTGCCACCTGGCTACTTGTGTTGCGGTTACCCGCAGACATCTTCGGGTAATCATGATAAAGGCCAGGAAATCACGGCAGACAATCGCGTGTTATTCCACCGAGTGGCTAATACATTAAATTACCTGGATATCAAGACCGTGATCGTTTCTTGTGGTACTTGTATGGATCAGCTGCAAAAATATGAATTCGAGAAGATATTCCCAGGCTGCCGCTTGCTGGATATTCATGAATATCTTATGGAAAAAGATGTCCGGCTGCAAGGTGTGAGCGGGACGCGTTATATGTACCATGACCCTTGCCACAGCCCGATGAAAACCTATAAGCCTATGGAAGTCACCAATACGCTTATGGGACAGGATGTGCAGCTAAATGAGCGTTGTTGCGGTGAAAGCGGTACCTTTGCTGTAGCCAGGCCGGATATTGCGACTCAAGTTAAATTCCGTAAGCATGAAGAATTAGCCAATGGCATGCGCAAAATGGGCTTGACGGTAGGTGAGCCAGAAGAGAACGTGAAGATTCTTACTTCATGCCCAAGCTGCTTGCAGGGCTTGGCACGTTATGGTGAAGATACCGGTATCGAAGCGGACTATATTGTGGTGGAGATGGCTAAACATCTGCTAGGCGAAAACTGGATGCCGGAATATGTGGAGCGCGTGAATAACGGCGGTATCGAAAAAGTATTGCTGTAATTAGCCACTAGCTGCATCAATCGCCAATAAAAGGTCAAGGCTTAACAGCTTTGGCCTTTTTATTTGTAGTTAAGCTCTGTTAATCCAAATCAATTTAAACTTAATCCGAGTTTGGCTGTCCAATTAAGTCAGACTCCATATAAGTAGTTTTAATAATAGTAATAAATGAAAGTGGACAACATGAATACAAATTTCAGTAAAAAAATCGTTGCAGGTTCAATTTTGGTTGCGTTCACATTAGGCGGTTGCGCCAATATGACTGAAACGCAAAAAGGCACCGCTAAAGGCGCCGGGATTGGTGCTGGTGTGGGTGCTGTGGCAGGCGCAATTGCCGGTAAAGGCAAAGGCGCTGCAATTGGTGCGGCAGTAGGTGCTGGTATAGGTGCGGTAGCAGGTAATGTATGGAGTAAACGTCAAGAAGAGCAAAAACGCCAGATGGAAGAAGCAACTGCAGGTACAGGTGTAGCGGTTACTCAAACAGCAGATAACCGCCTAAAACTGGATATCCCTAGTGACATATCTTTTGATTCAGGCCGTGCAGATATTAAGCCTAATTTCCGCAGTGTACTAGATACTTTCGCGACTAGTCTTAATAGCAATACCGCAAGTAATGTAACGATTATTGGCCATACAGACAGCACAGGTAGTGATGCGGTGAATAATCCTTTATCACTTAACCGTGCAGCTAGCGTTAGGGATTACTTATCTAACCGTGGTGTAAGCTCTAGCCGTGTAGCCATTGAAGGTAAAGGTTCACGTGAGCCTTTAGTTGCTAATGATACTGCCGCTAATAAAGCAAAAAACCGCCGCGTAGAAATTTACGTGGCTGAGCCAGCACCGGCACCAGCACCGGCCAAATAATCAGCACAGTTCTGATTACAGTTATTTTCATAATAAAAATGGGGGTTAACGAATGAATAAATTGCTTAAAACCTTATTAATTGGTTTAGTAATAGCGGCTTTTGGTACGGCCTGTAAGAAGGTAGAAGAAGCTTCAGCTGACAATACTGCTGCCGCTAAATCCGCAGCGATTGAATTCAAGAATAGAACCATAGACGCAGCTAAAGATGCAGCTCAAGCTACTAAAGAGGCAGCCAAAGAAACTGCGCAGCAAACTGTCGAAGCGACTGGAGAAGCCGCAGAAGAGTTGAAAGACGCAGCTAAAGAAAAGATTCAAGATATCAAAGCTTCAAACTAGTCATTAAACTAGTAACGAAAAAGCCGCTTGTAACAAGGCGGCTTTTTTTATTGGGCTTGCAATTCAACATATACCGCACCGGTTTGTTACGTGACGCACACGGTCATGCATGATTCATTAAATAGCATTATTTTTAATGTTTAATATTAAATGATATTAAACAGACGGTTAGCTTCCATCAATGATGGGAATGTCATCTAAATTTAATTTAGAAGTCGCTAATTTGTCACTGGCACGGCTTATGCTAATCAACAAGTGTAGTAAATGTTTTACGGCGTCCAGAATAATATTTTGGGTCCGGCAAATAGAACAGTTATTACATGCAATATTGTTAATTAGGAGAGTAAGCATGAAAAATTTATCTAAACGAACTTCAATACTAGCCAGTACGATGTTCGCTGTAACTGCCTTAACGGTAATTGCTAAAACCAGCCCGACTTTTGATATCCATACCAGTGTGGTCACAAAAGCCGCTGAAAGCCAAAAAGGCGTAATCATGGTATTAACCGAGCGTGGCGAAGTGGCAGCGGAAGCGGCTTATATGCTCGCCGCACAATTAAAACAAAACGACGGGTATTTACCCTTGCTAATGGTGGCTGATAAAGAAAAGGTAACAGGCTATATGAGCGCATTATCATTGCCGACAGCGTCTTTACCAGCCATGATTTTCTTCGATAAATCCGGCAAGGAATTAGGACGCGTGGTGGCCACTAAACGTGCAGCCATTAAATGGGGTCCAACGCATGATACAGTCATTTAAGTGGCACTCTTGGTAAGACAGTAAGAGTAGTAAGCATTACTTGCTGTCTTGCTAGTAAATGACTATAAAGCACCTGCTAAGAAAGCTAGCAGGATTAAATCGTAAGCCTAAGCCTAGCCTAAACTTCAATCTAAGCATGGGTTCTAAAACAGCATGAATTTTAAAACGGTAAGAAAATCGCCGTTGCCAAGTTCTGCATCACTCTGGAAATCAACCGTTCTTTCTTTTCGGCCAACGCGATTGCGTATAAATCAGTGCGGCCGATGATCTTGCCAAATTCGCGTTCAAAAGACAGGTTCTTATCTTTTTCGTTTATCTCATTGGTGAGCAAATACAGCATGCCGTTTTCGTCTCGGGCATTGGAAAGTTTCCAGGCCGCGATCTCAATGTTACGAGCGACGTTATATAGAGATTGAGGATCAATTCTGTCGAAGAAGTAAAAATCAGTTTTACTGCCATGCACCTTGAATAGCATGGTTTGTATGCCAACAATAAACGCTAATACTCGGTCACCACTATACTCAGGCTTGAAAGCTAAGAAAATCGCATCGGTGCCTTGTAGATTATTGAGCGTATCAAATTGGTAATGATGCTGAGCCTCCCCATCAAATACCCAATCCACCATCTTCTGCGCACTATCGCTAGTGCTTTTTTGCAGCTCATGGGGGTTACGCTTATACAGTTTATGCATGAGCAGGCGCAGACTCTCGTTATTCTCACGCAGTTCAACATCAGCCATGCGGTCAAAATCGCTTTTGCCTAACTGGTTAATGGTACTCCGGTCTTGTTGTTCAGGAATCGGGCGGGTGTTTCTGGAGGTGGTAGTGACGGTACTGCAGGAAGATAAAAGTGCTAACAATATAAGATAAGTCAAGAAGTTAGCGGATGATTTCATAGCCAGAGATGAGTCATAAAGTGAGTGAGAAATTTAAAAAATCATACTAAAAGAGCACCACTTGTTTTTGTACGATACGTGCTTTTGGGAACACTACACTAAATGTACTGCCTTTGCCTAGTTCACTGGTGATTTGCAGCTTGGCCTGATGACGGGTTAATATATGTTTGACGATAGAAAGGCCAAGTCCTGTGCCGCCTGTTTCACGGCTGCGGCTGCGGTCTACACGGTAGAAGCGTTCTGTGAGACGGTCGATATGCTGTTGCTCAATTCCAATGCCGTCGTCCTTTACACTGAATACCGCATGGTCTTCCTGTATTTTCCATGAAATCAAGATATTGCCGCCATTCGGTGTATAACGAATCGCATTACTCACTAGGTTGCCCAGAGCACTTTGCAGTTCTTCCAGGGCACCCGTCAGGTCAAGGTTGGCATCAACATCTGCAGTAATCTGATGCTTACCCTGGCTCAGCGCATTTGCATCATTGAGCAGCATATTCAATAAGGCTGCCATCTCAATCTCGGTATCTTCTGGCGGCTGCACGTTACTTTCAATATGCGATAGTGTCAGCAAATCCTCAATCAAGCGTCGCATGCGGCTGGTCTGGTCTTGCATCATATTGAAGTAGGTACGTGTGCTTTCGGGTATCGCACCGTCCATATCCAGTAATGTTTCCACAAAGCCGCCAACTACAGTGAGCGGTGTGCGCAGTTCATGCGAGACATT
>JBKJOT010000110.1:0-4973 GCA_046595335.1 Methylotenera sp.
TGAAGGCTAGCGATGATAAAAATGTATACAAATACGTATACATTTCTAAATCGATTTAACAAACTATAGTAAATATATGGTAATGAGTGAGATGTTTGAGTCTCTCCGTCGCACCAAAAATAATGTTTAAAAGATGGTGATTCAATAAACGTAACAAATCAGTAACAAAGAACTATCATCATCAAGCAAACGCTTTGCTTATTAGTGATTCAAAACTTAGTGATTTATAGTGAGGCCTAGCAAGTGCTAGAAAATTATTTCCCCATACTGTTGTTCATCCTTGTTGGCCTAGCGGTCGGCATTGGTCCTCTTATATTGGGCAAATTGGTCTCTCCTAATAAACCTGACTCCGAAAAAAACTCCCCCTACGAATGCGGCTTTGAAGCTTTTGAAGACGCCCGCATGAAATTCGATGTGCGCTATTATTTGGTCGCCATCCTCTTCATTTTGTTCGATCTTGAAATTGCTTTTCTATTCCCATGGGCTGTAGTGCTCAAAGAAATCGGCATGTTTGGTTTTGTTGCCATGATGATATTTTTGGGTGTGCTCGTTATCGGATTTATTTACGAGTGGATGAAGGGCGCCCTGGAATGGGATTAGGTCAGTCATGAGTATCGAAGGTGTTTTAGAAAAAGGTTTTGTGACCACCACACTGGATACGGTGATCAATTACACGCGTACCGGTTCGCTGTGGCCCATGACTTTCGGCTTGGCTTGCTGTGCGGTGGAGATGATGCACGCGGGTGCCTCACGCTATGACCTGGATCGTTTCGGTATCGTATTCCGCCCAAGCCCGCGCCAGTCTGATGTGATGATTGTGGCTGGTACGCTGGTGAATAAAATGGCACCGGCCTTACGTAAAGTGTATGACCAAATGGCTGAACCGCGTTGGGTGATTTCCATGGGCTCTTGTGCAAATGGTGGCGGCTATTACCATTACTCTTATGCGGTTGTGCGGGGTTGTGACCGTATCGTGCCGGTAGATGTGTATGTGCCTGGCTGTCCGCCAACTGCGGAAGCGCTGCTTTATGGCATTATCCAATTGCAGAATAAGATCAAGCGCACTAACACTATCGCTCGCTAATCGATCGTTAAGAATAAGAAATCTATACAATCCATGTCAGCCAAATTAGACCAATTAATTGCCCATTTGCAAGCTGTGCTAGGTGAAAAAATCTCCGGCCAAACTTTGGCGTTGGGGGAGGTGACGATCGTATGTAAAGCGACGGATTATCTTTCTGTTTGCCAATTACTTCGTGACGATGCAAATTTAAAATTCGAGCAGTTGATCGATTTGTGTGGTGTGGATTACCAGGAATATGGTGAAGGAAGCTACGATGGTTTACGCTATGCAGTGGTGTGTCATTTCCTTTCAATCACGCATAACCACCGCGTACGTTTGCGCGTGTTTGCACAAGACGAAGATTTTCCGGTTTTACCGACTTTGGTAGACATTTGGCCGGTGGCAAACTGGTTCGAGCGCGAAGCATTTGATTTGTACGGGATCATGTTTGAAAATCACCCTGACTTGCGCCGCCTGCTTACAGATTATGGTTTTGTCGGCCATCCATTCCGCAAAGATTTCCCGATGATCGGTAATGTTGAAATGCGTTACGACCCTGAACAGCAACGTGTAATCTACCAGCCTGTAACGATTGAACATCGAAATAATGTGCCACGAGTGATTCGTGATGATGGAGCGCACCGTGGCTGAGATACGTAATTACACTATGAACTTTGGCCCGCAGCACCCGGCTGCGCACGGCGTATTGCGCCTGGTGCTGGAGCTGGATGGTGAAGTGATTCAGCGTGCCGACCCACATATCGGCTTGCTTCACCGAGCTACAGAAAAATTGGCTGAGAATCGTACTTACCTGCAATCTGTGCCATATATGGACAGGTTGGATTATGTATCGATGATGGCCAATGAACATGCGTATGTGATGGCCATTGAGAAAATGATGGGCATTGACGTGCCGATTCGCGCACAGTATATCCGCGTAATGTTCGACGAGATTACCCGCGTATTGAATCATTTGCTATGGCTAGGCGCACATGCGCTGGACGTGGGGGCGATGACCGTATTTCTGTATGCATTCCGCGAGCGTGAAGATTTGTTTGACTGCTATGAGGCTGTTTCCGGTGCACGTATGCACGCGGCCTATTATCGTCCGGGCGGCGTTTACCGTGATTTGCCGGCGCAAATGCCGCAATACCAAGCGAACAAATTCCGTAATGCGAAAACGGTAAAACAGCAAAATGAGAACCGCCAGGGTTCATTGCTGGATTTTATTGAGGACTTTACCAATCGCTTTCCCAAATATGTAGATGAGTACGAGACATTGCTCACCGATAACCGTATCTGGAAGCAACGTACGGTGGGAGTAGGTGTGGTTTCGCCAGAACGTGCACTGGCGCTAGGAATGACTGGCCCTATGCTGCGCGGCTCAGGTTTTGCCTGGGATTTGCGTAAAACGCAGCCTTACGAAGTGTACGACAAGATGGATTTTGATATCCCGGTTGGCGTGAATGGTGACTGCTACGATCGGTATTTGGTACGTATGGAAGAGTTCAGGCAATCGAACCGCATTATCAAACAATGTGTAGATTGGCTGCGTAAGAATCCAGGTCCTGTTATCACCAACGATAACAAAGTGGCACCCCCCAATCGTGAGGGAATGAAAGAAAAGATGGAAGATTTAATTCATCATTTCAAGCTGTTCACTGAAGGTTTCCATGTGCCAGCTGGTGAGGCTTATGCTGCGGTTGAGCATCCAAAAGGTGAGTTCGGTATCTACATGATTTCTGATGGGGCGAATAAGCCATATCGTCTTAAAATTCGTGCACCTGGCTTTCCGCATTTAGCGGCTTTAGATGAAATGACCCGCGGTCATATGATTGCGGATCTGGTGGCAATCATAGGCACTCAAGACATCGTCTTTGGCGAGATCGACCGATGAAAAATAAAAATTTCGTCACAATACTGCGTTCCTCAACAAAAAAATCTGCTGACATAGCATATCTATGCGGCGCATATTTTTTTGCTTCTAGCCTTGTCTTGTTTAGAACTTTTAATTTTTCAAGATTGAAAACTGTAAGGTTGTGTGATGCTGTCGTCTGAAGCTATAGAAAAAATTGATTACGAGCTGACCAAGTACCCCACTGACCAACGTCAGGCGGCGGTAATGAGCGCCTTGCGCATTGTGCAAACCGAACGTGGTTGGTTATCCAAGGAAAGCATTTCAGAAGTTGCGCAGTATTTGCGTATGCCAGAAATCGCTGCTATGGAAGTGGCCACGTTCTACAATATGTATGACCTGGAGCCGGTGGGTAAATACAAGATTACGATTTGTACTAATATCTCTTGCATGTTGCGTGACAGCGATGTAATCGTTGACCACTTGCAAGCGAAGCTCGGTGTAGGTTTTAACGAGATCACGCCAGACGGTAAATTCTGCCTGAAAGAGGGGGAATGTATGGGTGCATGCGGGGGCGCGCCATTGCTCATTGTGAACAACCACAGCATGCATGAATTCCTCACGCCTGAAAAGGTCGATGCGCTGCTGGAAGAGTTGAAATAATGGCGGCTAATCAATCTCCCATGCAAACCCAAGTTAAAGCGCCGGTAATGACAGATTTAACAGGCCAGACATTGCTTTGCCTGCGTACGCTGACTGAGAAAAATCCGGCTTCGCTGGAAACCTACATAAAACTGGGCGGATATTCTTCACTAAAAAAAATCGTTACAGAAAAAACCAAAGCGACAGACATCATCACCGCTGTTAAAACTTCTGGCCTACGCGGCCGTGGTGGGGCTGGGTTTCCAACCGGCCTCAAATGGAGCTTCATGCCGCGTTATTTTGATGGTGTGAAATACCTGGTCTGTAACACTGATGAAGGCGAGCCAGGCACGTTTAAAGACCGCGATATCATCCGTTACAATCCGCATCAGCTCATCGAAGGTATGGCGATAGCAGCTTATACATTGGGCGCTCGTGTAGGCTATAACTATATACATGGTGAGATCTGGCAAGACTACGAAATATTTGAAGCGGCTTTACAAGAAGCGAAAGCCGCAGGTTATTTAGGCGAGAACTTGTTCGGTAGCAATTTCAGTTTCGATCTATACGCGGTACATGGCTACGGCGCCTATATCTGCGGTGAAGAAACTGCACTCATCGAATCGATAGAAGGCAAAAAAGGCCAGCCTCGTTTCAAGCCGCCATTCCCCGCCAGTTATGGTGTTTTCGGTAAGCCAACCAATGTGAATAATACTGAGAGTTACGCAAGCATCCCCTGGATTTTGCAATATGGCGCTGAAGCTTTTGCAGCGAACGGCGTGCCCAATTCTGGCGGTACCAAATTATTTTCGGTTTCCGGTCACGTAGAGAAACCCGGTAACTATGAAGTGAAAATGGGCATGCCATTTACCGAATTGCTAGAAATGTCTGGCGGTATCTGGAAAGGCCGCAAATTGAAAGCGGTCATTCCTGGCGGGCCATCGACCGCGGTGATGCCGGCTTCAGCCATTATGAGCGCCACCATGGATTATGACGGCTTGAGCAAAGCTGGTTCAAGCTTAGGTGCAGGCTCTATGATTGTGATGGACGACAGTACATGCATGGTCAAGACTTTGCAACGTCTGTCCTACTTTTTCTATGAAGAAAGCTGTGGCCAATGCACGCCATGCCGTGAAGGTACGGGCTGGGTGTATCGTGTGATTACGCGTATCGTCAACGGTCAAGGCAAGCCAGAGGATTTGGATCTGCTGACTTCGGTCAGTAATAACATCGCAGGCCGTACAATTTGTGCATTAGGCGAGGCTGCTGCGACCCCTGTATTGAGCTTTATCAAGCATTTCAGGCCTGAGTTCGAGTACTATATACAACATGGCAAGAGCATGGTGGACGGCAAATGATGACAACCACTATAAATCTACTGCGTGAGGCATCTGCTTTGTCGCATGCTCGTTC
>JBKJOT010000070.1:0-2673 GCA_046595335.1 Methylotenera sp.
GATCCGAGAGCAGAGTCAGAAAGTTAATCCAGAATCTATTGCCGGGAAGGCCCTTAAATAGTAAATCGTCGACCTGGCAGGCTATTTTAGGCAGATTCTTCCACTTTCATTTGCGAATATTGATTCGGAGTAAAAATAGATCTTTTTTCATGAATCGCATGAACTATATCCTTGAAGTAGTCCCTAGGATTCACTTTGTTAAGCTTGCAGCTCTCCACTAGTGAGAATAGCACCGCATTTGTCTCAGCTCCGCGTTTGGAGTGTGTTCCATACCAAGTCTTCCTTCCCACTACAGGACTTCTCATAAGTCGCTCCTGTGAGTTGTTGTCGATAGGCAGATCTTCTCGGGTTAAAAAAAATGTAAGTTCATCATTATTCTTAAGAAGATAATCTATGGCCTTGACCAGCGAACTTTTACTAGAGTAACTTGACTTGAGCCTCAGTCCCATACGCTCCATCACTTTATAGTAGAGCCTCTGCCACTGTCGTCTGGCTTTAAACTCAACCCTCTTCTCCAAATGATAAATCCTTCGGTAGCACCACAAAAACAGCGAGGCCTCTTGGGCAAAGGCCTGCTCTGCCTCCTTAAATTTTCGTCGGGCATGGGCATTACAGTAGATGTTTTTGACCAGGGAGAGATTATTTTCACGGCGGTAGACGTTACTATCCGTCACAGCTTTGCTGTAGCCACTAAAAACGTCACTCACTAAAAATTCACATAGTGACTGCTTGATAATGTTTGCCGCCACTGACCCGGAACGAGTATCATGTGTCTCAAAATAACTGGCCTGATCAGTTGAGAACCCCCACAAATACCAGTTCGACTTCTCATCACCTTCAAGCATTCGGTGTGGGGTCTCGTCGGCATGCAGAACCTTTGAGCTCATGACTTCTTCTTTAATCTTCTTATAAACGGGTGCTAAAAAATCTGCCAGATTATGCGTCCCCTGAATCAAAGTATTCGCCGGCAGTCCACTCACGCCACCACGATCTGCCATCTGCACGTATCTTTCAATGGGAATCAGGTCACAGTACTTACTAAGGGCCACATCCACCACCATCTCATCACTATAACTTGAGCCAGCTTTAATCCGAGGAATGGCCGGCGTGGTAACAAGTCCTTCCTGGCAACTAGAGCAGCGGTACTTCACACGCTGTTGCTGAACTACATAGTAGCGCCGAGGAATGACGGTTAAGTATTCACTATCCTCTGTCAGACCAGAGTCCTTCATCTTCTTAGAGCAGCACGGACAGATAGGAAGTACATCCAACTCCACCCGCTTTTGAATAACGTCCAGGTTAGGATATCGCTCAGAGGGCAGAAGGACTCGTTTACGTGGCTCTTTTTTCTTCCTCTTTGGAGTGGATTCATTGTCTGACTTCTCAGAACTCTTTCCAAAGAGTCGGTGCTTTATTAGAATCGACTGTTCTTCTAAAAGGAAGCTCTTTTGCTGGGACTTAAAAAGTTCTGATTCCAGTTCATTAATATAGTTTTTAAACTGTCGATTGAGATCTCTCTCTCCTCGCAGAAGAATTTTCATTTCCTCGGCAGTAAGCTCATCTATTTTGTCGTCTGAAAGTGGTTCGAGTAAGTATGACTGCATAGAACTTTATTATAAAAAATAAAATTCATTATTTCTAGGCCCCGGGCCCCATAAATTTAACTGGCGCGGATTATTTCCTGAGGGCTCTCGATAAAACGCTTGTTCAGATCCGTCCCTTCAAAGAAGAGGTTGAACTCCGCCTGCGTAAGTGTAATTTTTCCGGGGTGATAGGGATTAATCTTACAAAATAAAGACTTCTCAAGCCTCTTGGATACGATAACCAGGCCCGTACCGTCGTAGTATAAGCATTTGCAGCAGGTTCGCCTCTGATTAATGAAGACAAATAGGTGTCCCGACATGGGATCCTCTTCCAAAATCGATTTAACCTTGGAAAACAATGTATCGTAAGAGGCCCGCATGTCTGCGGGCTCCTTGGAAATAAAAATTTTGGTCCTACGATTCATTGTGATCATTCTCAAGCTGCCTTTTTTAAAAAATCCATCAGTAGCTCAGTGGAACCAAAGCGGATCACTCGTTTGTTATCCCAGACAAGCTCTATGCCGCAGCCCCCGACAGGGGTATGACCCTGTGAGGACTCCGCCCCCTCTATTACTACTTCAGTGAAGGCAAGGCCATCAAATGCGCCGTCACGCTTGAGCTGCTTGGCCTTGCCCATGATCACTGCCATTTTTTTGTAATTAACACCAATTGCAGTATAAAATCCTTGGCCCGGTCCACTCCACTGCTCCCATGCATGAAGAATTTCGGCAAGTAGCTCGTTGGGAAGGTTGGTTACTTTCCCTGAGGGCGTTCGATAAGAGTTAATCTTTTTCTTAAGTACTGTTAGATCCATGTAAACCTCCGTGTTGTTTGGGTAGGCTTAATATCTCAGGATTCAAGGGATAGAACAGACGGGGTGCTTCGACGATTTACACAAAAGTCATCATCAAGGGATTGGAATGCGCCCCATTGACCGCTACCAGAGCTCGGTCATGAATTATCCTCGAAAGAAGGTTGATCCTAACCTCTTAAACGAGCACTTCATGGTGGGACTGCAGAGGAAAGTCAAAAAAGACGCGACGATCTCGCTGAATGGAAAACTCTACGAAGCGCCGGCGCGCTTTATTGG
>JBKJOT010000081.1:0-3893 GCA_046595335.1 Methylotenera sp.
ACATTTACCGAAGTTTGCATGAGTAAATTCTGCAGTACGGCCGGGTAGCTCAGTCGGTAGAGCAGCGGATTGAAAATCCGCGTGTCGGCAGTTCGATTCTGCCCCCGGCCACCAACATTTTTTTATACTCATGTTGATTTTCAGATAATTCTGAAGTTATTTCGTTAACTTCTTGATCAAAAACATCCACGTAACTAAGCAACGAATCTTAGTTCGTCCGCAGTAAATCGATTATAAGTTTCATTTGCCATTAAATTCTGACAGCTATTTTTCTGAGTACGAACATTTATAAACTTTTAGATAAGTTACTAACTTGTTCGGCTCTAAATTTATTAGTAATGTTGGGGAAGTATAAGTTTATTCATTAATAATTTATTAACTATTCAATAACTATTTTATTTATCGCGATGAAAGCGTATGCTTAATATAGCAGTATTGAATTTATTAAAAAAACATAAAAAAACGTTTCAATTTGCATAACCTTTTTTAGCTAGGGCATGCATGACTATACTTCTGCCACATGGATACTGTTTAAATTGGTCACCCACATTACTGTGGACTAATGTTATCAGTAACGCTGTAATTGCAATTGCTTATTTCTCAATTCCTGCAGTTCTCGCTTATATTGCTTACAAACGTCAAGATTTTAACTTCCGTACGTCACTCATATTATTCTCAGGTTTTATCATATCGTGTGGGGTAACGCATTTAATGGCTGTCTTTATGATATGGAAACCTCTCTATATTCTTGACAATGCAGTAATGGTGACAACGGCGATAATATCTCTAGGAACAGCAATATACCTTTGGCCACAAATACCTAAAGTCCTTGCTATTCCAAGTAATGCCCAATTGACCGAACTCAATAATCGGTTAGAAGCAGAAATTGAACAAAAAAAACGATTTGAGATAATCATCCGTGAAAACGAAAATCGCTTTCGCTTATCCTTTGATTATGCTGCCATTGGTATGGGTCTTGTTGATTTATCTGGGAGATGGATAAAAGTTAATAAAAGCCTATGCCTAATGTTGGGCATGACTAATGAAGAATTGTTAGCAACTACTTTCCAAGATATTACCCACCCCGATGATTTAGAGTTAGATTTAAAACATGTCGATGACTTACTTGAAGGCGTGATTGATAACTATCACATGGAAAAGCGTTACTTTCATAAACAAGGGCAAATTGTTTGGATTAACTTGAGTGCTTCATTAGTGAGAGACGAGCTCAATAGTCCAGTCCATTTTGTTGCACAGATTCAGGATATTACAGAACGTAAAATTCAAGATGCTGAAATCACCCATCTTGCTTACCATGACACCCTGACCAATTTGCCAAATAGAAGACTACTGTTAGATAGACTGAATCAAGCTATATTGAGGGCGAAGCGTGATAAAACCATGATGAGCGTGTTCTTTTTAGATATAGATTATTTCAAAAGAATTAATGATCAATACGGTCATGATTTCGGTGACAAAGTGCTTTCAGCAACGGCTGATAAAATCAATTCCTGTATCCGTAAAACAGATACTTTAGGTCGACAAGGAGGCGACGAATTTGTTTTGATCCTGTCGAGTTTGAAAAATCAAACTGTTGTGACTTCTATCGCTCAAAACATCACGAAGAGTTTTACAGCCCCCTTAGAAATCGATGGTCAAGTTATACCTGTAACATTGAGCATGGGGATAAGTATTTATGGCCAAGATTCTACTGAAACCGTTGGGGAACTCATGAAAAAAGCCGATTTGGCATTATATGAAGCGAAAGCTGCTGGAAGGGATCGCTTTGTTATATATTCGGTTTCCAATGGGTAAGCTTATTTGAATATTAATTAGTAATAACCAGCGAGACGAATTGTAGTTATGAATGTGACAAACTTGTTATCATTCTACGAATGTAAACGAGTGAGGACGAGTCTATTACACGATATAAATGATGTTTTTTACAGTTGAAAATCCGCGTGTCGGCAGTTCGATTCTGCCCCCGGCCACCAGTATTTAGAAAGCTCACAGAAATGTGGGCTTTTTTTCAATTTCCGTTGGCTCATTGTGCAATCACTCTATTGCCTATATTCTATTCCTCCTAATAGCACATTTATTTTTCATCCTAGTAAATAATCAGCTTAAGATTTGAATATTATGTTACTGGAAACTTCACTTCAAACCGCGCACCAATAGACCCACTCCCAGGACCATAGAAAAAGCTTCCCCTCATGTTATTTACTAAGGACTTCACAACTTTCATGCCTAACCCAGACATCTCTTCAGGTGAGAAGTTAGTAGGCAGTCCATAACCGTTATCATTCACACTCAAGCAGTAATTGGTGGCATCGATCCTAGTTAGAGATATCTTCAAAACGGATGCGCCATTCTTCACAGCATTGGTGATAAGTTCATTAACGATAAGTCCGACACGAACAATCTGTTCGCTTCCTAGATTCAAGGGTTCAGCATTTAAATTGATGCTTACAGCCCCTGTTTCTCCAACTATTGCAGTAAGACCATCGCATAGTCTTTCTAGATACTGAGCGCAATCTGCACTAACTACAGTTGCATTTAATTGCATATGCTTATGAACTTCTGCAATCGCCATGATTTTCCCGGCGGCCTTTGCAATTTCGCTGGCAGCATCAGTACCTCGTAATTGCAAGCTCTGCACTTCGAGTAATGAAACAATTAAACCTAAGCTATTGTGGACACGATGTTCAATTTCCTGAGCCATGAGTTTTGATTGAGTCAATGCTGCCTCTTTTTGCTGAAGTGCTTTTGATAGTTCAGAAATAGATCTACGGGCCGCAAGCCTTAACTCCATCTGATCCATTACTATGCGAGCCAGTTCTTGTAAGTTAGCTATCTGATCGTCACTGACGGAGCGAGGCTCAAAGTCAAGTACACACAGCGTACCTAGATTGAATCCATTTTGGGTTTCCAAAGGGATACCTAAATAGAATTGCAGGCCAAAATCTCCGGCAACCAGAGGATTACTAATTGTCCGCGGATCAAGTTGAGCATCGTTAATGAGCCAGGGCTCTTTTTGCATAATCGCAGATGCACATAAACCCGAATCACGCGGAATTTGTTCTGCATCCACCCCATGGTGTGATTTAAACCAAATGCGATCAGAGTCAACAATACTGATGATTGCAATGGGTGTATTTAGCATGCGTGCAGCAATCTGCGTCACATGATCAAAACTACCATCAGGCGGACTGTCTAAGATATCGTAACGGCGCACTGCTTGCATGCGGAGTGTTTCTACATCAATCTCGGATGTATTTGAAGTAATCATATAGTCTCTAAATAATCTTGGTTGAAAATTGCCATCGTTTGAATATTCAACAATTGAAATTACAACACTTGACTAGTTTTTAAAATAGATTGAATGTCGTCATAGTCAACAGGCTTAGTAATATGTAAATCAAAGCCAGCATTTATTGCTAATAATTGATCATTAACAGTGCCGTAGCCTGTCAGTGCAATTATGTAGCATTGTTTAGTTTCTTTATTCATACGAAGACGTTTAACGACTTCGTATCCCATCATATAAACCAATGCTACAAAGATTGATTAATCAGTTAATTTTCTCTATGTTTCAACGTCAAATGTAGCTATATCCGATTGTCATCAAATTTAAGAACCTAAAAAATTAATTCCGTTACAGTTCGTAAGCGTTGACATTCTGAGGAACTAATTAGCCGGGGGGGGGGGTTATTTGGCAATGAGATAAGTATATTTTTATTAAAAAATGCTTTTCCAATCATGCAGTATAAAAGGGCCATATCATAACGATATAGCCCTATTCTTACAGGAGACTAATTAATTCGCTGGGGGTACGGCCTCCTCTGTTGATTTTGTAGTGACTTTTTTTACTTGTGTGTGACGATGTTTTTTTA
>JBKJOT010000034.1:0-11131 GCA_046595335.1 Methylotenera sp.
GTATTCATGTCAACTGTCCTCAATTAAAATAAAGGCAGCTACTGAAATACTAAGGTCACAAATAAGCTTGATATCGTGGAACTACTATAATTTTTCCATTGATAAGCTATCGAAAACAGTGATGTTTGCGGTCCCGCTATCGTGAAATATATTCAAAAATGAACATATTCTTTAGATCGGAGACTTTGCGTCCCTAACTTTCATTAGGTTTGCCAAAGATTGAATTTAACCATAAATAAAATTAAATGCAAACACACTTTTACATATCTATCAGTAGTTTACCGCGCTTATCCACAGATATGTTCCCATAAACCATTCGGAAGACTAGGTAGAATAAAGCATCCAAAGGCAATGTAAACTATTGTTAATCGGCGGTTAAATGTTATTTACATTACATTCAACTATGCAGGCTGATTGAATGAGGAGTTCAAATAGAAATTGTTCTGTGGTCTTCAATACGGAGAAATAAAAGCCTGTTAATCAGACAACTCTTATTGATTAATTGCCGTCCCCACGGATTCGAATTCCGGTAAAGAAATCACATTTGAAGAAATTTTATAGCTGGGACTTGAGCAAAACTGCAAACTTTTCCAACACTTTATCTGTAAATGGACGATTTTCCCAAGCCTCGTAAGTCACGAGTTTAGTTTTAGCCCAATCATCATTAAAAATTTTAGTCTGCTCATCTGCGAACTTCGCATTGAGTACATTCAAGTTTGCCTCATCATTCAATCTAAACGAACGGTTGTCAAAATTGGTGGACCCTACCGAGACCAAGACATTATCTACAATTAGGATTTTACAATGGTACATAGTAGGCTGATATTCTGCTATTTTGATGTTTGCTTTAAGTAAAGCACCCCAACTCTCTCTCGAAGCCTTACGAACCGTTTCGGTATCAATGTATTCACCAGGCGTAATAATACGTATTTTAACGCCGCGTTTAGCTGCGGCAATCAAAGCATTCATTGCCAATTCATCAGGTACAAAATACGCGATAGATAAATCAATACTTTGTTGGGCTGCGGCAATGGCCATTAAATACATGAGTTGCATTGAGTCGCTTCCACCGCTTGGTGAGCTGCTAAACATTTGCGCATCCATATCTCCGGTAGGTTTTAACGCCGGGAAATACGAATTGTCATGTAGCACTTTACCTTGGGCTTTAATCCAGTTATCCATGAACACCGCTTGCATCTGCGCAACTGCAGGGCCTGTCACTTGAAAATGGGAGTCACGCCATTCATCTGGATTCCTAGCATTCCCTCGCCATTGATCTGCAATCCCTACCCCTCCCGTAAAACCAAGTTTGCCATCGATGATGAGCAATTTTCGATGTGTACGGTTATTTAAGTGCGATAGATGGCTCCAATGTGGCTTATGGTACCGCTGAATCTCCACCCCCGCTTCGTCCATCTTAGCCAGTTTTTTTTGGTCCATTTTTACACTGCCTAGCCAATCTAGCAGTACATGAACTTTGACGCCGGCTTTGGCGCGTTCGCTCAAAGCAGCAGCAAATTCTTCACCAATCGTATCGTTCCAATAAATGAATGTTTCAAAGGTAATCGTATGTTTTGCTGACTTGATACCTTTCAGCATGGCAGCGAATATTTCATCACCGTTAGTAAGAACTTTGACATCATTGCCCGCTAAAAAAGGCGGGCCAAGTAATACACTCGCAGAGCGTGAAAATTGGGGATCATTGACACCGTAATGAGTTTCTATCTTCTTCTGGATTTTCTTCTCTGCGGTAAAAAAATTCATCAGAATCAACACGACTATAGTCGTAACAATGGCAGTAATGATAATAGGCATGGCTTTTTTCATATTAGTTATTATTTAATTTCTAACGCTTTACCAAGGGTGTAAAGATTTTATTGTTATTGAATTATTCATTAGCGAACCAGTCTGTACGGTAAGACACTTAAACCCGTTTTATTAATTTCTGCAAATATTATGAAACATAATCTAATTCAATTAATTTGGATCAGCCGTTCTACTTTTTTATCAGTAGGTAATTTAATCAAAGTTGAACCAGATGTCGTACGCATTTTGGCCGAATCAAAAAGCAAGAACCGTAAAAATGGTTTGGTCGGTGTTTTGTTTTTCGGCGACGGCTGCTTTTTCGAATGCTTGGAAGGTCCGGAAAAAGAAATCGATGCTTTATATCAAGTCTTACTCAAAGACAAAAGACATAAAGATCTAAAAGTCATTTCCCGCAAAAGAATTACGCAACCTTCTTTTTGGAAATGGTCTATGAAATATGTCCCTTTTGATGCTGAAATCAAAAAATTACTCACAGAAAATGGCTTCCAGTTGTTTGATCCTTACTCATTTAATGAAGAAATGACCGCTAAATTAATGGCTGAACTACTCATTGCGAAGGATGAATCAAACATTAGCATCGCAAGCAATTTTAAGAAAAAATTGGGCAAATTGGCTCTTTTCTTACCCCTGGTAGTAATCACCATTTATTTGATGAAACTCGTCATTAGCTTAACAACAATTAAATAATTTTATTATGTATCAATCCATTGAAGCATTAAATACTAACCAATTAAATGGGCTAGTAGTACTTGAGTTCGGCGCTAACTGGTGCGGTATATGCAAAGCGGCTCAACCTATGATTGATCAGGAATTTATACGATACCCGACTATTCAGCGCGTTAAAATTGAGGATGCGAAAGGTAAAAGGCTAGGTCGACTGCATGCCATTAAATTGTGGCCTACGCTTATATTTTTACTAGACGGTGTCGAAATAGAGCGATTAGTTAGGCCGACTGATGCGGCTCAATTGGAAGCCACATTAAAAAACTTAGTGACGACTGCTAATAAAAAAGCCTAGTAAAAACTAGGCTCTTTTTTCTATTATCAACTATTCATTCATGGGCATTGTAGACCATTCCTGCATGGCCTCTTCCCCAGGTCTATCGACTTTTACTTTACCATCTTCAGTAGATACTACCCAGCTCACAGGCATATAGTGATGAATGCCAGTTTCATCTTTTTTAAGCTTTATACTGTTAATACCTTCCATATGATCTACGGTAGCAAATTGACCACCTTGAGAACAGACTACCGGCATTTCAGGTTTAATTGCGTTTGTATCAATCATTACATTTCTCCTCAGAAATTTTTAATGTGTCTCTAACTAATGTGTTTCTAATTCCAACTGGTCACGTAACTGTTTAACTTGATCATGGTTACGTTGTGCGCCATCTAACTGACGTAATACAACCAATCTCACCATAGGTGGTAAGTCTTTTTCTGCGGCTTCATGATAAGCCTTTAAAGCCACATCTTCGCCACGTTCCACTTCGTTAAGTACTGCCAAGTTATCGTTATTCACAATTGCAGTTTTGATATCAATCCAACGACGATGTAAATAGCCACCGATTGAAGATGAAGTTGCAGGCTCACCACCCAAAGCACGTACCAAATCTTGAAGCTCCAAGATACTTTCTTTCACTTCTTGAGAGCGTCTATAAAAGAATGTTTTAAGATGAGGATCATCTACCGTTTCCGATGATTTCAAGAAGCCTTCTTCACCGTCTTTGGAAGTTTCAATTAAATCGTTCAATGTTGAAATAGCGTCATCGTTACTCATCATATTCGTTCTCCTTAATTAGAATTAAAACTAATGCATAGTTTGAATTGAATCCTTATTTTTACTGAATAAGCCTTTAAACCGTATAGGCCAAAACAGCAAACTTTTGTAAGAATGTACTTATTAAATAATCATTAATTGGTAGTCGTTTTAGGCAGAGGATGCATGCCTACCAAGCTAATGCCAGGTAGTGCGAAATCAACCTCTAAGGCTTTGAGTTCGCGCATTACAGCCAAGTTAATAGACTGCTGAATGTCCATATATAAATTGTAATCATCGGTGACAATAAAATAGACCGCCTCAAAATCCAGCGTCACTGAGGAAAAGCCTTTGAAATGCGCTCTATCAAAACGGGTTTTTTCTATTTTTTCTATTGTTCTTTTAATCATAGGTGGAATCTTTTCCAGGCTTTCAGGAGGTGTGGCGTAGCTAACACCAAAGCCAAACACCACGCGGCGCTGTGACATGCGCTTGTAGTTATGAATAGTGTTTTTCAGAAGCTCGGTATTGCTGCAAACAATCTGCTCGCCATTCAGGCTGCGAATATGTGTGCTTTTAAGCCCTACCCGTTCTACCGTACCCATGACATCACCAAATATAATGAAGTCGCCGATGATAAAGGGTTTATCCAGGCCAATAGAAAGGGAGGCAAATAAGTCACTCAATATATTCTGCACGGCCAAAGCTACTGCCACACCACCTATGCCTAGGCTAGTCACGAAAGCCGTAATATTGACCCCTACGTTGGCCAATATAGTCAGTAACAGGATAGTCCACACAACGGTCTTGAATACCCAGGCGAGCATTGCTGTGATTACCGGGTTAGGTAAATCACCATCCCTGCTAGTGAGCTTTTTGTTGGTCCATACAGTAATCGCCTTGCTGATCCATATTGCAGCCTGGATGCCAAGCACGATAAAAGTGATGTGATCTAACCTATTCACCCATTTTTCAGGCAAATCCATTATTCGCATCCCTAACAAAATTGCCAGCATGATAAAAGTTAAATATTCCGTGCTTTCCAGCACTTCAACAATAATGTCATCAATATTGTTAGCTGTTCTGGCGGAAATTATTTTTAACTTGAAGGTAATGAGCCTCCAGATACTTAATATGAGAAAAAAATAGAAGACAGTTAGTAATATAGAACTTAGCCAATCTGCAGCAGATATGTTTAATAAGGTAGTTTCTTGTAGCCAATCATGCATTGTTTGACCCCTAAAGATTAGAGTATCAAGAAGTATAGCGAGAGGCGAAAAATGGCACTGTCCAAATTATGCCTATAGGCCTGTAAGAATGTGCCTAGGGTTAATTTTTAATATGCGAACTCAGCATGGTATTAAACAAGCCAAAAGTTATTCCTACATAATATTAAGCGTATTCCTACATCAATCAAAAATCAGGGTTGTTACCATCAAGCATTGATTTTTATTGATTTAGGTATGAACTGTCGCTATGAAAAAGATATTACTGATTGGCGGATTCCGCTTTGTAAGAACTTCTTTACGTAAACTTATCAATATTAACAAGGATCTTCACGTTATCGAGGAGCATTCTGAAATTAGCAAAACTCCCAGAAGCAAAAAAACTCCTGATATTATCATTATGGATATTTCCATTCCTAGCAACGACGGTATAGAAACTTTCCTGGATACCAAACAAATTTATCCTAAAACACCTCTACTGGTGGTCAATGGCAGTGAGGAACTTGATTTCGCCTCCAATTATTTACGCTTAGGCTGTGATGGCTATATATCCAAAAAATATGGCGTAGATGAAATCGTGGAAGCCATTGATGTGATCTCCAACGGAGTTTGTTACGTAAAACCGGAAGCCCTGCACAAAAAGGCTTTAAATACTTTATCAAACAGAAAAATCCATGATGCCCTCTCCAAGCGGGAGTTACAGGTCTTCTTTAAGCTAGCCAATGGCAAATCTATTCTCAGTGTGGCGAATGACTTAAATATCTCTACCAGCACAGTCAGTGTATTCCGTTCTAAAATCCTCAAAAAATTACATTTCAAAAATAATGCTGATTTGATTTTGTATGCCAAAGATCAGCACTGTCTCTCAAATCTAAACTAGCAATAGAAAGTCCTGCCAGCACATGTAGGAAAACTCTTACTGAGTTTTTCTCTTGTGCTGATGTTTAGTCGGATGTTTTTATTACATCATCTTGATAAATTAGCTAAATAAATTTAGAAAGAACCGATGAGAATAATTAAGGAAGGCTCCCCGTATCCGCGAGGAGCGACTTACGATGGAAAAGGCGTTAATTTTGCTTTGTTTTCAGATAATGCAACGGCAGTTACTTTGTGTTTATTCGATAAAAATGGTGAAAGTGAGATCGAGCGCGTTGAATTAAAAGAATGTACCAATGGTGTGTGGCATGGCTATCTGCAAGGTATACAACCTGGCCAGCGTTATGGTTACCGTGTAGGGGGGCCGTGGGCACCGCTAGAAGGTCAGCGTTTTAACACGAACAAACTATTACTCGATCCATATGCTAGAAAGCTGCACGGCACATTGCAATGGGATGACGCCTTATATGGCTATACCATCAATGATGTAGAAGATGCCGATTTAATCATGGATATACGTGATAGCGCTAAATTCATGCCTAAAGGAGTGGTAGTAGACCCACAAACACTCATTAAATTACCTAAACCATATATTCGCTGGCCTAAAACCATTATTTATGAAGCGCATGTAAAAGGTTTAACAATGCGGCACCCGCTCATCCCTAATGACATCAAAGGGACGTTTGCAGCATTGGCTGATCCGGTAATCATAGACCATTTACATAAGGTGGGAGTTACTGCCATTGAGCTGTTACCTATCCATGCGTTTATGCAAGATCGGCATCTGTTAGAAAAGGGCTTAGCTAACTACTGGGGCTATAACACACTTTCTTATTTTGCCCCGGAAGCCGCTTATATGGCATCCGGTGAGCTTGGCGAAATCGCCCATACCGTAGATACGCTGCATAGCGCTGGCATTGAAGTTATCCTGGATGTTGTTTACAACCATACATGTGAAGGCAACCACTTAGGTCCTACTCTTTCCTGGAAAGGCATAGATAGCTTAAGTTATTACAAAGAATTACCCGGCAATCTGCGCTATTTCGACAACCTCACGGGTTGCGGTAATGCCTTAAATACTTCGCATCCTAAGGTGCTTCAAATGATTATGGACAGCCTAAGAATGTGGACCACTATCTATGGGGTTGATGGATTTAGGTTCGACCTGGCTTTAACACTAGGCCGTAATGAGCATGGTTTTACTTCTGATCACGCCCTGTTCCACGCGATGCTGCAGGACCCTGTACTGAGTCAATGCAAATTGATCGTTGAACCTTGGGACGTAGGCCCAGGTGGTTACCAATTGGGATCATTCCCTTCTGGATTTTCAGAGTGGAATGGCGATTACCGGGATGTTACGAGGGAATTCTGGACCGGTAAGGAAGGAGTACTCTCGAGCTTTGCCAGTCGCTTTGCTGCATCTAGCGACCTCTTCAATGAAAATCACCGCAGGCCTTGGTCCAGTGTTAATTTTGTGACTGCGCATGATGGATTTACTTTATGTGATTTGGTTTCATATAACGAAAAACACAATGAAGCCAATGGGGAAAATAATAATGATGGTGCTAACGATAATCGTAGTTGGAATTGTGGTGCGGAAGGCGAAACTCACTCAGAAGAAATCATTGCCCTGCGAGCCAAGCAAAAGCGTAATTTCCTAGCGACATTATTACTTTCTCAAGGTATCCCTATGCTAGTAGCTGGAGACGAACTCTACAATTCTCAAGGCGGTAACAATAATGCCTATTGTCAGGACAACGAAATCGGTTGGGTCGACTGGGATAATCCCGATAACACTTTAATCAATTTTGTCAGCAAGATGACGCATATCCGTAAAAAATTTAATGCCATCTCCCGAGCAGAATTCCTCACCGGTAAAATTAATTCACATGGCAACTCAGACGTCACCTGGTTTAATGTGAATGGTCATGAAATGACCCAAGAGCAATGGGCTGATCCTAATAATAAATCAATGATTGTAAAATTCATCTCACCATATCGCGACGAATCCGCAATTGTGGTGTTCCTGAATGCCTCCCACGTAGAAGTCACGGCTAAAATTCCTAATTGTGATGGCTATAAACTTGAGCTTTTGATCGATACGCCTATGCATCCCCTTTCATCTAAATCGAAGAAGACATTAATTTTAGAGCCCCGCTCGTTATATGTGTATGAAGGTAAACCTATCCCAGGTTTTCAGAATGAGTGATTTTTAAAATAACTGCAGCAATCCTATCGGTTTCGGCGTAGCAAGGATTTGCAAGCTCTTCACTGAATATATCGGGGTCGATTTCTCTATAGATCCAGGTTAAATATTGGTTATCAGGCAATGATTCTAGGTAATGCTGTATTCGGTTTTTAAAAGCATCGACACCATTATTAATCGCAACGCCAGTATAAAGCAGCAGTGATCCGCCGGGGTTTAACCTTAATATAGCGCTTTCTACAATAGCGAAAGATAAGCTGGCCCCTAAATCGCCACCGCCATGCCTATAGACGCGTTGATCTTTATCTACCAAATAGGGTGGGTTTGCCGTAATCAAGTCAAACGTTCCCTCTACTCCTGATAACAAATCGCTATACAAGGTTTTTACATTTGTCGCGTTTGCTACCGCAGCATTTGCCGAAGTCAGTTCTAATGCACGTTGATTGATATCTACCGCATAAACTTCCGCTAGTGGATATTGCAGCGCAATGAATATTGCTCCAGGACCAGCGCCGGTACCGATATCAACAGCGCGCTCAACCTTGTGGGTCCTGCTATTTTGAATATTAATCTCATGCAGGTAACGATAAGTATCTGGGCCAAAAAATACCGAATCTTCTTCAGTGGTAGGGTAAGCGGAATGCATGAAAAACAGGGTGCCCAAGCTTACATCCTCAAATGTACTGATGCGTATAGTGCTTTGCCAGCCATTCTCCTGGCCAGTACTTGAGCCTGCGGGGCCCACTTTATAAGGCTTTAAAACATCCGCTTTTTGCATTAATTCGAAAATTACCGGGTCGATATCAACTTGATGAAATGCCCTACTCCAGCCAAATACATCTCGTAATATCCTATGCCGAGAATAATCCGGATGTGTTGCTGCAATCGCTTCACTGCCCTTTACCCATTGGTTACCGGGTCGAGCATTCACAGTGGCATGACTAAGCGGTGTGATGGTTGTAAATGTGTAATCTGTATTCCGTACTGCCTTTAATAAATTCACCAAAGCAAGGTGTTTAATACTTCCCATTAGCGTCCTTTATAAGCGATGTAGGTTTAATCCTACCTGCTTCTCAGTGCATCACCTATTTAACAGACTGAGCTGTATAGGGATAATTTTCTTAATCAATTTTCCATGTAAACCAAGGCGTAAAACAGAGGTAAAAATGTTGAAACAAAATATATCTACTTTGAATACCCCTAACCAAAGATACGGTCATATGCAAAATACTGCATCAACCCAAGTGACCTATTTAAAGCCGATCAGTTCTATACAAACGCCTGTTGCCTCAGTTCAATATAAAACTAATGGAACCCAACTGCTGCCTTCCAAGACCGCATCCAAACAATTATATTTTGACCTGACACGCAAGAGTTTTACCCCGCACGATAAATTGCTCTCGCAGCTTTACCTTAATGAAAAGTTATTAGCTGTTGAGGATATGGAATCAGATTTCCCAAATAATATCGCTGATGTTAGCGCGTGGATGGAACATAATAACCAGGATGTAGGTAAGCAATACCAGGAATATCTAGCAGCCAGAAGGAATGGCGGTCCCAGACAGTTGTTCAATACTAAAGCGCACGCCTATTACTTTTTACAATCGGTTGCGCCTACCAAATTGGTAGATGGCTCATGGTTATATAGTCTATGTGAGTTATGGCAAGATCATCGTTTTTCCAACCTGATTAAAACTTACCTGGAAGAGCTTGGCGATGGTGACCAAGCAAAAAACCATGTTCTGCTTTATAAAAAACTGATTGCTGAGCACGACTGTGACCAATGGCAGAGCCTGGGTGATGATTACTTCACGCAAGGTGCAATTCAACTTGCACTGGGTTATAACGCAAAAAACTATATTCCAGAAGTAATCGGTTTTAATTTGGGCTACGAGCAGTTGCCACTGCACTTATTGATTACCGCGTATGAGCTCAAGGAATTAGGTATCAACCCTTATTATTTCACCCTGCACATCACGGTAGATAACGCCTCTACGGGCCATGCGAAAAAAGCCCTACAAGCGCTTTTTGAAACCATGCCAGCACTTGCGAATACTGAAGAGTTCTTTAGACGTGTGAATAACGGTTATAAACTCAATCAATTAGGATTTGGCACTAACAAAATCATAGATTCGTTTGATTTTAACCAAGAATTTTACGCTATCCTCAAATCAAAAAGTTTTTATGGCCAACAAGTTCATGCTGATAAATGCAGGTTCAATGGTCGCACCATCAATGATTGGCTTTCAGACCCTGCTAGGATTCCGGATTTTGTAAATAGCCTCATAGAAAATGGTTGGATCAAGCGTGATCAAGACCCAAAGTTGAGCCGTTTCTGGAAGTTAATTGAAGGGGATACTGCCAAAATGTTTGGCGTGTTTACTGCTTATGAAAAACAAGTGATTTACGATTGGATTGCGGGTAAGGAATATGAAAAATTCAGGCATCAAAAAGTCGAAGTCAATAAATCTAACATCGCTTATCTAAATCCACCTGTACTCTTTTCTGTAGGCAGTATGAATCATTCTATAGATCCTGATATTGTAGAACTGGAAAAACAACTCGCGGCAGCCGATAGCTTGGAAGAAATCATGCAGTTACTTACTGCGTTGATAAGCCCTTCATTACACCATAGCCCAACGGGCTTGATGGCTACACAGCTCTACAAATCACTAATGCATAAAACGCCTGCAATGCCCCAAGTTTCGCAATCGTACTCTTAATATAGATCAATACTGTGCGATTTTTAGGGATAGGGGAAACGTGCGACTTAGGCGATATGTATTTCCGCCTTGTAAAAGCCGGCCACCAAGTAAAAGTCTTTATAGAATTTCCAGAATCGCAGGATATTTACAGCGGGTTGTTAGATACAGTATCCGATTGGCGCAGCGTTTTACCATGGGTGCGAGAAGCCGGTAAAGATGGCATTATACTTTTTGAAAGCGTAGGTCTAGGCCACATTCAGGATGAGTTACGTAAAGACGGTTACCAAGTAATAGGTGGTAGCGCTTATGGCGATAAACTGGAAAGCGATCGCGCTTATGGGCAGAAAATATTTGCGCAAATGGGTTTGCAAACTTGCGCTTCACATCATTTTACTGACTATGACGCCGCCATTGAATTTCTGCATGCTCACCCAGCACGGTATGTATTCAAACTAAACGGCGCCTCTGCACTGCGTACGCTAAATTATGTAGGAGTGCTGAATGATGGCTCCGACATATTGGCGCTATTAGC
>JBKJOT010000006.1:0-9097 GCA_046595335.1 Methylotenera sp.
CTGCGGTTTGAATCGTCATATGTAGCGAGCCGGTAATGCGCGCGCCTTTTAAGGGCTGTGCAGCGGCGAACTCCTCACGGATCGCCATCAGCCCATTCAAAAATGCGATGGGTGTAATCCCAGTATTCAAACAGTGTTTCACCTTTAACTGCGAATACCGGCGTACCGCCAGCAGCAATGGCTGCGGCTGCATGGTCTTGCGTAGAGTAGATATTGCATGACGCCCAGCGTACTTCGGCGCCTAGGTCTATCAGCGTTTCTATCAGCACCGCTGTTTGAATGGTCATATGTAGCGAGCCGGTAATGCGCGCGCCTTTTAGCGGCTGTGCGTTTGCGTATTCTTGACGAATCGCCATCAAGCCTGGCATTTCGGTTTCGGCAATGGCAATTTCTTTACGGCCAAATGTTGCCAGATTAATATCGGCAATTACGTAGTCTTGGGCTATAGGTTTAAAATCAGTAGTCACAGTATTCATTACAAATTCCTTGAAGTTTGTGACCAGAAGAGAAAGCTGGGAATAAATAGACAGTTGGCTTTTATTCACCTAAATCCCATGTCTGGCACGGTTTAAATTAGGTGAACGCCGTTACAAACTTTGCAAATTTCTACAAGTTTGTAAACCGAGCCTGGGGTTTGCATGATACAAACCTCGCAACGTTCCTCGGTTTATTGAATTACTAAAAGACGCAATTATAATGAAATCAAAGCCATTGTCAAAAATATTATGGCAACGCTATGATTTCATTGAATTTTTATTACTTACATACCTGCAGCAGCCTTTAGTGCAGCGGCTTTATCGGTATTTTCCCATGTAAACTCAGGTTCATCACGACCGAAATGGCCATAGGCAGCGGTCTTGGCATAAATAGGGCGTAATAAATCCAGCATTTGCACAATACCTTTCGGACGCAAGTCAAAATGCTCTAATACCAACTGCGTCAGCACTTCATTGGAGACCTTACCAGTGCCATAAGTTTCAACCATGACACTTGTCGGCCTTGCAACACCGATTGCGTAACTTACTTGCACCAAGCAACGTGAAGCCAAACCAGCTGCCACGATGTTCTTGGCTACATAACGGCCAGCGTATGCGGCACTGCGGTCCACTTTTGAAGGGTCTTTACCTGAGAAAGCACCACCGCCGTGCGGCGCGGCGCCACCATAAGTATCTACAATGATTTTACGGCCTGTTAAGCCGCAGTCCCCTTGCGGGCCACCTACTACAAAACGGCCGGTTGGATTGACCAAATATTTAATTTCGCCTTTAAGAAGCTCTGGAGGCAGCATGGGCTTGATGATATCTTCAATCACCGCTTCACGAATGGCCTCCAGGCTCATTTCCGGTGCATGCTGGGTAGAAACCAATACTGTATCGATCTTGAACGGTTTGCCATCTACATATTGTACGGTGACTTGCGATTTCGCATCTGGACGTAGCCATGGCAAACGGCCATCTTTACGTAACTGTGCTTGGCGCTCCATGATGCGATGAGATAGCCAGATCGGTAATGGCATCAATTGTGGTGTTTCATCCACTGCATAACCGAACATCAAGCCTTGGTCACCTGCGCCTTGGTCTAATGAATCGTCATAGGCTTTGTTTACGCCCTGGGCAATGTCCGGACTTTGCTTATCGTAAGCAACTAAAACTGCACAACCTTTATAGTCAATGCCATATTCGGTATTGTCATAGCCAATGCGTTTGATGGTATCGCGGGCTACCTGGATGTAATCGACATTGGCATTAGTAGTGATTTCACCGGCTAATACGACTAAACCGGTATTGCATAAGGTTTCCGCTGCAATGCGGGAGTGATTATCCTGCTCTAAAATAGCATCCACGATTGCATCGGAAATCTGGTCAGCAACTTTATCAGGATGGCCTTCGGAAACAGATTCTGAAGTAAATAAGTATTCGTTCATGTGACGCCTTGAAAAAAAGTGATTGAAAAATGCTTACTAAAGGCTGAAGCAAGCACAAAAGAATCGAAATTGTACACTATTCGCTTGCCATGATTGAGAATATGACTTTGTTATTAGTTAAGTTGCTAAAATAGAGCCTAAATCTTCAAATTGGTTTCCAATACTCATTTTTTCATCCATTTCATGACCAAAATATTTTTAAAAATAATCGCCATGTTGCCATTGCCGCTCATTCACGGCATGGGCACAATTATTGGTTACATTTCGTATTGGACTGATAAAAAATTCGCCCGCAGGATACGTAATAATCTCTATAAAAGTAGATTGGCCAGCAAAAGTAGAAGCCATGCTCAGTTAGTAAGGTCTAGCACCAAAGAGATTGGCAAGGGCATGCTTGAAACCCTCGCGATTTGGGTAAGGTCGGAGCGTAGTGTATTGAAATGGGTAAAACGTTGCGAGGGCTGGCAGTATGTAGATGAGGCTTTGGCGGCTAAAAACGGCATTATTTTTTTAACACCGCATTTAGGTTGCTACGAAATTACCGCCCGTTATTATGCTGCAAAACATCCCATGACTGTGCTTTATACACCCGCACGTAAAAGCTGGTTGGGGGACATTATGGAGGGCGGGCGTCAGCGCAGTAAAACCACTTTGGCGCCGGCGAATTTAAGTGGAGTGCGTGCTTTACTCAAGACATTAAGAAAAGGCGATGCTGTGGGCATATTGCCTGACCAAGTGCCGGACTTAGGAGATGGAGTGTGGGCAACTTATTTTGGCGAGCCTGCTTACAGTATTACCTTAGTCAGTAAATTAGTTGAAACTACTGGGGCAACAGTATTATTAGCTTATGGCGAACGTTTGACTTGGGGTAGAGGCTTTGTCATCCACATTGAGCCATTAACCACCGAAACTTCACCTCAAGATATCAACAATGCCATTGAACATTTAGTGCGGAAGAAACCCGACCAATACCTATGGAGTTATCGTCGGTTTAAGAAACCACAACTGCCGCGCGAAAAACGCACAAAAAATAATGCAGAAAATCAACTATAGCGTTCGCAATCTCATACAATAATCATATGACGCAAACTATCCAATTTACCAAAATGCACGGCGCAGGCAATGACTTCGTGGTTATCGACGCCATCAACCAGAAAATTGACCTCTCACCCGAGCAAGTCAGTGCACTGGCCCATCGCCAGTTAGGCATAGGGTTTGACCAATTGCTTTTGGTTGAACCTTCAAATATTGCTGACTTTAAATACCGCATTTTTAATGCCGATGGCGGCGAAGTTTCCCAATGTGGCAATGGTGCGCGCTGTTTCGTGCGTTTCGTTGTGGACCAAGGCCTAACCAATAAACCTGAAATCACTGTTGAAACAGCAAGTGGCATTATTACGCCCAAACTTGAAAACGATGGCCAAGTTACCGTCAACATGGGTGCGCCAAGATTTGAGCTTGATGAGATTCCATTCATCGCAGATAACGTCGCTAATACCTATACGCTTGAAGTAAACGTGCAACGGGTAGAAATCGCTGCCTTATCCATGGGCAACCCCCATGCCGTGCAGATAGTTAAAGATATAGATACGGCCCCAGTATTGGCAATGGGCAGTGAAATTGAACATCACCATTTGTTTCCAGAGCGAGTAAATGCCGGGTTTATGCAAATTCTGACTCCCCACGAAATTAAATTGCGTGTTTATGAACGCGGCAGTGGCGAAACCTTAGCTTGCGGTACAGGTGCTTGTGCCGCCGTAGTAGCTGGTATACAGCAAGGCCGCTTGCAATCCCCTGTTAAAGTATTTGCACGTGGAGGTGAATTGAATATTGCCTGGCAAGGTGGCGAGACACCGGTCATGATGACAGGCCCGGCAGTGACGGTTTTTACCGGCAGCATAACCATCGCATAAATTGCAAATACCGCATTAAGTAAAATGATAAGAGGAAGCTATGCAAGCAAATGACACCGAAAACAAGCCTGGAACAGTGAATAAACCTGAGATTTCTACAGAAGAAGTGAGCGAATTCTTACGTAAAACGCCGCATTTTTTTGAAAAAAATGCCAGTTTGTTAAGTGAGATTTTCCTGCCCAGTCCGCACGGTAGCGGCACTATTTCTTTAGCTGAAAGACAGCAGCTTGCGCAACGTGACAAGATCCGCGTACTCGAAGTCAAGCTGGCGGATTTAATTGAATTCGCCGAAGAAAATGATGCAACGAGTAAAAAAATACATGAATATACCCTTAAATTAATAGCAAACTATAGTTTTAGCGGTGCAGTAGAACTTACTAGGGAAACGTTGCAAAAGGATTTCGATGTCACTGAAGTGGTAATTCGGATCTGGCTGAGGCCAGCGCGTAGTGACCTGTTGCAAGATGCAGCATTCACTACGGTTAGCGATGCTTTTAGCGACTGGGTTCTGACTTTAAATTCGCCTTATTGCGGCGCGAAGCCTGCGGTAAATGATGATTTTTTTAGTGATCATCTGCAATCGTTTGCCGTTATCCCGTTGTATAAAAAAGCTACTGAAATTGCAGCCTTACAGCCAGCTTTTGGTGTATTGATTTTAGGCTCTGACCAAACACAGCGTTTTAAAACAGACATGGGCACCATGTATCTGGAACGCATTGGCGAACTATTGAGCGCTGAGATTTTGAATCACATCTAGCTAACTCATAAAGCGTGTAAATGTGGATTACCTGAATGATTATTTGCAACACCTGACTTTTGAGCGCGGCCTGAGTCCCCTGACCTGTCAAAATTATGCGCGCGATATTAAACTACTCGAATCGCTGGCGGATAAAACCCATTTGAATGAAGTACAAAACCCACAAGTCAGACGCTTTATTGCCACTCTCAATAGTCGTGGCTTAAGCGGTAAAAGTATCGCTAGGGCACTATCCGCATGGCGCGGTTATTATGATTACCTAATACAGAATCAAGGATTTACCCAAAATCCGGTCTTAGGGCTGCGTGCGCCAAAATCGCCTAAGACTTTGCCACAGGCGCTTTCGACTGACCTTGCAGTCAAATTTGTAGATATCCAGGGGGACGGTCTGCTTGAACAGCGTGACCATGCTATCTTTGAACTGTTCTATTCATCGGGTTTACGCTTGTCTGAGTTGGTCAACTTGGATATTGATAGACTGGATTTTTCCGATGGCACTGTGACAGTCACCGGCAAAGGCAATAAAACACGCATCATTCCAGTAGGTACTCACGCGCTTAACGCTATCCAGACCTGGTTAAAACGCCGGGCTGATATTGTAATCTCAGACAAAAATCCTAAAGCAGTATTTGTAACACAGCAAGGGCGGCGCATTACGCCACGTGCTATCCAATACCGCATGAAAGAGTGGGCGGTCAAGCAAGGCATCAATATTGATATGCACCCGCACTTATTACGCCATAGTTTTGCAACGCATGTATTACAATCCAGCCAAGATTTACGTGCCGTACAAGAAATGCTGGGGCATGCAAATATTAGTACGACACAGGTTTACACACATCTTGATTTTCAACATTTAGCCACCATCTACGACAAAGCGCATCCGAGAGCCAAGAAAAAATAAGTGTTAGGAAAAAATAGCTTTAATTTAATAACCTCTGGTGCGACATAGTCTACGAACGCAAAATAAACTAATAGCAAATTAGTTTGTCACGTAAGTATGCGTTAATAAATGAATACTTCAATATTCAAGATTATCCTAAGTATTTAACATCAATAATTCAAGAAGGAAACTCTATGGAACACACTTTACCCCCACTGCCCTATGCTAAAAGCGCATTGATGCCACACATCTCTGAAGAAACTTTGGAGTTTCACTATGGCAAACATCACCAGACTTACGTAACAAACTTGAATAACCTGATCAAAGGTACTGAGTTTGAAAATAGCACTTTGGAAGAAATCATCAAGAAATCTACTGGCGGCATTTACAACAATTCTGCCCAAGTATGGAACCACACCTTCTTCTGGAATAGTATGAAACCGAATGGCGGCGGGGCCGCCACCGGCGAACTTGCAACAGCTATCGATAAAAAATGGGGCTCTTTCGAAGAGTTCAAGAAAGCTTTCCAAGTTTCAGCAGTAGGTAACTTCGGTTCTGGCTGGACTTGGTTAGTTAAAAAAGCGGATGGTTCTGTAGATATCGTCAACATGGGTGCTGCTGGCACACCACTCACCACCGGTGATAAAGCTTTGTTGACTATCGACGTTTGGGAACACGCTTATTACATTGATTACCGTAATGCGCGTCCTAAATTTGTAGAAGCATTCTTAACGTCACTTGCCAATTGGGATTTTGCAAGCGTCAACTTTGCGTAAACTTATTTAGTATTGCTGCACAATAAATACGTAACTTTTGAAAATACGATAATATTAAATTCGTAACTTTGAATAGTTACTTAATATAAAAAGCCTTAGAGTTACCTCTAAGGCTTTTTATATTGGTCATCGAAATTACTTTCCCCCTTAACTTTTGCAATATTCATGGTGGTGATTTTAAAAACTTTAGACCAAACTCTTGCTGACTATCATCAAAGAAACTGTTAAAGGTCCCCTAGGGCTCGAGCAGTACTCATAGCATTGGCTCGTCTCTGCTGCAAACCACCAAGACTCACTTCTCGATACAGGCTTCTGCACCGCAGAAAAAATATCGGCTTCACCGGACTGTATCATCTGGGCAGAGTTGAAATTCCTGACTTACCTTCCAACAAGTGTTTCCAAGCTACTCAACACCCTGCCCCCTAAGGGCCTACAGCGCCCATTCCACTGTCTACTATTCTTTTCATATGATTATCCTTTTATTTATTTGGCTTTATCTAATAACTGTTTAGGATGTGTATTAATAGGGATGCATAAAATCGCTGTCATTAAAGCTAAAGCGATATGGATGGAATACGTTAGTTTAAAGTCTGTTATTTGTAGTGGCGTCTTTGCAAGTAAAAGTACTGTAATTGAGACCCCAATGACAGCACCTATCTGGCGCACTGCATTGTTGATAGCAGAACCTACGGCATAGTCTTTGGGCGGCAAACCAAAGACTGCCGCCGCGGATAACGATGGCATCACCAAGCCAACAGAAATACGACTTAATAGCAAGCCTGGCAACCACTCCCTGATATAGTCAGGGCTTTGATCAGGAATAAATAAATACAATAATCCACTTAAGGCATAGGTAATGGCCCCTATGATTAGGAGAGGCCGATGACCGATTTTTGATGCAATTTTTCCCGATATGATTGCGGTTGGTACCACCATCAATGGTCCAGGCATAATCGCTGTACCCGCCATAGTTAGACTGTAATGCCATATATTTTTCATCCAAAAAAAGAATGAGAAAAACATAATAGAGAATGCAATGCCAAAAGAAATACCAGCTAGATTTGCAAATAAAAAAGTTTTATTTTTAAATAAATTTAGATCAAACAATGGCTCAGGATTGATTTTTGCCCAAGGGAGATAACTTAAAATAATGACTAGTCCCAGCACGATGATGCTAATCAATTCGGATTCACTCCAATTTGCTGACTTCATCTCAACAATGCCAAAGGCTATTGCACCAACCCCAACAATTAATTGAAACATACCTATTAAATCCAAGCGGATCTTTTCTCTGGGGTGTACCGATTCATGCAGAATAGTTAAGCTTTGCCATATACAAAATATGCCAATAGGGACATTGATGAAAAATGCCCACTCCCAGCCACCCACATCAATGATAAAAGACCCAATACCAGGTCCTATCGCTGCTGCTAAAGCCCCTACTGCACCCCATGTGCCCATGGCAACCATACGTTTTTCTCTAGGAAAGGCCTCCAGAACCAGTGCCAATGCTGCAGGAGTGAGTAAAGATGCGCCGATTGATTGAAACACCCTGGCGACTATTAACCAAAAAACACTGGGCGATGCACCACATGCAAATGAAGCTAGAATAAATAGCATCGTACCCAGAATGAATACTTTCTTTCTACCGTATTTATCTGCAATTCCACCAGCAGGAATCAGCATGGCTGCATAAACGATTGAATAGGCACTCATTGCCCAGGATAGCTCAGCTGCTGACGATAATGGAAAACTGCGCAGAATATTATTAAATCCTGCATAAAGAATCGTGGTGTCGAGTGACGACATGAAAATAGCAATACTTGCAATTGCAAATACCCGCCATGCAGTCGGCATTTTTTTAACTTTAGGTGAATAAGTTTGCGTTGCTGTTTTCACTGTTTATCTCAATGCCAAATTAAAATATTTGAGAAACTGGCCACCATCCATATGGTAGTGACCATCTTGAATATTAGTGACTTAAGAAAAAATCTGCAGTGTTAACGAATGCGTCGTGATACTGAAAAATAGAACCATGATTAGAGTCTGGGTAAAGCACCAATTGGGCATTTTTAAGATGTTTATACATGGTAATTGATCCTTCGGTCGGCAACATCGTGTCATTGCTTCCAGTCACAACCAAAACTGGCTGATTGATTGCTTTTAATGTGTTGAATTCAGGGTCTGGTGTACTAGTAAATACAATGAGTGCTTTACCGTGTGCATCTGCAATTTCTTTGCCGCTCTCAGGGTCACGTCCTTGAGTTCTTGCATAGACTCTCGATAGGAACGCTGTGGCGGCTTTTTTACCTGCCTCAGTTTGTGAGAAAAATAGATAATCACGTGGGTCAGGGGCATTTTCTCTTGAAAATGCTTCCCCCAATACTTTCATTAAATTATTACCACCACCTTGATGAGTAGTGCCAGCTAAGATGACTTTATGCACTAATTCAGGATGCTTTGCCGCTAGTTGTTGAGCTATAAAACCACCCATTGAAAAACCAAGTAAATCCACCTGTTTATAACCTAGTGCTTGAATAAATGCATAGGCATCAGTCGTCATTTGCTCAACACTATCTGCTACTACGCCATCGCTAGCACCAATACCTCTATTGTTAAATACAATCACTGGTCGTGTTTTAGCTAATCCATTCACGACCGTAGGATCCCAAGCATCCATATTGCCAGTAAAGTGCTGCAGAAAAACCAATGGTATTCCTGATTTGGGACCCAGCGTGCGATAAGAAAATTTAATGCCATTTGCTTCTATGAATTTGGTTGCAGTAGTTTCTAGCTTATCTTCTGCTGATGCGACGCTAGGCTCTATGACAGAAAATGTCGTAG
>JBKJOT010000084.1:0-27810 GCA_046595335.1 Methylotenera sp.
GAAAACGGCTTATCCTTCTAATTGGTCTGATTGCTAAAGAGGTTAATGATGGCGAGAGAAATGGAACAGCAACAGCAGCAGACTGATGGTTTGCGCGAAAAAATGATTGCAGTTAACCGTGTAAGTAAAACGGTTAAAGGTGGTCGTATCATGAGTTTTGCAGCTCTTACAGTGGTTGGCGATGGCGATGGTGCTGTTGGCATGGGTAAAGGCAAAGCACGTGAAGTACCAGTTGCGGTACAAAAAGCAATGGATGAAGCACGTCGCGGTATGTTGAAAATCAACTTAACCAACGGTACATTGCATCATGCAGTGACTGGTGTACATGGCGCTGCTAAAGTGTTCATTCAGCCAGCTTCAGAAGGTACCGGCATTATCGCTGGTGGCGCGATGCGCGCGATCTTTGAAGTAATGGGTGTGACTAACGTGGTTGCAAAATGTATTGGTTCAACCAATCCATACAACCTGGTTCGTGCCACATTGAATGGTTTAGAGTCAATGAATACGCCAGCAGAAATCGCAGCTAAACGCGGTAAATCAGTTGAAGAAATAAGAGGCTAGAATATGACTAAAGTCTTGGCTAAAGAAAAAACAAATGCATCAACTATCAAAGTTACATTGGTAAAAAGTGTAATTGGTCGTATCGAAGCGCACAAAGCTACCATTAAAGGTTTAGGCTTACGTCGTATGCACCATACAGTTGAGGTACAAGATACACCAGCAATTCGCGGCATGATTAACGCCGTTAGCTATCTCGTAAAGGTAGAAGCATAATGCAATTAAATACGATTAAGCCTGCAGAAGGCGCTAAAAAAGAACGTCGCCGCGTTGGTCGTGGTATCGGTTCTGGTTTAGGTAAAACAGCGGGTCGTGGCCATAAGGGTCAAAAATCACGTACCGGCGGTTTCCATAAAGTTGGTTTTGAAGGCGGTCAAATGCCTATTCAACGTCGCTTGCCTAAACGCGGTTTCAAGTCAATGACTAAGGCAAATACTGCACATGTGCGTACTAGCGAATTGGCTTTAATTCCTAATGAAGTGATTGATTTGTTGGCTTTAAAAGCGGCAAATATCGTTTCTGGCACAGTGACAAACGCTAAGATCTTTTTATCTGGTGATGTAACTGCTAAGTATAGTATCCAAGGTTTGCTCTTGACTAAAGGCGCTCGCGCTGCGGTTGAAGCGGCTGGCGGTAAAATCTTAGAAGCAGCTTAAGAGTATCGCTTTGGCACAAGATAGTTTATTAAAAACAGTGGGAAAGATGGGCGAACTTAAAAGCCGCCTGGTCTTTGTTCTAGGCGCATTAATTGTTTATCGCTTAGGAGCACATATTCCAGTGCCAGGTATTGATCCTGTAGTATTGGCAAAATTGTTTGAATCGCAAAGTGGCGGCATCTTAGGCATGTTTAACATGTTCTCCGGTGGCGCGCTTTCTAGATTCACAGTGTTTGCCTTAGGAATCATGCCTTACATTTCTTCATCTATTATTATGCAATTGCTAGCGGCGGTATCGCCGAAGCTTGAGCAGTTGAAAAAAGAAGGTGAAGCAGGGCGCAGGGCCATAACGAAATATACGCGTTACGGTACTGTTGTACTGGCTACATTTCAGGCACTAGGTATCGCAATTGCGTTAGAAGGTCAGCCGGGTTTGGTATTGGACCCTGGTATGGCATTCAGGTTGACCGCTGTAGTGACCTTAGTAAGCGGCACAATGTTTTTGATGTGGTTAGGTGAACAAATTACTGAACGTGGTATTGGTAATGGTATCTCCATCATTATTTTCGCTGGCATTGTTGCTGGCTTGCCTAGAGCAATTGGTTCTACAGCAGAAATGGTGAATACCGGTGCATTTAGTATTCCACTTGCTTTCTTCTTGCTGATAGCAACAGTATTAGTAACCGCATTGGTGGTGTTCGTAGAGCGTGGCCAACGCAAAATTACCGTGAACTATGCAAAGCGGCAAGTGGGTAATAAAGTGTACGGTGGTCAAACGACACATTTGCCATTAAAGCTCAATATGGCTGGCGTGATTCCACCAATCTTTGCATCTAGTATTATTTTGTTCCCAGCGACATTGGCTGGCTGGTTTGGTAGCAGTGAAAGAACCTATTGGTTGAAAGATATTGCTGCGGCCTTATCCCCCGGTCAGCCAATCTATATCTTGCTGTTTGCTGCTGCGATTGTTTTCTTCTGTTTCTTTTATACGGCTTTGCAGTTTAACCCAAAAGATACAGCGGACAACTTGAAGAAAAGTGGCGCGTTTGTCCCAGGGATTCGTCCAGGTGACCAAACTGCTAGGTACATAGATCGCATTATGGGTCGCTTGACATTGGTAGGCGCTGCGTACATTACCTTAGTATGTTTACTGCCAGAGTTTTTGATTTTGAAATTTAATACACCGTTTTATTTTGGTGGTACATCGTTACTGATTATTGTTGTAGTAACCATGGATTTTATGACACAAGTGCAATCACACTTAATGTCACACCAATATGAAGGCTTGCTGAAAAAAGCTAATTTTAAGGGTAATGCGCAAAGCGCTAAATAATCTTTATCAATGGCAAAAGAAGACAGAATTGAAATGCAAGGCGAGATTTTAGAAAATCTCCCCAATGCTACGTTTAGAGTTAAGTTAGAAAATGGACACGTTGTTCTAGGTTACATTTCTGGAAAAATGCGCATGCACTATATCCGTATTTTGCCCGGAGACAAAGTAACCGTAGAAATGACACCTTACGATTTATCACGGGCAAGAATTACTTTCCGCGCTAAATAGTAGGTCGCCATAACATAAAATTAATACAGTAGTTTAAGAAGTGATGGAGTGAAAAATGAGAGTTCGTGCATCAGTAAAGGCATTATGCCGTAATTGTAAAGTTGTTCGTCGTCGTGGCGTTGTACGTATTATTTGTACAGATCCACGTCATAAACAACGCCAAGGTTAATTGGTTTTTTCAATTAACCCAATTGGTGAATTTAATTCACTGATTAAGTTGATCACTTACTAAAGTTGATCAGAAGATAAGCTAATTGATAAAAGTTAGATTAACTGTTAAAATCTCGGGCTTTTTTAAAGCAATAGATTTTTAGGTTAAGCCTAAATTTGGAGTAGAGAATGGCACGTATTGCAGGGGTCAATATCCCAAATAACAAACACACTGAGATTGCTTTAACTGCAATTTTCGGTATTGGTCGTAATACAGCACAAAAAATCTGTGCCGCAGCTGGCGTGTTAGCAACAGCAAAAATTAAAGACCTAAACGACGCTGATGTAGAAAAATTACGTGATGAAATTGCCAAATTCAAAGTTGAAGGTGATTTGCGCCGTGAGGTTTCAATGAACATCAAACGTTTAATGGATTTGGGCTGCTATCGTGGTGTGCGTCATCGTCGTGGTTTACCAGTACGTGGCCAACGTACAAAAACAAATGCTCGTACTCGCAAGGGTCCAGTTAAAGCCATTAAACAGGCTAAATAACACAATTAAATAACCAGATTTTAAAACTTGGTTTAGATGCTAAGTTTATACATTTAAGTAAGATTTATTGGTAAGGAAAGTACAACATGGCAAAAGCTAATGTACGCGTAAGAAAAAAAGTTAAAAAGAATATTGCAGAGGGCATTGCCCACGTGCATGCATCTTTTAACAATACCATTATCACCATTACAGACCGTCAAGGTAATGCGTTGTCATGGGCTACCTCAGGTGGTCAAGGCTTTAAAGGTTCACGTAAAAGTACACCTTTCGCAGCGCAGGTAGCGGCTGAAGTTGCTGGTAAATCAGCACAGGAAAGTGGTGTTAAGAATTTAGAAGTGCGTATTAAAGGTCCAGGTCCAGGTCGTGAATCTGCTGTGCGCGCACTTAATGCAGCTGGTTTTAAAATTACCAGCATTACCGATGTGACCCCAGTGCCGCACAATGGCTGCCGTCCACCTAAGAAACGCCGCATTTAATCAAGCGTTAGCTTGATTTAGTAGAGATAACAGGAGAATCCCTTGGCTAGAAATTTAGACCCTAAATGTCGTCAGTGCCGTCGTGAAGGCGAAAAGCTGTTTTTGAAAGCTGAAAAATGCTTCACTGACAAATGTGCTATCGAAAAACGTAACTTCCCACCAGGTCAGCATGGTCAACGTCGTAATCAACGTTTATCTGACTACGGTGTGCAATTGCGTGAAAAGCAAAAAGTCCGTCGTATCTATGGTGTGCTTGAAAAGCAATTCCGTAGCTACTACGCTGAAGCTGATCGTCAAAAAGGCATTACAGGCGAGAACTTGTTGCAACTTCTAGAGTGTCGTTTAGATAACGTAACTTATAGAATGGGCCTAGGCGGTTCACGTACTGAGGCGCGTCAAATCGTACGTCATAACAGCATTTTGGTAAATGGACGTCGTGTAAACATTCCTTCATATCAAGTTAAAGCCGGTGATGTAATCAGTGTTGTAGAAGCTTCTAAAACACAATTACGTATCAAAGGCGCGCTTGAGGCTGCTGAACAACGTGGCTTCCCGGAATGGTTAGAAGTTGATGTGAAAGCATTGAAAGGTACATTCAAAGCTAAGCCACAACGTGATGAGTTGCCACCAACCATCAATGAATCATTGGTAGTTGAGCTTTACTCTAAATAACTAAGTACGTGAGTCGCATGAGCGGCTCACCAGAATAACTGCTCTTGTAATTATTAACTATTAGTTGAAAAGCTATAAGAGTGTATTTCTAAAATTAAAAGGTATCACTATGCAAAACAGTCCTACCGAATACTTAAAACCGCGTGTTGTTGATGTTGAGGTCTTATCTCCATTACGTGCACGTGTAACGCTGGAACCTATGGAGCGTGGCTTTGGCTACACTTTGGGTAATGCTTTGCGTCGCGTTTTATTGTCTTCAATCCCTGGCTTCGCAATTACTGAAGTTAAGATTGACGGCGTAGTACACGAGTATTCTACTTTAGACGGCGTGCAAGAAGACGTAGTAGACATCCTGCTAAATCTTAAAGGCGTTGCCTTAAAGCTCAATACTAAATCAGAGACTATCCTGACTTTAAATAAATCAGCAGAGGGGGTTGTAACTGCCGGTGATTTTGAAACAGGTCATGATGCTGAAATCGTAAATCCAAACCATGTGATCGCTCATCTGACTAAAGGTGGCAAACTGAACTTGGAAGTTAAAGTTGAAATGGGTCGTGGTTACCAACCAGTTCCAGCACGTCAAAAAGCCAATGAAGAAGACCGTGTATTAGGTTTCATCATGGTAGATGCGTCATTTAGCCCAATCAACAAAGTAAGCTATCAAGTTGAGAGCGCGCGTGTTGAGCAACGTACGGACTTAGACAAGTTAGTGATGGATGTTGAAACCAATGGTGTAATCGAACCAGAACAAGCAATTCGCGATGCTGCACGCATCTTGATGGGTCAATTGTCAGTGTTTGCTGACCTTGAAGGCGCACCAAGCGAAGTTGAAGTGAAGTCTGCACCACAAGTTGATCCAATCTTGCTACGTCCAGTTGATGATTTGGAATTGACTGTACGTTCTGCAAACTGCTTGAAAGCTGAAAATATATTTTACATTGGTGACTTGATCCAACGTACTGAGAATGAGCTGTTAAAAGCGCCAAACTTAGGCCGTAAATCACTGAATGAAATTAAAGATGTACTCGCTACTCGTGGCCTAACATTGGGCATGAAATTAGAAAACTGGCCACCTGTTGGCCTTGAAAAAGCTTAAGCTTTACTTAAGCCTTAATAAAGAAACTTTAAGGAATTACTATGCGTCACGGTAATAGCAATCGTAAATTAAATCGTACCAGCAGCCATCGTGCAGCGATGTTCCGTAACATGTCTGTATCATTGTTACGTCACGAAATCATTAAAACTACTTTGCCAAAAGCAAAAGAACTGCGTAAATTCGCAGAACCTTTGATCACTTTAGGTAAAACTGCAACTCTGGCAAACCGCCGTTTAGCATTCAGCCGTTTGCGTGACCGTGATATCGTTGGTAAATTGTTCGGTGAACTTGGTCCACGTTACAACGCACGCAATGGTGGTTACTTACGTATCCTTAAATGCGGTTTCCGTAATGGTGACAATGCTCCTATGGCGTTAGTTGAATTGGTAGACCGTCCAGATACAACTACAGAAGCTGTTGTAGCTGAATAAGTTAGACTCGAAATATAGAGTAAAAAAGCCAGCTTTAAGCTGGCTTTTTATTGTCTGTTACTTATTAAACAGGTTGTATAAGCCGAGCTATCCCTGTCCGATCGAATGGCCAGCATAACTCATTATGGTTATCTAGCCTTTTTAGTACTGGAATTTTCAATTCGTAGCGATCTAAAAGATCATGTTGATCGGTGATTTCGATTACCGTCCAATGAATATCTTCAGATTGGGCAACATTAGCTAAAAGGGCTTCAGCCTGCTCACATAAATGGCAGTGACTCGTAGAATAAAGTGATAATTGTATGGTCATAAAATTGAATTACATTTACTAAAATTAGCATAACTTTGCAATCCAGTTAGGACAGGACTTGCTCAGTAATTGCTTAAAAATGGATAAAACCTCTTAAAACTTTAGGCTATGCTAAAAAATTAAATCATAATAGCGAACAAAGAAATACTTAGTGTAAACCTTAGTCAACATCAATTACGGGTCATTATGGCAGAAGAATCCAAAGAGAGTTTAAGCGAAAGCCTGCAACAGGTGATATCGCTATTGGAAAAGCACAAGTTAATTGAGGACTTGGTTCATAAACAAGTCATGCCGAAACATGAGCTGGTTGAGTCACTTGTTCATAAACAGAATATTTATGAATTACAAAAGAAGCTGGATTTATTACATCCTGCTGACGTTGCCTATATTCTCGAAGCATTACCCTTGGAACAGCGTCTTGATGTCTGGGAACTGGTCAAGGTAGAGCGAGATGGCGAGATCCTTCTGGAAGTATCCGATGCTGTTCGCCAGACCCTAATTGCAGACATGGACTCGGAAGAGCTGTTAGCGGCCGCTGAGCAACTCGATACCGATGAACTGGCAGACTTAGCACCAGATCTCCCGAAAGACGTGTTACAGGACTTGCTAGAAAGCCTAGACAGCCAAAACCGTGAACGTCTGCAATCAGCCCTTTCTTATCCTGATGAGTCGGTTGGTGCACTGATGGATTTTGATATCATCACCATTCGAGAAGATGTCACATTAGAAGTGGCACTGAGATATATGCGCCGTTTGGGCAGCTTGCCAAATCATACCGACAAATTATTCGTAGTAGATAGACATGATATCTTGCAGGGCGTTTTACCTTTAAAACGTATGGTTGTGAGTGACTTAGATGCAAGCGTTGCTGAAGTGATGGCCATGGATGCTGTGGTATTTCATCCGGAAGACATCGCAGATGAAGCTGCAAAGGCGTTTGAGCGCTATGATTTAGTGACAGCGCCAGTCGTCGATGAAAATAATAAGTTGGTAGGACGTATTACAGTTGATGCCGTCATGGACTTTATTCGTGACGAAGCTGAAAGCGATAAACTATCAATGGCTGGTTTGCGCGAAGAAGAGGACTTTTTCGCGTCGATATGGAAGTCGGTACAAAACCGTTGGGCCTGGCTAGCAATCAACTTGGTGACTGCATTGGTGGCATCTCGCGTGATTGGATTATTTGAAGGCTCTATTGAGCGTATCGTTGCTTTGGCAGCCTTGATGCCGATTGTCGCTGGGATTGGTGGCAATTCCGGTAACCAGACAACCACCATGATCGTACGAGGCTTGGCACTGGGGCAGATCGCATCACATAATATGAAGTCTTTGATTACTAAAGAACTCGGTGTAGCGCTGCTCAATGGCCTGCTATGGGGTGGGGTGCTGGGTCTGATTGCCTATGCGCTCTATGGTAGTTATCAGTTAGGCCTGGTAATGATGAGCGCTATGACCTTGAATTTATTACTTGCCGCTGTGATGGGCGTGATGATTCCTTTGATAATGAATAAGGTTGGGCGCGATCCTGCAGTCGGTTCCAGCGTCCTTATTACGGCGATGACCGATAGCGGAGGTTTTTTCATTTTCCTCGGTCTAGCAACAATATTTCTTATTTAAACCTGTTATAAATTTTTAGTAAATAGCCAATATGAATCAAGAAATCCAGGTAATTTGGCAAGAGGCGCTTGCTGATATGTCAAAACCCGCTGCTTTATGGCAGTTGGCGATTATTGTGGCTGCGTGTGTAATTGCATGGACCATCAATGGCGCACTACGTGGCTACGTCATGCGAAACGCACCGGAAAACTGGAAGCTAGGCATAGGCGGTATCAACCGTGTGCTATTCCCTCTTTCTACCTTGATTCTGGTGGAAATAGGCATATTTTCGCTTATGCACTGGCAACATGTAAGCCTGCTAAAGTTGGCTAGTAAGCTTTTGTTAGCGATGGCTGTAATCCGGCTGATTGTATATGCCGTGCGATACATTATTGCGCCCGGTGGTCTTCTCAAAACCCTGGAAAATACAATTTCTTCACTGATCTGGCTAGTCTTGGCTTTATATCTAAGTGGCGTGCTGCCTGAAGTATTGGCAGCATTGGAAGGTGTTAAATTCAGCGCTGGCAAAAATCCTATGAACTTACTGTTAGTGTTACAAGCCTTGCTGACTATCGTGATCACTATCCTGATAGCGCTGTGGCTTAGCCGCTTCCTTGAAAACAAGCTCATGCGCCATGAACACCTTAATATGAATATGCGCGTGGTACTCACAAAATTACTGCGCATCTTCTTCTTGTTTGTAGCAATCATGATTGCATTATCGGCAGTCGGCTTGGATCTCACGCTGCTATCGGTGTTTGGCGGCGCGCTAGGCGTAGGGCTGGGCTTTGGCTTGCAGCGTATAGCTAGCAACTATGTAAGCGGTTTTATCATTCTGTTGGATAAGTCCATGCAGATTGGTGACGTCATCACGGTAGATACCCATTACGGTGTAGTGAACGATTTGCGAACCCGTTACCTAGTATTGCGCAAGCTTGATGGTACGGAAGTGATTATTCCCAATGAAACATTGATTATCAATCCAGTCATCAATCATTCGTTTTCAGATCATAAAGCGCGAGTACAAATGCCCATACAAGTCAGCTACGACAGCTCCTTAGAAACAGCCATGCAATTGATACAGGACAGTGTCATGGCACATTCACGTATTCTTAAAACCCCTACACCTGTCACGCTAATCAAAGGCTTTGGAGAGTCAGGTATTGATTTGATGTTATCAATTTGGATTCCGGATCCGGAAGAGGGTTCAGCGGCGCTGCAGTCTGAGATTTACCTCGAGATATGGCGTGCTTTCCAGGCGAATAACATCTCAATACCGTTCCCGCAGCGAGAGGTGCGTATATTGAATGTTCCGCAAATACCGGATAGTCAGGATGTTCCAAATATAGAACCAGCTAATGAATAATAATGCCAAGTAACAGACAATAAAAAGCCCGCAATCGCGGGCTTTTTATTACTCGAGTAATTGCTTACTTAAGTTTTGTTTCTTTGTACATTACGTGTTTACGTACCACTGGATCAAATTTCTTGATCTCCATTTTTTCTGGCATTGTACGTTTGTTCTTAGTAGTGGTATAGAAATGGCCTGTACCCGCACTAGATTCTAATTTGATTTTTTCGCGCATGATTCGCTGTCCTTAATTAGGCTAAAAGTATTTAGCGCTTAGATTTTTTCACCAGCAGCACGCATACCAGCAAGAACGGCATCAATACCATTTTTGTCGATAGTACGTAAAGCAGCATTAGTAATACGCATGCTTACCCAGCGGTTTTCGCTCTCAACCCAAAATTTGCGATTTTGCAAATTAGGTAAGAAACGGCGTTTTGTTTTGTTGTTAGCGTGAGAAACATTGTTACCCACCATTGGCTTTTTGCCAGTTACCATACATACACGTGCCATGGTTAATCCCCAAACAGTTGCTTTTTTCGAAAGACCGCAATTATAGTACGAAAACTATTATTTTCTCAAGAAGAATATGCGGAAATATCAATAATAATAAAGGTTTTATCTACCAAATTTAGTGGTTAGCAGATTTGTTGCTTATTAGATGTAGTTTAATGCTTTCCGGTACTGCCAAAGCCACCTTCGCCGCGCTCACTCGCGTCAAAGTCGTCCACTACGTGAAACTCAGCTTGCATCACTGGAACGATAACTAATTGTGCAATACGTTCTAAAGGATTTAATTCAAATGCAGTAGAACTCCTATTCCAGCAAGACACCATGAGTTGACCCTGATAATCGGAATCAATTAAACCGACCAGATTGCCTAAAACTATACCGTGTTTATGACCTAGACCCGAGCGCGGTAGAATCAGTGCAGCATAATAAGTGTTATCCAAATGAATGGCTATGCCGGTAGGTATCAATTGAGTTTCGCCAGGTTGCAAAGTGATAGGTGTCTCAATACAGGCGCGTAAATCAAGCCCAGCAGAACCTGGTGTTGAGTAAGCAGGCATTTGCTCATGAAGACGGTTATCTAAAATTTTCAGGTCTACAATTAGGCTCATTTCATCTCTTTCTTGTTGTCATATTCTATGGGCTTATTCAAGTTGGTTGTATTGCTTAAAACGTTTAAAATTACTTATTGAATCAATTCGATATCATATTGCAGATATGTGACAGGATTTCGTGAGCTAGAGTACTTTTATCGGCGCGGGGTAAGGGATGTATGCCTAAGTGGTCCACTAAAGTAATATTGGCTTCGTCTTGGCCCATGCTTTCAGATACCAGGTTTGCAATAATTAAAGGTAGTTTTTTTGCCAAGCGTTTCTGGCTGGCATGTTCCACTAGCTTTTCAGTTTCGGCTGAAAAGCCCACACAAAATGGCGCGTTTGGCAAACTTGCCACTTCGGCGAGTATATCTTTATTGCGCTTGAGGTTCAGCGTAAGTGATGCCTCACTTTTCTTGATTTTTTGAGCGTTAGCCTGCGCTACAGAATAGTCTGCCACAGCAGCAACGCTAATGAAAATGTCGGTAGCATCTAATTTTTGCGTAGCGATATTTTGCATGACGGCTTGGTACATAGCCTCGGCACTTTTAGCATTGATTCTATTGACGCCTAGCGGTGCAGCTAGCGAAGTTTCACCGCTGATCAAGGTGACTTCTGCACCCATATTATGAGCGGCTGTTGCCAATGCGTAACCCATTTTTCCACTGCTTAGATTAGTAATGGCGCGCACCGGGTCGATCATCTCTAGTGTAGCGCCGGCAGTAATGAGCACGCGTTTGCCAGCCAATACTTTTGGCGTTAAGTGAGCGTTCACTAATGCCAGTAAGTCTTCAGCTTCCAGCATACGCCCCAAGCCAACTTCACCACATGCTTGCTCGCCGCTCGCAGGGCCTAATATCGCGACTTGGTCAGCATTTAATTGTGCGATATTACGTTGTGTTGATGGTGCTTCCCACATTTGCTTGTTCATGGCCGGTGCCACTAATAAAGGGCAATCACGTGCCAAGCAAAGCGTTGAGAGTAAATCATCGGCACGGCCATGTACTAGCTTCGCCAGGAAATCTGCACTGGCAGGTGCAACGAGGATTGCATCTGTATTGCGTGATAGCTCAATATGCGGCATGCCATTTCTGACGCTACTATCCCACATATCAATAAATACGGGATTGCCAGACAATGCCTGCATAGTGACTGGTGTAATGAACTGGCAGGCGGCTGATGTCATGACTACTTGAACCTCTATTCCGGCTTTAACGAGCAGGCGGACCAGTTCCGCTGCTTTATAAGCTGCGATACCGCCAGTGATGCCCAGCAATAACTTTTTCTGTGTTTGATGCATAATGACATTCTAAACTATTTTCAAATACTTACCGAGACAGCGGCATGTAGAATAGGCTACGACCCAAAACAATAAAAAGTAGCAATAACAAGAGAGCAAGAATAATGTGGCGTAAATTAAGAATCATAATATTGCTGCTGATATTAGCAACAGTTGTTCAGCAAACGTGGTTAGAGAAGGCAGACCGTAGTTGGAAGCATAATTTTTATGTAGCGGTGTACCCCGTCAATGCTGATGGTAGTGCTAAAGTTAGTGCTTACTTACGAACACTTACCCGTGATGATTTTGAGCCTTTAGCTGAATATTTTGCACAAGAAGCAGAGCCTTATCATCTCGGCTTACGCAGGCCGGTTGAGGTGCAGCTAGGCGCGCAGGTTCTTGACATTCCACCTGCACCACCATCGAATGGTAGTATTTTAGATACAATTATTTGGAGTTTGAAATTTAAATATTTTGCCTGGAAGCATTCTCCGAAGGTTAATATTAAACCGGAGATTCGTTTATATTTGCTTTACTACGATCCTGTAACCCATCCTCGTTTGAGTCATTCAACTGCTCTGAATAAAGGTCGCATAGGGCGGGTGAATCTGTTTGGCGATAGCAAATATGCAAAACAAAACCTGGTCATTATTGCTCACGAGTTATTACATACCCTTAATGCTAGCGATAAATATGATTTGAATACAACCTTACCAAGCTTTCCAGATGGTTTTGCTGAGCCGAATAAATCTCCGCTTTACCCGCAAGACTTCGCTGAATTGATGGGCGGCCGTGTGCCTATAGACGAGAGCCACGCGGAAATCCCAAAAACCCTGCAACATACCCATATAGGCAAAAAAACTGCTCGCGAAATCGGCTGGCTCAAATAAGGATAACATGATGGCGATTACCGATTGGCCAGCAAGCGAACGGCCGCGTGAAAAATTATTAGCGCAAGGTGTAGAAACCTTATCTGATGCTGAATTGCTGGCGATATTTTTACGTGTAGGGGTTACAGGTAAAAGCGCAGTAGATTTGGCGCGGGATTTGTTAACTGGATTCGGCAGCTTAAATGGTATTTTCGCTGCATCATTGAATGAGCTAACACAAGTAAATGGCATAGGTAGCAGTAAATACGCTCAGTTACAGGCGATTTTTGAAATGAGCCGCCGTGCCCTTAATGAGCAGATGCAGGTTAAAGATGTTCTGAGCTCACCAAAACAAGTGCGTGATTATTTGTGTTTAAAGCTTGGTGGATTGACCCGTGAAGTGTTCATGGTGCTATTCCTTGATGCACAGAACAGGATTATTACTAGTGAGGAGATGTTCACTGGCACACTCACACAAACCAGTGTTTATCCCAGAGAAGTAGTGAAGAGGGCATTACATCATAATGCTGCTTCGGTGATTTTTGCGCATAACCATCCATCCGGAATAGCTAAGCAGAGCCAAGCTGATGAGTTGCTGACTACGGAATTGAAAAATGCTTTGAAACTAGTGGATGTTCGGGTGCTAGACCATTTTGTAATCGCTGGGAATACGACACTTTCCTTTGTAGAACTTGGGCTGCTTTAAGCTGTATTCGTACCAGTGACTATGGCTTTCTAGCGGCCTTTGCCGCCCATTGAACCGCGGTTAAAGTCTTTATCGCCTTCAGCGATACAGCGCCCAAACCCTAAAAATCCGCCTTGAGTACCGTGTGGGCAACCTTGGTTCTCCACATATTGGCTAGCTACTTCCTTAGCTACAGCCGCTTTCTTGGTATCAACAAATTCCCAGCGACCATTCGGGTGCAATATCACTTGGTCACCTTGCGGTGTCGCAGCCGTAATATCCTTACCGGCTTCAGGTCCGGTATCTGGTTCGGCTGCATAAGCTGATGCTAGGAATGTACTTATCAATAAGCAGGCAATTAAACTGAATTTTTTCATGTGATTCTTTCGATAGCGATATCGCAATGATAAAACTTAAATCAAGCCGTGTCGCAAATAAAAATACTAATGCTTACCGTGCTGCAATACCAAGCGCTTGAGTTCTGGCACGCAGGAGCCGCATTCTGTACCGCATTTCAGTTTACTTTGTAATGTGATCAAATCAGCACCCAACTGGATGGTGTCAATGATGTCGTTCTCTGCCACATCCAGGCAATTACATACAATCTTGCCACGACTACGTTGGCCTGCAGGCGGTGCATTTAATGGCGCCAGTGCCCAGCGACGTAATTCCGGCGTGAATTCCCCGCTATTCATCACATCTTTGAGCCAATCAGTTGCCAGAGTTTCGCCAACTAGCCGTACGCCGGCTACTTCAGCTTTACCATCAACGGTTTCTACCAATATACGCTTACTGATGCCGCGTTTTGCATCGACATAATTGAGTAGCGGCATGTTATCGGTCATGCCTAATATCGCGTCGATACGATCAATTAGGGATGGATCTGGTGCCTCCGTATGGGCGGCACGCATGATGAGCATGCCTGCATGCTGCTCAGTCTGTCGTCCGAACATACCGCAACTAGCGAATTCAAAATTCACCATCAGTGTGCGTATTTTTTGCAATGTATCTAGGTTCTTGATGGTACGCATGACGGTCATGCGCCAAGGTAGGGTCAACTTCTCGATTTTGATGGCGGTATGTTTGAGTTCCGGTTGCTTGGAAGTTTTATCAAATGCTGCTGGCATCAAGGCATTAACACCTAAGCCGTGCATGAACTGGCTCCCCCAGTGCATAGGAATGAAGGTGTGCGATGATTTTACTTCATCCGAAACCTGCGCAGGTAATACTAGGCTGCCACGCTTATTGCTGACTTTAACGATGTCACCGGTCTTGATGGAGCGACGAGACATGTCGTCGCTGTTCATGTAAATGACAGGCTCTTCTGCATGGTTAAACAGCTGTGAAACTGTGCCAGTACGGCTCATGCCATGCCACTGGTCACGCAAGCGGCCAGTGAGTAAATGTAAAGGGTGTCGGGCATCTGTCTTATCTGCTGTACCCTTATAAACCGTATTTACAAACTGGGCTTTGCCGTCCGGTTTTTCAAAGTTGCCATCGGCATAAAGTCTTTGCTTACCGCTAGTGGCACCTTCAATGAAGGGCCATTGTTGCGGACCTTGCTCATTCAATAGTGCATAGCTTAAACCGGTGATGTCTAGGTCGCGGCCACGTGTGGTTTCGCGGTGCTCGTTAAAAATCTGTTCAGTGGTTTCAAAAGCAAATAAGCCTGAATGTTTCGCCAGTCTTTTTTGCAGTCTTTTCTCTAAGCGTTGAGCGAAATCCACCATAATCGCCCAGTCGTGCCGAGCATCTGCGGGCGGTGGTACGGCTGGGTTGACGCGGGTAATGCGACGCTCAGAGTTGGTGACAGAGCCTTCTTTTTCCCCCCAGGTGCTTGCCGGCAGTAATACATCGGCATATTTGCTGGTGTCGGTATTTTTGTAGGCATCTTGTACTACAACTAATTCAGCAGTGTTCAATGCTTCAAGTACATTATTCAAATCCGGCATAGAGTGCGCTGGGTTGGTACAGGCAATCCAGATGGCTTTGATGCTGCCGTCTTTCACGGCATTGAACATCTCAACCGCTGTAGTCCCTGGTGTGGCCGGTACACTATCTATACCCCAGAGCTTAGCGACTTCTGCGCGATGTTCAGGGTTATTCAGCTCCCGATGACCTGATAGCAGGTTAGCCATACCACCTACTTCGCGTCCGCCCATGGCATTTGGCTGACCAGTGAGTGAAAATGGCCCCGCACCAGGCTTGCCGATCTGGCCGGTTGCCAGGTGCAGATTGATTAACGCAGCATTTTTATCGGTGCCGTGTATGCTCTGGTTCAAACCCATGCAGTACATGGATAAAGAAGGGCCCTTACCAAACCACTTGGCGGCCGTTATGATGTCGGCTTCCCTGATGCCGCAAATATCAGAAACCATTTTCGGCGTGTATTCACGTACGGTATCTTTTAAGGCATCAAAGCCATTGGTGTGCTTGTTGATATAGGCCATATCGAGCAGGCCTTCCCACAACATCACATGCAGCATGCCATTGAATAAGGCCACATCAGTGCCCGGAGCAATCGCCAAGTGTAAATCTGCCGCTTGAGCAGTATCTGTGCGGCGAGGATCAACTACGATAATTTTAAGATTTGGATTCTTGGCTTTGGCATCTTCAATACGACGGTAAATGATAGGGTGTGCAAAGGCGGTATTACTACCAGCGATGAATAGGCACTCGGTATGGTCTATGTCTTCGTAGCAGGCTGGTGGCGCATCTGCACCTAACGTAGCTTTGTAACCGGTAACGGCAGAACTCATGCAAAGGCGTGAGTTGGTATCGACGTTATTGGTGCCTATCAAGCCTTTAGCCAGCTTGTTGAACACATAATAATCTTCAGTGAGTAATTGGCCAGAGATATAGAAAGCTACGGCGTCTGGCCCATGTATTTCTATCGTATTTGCGAATTTTTCAACAATGAAATCCAGGGATTCATCCCAGGAAGATTTAACTCTAGGCGCATCGCGAGAGGTGCGCAGGTAAGGATGGAGCAAACGATTATCCAGCTTCGCAGTCAAGTGCAAAGTAGAGCCTTTGGTGCATAAGCGACCAAAGTTTGCCGGATGGGTAGGGTCGCCTTTTACGTTAACGATCTTGTCATCTTCACTCGAAATGATCACGCCGCAACCGACACCGCAATAACAACAGGTACTTTTTGTTTCTTTAATCACTTTAACTTCATCGCTTCACTATTCATGCTTCACTATATATAACTACAGTACATAACTGATCGCTAGACATAACTGATCCTAAAATCTAGGCTTTTAATTCCAGGTAAACAAAACCATCTTCAACTTTAGTATTGAAACAGGCTGTTTCACCTACGTCCGGTTCATCAGCTTTACCATCGACCAAGCTGATTTTCCATGAGTGCAGTGGGCAAGCGATTTTGTCTCCATACACAATGCCTTGGGAAAGCGGGCCGCCTTTATGTGGGCAACTATTATTTACGGCAAAAATACGGTCATCCTCTAAGCGGAATACACCGATCTCAAGATCTGCGTTATCTTTAGTTTTAGTGCGGACGACCCGTGCGCCTAATTTTGGAATATCTTCGAACGGCGCAACTTTAACCCAATTACTCATTTCTACTCACCTTTACCCTGCATTAATGACGAACTTAATATACTAAAAACTACTCACTAAGAAACTATTAATAAATACAACAACAAAAAATTCACAATTAGCGAAAAAATCGCGATCCACTGCCACTTTACAAAGCGGGCACGGGCAATTAACGGCGTACGTGCTGGCGCTAATATTGGTTTCAATTCGCCATGTTCCAGCGCAATCAGCATTTCTTCCGCTGTTTCAAATCTATTCTTAGCATCATGCGCAACGGCCTTCAAAATGATGTTTTCTAGCCATTTCGAAACATCAGGCCGATATCTGGTTGGCGGAGTCGGCGCACCGAATTTCGGGTGCTGAAAAGGCTCAATCTCACCATAAGGGTATTTACGTGTAATCAAGTGGTACAAAGTTACACCCGCTGCATAAATATCACTTTGCGGTGTTGCCACGCCGCCATCAAACAATTCTGGCGCCATGAAACTAGGCGTGCCGGGATTGTGCATAGCCTCGATTTTACCAACACCACTACTTAAAGCTACGCCTAAATCCAAAATTCGCAATCTTTGGTCACTGGCTACGTGCACATTTGCCGGCTTGATATCCCTGTGAATGATGTTTAAGCGGTGCAACGCGCCTATGCCGCGCATCATGTCTACGCCTATTTTTCCTGTACCTGCCACCGTGAAATGATGCCCACTATCCAATCGTTGCTGCAAAGTCGCACCTTCATGCCAGCTCATGATGTAATAAAGCTTACTGCGTTTTTCTACAGACAGTGGAAATACTTGCGGTACATATTGAGACACTACACGCTTGGACAGCCACTCTTCATTCAACAGGCCATTGCAACTATCGATATCGGTAGCGAACAAGGGCTGCAAGGTCTTTAACACAAACAACTGTTTGGTTTGGGTGTGGCGAACTTTATAAAGCAGGCTGGCACGCGATTCGTGCAAAAAATCGACTACTTCAAAATCGTCTATAGTTTCGCCTATGCTGAGCTTTTCCGGCAAGCTTAGATGTTTACCACCGGCCAGCAATTCCGATAGCGTATCTTCACCTAGCTGCGTAATCTTGATTGCAACAGCGGTGGAGTTATCCTGGCTACCTTTTTCCAATGCTTGCTTGGTAAGATGATTACAAATCATCTGTGGACTATCGTACAAACCCAATACTTTATGGATATTTTGCTCGCCTAAAGTCTCCCACACGCCATCGCTCATGAGCGCAAAGATATCACCCACCTGCAATTGGCCTTCACCAAAATCTACAGCTAAATGCTGATCCAGCCCAACCGCACGCTTCAATACATGCCGCATATCTGGCCTATCCCACACGTGGTCGGTAGTCAGTTGCTTCAATACACCATCGCGCAACAGGTAGATACGTGTATCACCCACATGGGCCGAATAATAACGCTGCCCGCGCAATAACAGCATAGACAGTGTAGTGGCCATGCCTGCCATATCTCGGTTGGCATTGGCTTGGGCAATTAGCCAGCGGTTCGCTGCTGTAAGTACTTTATCCAGTGCGACCAACGGTTCCCAAGTGTCTGGGGTTGCGTAGTAGTCAGAAGTAACCGTGCGCACGGTCATTTCCGAGGCTTCGCCACCACCGGCATTGCCACTTACACCGTCAGCCACTGCAATGAGCGCGCCCTTGATACTGAGCTGCTCATTAACAGGGGTAACAACCCCTACATAGTCTTCGTTACGTTCGCGAGGACCTGTAACGCTAGATTGACCGATATCAAACTGTAAGCCCATTTATACTTTTGCTGAGGTCGCGGTTCCCCACGTGGTGCGCCAGCGGGTTTTCACACCGGCTAAACCGATAATGGCTAATACTGCCAAACTTGCAAAAATAATCAGGCCGATTTGGTAACTGCCAGTGGATTGCTTGAAGTAGCCTAGACTAGCCGCTAGATAAAAGCCCCCTATACCGCCCGCCATGCCTACCAGACCTGTCATGACGCCGATTTCTTTACGGAAACGTTGAGGTACCAACTGGAATACCGCGCCATTGCCCATGCCTAATACTGCCATGGCAGGCATGATAATGGCGAGTGCCAGTTGATAAGTAGGTTGGCCGAAACTCATTATGAACAATAATAGCGCAGCAATGCTATACATAGTTAGTAATGTGCGAATACCGCCAATTCGGTCTGCGATTAGGCCGCCGATAGGGCGTACCAATGAGCCAGCGAATACGCATGCTGCCGTACAGTAACCGGCTTTCACAGGCCCTAGGCTATATAGATCATTAAAGTAGATGGTCAGTGATGAAGCCAAGCCTACAAAACCGCCAAATGTCACGCTGTAAAAGAACATGAACCACCAGGCGTCTTTATCTTTAAGGATAGCTGCATATTGGCTCAATGACTTTGCCGGTGGAGTATCAGGACTATCTTTTGCAAATACCAGATAAACCAGAAATGCGATGCCAAGTGGAATCAATGCCAAACCGAATACATTATTCCAGCCATAAGCCACCGCCAAGGTAGGTGCGAATAAAGCTGCGAATACCGTACCTGAATTACCTGCACCGGCAATACCGAGTGCCGTACCTTGATGCTCTGGTGGATACCAACGTGATGCTAATGGCAATGCTACGGCAAATGCAGCGCCTGCGAAGCCTAGGCCAATGCCTAACAGCAATGCATGTTGGAAAGTCTGGATACCATGCAACCAAGCCAATAACAGGCTCAAAATGACCACGATTTGACCAATGGTACCCGCTGCTTTGGGCTTGATTTGGTCAACCAATACACCCATCACGATACGCAGTAAGGCGCCGGCTAGTACCGGTGTTGCTACCATCAAGCCCTTTTGTGAGGGAGTTAAATGTAGATCTGTCGCCATCTGTACGGCCAATGGTCCTAACAGTACCCAGACCATGAAACTTAAGTCAAAATACAAGAACGCAGAAAACAAAGTGGGTTTATGCCCAGCCTGCCAAAAACTTTTTTGCATGGAATTTCCCTTTAGATGCTAATTAATATCGAGCTAAGTATTATTGAGTAGTTGAGTACTAAACAGTGATCGTTTCAAACTCTTTATGTTGTTCGCGTTTTTGTACGCGCTCCGCCCATGGGTCAACTGCACCTTGCAAGGCATAGAGCAAGCGCTCGTAAGCGCCTTTACGGCCTTCAACATCTTCCAGCACACGTTTTTTCACATAATCTAGGCCCACACGTTCAATCCAATGCACGGTACGGTCTAGATAACGCGCTTCTTCACGGTAAATCTGGATGAAAGCACCGGAGTATTCCAAAACTTCTTCAGCCGTTTTCACTTTACATAAGAACTGTGCTGCTTCCGTTTTGATGCCGCCGTTACCGCCTACATACATTTCCCAGCCTGAATCCACTCCGATGATGCCAACGTCTTTAATGCCGGATTCAGCGCAGTTACGCGGGCAACCTGATACTGCGAATTTGACTTTATGCGGAGCCCACATGTGGTCAAAGGCTTTTTCAATATCAATGCCCAACTGCGTAGAGTTTTGTGTGCCGAAGCGGCAGAACTCAGAACCCACGCAAGTCTTCACGGTACGGATACTTTTACCATAAGCATAGCCCGATGGCATGTCCAAATCGGCCCATACATTCGGCAGGTTTTCCTTGGTGATACCCAGTAAGTCGATACGCTGACCACCGGTGACCTTCACCATAGGCACTGCATATTTGTCTGCAACATCGGCAATTTTACGTAGTTGGTCTGGAGTAGTAACACCGCCATACATCCTTGGAATGACTGAGTAAGTACCGTCTTTCTGGATATTGGCGTGAACTCTTTCATTAATAAAACGTGATTGCGGGTCATCTACAGCCTCATGTGGCCAAGTAGATAGCAAGTAGTAATTCAACGCCGGCCTGCATGTTGCGCAACCGTTGGCTGTGCGCCAGCTCATACCTTTCATAGCGTCAGGGATATTCAAGTATTTGTGCGTGCGGATTTCTGCGCGTACTTCTTCATGATTCTTGTCAGAGCAACCGCAAATAGCTTTGCTGGTTGAAGGGGGCGCATACCCGCCGCCCAAAGTAGAGGCCAGAATCTGTTCAACCAGCCCCACACAGGAACCACAGCTTGAACCAGCCTTGGTTTGTTTCTTCACATCATCAATTGTGAACAAACCTTTATCCTGAATCGCCTTAACGATAGTACCTTTACATACGCCGTTACAGCCGCAGACTTCCATCTCGTTGGTCATGGCTGCGGCTTTGTCTTGGCCTTGATGGCCGGTATTACCCAGGCTATCCTGGCCAAACATCAGGTGGTCACGAATCTCATGGATAGGCTTGCTATCCCTTAATAATTGAAAATACCACGAACCATCCGCGGTATCCCCATAAAGCACGCTGCCAATGATTTTGTCATTCTTGATGACGAGTTTTTTGTATACCCCGCCCACGGCATCATGCAAAACAATTTCTTCTGTATCTTCTCCGCCGCTGAAATCTCCGGCGCTGAATAGGTCAATACCTGTAACTTTAAGCTTGGTGGATGTGACTGAACCTTTATATAAACCGATACCAAAATTAGCCAAGTGTGTAGCACATACTTTTGCCATTTCAAATAAAGGTGCAACTAAACCGTAGGAAATACCCCGATGCGCAACACATTCACCTACTGCATAAACGCGCGGATCATATGTTTGCATCGTGTCGTTTACCACAATACCGCGATTGCAATGAATACCCGCAGATTCTGCCAGTGCAAAATTCGGGCGAATACCCACGGCCATGACCACTAAGTCAGCAGCAATTTCTTGTCCATCGGAGAAGCGCACAGTTTTGACCCGGCCATTGCCGTCGTCAATCAGTTGTTCTGTATTTTTGTTTAATAAAAAGTTTAAACCTTTGGCTTCCAGCGATTTCTGCAACATTACCCCAGCGGTTTTATCCAATTGGCGTTCTAGCAGCCAATCGTTTTTATGCACAACGGTGACTTCCATGCCTTGAATCTTCAAGCCGTTAGCCGCTTCAAGACCCAATAAACCGCCGCCAATCACGACCGCATGTTTATGCGTTTTGGCAGTATCAATCATGTCATTGGTATCTTTGATATCGCGATAACCGATGACACCTTGCAAATCTTTACCAGGAATAGGTAACATGAAAGGTTTGGAGCCGGTAGCCAGTAATAATCTGTCATATTCAGCACTGGTGCCGTCTTCCGCATAGACGATGCGGTTCTTACGATCGATTTTGTTAACTCTGGCGCTGGTATGAAGCGTAATATTGTTCTCCGCATACCACTCGCGGGTATTCAGGATGATGTCATCAATGGTTTGCTCATTGGCCAACACCGGTGAGAGCATGATGCGGTTGTAGTTAGGATATGGCTCATCGCCAAACACGGTAATATCATAAAAATCCGGGGCGATTTTCAAAAGCTCTTCTACCGTACGCATCCCGGCCATACCATTTCCCACTACTACTAATTTCATTTTTTGCATAATTCAATCAACTTTAAATAATTTGTTACGACTAGTTACCCTTAATTAATAGTTATATGGCAAATACCATGCCAACTTTTTATTGAAATAATCTCTAATAAATACATTTACTTATAAAATTTATGGCGGATTTTTTCTGAAAATATGCCCGTTAATGTGCAGATGCACCAAAACGGGTATGCCAAAATGGTGCACAAATCAAGCTCCAAAATCCTCATTAAAGTGAGGATATAGAATTATTATTGTAGTTTTTTGATATCAACGATTAGTGAAGCTGCATAGTGTTTCCATTTAATCAAAATAATGTAGGGATAGTCCCTGGAAGGCTTATCCAATGCGCTTGGATGGCCTACTATCTTTTCTGGAACTGAAATTTCCATATGCTCGCCAAAGTGTTTTCTGGCGTTTCCGGAAATAGTATTAGCAATTTCCCCTACGGCATCCAACAGGTTTTCTTCACACTGGTTATTTTCTTTCATGCTGGTTAATACGTGACGCATCATCGCACTTGGTGCAGAAAAGTAGATAGCACCTGCATATTTCGCACTTACATTAATGATGCCAGTGAAGCCATAAGTAGGAGGTGCATGTTGGGCGTTATCTGCCAGATATGCCGCTTCAATGATTGCAGGTTCATGCGTAGTTTGCTTGAAGTATTGGTCAATAGCGTGGCTGAATACTTCGATATCTGCTTTGTTTAGGTCACTCATTCTGCTGAAATCTCCAGTAAGGCATCAATAATTTCTTCATCACTGAAGGGTTTATATAAAAACCCCTGTGCGCCTTTCATAAGCGCATTGATGGCAGTTGCTTTATCGCTTAAAGCTGAAATAACCAGGATGCGTGTTTCAGGGTTCAGATCTATTAAAGCTTCAGTACATTCCACACCGTCTATACCCGGCATGGTCAGGTCCATGGTCACCATGTCGGGCGAAGTTTCAGTAAATACTTTGATTGCATCTACACCATTACTCGCCGTACCTACTACGCTGAAATTACTTAAGCGCGGGTCTTCTATTAGTCGGCTGATACGGCTTCTTACTATATTTGAATCATCAACGATCATCATGCGCATCTGTTTTTTCCCATTTTAGGCTATTGCCGGTTCAACGAACGCTGGCGTATTTAAGTTAGGTTTCATTTCAACATGGTTCGGTGTTGAACCTGCCAAAACTGGCTGTGATAGGTGTATCGTGAACTGGGTGAACTCATCTGCACGCGTATTGGTTTTTAATTCGCCGCCTATAGCTTTGACCCTAGTTTGAACTACATCTAGGCCAACCCCATGACCAGCATCGCTAGTTTTTTCTTTAGCAGTAGAGAAACCCGGTTCGAACAGTTTTAACAGAATATCTTTATTAGTCATGTCAGCCACCTCTTCCTCACTATATTTTCCAGAAGCTACCATGGCATTGCGAATGCGGTCCGGTACGATGCCTTGGCCATCATCCCTGATACTGAAAACGATAGAGTCGTTCTCTGCATTGGCACAATCAAGCACGATTTTTCCTACCGATGGCTTGCCTTTCCTTACGCGTATATCAGGCGTTTCGATACCATGGGTAATGGAGTTTCTGATCAATTGGATACTGACTTGCTGTAATTCATTGACTAATTTTTTATCCAGGATATTCAATAGCTCTAAGTTGCACTCCACCTTGACTTCTTTGTGCTGGTTACTGCTTACACGGTCTGCCAGCTTCTGCATGTTTTGGGCAAATCCATCGGATATCTTGTTGCTGCTGGATTCTTGAATCTCCGGTTTAACGAATTGGTGCAATAAGCCGAAAGTCATGCTGATATCGCTGATCTGCTTGAATAAGTCAGTCAATTTGATAGGCAAACTCAGTAGGTCATTATGTTCAAAAATCTTTTTATCGCGGATTTCTAACAAATGCATTTCAAACTGATGTGCGCTGGTTTCTACCGAAATAATGCCTAAGGTTGCTGCCTCACCCTTGATGCTATGGATAATGCGGAAGCAGGCATTGATCAACTCTTTAGGTGATTGATTGCGCTGGTTAGAAGATGCCAGCAAATCATTCATGTGGGCTAAACCTAGTTCAGTCGTCTGCAAAAATTGTTCAAGCTGGGTATGATTGTTTTGTAATAAAGTATTCAGTAATCCCATATTGATATTTGGCTGGCCTCTTAACTGGCTCAACTCCTGGGCTTGCGTGACCTGTTCGGTAACGTCTTGGACGGTAACCAGCAAGTGAAGTACCTGCTTATCTTCTACTACACGGTTAAACTGAAAGCTTAAATACCTGGGTTTGTCTTCTGCATTACCGCTAATGACTTTAATTTGTGACAGCGGATTCAAGCTAATGACTAAATTCTCTTTCACGCGGCTGCCAAACAATAGCGTGATGTAATCGTTGGCAGATTGATAAACCTCTTCAGCGGTCAAAGTTTTCAGTAAAGGCATAAACTCCATGCCCGCTTTAATATCTTGTTGTAAAACTTTGCTGAGCGAGCTTGAAAACTGGCTACCGATCTTAAGATCGCTATCAAGCAGGAATAAACCTTCTTTTACGGTATGTAGAATCTCAGCCGTTTCACGCTGGGCTTTTTCGATTTCACCATCGGAAGCTCGCAGTTTTCTTAATGCGTTGAAAACAATATTAGCGAACAGCAACAGTGAAAGTACTAACGCAATGGTTTGAATCAACTGCAACTTACTCGCCTTGGCTTTAGTATTCGTCTCTAGCTGCGTGGTCAAGTCATTCATAAGCTTAAGTAGCTTAAGGTTATTCGCCCGAGCATAAACTGTGGCGGCGTCCAGGCTTACCTCATCGACAACCAGGCTATTCATAACCGGAATTAATAATTGCTTGTACGGCTGCCAGATCGTTAAGGCTTCATCGACAGATTTTATTGCATTCTGGTCAGTTAGTTTATTGAGCTGTACTGGCTTATCATTGCCGCCCGTAACGATGCCACCGTCTTTGAAACCCATCAGGGTCGTGTCAAATAGAGACACTACCTTTTTCAATTCTTCGGTATTCTTGGCGTTATATTGGCCTTGCGCAGCGTCTACCTGAATTGCCAGTAGGACTTTAGTCGTGCGCTGGGACAGCATACGCTGGCGACCTGAAAGGTTGATAGAGACCGCGTCGTTATTGAGTGTGGAAGAGGTGTAAAAGTTAAGTGCAAGTACGCTTAAGTTAAATATCAGGAATAAACTGATGGCAATCATAATGCCACGATATTTATTTAAAGCACTGGGTTTAGTTAAAGCCCCGGATTTAGTAGTTTTAGACATGGTTGCTCCCTTGTTATCTTCAAGAAGTCACCGTCGTTGGTGGTTTTAAAGAGATTGCGACAAATTACTACTTATTAAATAATTCAACTATTACTGATTACTTTTCTCTAGATTACTCGTTTGCTGGATAAATCTTTTTATCCAGCAACGGATTAATCATCTGTGCCATTGCGCTGAATGACACAGACTTCAACATTACTAATTAAAACGTGTACATCGCCGTAGCCCAGATTAATTCTTTATCACCTTTACGGGCACCGCCTTGCAATGTTGGCCCATAAACATCTTTTTCATTGAATTTGGCGTATTCAAGCTTGCCAAGAATTTTGTCTGTGAATGGATATGCAACGCCCGCATCGAACTCCGTACCGTATTTATCGCCGAACTTACGATTCAATGCGGTACTGCCTAAAGTTTCAAATTTCTCATCTGATTTGTAGACATGGTATTCCGCCATTAACTTAGCTTTTTCAATGCTGCCCGAAAAAGTGACAAAAGTATCTTGCATGCCTTGACGCGGTGTAACAAGGAAATTGTCTGCCCAACCTTGGAACAAGTGATTTGTGCCTAATGGGGTTTGGAACGCATACTTGCCGTCATTGCTGGATAGTAATTCTTGGTCGATACGTAATGACCAAACACCGTAAACTGCGCCACCACCGAATTTGTAATAATGAGCATCAATAAACGGGCTGCCACCTTTGTAGTCATCTTGCTTTGCATATTCAGCCGTATAGAGCACTTTCCAGTCATCGTCAATTTTGCGTACGCCATCTAATCGCGCACCAAACGTTTTTGAGCTGGCATCTGTAGTTGCGGTTTTAGTGAGGTCTTGACTCGCACCCAAGCCGTTACCACCTTGTGCAACGAATCCTGCAGCGGTGGTGGTGCCATTATTTTGGCTTAAGTTAGCCACGTCAATAAAATAACCATAACCAATCAATGACTCGGATGGAGAGATGCGGTATTTAGCATTGACGATATCGATATTGCCGCTACGTAATTCCGTATTGATTTGGCGCACTCGGTCAAAATGAGCGGCAAAGATTTCGGTATCTGGGATGCTTTTATTGATGACAGACAATCCATCAAATACTTGAGTATTCTGGCGGAAACCAATATCACCTATGAAACGCACGTTGTCCAAGTTGACAATTTGCCTACCTAATCGCAGCTTGGTGTTTTTAATGCCAGTCCAATCTATAAACAGTTGGTTGATATCGGTATAGCTAGGATCTACCACGTTTGCGTAATTGTTATTGCCTGGATCAGTCAGGTTATGGCGTCTATCGTTGTAATCGTCTGTAAAAGCATGTACATCGGTAATTTGAGCAGCAAAACTCAAATTATGGAATGGTGCAGTTTGCCAGCCGATCAGGCTACGTAAGGTAAAAGCATTAGCTGTATCTAGTTTTTTATTAGGCACGATAGGACCCGCTCCAACGACCTTTTGTTGAAAACCGTCTTGGTCCACACTCTCATAACGCAACCGAAAACTTGTAAGCGGTTTACCTTGTTTGATTGAGTCTAGTAATGTGTACTCACTATCGGCTGCATCTTCCGCCAAAGCAGTTTGTGCCATGCTCAATAATGCAACTGAGGTACAAGCCATGATTAAATTTAACTTGAATTGCGCTTTCGGTTTCATCTGTAAATTCCCTTGAGTTATATAAGTAATAAAATGTTATGCGGCCTTTTTGGCATGCCGCTCGTATAAGAAACGTAATACTTCACTGCGTAGATGGTTGTAATCTTTATCTTCAGCCAAGTCGAGACGATTTCTAGGGCGTGGTAATTTCACGTCCAGAATCTCGCCGATAGTGGCTGAAGGACCATTGGTCATCATGACAATGCGATCTGATAATAACACTGCCTCATCTACATCGTGCGTCACCATGACAGCTGTTGCGCCGGATTTAGCCATGATGCCCATCAGTTCATCCTGCAAGTTAGCACGTGTCAGCGCATCCAATGCACCGAAAGGCTCGTCCAGTAATAGCACTTTAGGTTCCATTGCCAGTGCGCGGGCAATACCTACACGTTGCTTCATGCCGCCGGAAATCTCGTTCGGGCGTTTGTCTGCTGCATGTGAAAGACCTACTAACTCTAATGCAGCTTTCACCCTTTCGTTCATTTGTGCTTTGGTTTCGTTGGCAGCAAAAACACGCTCTAC
>JBKJOT010000023.1:0-5605 GCA_046595335.1 Methylotenera sp.
GAAGTGCATAATGGCGCTGCCACTATGGACTGGATGGAGCAAGAGCAAGAGCGCGGTATTACCATTACTTCAGCAGCAACGACTTGCTTCTGGAAAGGTATGGCTGGGCAATTTGAGCAACATCGTATTAATATTATTGATACCCCAGGCCACGTTGACTTCACTATTGAAGTTGAGCGTTCTATGCGTGTGCTTGATGGCGCATGTATGGTGTACTGTGCTGTGGGTGGTGTGCAACCACAATCTGAAACTGTATGGCGTCAAGCAAACAAATATAAAGTGCCGCGCTTAGCGTTCGTCAATAAGATGGACCGTGCTGGTGCTAACTTCTTCAAAGTGTACGATCAAATGCGTGCACGTCTAAAAGCTAATCCAATTCCTTTGCAAGTGCCAATCGGCGCTGAAGAGAAATTTGAGGGCGTTGTTGATCTTATCAAGATGAAAGCTGTGTATTGGGATGAAGCATCTCAAGGCATGAAGTTTGATTACCGTGAAATCCCAGCCGATTTAAAAGCTGAATGCGATAAATGGCGCGAAAACATGGTAGAAGCTGCGGCCGAAGCATCTGAAGATCTAATGAATAAATACCTTGAAGAAGGCGATTTGTCTGAAGAAGACATTTTGAAAGGTTTGCGTATCCGTACGATTGCCTTTGAAATCGTGCCGATGGTATGTGGCTCTGCGTTCAAAAATAAAGGCGTGCAAGCCATGTTGGATAAGGTTGTTGAGCTAATGCCAGCGCCTACAGATATCCCTCCTACGCGTGCTGAAGATGAGGATGGTAACGAAATCTTCTTAAAAGCTTCTGATGATGAGAAATTCTCAGCCTTGGCATTCAAAATCATGACGGACCCGTTTGTTGGCCAATTGATTTTCTTCCGCGTGTACTCAGGTGTGATTAACGCAGGCGACACGGTTTACAACCCAATCAAAGGTAAAAAAGAACGTATTGGCCGTATTGTGCAAATGCACGCCAACACGCGTGAACCATTAACTGAAGTGCGTGCTGGTGATATCGCTGCTGCCATTGGTTTGAAAGAAGCGACGACTGGTGATACTTTATGTGGTGTGAATGAGGAAATCATTCTCGAGCGCATGATATTCCCTGAGCCGGTGATTCACGTTGCAGTTGAGCCAAAAACTAAAGCCGATCAAGAAAAGATGGGCGTTGCCTTGAATCGTCTAGCACAGGAAGATCCATCTTTCCGTGTTAAGACCGATGAAGAAACTAACCAAACAATTATCTCTGGTATGGGTGAGTTGCATCTTGAGATTCTGGTAGATCGTATGCGTCGTGAATTCAACGTTGAAGCTAACGTAGGTGCACCGCAAGTGGCTTACCGCGAAGCGATTAAAAAGAAAGTCGAAGTCGAAGGCAAGTTCGTTAAACAATCCGGTGGTAAAGGTCAGTACGGCCATGTTTGGTTGATTATGGAGCCAAATGAAGCTGGTAAAGGCTTTGAGTTTATTGATGCGATTAAGGGCGGTACAGTGCCACGCGAATTCATTCCAGCAGTTGAAAAAGGTTTACGTGAAACTATTCCAGCAGGTATTTTGGCTGGGTTTCCGGTAGTTGACGTAAAAGTCACCTTGTTTGACGGTTCATACCATGATGTTGACTCGAACGAAAATGCCTTTAAAATGGCCGCTTCTATCGGCTTTAAAGACGGTATGCGTAAAGCTGACCCAATCTTGCTTGAGCCTATGATGGCGGTTGAAATTGAAACGCCAGAAGATTACATGGGCGACATTATGGGAGACTTGTGATCACGACGCGGTATGATTCAGGGCATGGAAGACAATGCAACCGGTAAAGTAATTCGTGCAGAAGTGCCATTGGCTGAGATGTTTGGTTACTCAACGACGGTGCGTTCATTGTCACAGGGTCGTGCAAGCTACAGTATGGAATTTAAGCACTATATCGAAGCACCAAGAAACGTGGCTGAAGCCATCATGAATAAAAAATAATTACATATTAAATTTAAATTAGAGAATATTTAAAGGAACTATAAAATGGCAAAAGGTAAATTTGAGCGGACCAAGCCGCACGTTAACGTAGGCACAATTGGCCACGTTGACCATGGCAAGACCACATTAACAGCAGCGATCACGACAATCTTGTCTAAAAAATTCGGCGGTGAAGCAAAAGCTTACGACCAAATTGACGCAGCACCAGAAGAAAAAGCCCGTGGTATTACTATTAATACTGCGCACGTTGAGTACGAGACAGCTGCACGTCACTACGCACACGTAGACTGCCCAGGCCATGCCGACTATGTTAAAAACATGATTACCGGTGCTGCGCAAATGGACGGCGCCATTTTAGTATGTTCAGCCGCTGACGGCCCTATGCCACAAACGCGTGAGCACATCCTGTTAGCCCGCCAAGTAGGCGTGCCATACATCGTGGTTTACCTCAACAAAGCAGACTTGGTAGACGACGCAGAGTTATTAGAACTCGTTGAAATGGAAGTGCGTGACTTGCTTAGCAAATACGACTTCCCAGGCGACGACACACCGATCATCACTGGTTCAGCACGTGCTGCACTGGAAGGTGACCAATCAGAAATCGGCGAACCATCAATCTTCCGTTTAGCTGACGCACTAGACAGCTACATCCCGATGCCAGAACGTGCCATTGACGGTACCTTCCTGATGCCAGTAGAAGACGTATTCTCTATTTCTGGCCGTGGTACTGTGGTAACAGGCCGTATCGAACGAGGTATCGTTAAAGTCGGTGACGAGATCGAAATCGTTGGTATCAAAGACACACTCAAAACTACCTGTACAGGCGTTGAAATGTTCCGCAAATTGCTAGACCAAGGTCAAGCAGGCGACAACGTAGGCGTATTGTTACGTGGTACCAAACGTGAAGAAGTAGAACGTGGCCAAGTATTGGCTAAATCAGGTTCTATCAAACCACACACAAAATTCACCGCAGAGATCTACGTGTTGGGTAAAGATGAAGGTGGTCGTCATACACCATTCTTCCAAGGTTACCGTCCACAATTCTACTTCCGTACCACAGACGTAACGGGTGCTGTAGAGTTGCCAGCAGGTACAGAGATGGTCATGCCAGGTGATAACGTATCCATCACTGTGACATTGATCGCTCCGATCGCGATGGAAGATGGCTTACGCTTCGCCATTCGTGAAGGTGGCCGTACCGTTGGTGCTGGTGTTGTTGCTAAGATTATTGAATAACAATAATCGGAACTCAGGACACATTGAATAATTATTTGTAGTTAAATTTAAACGGCAGGGTTAACCCTGCCGTTTCGCTCTTTAAGGAAAAGTAAAATGGCAGCTCAAAAAATCCGTATTCGCTTGAAAGCATTTGATTATCGTTTGATTGATCAATCAGCTCAAGAGATCGTAGAAACAGCAAAACGTACTGGTGCTGTGGTAAAAGGTCCAGTGCCGTTGCCAACACGTATTGAACGTTTTGATATCTTACGTTCACCGCACGTTAACAAAACATCACGTGATCAGTTTGAGATTCGTACACACCAACGTTTGATGGACATCGTAGATCCTACTGATAAAACAGTAGACGCTTTGATGAAGTTAGATCTTCCAGCTGGTGTGGATGTAGAAATCAAGTTGTAAATTTTAATTCTGCGCTGAATTAACTTCGTCGCTTTCGCCTTGCTGGACTAGTTGTACTATCTACGGCTTAGCTTCTAGTTTTTTCTAGCGCATAAATAAAATTTGTATGTAATGAAGTTGTTGTAAAGAAAACGAGAGTTCGGTATAATCCGCGCTCTTTCACAGAAGTCGGTCAATTGTAATCGACTTTTTAACTAAATAATAAGGATACGATCATGAGCTTAGGGCTTATTGGTCGCAAAGTGGGTATGACCCGCGTGTTTACTGAAGATGGCGCAAGCATCCCGGTAACCGTGTTGGAAGTTGTTCCTAACCGCGTGACACAGATCAAGACGACCGCAAGCGATGGCTATACAGGCCTTCAAGTTGCTTACGGTACACGTCGTGCTAGCCGCATCACCAAAGCGCTGACTGGGCATTACGCCAAGACAGGCTCTGCTGCAGGCGCTGGTATACATGAATTTCCCGTAACCAATGAAGTGTTAGCCAATTACACTGCTGGTGCAAATATCACTGTTGATATTTTCCAGGCAGGTCAAAAAGTTGACGTTACTGGTACTTCCTTGGGTAAAGGCTTTGCTGGTGCTATCAAGCGCCATCACTTCAAATCTAACCGCGCATCTCACGGTAACTCTAAATCACATAACGTACCTGGCTCTATCGGTATGGCGCAAGATCCAGGTCGAGTATTCCCTGGTAAACGCATGCCTGGCCATTTGGGTGCTGTTAAAGTGACTACACAGAACCTAGAAGTTGTTCGTGTAGACCTAGAGCGCAACCTATTATTGATTAAAGGTGCTATCCCAGGCTCTAAAGGCGGCGATGTTGTAGTGCGTCCAGCCATTAAAGCTAAAGCGACTAAAGCGCAGGGAGGGTCTAAATAATGGAACTCAAATTAATCGATAAGAACGGTAAAGCTGCTAAAAAAGGCGTTACAGTTTCTGAAGGTACATTCGGCCGCGAGTTTAACGAAGCTTTAGTGCATCAAGTTGTAGTTGCTTACATGGCAAATGCCCGTACAGCAACTCGCGCACAAAAAGGTCGTGACACGGTAGCGCATACTACGCACAAACCATACGCTCAAAAAGGTACTGGTAACGCACGTGCAGGTATGAGCTCAAGCCCAATCTGGCGTGGAGGTGGTCGTGCATTCCCTAATTCACCTAACGAAAATTTCAGCCATAAAGTAAACCGTAAAGCCTACCGTGCTGGTATGCAAACGATTTTGTCTGAATTAGTGCGTCAAGAGCGTTTAAGTGTTGTTGAAGAGTTTGTTGTAGACACACCAAAAACAAAAGCCTTGGCAGAGAAAATCAAAGGTATGGGTTATGCAGAAGGCGTATTGGTATTGACCGATAGCTTCAATGAAAACTTATATCTATCTTCACGCAACCTCACTAATGTGATGGTGGTTGAAGCGCAATACGCTGACCCAGTCAGTTTGGTGCGTTTCCCAAATGTGGTAGCTACAGCTGGCGCAGTGAAGAAACTTGAGGAGATGCTAGCATCATGATGAACGCTATTACTAAAACTCAAGATCGTTTATTGCAAGTGATTTTAGCTCCGCAAATTACTGAAAAAGCAACCTACATTGCTGACAAACATCAGCAAATCGCTTTCAAAGTGCGTACCGATGCAACTAAACCAGAAATCAAAGCAGCCGTTGAGCTTGTTTTCAAGGTTGAAGTTGAAAAAGTCGCAGTGATTAATGTCGGCGGCAAAGTAAAACGTGCCGGCAAGCGTATGGGTAAACGTAACGACTGGAAGAAAGCTTATGTAAGCTTGAAACCAGGCCAAGAAATTAACTTCGCAGCGGGCGAATAAGGAGAGAAGAGATGGCATTAGTTAAAGTCAAACCAACCTCCCCCGGTCGTCGTGGCGTACTTAAGGTCGTAACACCAGATCTTTATAAAGGTAAACCACACGCACCGCTGTTGGAGAGTCAAAGCAAACATGCTGGCCGTAATAACAACGGTCATATTACAACCCGTCACCA
>JBKJOT010000090.1:0-9995 GCA_046595335.1 Methylotenera sp.
GGGGCTTTTAAAAGCTCTACAAAATCTTTCTTATTCAAGCGCAGCAATTCTCCATCAGTTTTCATTGTAATGGTTGCATTACGTTTATTATCAGAAACCAAAGCCTCTTCACCAAACGCACTGCCTTCAGTAAGCTTCGCTAAAATGACTGGCGACTGACTGGCATCCGTAACCCTGCTGACTTCCACAGAGCCAGATTGGATAAGGTAATAATAATCACCTTCGCCACCTTGCTGGATGATAACTTGCCCTGCGGTTACTGAAATACTGGACATCCGTTTAAACATTTCTTCAATGTTAGCGGCAGGGAGGCGACTGAACACCCCACTTTGCAAATTAAATGCACTAAAAACACCGGTGTCATTCATCCAATCACCGGCGCTACGACCAAGTGTTTGGCCCTGACCCTTGGATGTTTTACTGGCTGGCTGTTGTTTTACATTTTCATTACCGGACAGTTGGTCCCAAGTCATCATAATATCCAGCAGATCCATATCGATACGCATGATATCTACATCAGTTATGGCGATACTGTCTTTTAACTTGTTATGTGCATTTACCGGATGTTTCGCAGCTTCAGTACCACCTCGAAGAATCACTTTACTGTCATTCTCGTAACGTAGCCCAAGGTCGCCTTTAAGTAAATACATGGCCTGTGCGGCATTAGTGATATTCATACGTAACGGATCAATATCTTTATTTACCGTTTCCACAAAACATAGTTCAGCAAGCTCCTGTTTACGTCCTGCAGACAACCTTGCTATCGGTTCTAATTGATCTAATATTGATTTATATGTTACCGCCATTGTAATGCCTTAATATTGTTAATTTTTAGCTGGTTATTCATGAGGTTAAACCTAATAATTTCTGAAATAAGCATCACAAATTAAAAACCTGGTTATTTTCCAATGCATGAATAGGATGTACTAATTTACAATCCACGATTTCCTGCATAATGGTCTCGCCCTCACCAGGCTTTAAATGTGTGATAAAAACTTCAATCGGCGCTAAGTGTATTGCTGAATCAAGTTTTTTAAGCTCGCTTACCAGCATTGAAGGGCATAGGTGTTTCGATAATTTAGCAAGCTCAAACTCACTATTGCTGAAGGCTGTTTCAATAATGAGGTATTTAAGGTTCTTTATTTTATTCACTTCCAACCATAATGCTTCGCATACTGTGGTATCGCCTGTAAAGATAAGGCTATGTTCACTTCCTTCAACATGGAAACCTACGGCGGACACCACATGATTGGCTGGTACTGGCGTGAATTTTCGTCCATTAAAATTCAAGGTCTTGCCCAGCTCTATTTCGTTATATAGCAAGAAAGGCTGAGTCGCATTCGGAATCATGTTGAAGTCTGGCCATACTTTCCAATTGAAAATATGGTCACGAAGCGTATCCAGCGTCTCCTGAGTAGCATGCACCGTAATTGGTTCTAGGCGGAACCCCATGACTGTATCGATAAGCAGCGGAATAAAGCCGATATGGTCTAGATGCGAATGGGTGAGTAGTATGTGATCAATTTTCATCAATGCATCCATAGATAAGTCGCCCACGCCTGTGCCAGCATCGATCAAGATGTCATCATCAACTAACATAGAGGTGGTGCGCAAATTACCACCAATACCGCCGCTACATCCAAGTATTTTTATTTGCATATTGTGATCATTTTTAAATTTTTAGAGTTATTTTGTTTCAAAATTAAACACGCCATCCCAATTAGTTTCAGGTGGATTTTGCCTAAAATACGCAATACGTTTTACGTACATCTCATATACATATCGCTGGGGCTCCAATTTATGCAGATTAAGAAACTGCATTTCCGCTAAATCCCAATTCTGGCTACGGTAAAGCTTTAATGCTTCTTTATAAATTTTTAAAGTATCTCTGGTATGTTTATCCAGATTTTCTTCTTCGCATATAGGCTCAAATATCGTGACTGGTTTGTCTTTACCTTTTACGCGTACCATATCCAACTCGCGATAAGAAAAATCAGGCACTAAATTACGCGTGAATTCGCTCACAATAATATGCACACCATAGTTTTTAGTGAGGCTCTCCAAACGCGAGCCCAGATTAACTGCATCACCCATCACTGTGTATGCCATACGGAATTCAGATCCCATGTTCCCCACAGTCATTAAACCTGAGTTCAGGCCAACACCGATATTAATAGGCGGCCAGCCTTTTTCCGCAAAACTTCTTTGCAAGGCATCCAGCGCTTTGATCATTTCTATTGCTGCATTCAGTGCGTGTTTTGCATGATCATGATCAGTCAAAGGGGCGCCCCAGAATGCCATGATCGCATCGCCCATGTATTTATCAATTGTACCGCGACTATGGTGGATAATATGCGTCATCGGAGTAAGGAATTCATTCATGAGCTTAGTCAGTTGCTTTGGATCTAACCCTTCAGAGATAGTAGTAAAACCGCGTACGTCTGAAAATAGTACGGTCATTTCCCGACTTTCGCCTTCCAAGCTAAAAGCTTCAGGATCTTTAGCCATTTCATCCACCAGTTCCGGTGGTACATATTGACCGAAGAGCCCTGCAAGCTGGCGTTTACCGCGTGACTCCACAAAAAAACCATAGGACATATTAACAAAGTAAATGGAGCCTATCATTACGAGCAAAGATGCCAGGGGCAATACCAGATTTGCGTATTGCCATATAGACAGATTAAACAGCACCACCACACTGGTAGTGCCTAAAGTCACCACTGTGGCCCATAGTGGACTCAGGATAGGCAGAAAAAAAGCCAGTAGTAAACCCACTAACAACAGCAATAAAAATTCTGCCCCTAGCGTGTAAGCAGGATGTTCTTTAATATTGTTGTCGAGGATGCCTGCAATCATGTTGGCATGAATCTCTACCCCGGCATAAATGTTTTGTACCGGTGTTGCCCGCAAGTCCATTAAACCGGCAGCAGTAGTACCTAATAAGACAATTTTGTTTTTCAATATCGCAGGGTCAACCGTTTTAGTAAGCACATCAGTCGCAGAAACATAAGGGAAACTGCCTTGCGGTCCGCGATAAGGAATAAGTGCCGACACTTGCTCATCGACTGGAATACGTTGATTACCCAGTTTCAACCATTCTAACCCTGAGTATTTTTTGCCAACGCCCAACCCATCTGCATAGCCTGTTTCTAATCGTGAAGCACCTAGGGCAGCTTTAGCTACCGCAACGGATAAGGCTTCATACATTTGGCCCTCGTATTTAATGACAATCGGCACTTTACGTGAAATACCGTCAGCATCAGGATCAGGATTAAAGTGCCCGGCAGCCTTGGCGTTTTTTTGCAGGATATCTAGATTGGCTCCGTATCCGGTCGCAGTGATGAAATCGATGTTTTTGCCTTTAAAGCTACCATCTACAAAGGAAGGCGAAGGTAAAGTACCTGTGCCATTGGCACGTTGGTCACGCAAGAAGAAATAGCCTAATACTACGTTACGACCCTTGAGGCTATTGGCAAAGACTTGGTCGTAATCTAGTTTTGGTCTTAAGGATTCAAGCACTTGTCCAAATTGTTGATCATTAGCTAAATATTTCGACTTAATTTCCTCCAAGCTTTTTAGACCGGAGCTTTCATCTTTCTCGGCAAAAACCACGTCGAAGCCCAGCACTTTCACTTGATAATCATCAAATAATTTATTGACCAGATCAGCAAGTTTATTGCGTCCCCAAGGCCAGCGCCCTTCTTGCTTGAGGCTTTTTTCGTCTATATCAATAATGACGATACGTTCATCCAGCTTATTCGGCATAAGCAGGTTTAAACGCACATCATAAGTAAAGTTTTCCAGACGCTTTATAGCAGGTAGCGGCAACGCACCACTGGCATTGAGCAGCATTAATATGATGATGCCAATACTCAGGGCAAAACGTACGCCGTGTCGGGAGATCAGTTGGGTTATTTTCATAGTAGTAGCTGAGTATTATTTATATATTTTTTAGTACAGTCTTTAATACAATGCTATGATTTGATTACTTTTTAACAGCATATCCCATATCCTGCGGTTTTAATAGCATGTTGTTTAAATGCATAAAATTTGCATTTTCTCGGTACTAAAACATCCTTATGAATTACCAAAAACCATTAAAAATTATTCACCCTGGTCACAGCACTGGTAGCAATGCCAACATTCAAACTAATTCATCCACTTCTGTTGTCAGCAAAATTAATGCCAGTGTTATATGGTTGCATGGGCTAGGGGCTGATGGACATGATTTTTCTCCCATCGTCGAGCAATTGGTTTTGCCAAATATACGGTTTATTCTACCGCATGCTCCGAGCATGCCAGTCACAATCAACAATAGCTACGAAATGCCTGCCTGGTACGATTTATATGGCTTAACGCCCGGTAGCCGGGAAGATGAAGTGGGCATCAGAACGAGTCAGAGCTATATTAACTCATTGATTCAAAAGGAAATCGACAAAGGCATTCCCACATCACGCATTGTGCTTGCCGGCTTTTCACAAGGAGGGGCTGTGGCCTTACATACCGCCTTGCGCTATCCAGAAAAACTTGCCGGTGTATTAGCCTTATCAACCTATCTGCCGCTAAAATCCAAATTAGACACTGAAGCCCTGCCTGCTAATACTGACACGGAAATTTTTATGGCACATGGGATTTATGACGATGTGATTAGTCTGGAAACATGCAAAATTTCGCTTAATTTATTACAGAATAGGCAAATTCCTGTCACTTGGCACCAATACAGCATGGCACATTCTGTATGTATTGAAGAGATTGATGATATTAGAAGTTTTTTACAGCAGGTTTTGCGGCTGGATTTGGTAGAATAGCAGCTTACAGATTGATGGCCTTGCAATGTCCGAACCTACACAAAAACCGATGTTCGAAACTAAAGATTCCGCGCCTGAGAATATTTCAAGTGAGAATATGCCAGTTGAAAATATTTCAAGCTTTGAACAAGCATTTGCTGAACTCGAAATCATCGTAGCGCAAATGGAATCAGCCCAGTTGCCGTTAGAGGTTTCCCTTGCTGCTTATAAACGTGGCGATTTGTTGCTGCAGTACTGCCAAAAATACTTGGCGGAAGTTGAGCAGCAGGTACAAATATTAAATGAGCGTAACCAACTCAGTACATTCAAAGCCGATAACGATGAATAGGATGCAACTATTTTGGTGATTGATAGCTCCATGGAATTCCCTATTTGGGCCCAGACAAAACAGCAGCATATTGAACAGTTACTGGACCAAGTTTTACCTTCCACCGATATTGCTCCTTTCAAACTTCACAGTGCTATGCGCTATAGTGCGATGGCGGGCGGCAAACGCGTACGCGCACTGCTTTGCTATGCTGCTGCTGAGTTCTGTAAAACAGAAACGAAAATAGCCGATGCGGCGGCAAGCGCAGTGGAATTGATTCATGCCTATTCACTGGTCCATGATGATATGCCATGTATGGATGACGATGACTTGCGTCGCGGCAAAGCTAGTTGCCATAAACAATATGATGAAGCAACGGCGTTGCTAGTAGGAGATGCGCTCCAGACTCGCGCATTTGAAACTTTGTCACAGCCGCAGTTATGCGGCAAACCACACCAGCAACTTCATATGTTGCATATCTTGGCTAAAGCCACTGGTTCACGCGGTATGGCTGGCGGTCAAGCCATTGACCTCGACTCGGTTGGCAAACCCCTTAATCAAGTTGAGCTGGAAACTATGCATCTGCTCAAAACCGGCGCATTGATTGAAGCCGCATTATTATTGGGTTCTATAGGCGCATCAGCAGTCAAAGTTAATGCCATAAAAAAATATGCGGCCTGTATCGGCTTAGCATTTCAAGTGGTGGATGATATTTTGGATGTAGAAGCAGACTCAACGATTTTGGGTAAAACTGCAGGTAAGGATGCGCAAAGCAACAAGCCTACTTACGTCACAATCCTTGGCTTGGATGCTGCCAGACTGCATGCACAGCAACTACATGAGCAAGCTTTGGCGCTTCTCACTCCTTTTGGCACACAAGCCGAGCGCCTGGTGGAAATAGCCGATTTTATTATGCAACGCAGTTTTTAATCACGACCAATTTATGACCCCATTACTCGACAGAATCGCTTCTCCTTTGCATTTGCGTGCATTAGATCGCAAAGATCTTGCAGAATTAGCAAGTGAATTACGGGCTTTCCTGATCGATAGCGTTTCTAAAACAGGCGGTCACCTGGCTTCCAATCTAGGCGTAGTAGAACTGACGATCGCGCTGCATTATGTGTTCAATACGCCGGACGATAGATTAGTATGGGATGTCGGTCATCAGACTTACCCACATAAGATTCTGACCGGCCGTCGTGAGAAAATGCAAGGCTTACGCAAGCCACAAGGGATCGCCGGCTTCCCACGCCGCAGTGAAAGTGAATACGATACTTTCGGTACAGGTCATTCAAGTACTTCTATCTCGGCAGCACTAGGCATGGCTGTCGCTGCGCAAAAAGCCGGCCTGGAAAGACGCGCCGTGGCGATTATCGGTGATGGCGCAATGACAGCCGGCATGGCGTTTGAGGCATTGAATAACGCCGGCAATATGGATGCGAATCTGCTGGTGATCCTAAATGACAATGATATGAGCATTTCCAATAATGTCGGTGCGCTCAATAATTACCTCGCCAAATTACTGTCCAGCCGCTTTTACGGCACCGTCAAAACATCAGGTAAAAAAGTACTTTCCGCCTTACCGCAACCGATGATGGAATTTGCTAGGCGCGCGGAAGAACACGTCAAAGGCATGGTATTACCAGGCACCCTGTTTGAAGAGTTTGGTTTTAACTATATCGGGCCGATTGATGGACATGACCTGAATACACTGATAGATACACTGAATAATATCAAGCAGCTCAAAGGCCCACAGTTTTTGCATATCGTGACGCAAAAGGGCAAAGGCTTCGAACCAGCAGAAGATAACCCCAATAAATTCCATGGGGTTGGCAAATTCGATCCATGCAGTGGCGATGCGATTGCCACCGCCTCTACAAAAACCTATACCCAGGTATTTGGTGAATGGCTAGTAGATATGGCTGCCAAAGATGAGCGTCTGATTGGCATAACCCCTGCAATGTGCGATGGCTCTGGTTTGAATGCGTTTGCTGAAGCCTATCCGGAGCGTTATTTTGATGTCGGCATTGCTGAACAGCATGCATTGACGTTCGCGGCCGGCATGGCTTGTGACGGCTTAAAACCGGTAGTAGCGATTTACAGCACTTTCTTGCAACGCGCTTACGATCAGCTTATCCATGATATCGCTCTGCAAGATTTACCAGTGCTCTTGGCGATTGACCGTGCCGGCCTGGTAGGCGCTGACGGCCCTACCCACGCGGGCAGTTTTGATTTAAGCTATTTAAGATGTATCCCTAATATCGTCATCATGGCACCTAGCGATGAAAATGAATGCCGGCAAATGCTCTATACTGGTTTCCAGCATAATGGCTTAGCGGCTGTGCGTTACCCTCGCGGCAGTGGCACCGGCCCGATTATTGAATCTACTATGCAGGCCATTCCTATTGGTACTGCTGAAATCAAGCGACTCAGTAACTCTGCTGAACCTTCAACTAAAATCGCCATCTTAAGTTTTGGGAGCATGCTTGCGGCAAGCTTAGAGGCAGGCGAACAACTTGATGCCACCGTAGTCAATATGCGTTTTGTTAAACCCATTGACCTGGCGATGCTTGCAAAATTGGTAACTGACCACACATTAGTCGTAACTGTTGAAGAAAACTCTGTGATGGGTGGTGCAGGTGCAGCGGTAATGGAATCTTTGCAGGCCATACAGCATCGTAATAACAAACCAATAAAAACCTTATGCCTAGGTCTACCGGATCAATTTATTGAGCATGGTGTACATGAAACCATGCTTGCAGAATGCGGTTTGGATGCAAAAGGCATTGTCACTTCTATTCAACACATAATTTAGCCATCAATTTATTTGATGGACTTCATTAAAATATTTAATTAGGCAAGATTTTCGCCTAGCGTTATACTTTTAAGATATAAAGTTGCCTAAATTCATAGGCTTACAAGATTGGATTAACATGAATCAGCCCACCATTCCTACCAGTATTGAAGACGTACAGAATACCGTCGATACACGTCACCTTGCCATTGATAAAGTTGGCATCAAAGCGATTCGTCATCCTGTGGTAGTGAAAGACAAAACCGGCGGCGAGCAACATACTGTAGCCATGTTCAATATGTATGTACATCTGCCGCAGCAGTTCAAAGGGACCCATATGTCGCGTTTTGTTGAGATTCTCAACATGAACGAGCATGCGATTTCGGTGGAGTCATTTGAAACGATACTCCATGAAATGGTAAAACGCTTAGAAGCAGAATCCGGACATATCGAAATGACTTTCCCTTACTTTGTAAACAAGTCTGCACCAATTTCCGGAGTTAAAAGTCTGCTTGATTACGAAGTAACCTTCATTGGAGAAATTCATCACGGCAAGATTGATATCACGGTCAAAGTCTTGGTGCCAGTGACCAGTTTATGCCCTTGCAGTAAAAAAATATCTTCTTATGGGGCACACAACCAACGCTCACACGTTACGGTAACAGCGCTTATCAATGACTTTATCTGGATCGAAGATATTATCGATTTGGTTGAAAAACAAGCTTCTTGCGAGCTATACGGTCTACTCAAACGCCCTGATGAAAAATTCGTGACCGAGCGCGCTTACGATAATCCTAAATTCGTTGAAGATATGGTACGGGATGTTGCGGCACAATTGAATGCCGAGAAACGTATCGTGGCTTATGTAGTGGAAAGCGAGAACTTCGAATCTATCCACAATCACTCAGCTTATGCCTTGATTGAAAACGATAAACGTCAACATTAAGTTCTAATAGCCTCAACAAAAGGCCACCTTTCGAGTGGCTTTTTGTATTAATTGGTAAGTTTTATTGGAAATACCACTTTTACGGTCGTCCCAATGGATTTTTTAGCATCAGTGTGAGCTAACTGCACGTGCCCGTGATGTTGGTTGGCAATTTCCCGCACAATTGCCAGACCTAATCCGCAACCGCTTTCATCAGTGCCCAGCACCCGGTAAAAGCGTTCAAATACCTTGTCTTGCTCATTGTTAGCGATACCCGGGCCGTTATCTTGAACGGATAAAATCGCTTCATCATGTAGAGATTTTAAGCTTACCGTAATTTTTGAGCCACGCGGACTATAGCGTATCGCGTTATCTATCAAGTTGTTAAGCAGCTCCTGAAGTAACACAGGATTTGCGCTCAACTTTAACTGGCTTAGATCGCAATCAACTCCAAGGTCAATAGATTTATCCAAAGCCTTCGGCACCCAATCAGCCGTTACCTCGTGAATTAACTTGACCAAATCAACTGCGCTAAAATCTTCAATACTATATTGATGAGGTTCTGCTCTTGCCAAACTCAACAGCTGGCTGGCCAGCCTGCCCAGATTGTCGCTACCCGTACTAATCTGCTTTAATGCGTGCTGGATACTGGTGATATCTTTTTCCCGTAAGGCAGCTTCCGCCTGGACTTTAAGCCCGGCTAATGGTGTTTTGAGTTGGTGAGCAGCGTTCGCAATAAATTGCTGTCGCTCATCCACCGCACCTTTGACCTTGACCAGCAGATCATTCATTGCATGCACCAAAGGTTGTAACTCTTGCGGTGCGGCACGCTCTTCAATAGGCTGAGTATCATCTGGCAAGCGCCGTGCTATCTGATCTTTAAGCTGATCCAATGAAATCAAGCCGCGCTTAATGCCAAAATAAACCAGCACGATTAGCATGATGACCAATATCCCCTGTGGTATTAACATGACCGTAATGATTTCGTCCGCCATGGTATCGCGCTTGGCAGTAGTTTCGCCTATCAAGATGGTGGCGTTACCTGTGGCGCTGGTACCGTCCAACGGCAAGTTAAAGGCCACAATACGCAATTCTTTATCATCCAGCTTTGCATTGTAATAAACGTGCTTACCTGGCGCAGGCATTATTTTAGGGGGGCGT
>JBKJOT010000022.1:0-9952 GCA_046595335.1 Methylotenera sp.
CCAACATACGCAAAAAATAATCATCATTGCCCAGCATGGCATAGCCGCCTTTGTCTATCATCGGCGTATCGGCCATTTCTAAATGTGCCTGACGCGCGTTAATAGGCAATATAGCAGGCTCAAAAGCGGCGGTATAACCCATCTCAATATAACGAAAGCCAGTATCGGTAGTATTAGGCGTAGCATTGTGGCTGCAGTTTGGCGTGCAGATATGTGCTTCAGGCTCGCTATAATTTCTAGTTTCTTGAAATTCGGGCAACATCATACGGGCAATATTTATTTTGCCGCCACCAATATGGCTATGCATGTCAATCGCGCCAGCCATAACAATTTTTCCAGTTAAATCATAAGACTGTGTGATTTTTTCTGATTGATTGGGTTTGGCAACAATATGCCCATCGCGGATGTAAATATCTTGAACTACACCATCTTTACCCTGAGCAGGGTCGTAAATTTTGCCATTTTTAAGTAGCGTAATCATGTGAGCAAACCTTCTATTTGATTAACGACTTCGCTCAAACTTGGTAGATCATCATCTCGTACTTTTTTCAAAGGTAATGCCACCGAACTATCCATTCTAAACATTGTGCCAGCTTGGTCTAAGCCAGGAATGCTGACAGGGATAAATACGTCTGGCGCAACAACAAACTGCATGTTTGGATGACCAATCACAATGGTAGGGGCGCCAGTCTGTGGAGGCAAGTTAGTGTTGAATGTACTGACCCACAATAATGCATCACAACTTTTAAGTTGTTGATTGCTTGAAAAATGATACGCGTCGTATTCAGGCTGGCCATTGTGGAAGCGGTTTCTGGTAGGGTAGCCACTAAGCCAAGTGCTGGTGTTGTTGATGCTGGTATCGCCATCACCTGAATTGAGTGGTAAGCCAGCTACACGTGATGTTTCATTTAATTTAGCAATAAGTCGTGTAATGCTTTGGACTGTGAGTTCAGCATGTGCAAACTTAAAGTTACTAGTAGACCACACTACCACTACATATTTTGCAGCCTTGATTTTGTCTAAAATAATTTTGAGTGATGCTATTGAAACATCTGCGATATGTTCAGCATGGAGTTTTTTATTCATTGCCAAAGCATTCAATGCATTGATAATCTCAGGCAGATTTTCAATTGCTGCAGGAACTGTCAATGGTTTAGCACCATTCGGTGCGATTCCTGCTTGAGTGTTATCACTAGAAGCACCCAAATAAATAACTTCTGGTATTGGTTTATTAAACAGGTTTTCTTTGTTCCACACTAGTTTTTCAAAGAAACGTGGGTGACTAGTCACGATGTCGGTGCCGATTGCTAAAATTAAATCCGCACGGTTTTTAACTTCGGTGAGGGAGGTAGTTTGGTATCCACTATTTTGCAAGGTTAATGTATTGCGAACAGTTGATTCGGCGTGCATGTGGTCTAACGCTGCGCCAGCTTTTTCTGCTAATCGCATCAAAGCGCGCATACCTTTGACTTCAGTACCTAAACCCGCAAATAAAGGTTGATTGCTTTTTTGTAAAATGTCAGTAGCGGCTTTAATTGCGGTAGTTAAGTCAACTGACCGACCAGATAAGCTTGGTGTGGCCTTCGAATAGATTTGCTGGAAAAATGTAATGCCTTTATCACAACCATGTTTAACTGTGTTTGAACGTTCTGCATCTAGAACAATATCGTCGCAAAGTAAGCCGCAAGCAGGGCAGGTGGCAGTGATTGCTTGAATTGGATGATGCGGTAAATTAGAGGTTATTTTCATTTAGACAAGATTCTGCCATGTAAATAGCAGTTATGACCATACTACATTGTGATTACATGGATACATGCTACCACTTAGCGTAAAATGGTGGTTTATTTTAAGTGCCAAAAATGGTATTTTATCGTTCTTTTCAATAAGTTAATTTAATGGAGTTGTTATGGCTGTTCAACGCACGCTTTCTATCATCAAACCTGATGCAGTTGCTAAAAATGTAATCGGTAAAATCTACACACGTTTTGAAAACGCAGGTTTAAAAATTGTTGAAGCCAAAATGGCACAATTAACACAAGCTGAAGCTGAGGGTTTCTATGCTGTGCACGCAGCACGCCCATTTTTCAATGACTTGGTTAAGTTCATGATTTCTGGTCCAGTGATGATTCAAGCATTAGAAGGCGAAAATGCAGTACAAGTAAACCGTGACCTAATGGGCGCGACAAACCCTAAAGAAGCGGCTGCCGGTACTATCCGTGCTGATTTTGCTGAGAGTATCGATGCCAATGCAGTGCATGGTTCAGATTCAGCGGAAAATGCAGCGATTGAGATCGCTTACTTCTTCGGTAAATAATTTAATTTCCGTTGCTATGCGGCGTTGCAAATAGAGAAATTACTCCTCACATATTTTATATATGCGTCGTCATAATTTATCTATTTGCGCCTGGCCTAGCTTAACAAATTAAATTATTTAAGTAATAGGAAAAACTTTGGTCAATCTACTCAATTTCAATCAGCCGCAATTGGCACAATGGTTCACCGAGCAAGGTGAGAAGCCTTTTCGCGCCAAGCAGTTGATGCGCTGGATGCATCACTTCGGCGTGCATGACTTTGAACAGATGACTGATATTGCCAAGGTCTTACGTGAAAAGTTAGCCACTGAGGCAGAGATTGCTCTGCCTACCGTGCAACTAGAACAAGTGTCTAATGACGGCACGCGCAAATGGTTAATTGGTACTGATACTGCTAACAGTATCGAGACGGTATTCATTCCTGAAGATGATCGTGGGACTTTGTGTATTTCTTCTCAAGTCGGCTGTGCATTGGAATGTACGTTCTGTTCCACTGGACGTCAGGGTTTTAATCGTAATTTGAGCGTGGCGGAAATCATTGGTCAATTGGCGATTGCCAACCATTCATTGCGCCAGGAAAGTGGCTATGATCTGTTGTCAGCTTCTGACCGTATCATTTCTAACGTCGTGATGATGGGTATGGGCGAACCCCTGGCTAATTACGACAATGTGGTCACTGCCATGCAGATTATGCTGGATGACTCGGCTTATGGCTTAAGTCGCCGCCGTGTGACACTTTCAACCAGCGGCATGGTCAATGCGATGGATAAACTTAAGGAAGATTGTCCGGTAGCGTTGGCCGTAAGTCTGCATGCGCCTAACGATGCGTTACGCGATGTGCTCGTTCCGATTAATAAGAAATACCCGATTAAAGAGTTGATGGCAGGCTGTGAGCGCTACTTGGTTAAAGCGCCACGTGATTTCGTGACCTTCGAGTATGTAATGTTAGATGGCGTGAACGATACCGTAGAACATGCGCATCAATTGCTGGATATCGTGAGAAATGTCCCTTGTAAATTCAACTTGATTCCTTTTAATCCATTCCCTGATAGTGGTTACGAAACGTCTAAACCTAGCCATATCCGCGTATTCCGCGATATTCTTATGCAAGCCGGTTATGTGGTCACTGTGCGTAAAACCCGTGGTGAGGATATCGATGCGGCATGCGGTCAATTAGCTGGTAAAGTATTAGACAAAACCAAACGAAGCTTAAAAAGTAATCATTCTGGAAAAAGAATTCCAATAGAGGCCGTTGAATGAAAATGAGTTTAAATACTGCCGCTAAACTGGCTAGCCTGTTTTTGTTATTGAGCACGCTAGCCGGCTGTGCGAGTCAGCAGCAGCAAGAGCGGGATACTGAAAACCTTAAAGCTCGCGCTCGTGCGCACACGGACTTAGGTGCCGTCTATTACCAGCAAAGACAGTATGAAATTGCGCTGGATGAATTCAATGAAGCAACAAAAATCGATCCTGACTTCGCGCTCGCCTATAACGGCTTGGGCTTGGTACATTCAGCGCTAGGTCAGAATGATTTGGCTAACACTGATTTTAAGAAATCCATCCAGTTGGAGCCAAATAACTCGGAATCGCATAATAATTACGGTAGCTTCTTGTGTTCAAAAGGTCGTTACGATGAATCGATTAAAGAATTTTTAGCCGCCATAAAAAATCCTTTATATGCCACGCCAGACATGGCTTACGCTAATGCTGGCATCTGTTCCATTCGTAAAAAAGATTTTGCTAATGGTGAAGTATATTTACAATTAGCTTTGCAAAAAAATCCTTTGCTCAGTAGTGCCGCATTCCAACTTGCGTTAATACAATTCAATAGGAAAGATCCAGTATCTGCTAAACAGACTTTGCAAAATGTCATGTTAACCAATCCTACGCCAGAGATGCTGTGGCTGGCCATCCAGATCGAACGCGCCGTGGGTGCTCAAGATGCCGAGGCAAGCTATGCATTACAATTACGTCGTAAGTATCCTGATTCAGAGCAGGCCAAGTTATTACAAAGTGGAAAATAGTCATGAATGATGACGCATCATTAGAAGTTTCTCCTCCTCTAGAGCACGGTTTTGCACCTTTGGGTGAGGTGCTTGCAGCAGCCCGCAAAGCTAAAAAACTGAGCGCACAAGACGTTTCTAATAATTTGCGCCTGAGTCTCAAGCAAATCAGCGATATCGAAAATAATGATTTTTCAACTTTACCGCAGCCTATGATCACTCGCGGTTTTATCCGTAACTATGCACGTCTGCTGGAAGTCGATGTCCAGCCATTGCTAGATAGTTACCGCGCAAGGATGCCGGAGAAAACACCTAAATCATTGGCTGTACAGTCATCTATGAACCAAGTGGTTTCCGGTAAAGAAAGTCAGCCTTGGCTTAAATATATACTAGGCAGCATCCTTATTTTGTTGTTTCTATTGGCTTGGATTTTTTACATCGACTATATGCCAAAAGCGGCAAAACCGGCGAAGGAAAAAACACCCGATCCAGTAGCGGTTTCATCATCTACAACCGAACTAACTCTCCCAGAAGTGGCATTGCCAGCCGCGGAACGCCAAACTGATCCCGCAGAAGTTGTTACGGGTGCTGAAAGTGGTAGCACCGTCACTTCAGCATTAGCTCTCCCGCCGGAATCAAGCAATACAAATAACTCGCCAACGGCTAATGTGCCGCCGACAAGTAATGCCAGTACCAGTAATGCCAGTGCTAATAATCCAAGCACAGTGAGTACAAGTACTTCTAGCCCTGCAGCGAACAATCCGCTGCCTAAACCCGCTGAAAGCGTCAAACCCACGACACCAGTTCCTTCTAGCACATCTTCATCCAATGCAACTGTAACGGCGCCTGCAAGTACAGTGGCACCTAAAGCCAATGCTGCGGTAGATTTCAATACGCTAAAAGAAAAAGCTGGGCAGAACGCCGCAACTACCAATAAGACCCAAATAAGTCCGACGCCTAGCGCTACGGACAATGCAAGCACTGTACCAGCCCAAAAAGTCCATGTGTCTATTACCGAAAAAACCTGGATTCAAGCTACGGATAAATCCGGAAAAGTGGTTTATGAACGTATCCTTCCGGCAGGTAGTACGGATGGCTTTGATGGCCAGCCGCCATTCAATATCATCATCGGTAATGCTAAGGCCACCAAGCTTTCTTTCCTTGGTAAGCCAGTAGATTTGGCTTCTAGCACCACGCAGAATAATGTTGCACGTATCAAGTTGGAGTAGTCCTTGAGTTTATTTTCACCTAGTCAGCCCCGCAACACTTTACAAGTGATGATTGGCCATGTGCCGGTGGGCGGTGGCCTCAATGGCACCATTGCTTCCCCAGTAGTGGTGCAAAGCATGACGAATACCGATACTGCGGATGCTGAATCGACCATCAAGCAAGTCTATGAACTATGGCAAGCAGGTAGCGAAGTCGTGCGCATTACCGTCAATTCTCCTGAAGCGGCTGCCCAAGTAGGTAATATCCGCAGAGGATTAGATGCGCTGGGCTGCAACGTGCCGCTGGTGGGAGATTTTCATTACAACGGTCATAAATTACTCAGTGCTTACCCTGATTGTGCAGAATCGTTAGCGAAATACCGCATCAATCCGGGAAATGTCGGTAAAGGCTCCAAGCGTGACGAACAGTTTGCTTCCATGATAGAAGCAGCCATTCAATATAAAAAAGCTGTGCGTATTGGCGTAAACTGGGGGAGCTTGGACCAAGCCAAAATGGCGCAAATGATGGATGACAATGCCAAGCTCGCAGAGCCGTTATCTTCAGATGCGTTGATGCGTGAAGCATTGATTCAGTCTGCGCTTGAAAGTGCACAACAAGCCGTTGAAATTGGCCTGTCGCCCAACCAAATCATCATTTCGTGCAAGGTAAGCAATGTGCAAGATTTGGTTAAAGTCTATGCAGAGCTTGCTACCCGTAGTGATTACCCATTGCACTTAGGCTTAACCGAAGCAGGTATGGGCTCTAAAGGCATTGTAGCTTCGACAGCGGCGCTGGCTTTGCTGTTGCAGCAGGGCATTGGCAATACCATCCGTGTTTCACTCACTCCCGAACCGAATGAGTCACGCACCAAGGAAGTCATTGTTGCGCAAGAGATCCTGCAAACCATGGGTATCCGTTCATTTACGCCGTTAGTGACGGCTTGTCCGGGTTGCGGCCGAACTACTTCAACCTATTTCCAAGAATTGGCGATGCAGATACAAACATACCTGCGCAACCAGATGCCGGTTTGGCGCAGCCAATATGCAGGGGTGGAAAATATGAGTGTGGCCGTGATGGGCTGCGTGGTCAATGGTCCTGGCGAATCTAAACTTGCAAATATCGGCATCAGCTTGCCGGGTACTGGGGAAACGCCAGTCGCCCCAGTGTTTGTAGATGGCGAAAAAACTGTAACGCTCAAAGGCGATAATATCGCGCAGGAGTTCCAAGCCATCGTAGAAGAGTATGTACAGAAAAACTATGTAGAGGGTGGTAAGTTGCATCAGGCTAGCCCAGTAGCGCTAACCAATAAAACAATTCCAATTAAAGCAGTGGCATGATGACAGAAGCAGTTAATTTATCCGCAAAAAATACGGCTGCAAAAGCCCAAGAAGCAAAAATTAAGCTCACCAAATTTCAAAGCATCAAGGGTTTCTACGACATTTTGCCAGAGGCGACTCCGCTGTGGTTCAAGCTGGAAGATACGGCACGTCGTGTATTGGCACAATATGGCTATAAGAATATCCGCATGCCTATAGTTGAGCCCACCGACTTATTTATACGTTCCGTGGGAGAACACACTGATATCGTCGAAAAAGAGATGTACGCTTGGGAAGATCAACTCAATGGCGACAAACTGACTTTACGCCCTGAAGGCACGGCAGGTTGTGTACGAGCAGTGGTGGAGCATAACCTTACCTATAATGGCCCGCAACGCCTTTGGTATAACGGTGCAATGTTCAGGCACGAAAATGTGCAAAAAGGCCGCCAGCGCCAATTCCACCAGATCGGTGTCGAAGCATTTGGCTTTGATACCCCAGAAGTCGATGCAGAACAAATCGTATTACTGGCTAGACTGTGGCGTGAACTTGGCATTAAAGACGTTGCGCTACAAATCAATAGTATCGGCGATGCCCATGAGCGCCTTGCATATAGGAGCATCTTGATTGCCTATTTTGAACAGCATGCTGATTTGCTGGATGAAGATGCTAAGCGTCGTTTGCATACTAATCCACTGCGTATTCTGGACACTAAAAACCCACGTATGCAAGCCATGTGTGAAGCTGCACCTAAACTAATCGATTGCCTGGGTGATGCAACCCGCGCGCATTTTGATGGTCTGTGCAGATTGTTGGATGCTGCAGGCGTCGCTTATGAGATTAACGCTCGTTTAGTGCGTGGGCTGGATTACTATAACCGTACTGTGTTTGAGTGGGTGACCACCAAACTTGGTGCGCAAGGAACCATTGCCGGTGGCGGTCGATATGACGCGCTGGTAGAGCGCATGGGTGGCGAATCTACAGCGGCCTGCGGCTTTGCTATTGGCTTGGAGCGTGTGTTCTTGTTGATGCAGGAATATGGCATTACCGCTAATGATGCGCCCGATGTGTATTTGGTGAATGTGGGTGAGCAGGCTGAGAAAGCCGCATTTGGTATTGCCGAGCAATTGCGTAATGCTAATATTCAAGTGGTATTGCATGCAGGTGGCGGTAGCTTTAAATCGCAGATGAAAAAGGCGGATAGAAGCCAAGCAAAGTTTGCACTGATATTAGGTGACGATGAAGTGGCTAGTAACCAAGTCACCCTTAAGCAAATGTTGGCTGAAGTTAAAAGCGAGCAGTTGCAATGTAGTATTGAGGAAGCAATTAAGTATCTGAACAAAGTTTGAATGGCCGCAGTTAAACTCTTTTAGGCGCAACATTGATTAAATAAAAAATGACAACAGTTTAATAATGACAAACCTTGCTAAAACGCCACTGCTACAGATCGAAAATATCACGATAGTGCCGAAAAAGTTGCCCACGCGCTTATTGGTGAACAATGTGAGCTTTACCATTGAGTCAGGTCAAACGACGTGTGTAGTGGGCGAATCTGGTAGTGGAAAAAGCCTCACGGCATTATCTGTAATGGGCTTGTTATCGAAACAATTACAGCTTACCCGGGGTAGGGTATTGTTTAACCAAGCTGAGCATGGCCAGCGAGATTTGGCTTTGCTGGATGATGAAAGCCTACGAAAAATTCGCGGTAAAAGTATCGCGATGATTTTTCAGGAACCGATGACTTCGCTTAACCCGGTGCTGACAATTGGCTACCAAATCGGTGAAAGCTTGACTACGCATTTAGGTTTAAAAGGCGAAGCATTAAAAACTAGGATCGCCAGTCTGTTAGAAATGGTAGGTATTCCAACCAGCCGTGTGAATAGCTACCCTGATGAACTATCCGGAGGTCAGCGTCAGCGCGTCATGATCGCCATGAGCATTGCCTGTGAGCCGCAATTACTAATTGCCGATGAGCCAACAACTGCGCTAGACGTTACAGTGCAGGCGCAGATATTGAAATTGCTGGATGAACTGAAAACTCGCATGAATATGGGCATGCTATTTATTACGCATGATTTCGGCGTGGTAGCGGACATTGCAGATAAAGTTGTGGTGATGTTCCGTGGTGAAATCGTTGAATCCGGTACTAAAGATGAAGTGCTTGGGAACCCGCAGCATCCATATACTAAGGCTTTATTAGCTTGTGTGCCGGATGCTGAAGGTAAAAATCCTTTAAAACCAATTGATTATGCTTGGCTGCCGGAAAATGAGTCTAATGTAGGAGCTGCTACATGAGCGGCGATATTTTAGTGGCAAATAATCTCGTTAAAACTTATCGCCAGCGCAGCGGTAAGTTTGGCTTTGGCAGTACGCTGGTTAAGGCTTTGGATGATGTAAGCGTTAACCTGCGTGAAGGCAAAACGCTGGCTATTGTAGGGGAATCGGGTAGTGGTAAATCCACGCTGGCACGTTGTCTGTTACAATTGCAGCCCTTGGATAGTGGTGAAGTGCTGTTTCAAGGTTTGGATCTGTCTAAAATTAAGGGTGCTGAACTTAGAGCTGTTCGCAAAAACTTGCAAATGGTATTTCAGGACCCATTTGCATCGCTCAATCCCCGTATGCGTGTGGGCGAAATTGTCGGAGAAGGCCTGTTGATTCATGCCTTGGGATCAAGTATTGAGCAGCAGCAAAAAGTGATTGCCATGCTCAAGCGCGTTGGCCTCACAGAAGCGGACATGCAAAAATATCCACATGAGTTTTCCGGTGGGCAAAGACAGCGTATCGGTATTGCACGCGCCTTGGTGTTGCAGCCTAAAGTTGTGGTGTGCGATGAGCCGGTATCGGCTTTGGACGTGTCCATCCAAGCGCAGATTTTATTGCTGTTAAAGGAACTGCAGCAAGAGATGGCACTAAGTTATATATTCATCAGCCACGATTTACGCGTAGTGCGTCATATTGCTGATGACATAATGGTGATGAATAAAGGAAAAGTTGTAGAGTTTGGTGCGGTAGTTGATATTTATCAAAACCCTCAACATGAATATACCAAGAATTTACTGGCAGCTATTCCAGGTAAAAAGAGCAATAAATTGAATTGCCCGGAAGCGGTAAG
>JBKJOT010000085.1:0-7877 GCA_046595335.1 Methylotenera sp.
CCCACGGATCCATTTTGTGGAAGGTAGTAGGTGGACCTTAGTTTCCCCTCACCACTAACCCGCCGATACCTTGTGTGTGGCCGCCTGGGCCTAATGAAGGCCATGTACCTACGAAGTCTTTATACGGCGTGAATGCAGGATCGAAAGCAGCTAAATCTGGCACTGACAGAACGCGCATATAAAATAACGCGCCAAAGAATGCAGCAAAGAAAGCAATCTCAGAACAGATAAATACGATCATACCAATACGGAAAGATTTATCTTCCCAATTCTGGTATTTGCCGGTAAGACTCTCACCAATCACAGTGCCCATCCACTTAAATATCATGGTCATAATAAGCACGAAGCCAAATATCATCATCCACTTACCAGGCGTGTGTAAATGATCTAAGCCTTTATCGCCGCCAAGGCTAAAAATAAAACCTGAAGCTAGTGATAGCAAACCTGCTGATAACACCGCTGGGTAAATACTACCGTGCGGTACGAAATACTGATTGTTTGAATGTGTCGCCATGCATTAACTCCCGTGCACTGTTATAAATATATTAATTTGCTCTCTAATTATTATGGCTAATTTTTGCCATAACTCTACTCAACACTACCACAGCTGTACAAAATCTTATTTGTCTTCTTTTACCGCGGGGAAAAACGAATATGACAAAGTCATTTCAGATACATCCGCCGGCAATTCCGGACTTACATAAAAGCGTAATGGCATTTCACGTTGCTCGCCCGCTTTAAGCGATTGCCTTACAAAACAAAAACACTCAATCTTTTTAAGGTTTGCTGCACCTATACCCGGTGTAATACTTGGTATTGCCTGACCAACAACTTCTTGGTTAGTAATATTCTTAGCCACAAACACTACCGTCTCAATTTGACCCGGATGCAGCTTAATACTAGGCTGTTTAGGATAAAAATTCCAGCCCAAGCCTGGCATTACACTGGTAGTAAATTGCACTGTTACCCATCGTGACTTATCTACCACTGCTTTTGATGCTAATGCTGCCGAAGTACTTGTTTTACCGTTCAAACCGGTGATGGTGCACAACACGTTATATATAGGTACCAATGCAAATGCAAAAAGCAATGACCCTACAACTAACCATACTAACTTTAAACCTAAACGCTTATTCTTTAAACGGATCTGCTCTTGTGCTGACAATGGCTTCTGTGCGGTCTCTAATGACATCTTAGTGATGCCATATAGTGAACATCGATGCAACGTACCAAACCAATGCAATTGCCCCTAAAACCAGTGCAATCTTTTTACTGCTACTTTTGGTAGCTTTATCTTTGTCGTCCATATTCACTCAATTTAAGTCCGATTTGAAATAATCAAACCGGACTTGTATAAACTTACTTAATTACTGGTTGCTCTGTAAAGCTGTGGTAAGGCGGTGGTGATGGCAATGTCCACTCTAAACCATGCGCACCTTCCCAAACTTGGTCAGTAGCTTTTTTGCCGCCTCTTGCACACATTACAATATTATAAACAAACAGTAGTTGCGAGAAGCCAAGTACGAATGCAGCTATTGAAGAAATCATGTTGAACTCAGCAAACTGCAATGCGTAGTCTGGAATACGACGTGGCATACCAGCTAGACCTAAGAAGAACTGAGGAATAAAGGTCAAGTTGAATGAGATTGCGGTTAACCAGAAATGCAGTTTACCCAATTTTTCGTTGTACATATGACCAGTCATTTTTGGTAACCAGTAGTACACACCTGCCATGATACCCATGATGCCGCCGGCAAATAATGTGTAGTGGAAATGTGCTACAACGAAGTAACTATTGTGATATTGCGCATCCGCAGCAACGTCAGCCAGTACTAAACCAGTCAAACCACCGATACCGAATAAGATAATCCAGCCCACTGCAAACAGCATTGGTGTTTCAAATGACATTGAGCCATTCCACATGGTTTTGATCCAGCAGAAGAACAATACGGCTAGAGGTAATGAAATCGCCATAGTGCTGTACATGAAGTACAACAAGGCTGGCACAGGCATACCGGCTGTAAAGAAGTGGTGAGCCCAAACTACTACAGCTAAAGCACCAATTGCCCACAGTGAATAGACTTGCGCTTTGTAACCATACATTGGTTTACGTGAGAATGTTTCCAGGATTTGTGGAATGAAACCCCAAACCGGTAATAACAAGATATACACTTCTGGGTGACCGAAGAACCAGAATAAGTGCTGGAACATAATTGGGTCGCCTCCGCCAGCCGCATCAAAGAAGTGCGTACCAAAGTGACGGTCTGTCAGCAACATGGTTACTGCGCCAGCCAATACAGGAATCGTAGCAACTAACAAGAATGCAGTGATTAACCAACCCCATGCAAACATCGGCATTTTCATTAATGTCATGCCCGGCGCACGCATATTGAACAGTGTGACGATAATGTTGATTGAGCCCATGACTGATGAAATACCGAGCAAATGAACTGCGAAAATCGCGAAGTCCACGCCGATACCGCCTTGTACAGAGAGTGGTGGGTAGAATGTCCAACCGGTAGCCAAGGCACCATCACCAATACCGAACAATGCCAAAGTAAATGGCAGTGCTAGTAGGATTGCTGAAGGAGGTAATAACCAGAAACCCCAGTTATTTAAGCGCGGCAATGCCATATCTGGCGCGCCGATTTGCAGTGGGATCATCCAGTTAGCAAAACCTGTTGCTGCTGGCATCAATGCCGCGAAAATCATGATTAGTGCATGCACACCAATCAATTGATTAAAGAACTCAGGGTTCATCAATTGCAAACCCGGTTTGAATAGTTCAGCGCGAATGCCTAGAATCATTGAACCGCCGACCAGGAACATAATCAGCGAGAAAGTCAGGTACATCGTACCAATGTCTTTATGATTTGTCGTAGTAAGCCAGCGCATAATCCCCGTTGGGTGATCATGATGCTCTTCATGATGTGCTACCGTTGTTGTACTCATTGCCTTCTCCTAATTACTCAATACAAATAATTATTTATTTAATTACTTAATTTTTACTGGTGCAAATTATTGGCGTGCCGCTTTTACTTGTGATGGTTGCACCATATCACCTTTGCTATTGCCAAGTGCATTACGCTCGTAGGTTATGACCGATGCAATTTCAACGTCGTTCAATGTCGTTTTCCAAGCTGGCATTACACCTTTACCGTTAAGCACTCGGTCTAGATGACTGTCTTTTAAATATTTTCCATCAGCACCAAAAATTGGGCCATTTGCGATCTTACTACCCGTGAGCGCTGGAAATGCCGGTGGCAGGCCTGCGCCTGTTACCTGATGACATACAGCACAGTTTTTTTCGTATACAGATTTACCATTAGCAATTAAGTCTTCTTTAGTCCACTCTTTATCAGAACCTGCCGCCGCTTTAGCTAACTCTTCTTTTTTGGATGCGACCCAAGTTTTGTATTCTTCCATCGGCAAAGCGTCAACCACAATCGGCATATAACCATGACCTTTACCGCACAACTCTTTACATTGACCGCGATAAGTACCCGGCTTCTCTACCTGCACCCAAGTTTCACGGATGAAGCCTGGCACGGCGACACGTGAAGAACCGAATTGCGGTACCCACCAGTTGTGAAGAACATCGCTAGATGTCATCAATACACGAACTTTTTCACCCACCGGTAACACCAGATGATTATCCACGTCCAACAGGTAATGTTCTTTTTTCTCTACCTTGTTATGCATCTCATCATCTGTAGTCGTTAAGTTACTTACAAATTTGATGCCCTGAGCCTCACCATCCAAGTATTCATATTGCCAGCGCCATTGCGAGCCTGTAATTTTAATAACCATGGTCGCCTTGTCGCGCGTATCTTCCATCATCACCACGCTGTGATAAGCAGGGATACCCATGATCACGAAGTCAATCAGCAACAGGATTGCGAATGGGATCAGGGTCCAAAAGATCTCTACTGCGGTTGAAGGGGTTTTGTCAGGAACGGCTTGAAAGCCTTTATCTTTACGATGTGCAATGATTGAGTAAATCATGATTGCCAGCACTACGAAGAAAATAATCCCAGTAATAATCATGAATTTGTTATGCACATGAAGAGTATCAAGCGCCATAGGCGTTACAGGCTCTGGAAAATTCCAGCTGTAATCAGCATTTGCATGAATAGCAGCCAGCGAGAGAAGTAGGCCTAACCCTACGTTTTTCATACCTTGCGTTACCATACTTACTCCAAAATCAAGTTTTAATAATTATTCTGTAATATCAATTTAAGTTGCTTGGCCAAAGATATACGCTGCTGTTCACTTATGTAGCCGCGTCCAAATTCAACCTCTTTACCGTGCGAACCTATAAAAAGCGCGCTCATCCCATCAGCCTGTGGCCGTAAATTCACTCGCGCCCAATAACGCTGGAATTCCGTTTTAATACTTTTCTTATAAACATGCTGCTCAATCACCACTACATCATCCAATATAGTGATAGATTCAAAATCATCAGCGTGCAACCTTAAATAATAAAAGGCACTCCCAAAAGCGACTAATTCCAAGCCGGCAAAAGGCAACACTAACCATGCGCCTATATGCATAAAACCCAATGCAACAACTAAAGCCAAGGAAGCCAAAGCTACCAAGAGCTTTATGCCATTTAGCGGCGATAGTGAGTTATTGGGTCTTACGGTAATCTGTGTTTCTGCAAACGTTATTGCCATAATTAAACCTAACTTATGCAACCTACATTCAACCCAATTGCTTGAGAATCAAACACGAAGTTAACTACGTAAATATATCAATAGCTTAAACCGTAAATTAACATAAATCACCGTTTAACTCAAGACAAAAAGCTACAATTTGTAACAATTAGTTACACAATAATCTATCTAAATATGGGCGAGATTCAACTCAACTTAATATAGTTCTGTAAAAAGGTTTTATTAGTTTAGCTTGGCTTAAGAAAGAACATACTGGTATAAGTGAGTCAATTGAAAAGTTCTGAAGAAACAACAAAGAATGGTGCCCGGGGCCGGAATCGAACCGGCACGTTGTCGCCAACGCGGGATTTTGAGTCCCGTGCGTCTACCAATTCCGCCACCCGGGCACTTGGAACATACAGTAAAAAACATTGCTGTATAATTGCGAGCCGCCATTATAGCAAGCTCTGAGAATTATGCGAACACAAGATTTCGATTTTTATTTACCTGACTCCTTAATTGCCCAACATCCCACCGCAGAAAGGTCAGCCAGTCGCATGCTGCACCTTAATAATATGGACGGAGAATTGACAGATGAATTGTTTGTCAATCTACCTAACTTCCTGAATGCAGGAGACTTATTGGTGTTTAATGACACCCGTGTGATTAAGGCCAGGCTGTTTGGCCACAAGCATAGTGGCGGTAGTGTAGAAGTGTTGATTGAACGCGTGATTAACCAACATACGGCTTATGCCCATGTGCGCGCCTCCCGCTCACCCAAAATTGGAAGTTTGATTAGATTATCAGATGCGTTTGATGCAGAAGTGACTGCGCGTCATGATGACTTATTTGAATTACGCTTTTTGAGCAAAACCGCTGTACTGGATTTGCTGGAACAATATGGCGCCCTGCCACTGCCCCCCTATATCACCCATGCCGCCACGAGCGAAGATGAAGAGCGCTATCAAACAGTATACGCAAAAAATTTAGGGGCGGTTGCTGCGCCTACCGCAGGCTTACATTTTAACGATGCCATCATCGAACAGATCAAACAGAAAGGTATCGATATCGCTTATGTCACTCTGCATGTAGGTGCCGGTACCTTTCAACCAGTACGGGTGGACAATATCCATGAGCACAAAATGCATAGCGAGCTTTATGATATCGTCCAACGAACGATAGATTTAATTGCTAAAACAAAAGCGCGCGGCGGCAAAGTGACTGCTATTGGCACTACCGCGATGCGCGCATTGGAGAGTGCTGCACGTTATGACCAATTTAAAGCAGGCCATGGCGAAACGGATATTTTTATCACTCCAGGTTATAAGTTTAAAGTGGTCGATCGATTATTTACCAATTTCCATCTACCTAAAAGTACATTGCTTATGTTAGTGTCAGCATTTGGCGGTATGCAAAATATCAGTCAAGCGTATCAACATGCGATTGAACAGGAATACCGGTTTTTTAGTTATGGCGATGCCATGCTGATAGAAAAATCTAACGATTACTAATGGTTCACATTTTGAAAATGTAATTCACTACCAAATTGAACAAATAAACTTAAACCAAGACTAATGTTGAGCTATTCATACCAATAATTAGCTACCAATAAAAGATTTTACTGAGAGAAAACCTTATGCGCGTTTCCCCGATTTTATTTTCACTAGCCCTAATCGCAACATTCAATTCTGCAGAAGCGCAGATTTTGCCGGATGCACAAGTGGGCATCAAAATCCCATTGACACAAAAACCTAGCACTCGCCCGATGACAGTTGCACATATTCCAGGCTTAAAACGTTATTACATTGCCGATGGGGGCTTAGCACCAATGCCTACAGAATTTGAAGCGGCGGTATCAAAATCCCTCATTCATAGTTACGACGATGAAGGAAAATATGTCAATTCATCACGTCCAGGCTATGACAACCGTTCAATTTATTACAATCCGAAAACTGACAAACTGGAAACTATTACCTATAACGTTTCCAGCGATGTAGGCTTTTCACCCAACACAGGCATTTACTCAATTGACCTTACTGAAACCGGTGAATTAAAAGATACTTCTGCCGAAGTATTTGGCTTTAACCCAGCGTTTGGTGATGCTGCGACCATGCCAAGTTACAATCCTGAGACTAATCAATATTACGCCAAACAGGAACATAGCAACAAAGTTTGGGTTGTAGATTTAAAATCTCGCGAAAAAGTCGGCGAGATCGCTTTAGATTTTACCAAAGCTGGCGTAGCACACGACGATGTGACTGACCATTTTGCTGGCTATACTGGCGTAAAGGGTGAAGAATTAGTACTGTTAGATGTGGACCATAAAGCCGCCTTGTTTTTTGATCTGACAGGTAAATTTGTAGGCAAAAGTGAACTGCCTAAAGATTTAAAATTACGTTCCCAGAATCATTTTAACGGTACCGGTTATACCAATGACATGCTATTTGTGTACCATGAACCGGAGGGTGAGTTCGGTACTTATTATGGTTTTAAAGTGTTAAAAAACTAAATATATTATTGAGTAGAATATACAAATAAAAACCGCCAATACGGCGGTTTTTATTTGGGTTGAAAACTTTACTAGGTTAATTTTAATTACTTACCTAAAACACCTGCAAGTTTGCCTGAAAGTAAACCGAACACTGCGCCGAACACTACTGATAAGGCCACAATCAAAGTTGGATTAGACAAGTTCAACGCACCATAATTGGCTGCTGTATTTGTGGATAATGCATAGCCTGCTGTAGCTGCATAGCCATATACATTTGCTGGTACGACAGAAAGCAGATTAAGGCCTGCAACGATCACTAAGAAAAATACTGTAACTGCGATGTATACAGGTGCTGCAATTGCTGCTGGAAGTGAGACTGGGTTAGTGACAACTAAGGCTAGTGCGATACCTGCAATGACAGCACCATAGATCATACCTACGATAGTTTTTTGGAGTGCGGCATTATCGCCGCCGGTGTGGAAATAACAGCCCCAAGCAATGAAACCAGCCCAAACTAATACTGAGCCTGCCAATGGGCCTAATGCTAAAAATGCCCACACCCCACCAAGTACTGCAATGCTTAAAGCCAACGCGGTTAATTTCGACATACTTTAACTCCCTCTATAATTATTTAAATGAGTAGCAAGTTGATTCGAACTACAGCAAGATATGCCGGGCTATAAATGTACTAAGTTGCCCTTATACATATTTATGCTAGGTGCATACTGAAG
>JBKJOT010000098.1:0-2913 GCA_046595335.1 Methylotenera sp.
AGTAATCAAGAAAAATTATACATGAAAGGATTTAACTCAGGCTACATTTTAGCTAAACACGAGCCCGAATTATTAACCAAAATCGTAAAGAATGTTAACCTGGAAAACCCACGCAAACTGACCCCCCTTCCCCAAATTAATCAGACCCCCGTCCGCCATTTCAAATTGACCCCCTAATACCGGCTGAAATTGACCCCCTAAAAATCTGGTAAAGATTTAATTGTTTTTGTAAGCATAATAAACGGTTGTTTTAGCAAAATAACCTGAGATGATTATGCCTAACAAACCAATTGAAATGTACAAGATCAGACAATTATTACGCCTCTATGCAGATGGAAGGGGAAGCAAATTTATCAGTAAGACCACAGGTATTGCACGCAATACGGTCAAGAAATATCTTTTGCATTTTGTTTCCTTAGAGATTACGCTCGCAGATGTTGATGCGATGAGCGACGGTCAGTTAGCCACCGCTTTTCTACTGGAAAAGCCTAAAATCGAGAGCAGCCGGGTTATTGATTTAGAAACTTTATTACCAGAGTTGGTTGCCAGGTTACGGAAAAGGGGCATTACCAAGCAAATGATCCATGAGCAGTATATCAACAAATACCCCGAAGGATTTAAGCATTCAGCCTTTCTGGTACGATTAAATTCTTTTATGGGAATGAGTAAACCCTCTATGCGTGTTCCCCACAAAGTAGGTGATAAACTATTCATTGATTTTACGGGTGAGAAATTACATGTGGTGGATCCAGACACCGGCGAGGTACAGGATGTGGAAGTTTTTGTTGCAATCCTTGGCTGCAGCCAGCTTACCTATGTAATTGCTGTGCCCTCACAAAAAAAAGAAGATTTTATTCTTGCTTGTGAAAGAGCACTACACTTCTTTGGCGGTGTCCCGGAGGCGATTGTCCCGGATAATTTAAAATCCGCCGTCACCAAAGCCAGCCGGTATGAATCGGAGCTAAACAGCTGCTTTGCCGCGTTTGGCGAGCATTATAACACATACATTTTTCCAACCCGGGTATATAAGCCGAAGGATAAAGCACTTGTTGAGGGGGCCGTGAAGATCATCTACACAACTATATTTTCTAAGATCGATGAAAAAGTATACAATAGCCTGGAAGCACTCAACGCTGATATTCTGATTTATTTGGAAGCTCATAACAACAGCCTCCTTACCGGGTGTGATTATAGCAGAAGGCAACAGTTTGACCAGATTGAAAAAGATGCGTTAAAGCCCTTAAATAAATATGGGTTTGATCCAATGACAACCAAAATGGCAACGGTTAGCAAAACCGGTTTTGTAACAGTGGACTACCGATATTACAGCGTTCCATATAAATTTATCGGGAAGAAAATAATGCTAATGTTCAACCGTACAAAGGTTGAAGCATATAATGAACATTATATTATTGCAGTTCATGTCCGCAGTTTTGGCCAGGAAAAATATATACAAAACGATCAGCACCTTGCCTCCTGGCATAAGTATCCCACGGAATGGAACCCCGAAAAATTTATTGCGGATGCTGCGCTCATTGATCCAATTGTGGAAGGTTATATCAAAAAAGTACTGGCAAGGACTGAATACCCCGAAAAAAATTACCGAGCCTGTCTTGGAATAATCAATTACAAAAATCGTGTAGGAGAAACCAGACTGGTGAATGCATGTAAGCGTGCTGATAGTTTTAATGTATACAACTACGGAATTATTGAACGGATCTTAAAATCAAAAGCTGATTTTATTCCCTTAGAAGATGAGATAACCCGGCAGGGTAATGATAATACCATGCCCTTGCATGAAAATATCCGTGGAGAAGATTATTATCAATAAATATAAAGAGTCGGTCAATTATTTAATAACATAAAAATCAATTATTATGAACAAAGAAAGTTTAGAAAAGATGACCCGCATGCGGCTTTCAGGTATGCATCTGGCATTTGAAACCTGTATCCAAACCAATCAAATGGAACAGTATACCAATGATGAGCTCGTTCATCATCTTGTACAAAGTGAATGGGATGATCGTAAGCACCGCGCGGTACAAAGAGGCCTTAAGAATGCCAACTTCCGTTACAACGCGAGTCTGGAACAGCTTGACTACTCTGAAGGAAGAGGACTCGATAAAAACCAGGTGCAGCGTTTATCCATATGTGAGTTTATCCAAAAAGGCCAGGACCTGTTTATAACCGGGAGTACCGGAACCGGAAAAAGTTTTCTGGCCTCAGCACTCGGACAACAAGCCTGCTTGATGGGATATAAGGTTCTGTATACTAATACTACAAAACTGATGTCCTACCTAAAAATGGCAAAAGCTGATGGAGCACATTTAAAGGAGTTAACCAAAATAGAAAAGCAGGATGCTTTAATCCTGGATGACTTTGGAGTTCAGCCTCTTGATGCGCAAAGCAGGGGCTTGTTGTTAGATATCATAGAAGATCGTCACGGAAGACGAACAACTATAATCACTTCTCAGGTTCCAGTAAAAAAATGGCATGAAGTAATTGGAGAAAAAACTCTTGCTGATGCGATCTTAGATCGGATTGTTCATCAATCTATCAGGATTGAACTTTATGGAGAGTCTCTGAGAAAAAAACAATAAGCAGATACTGAAATAATTTTACCAACTTTATAAATTAAACCGGCAGAAATAAAGTCTCAATTATATTTTACAAAAACAACAGTTCTTTGCCTCTTTTTTAGCCCCATTTTAGAAGCCTCAGTTAGGAGATTTTTGAAATCGTTTTTTAGGGGGTCAATTTGAAATGGCGGAAGGGGGTCAGTTTAGCTGGGATTTACAATTAGAGCTCAAATTCTAGCGAGCGGTTTTTTTTATTATGAACCGGATGTGATTTTCGAAGAGTTTAAGATCATTGGGGATTATAATCTCATTAATAGAAAATGCAGGCGAGGCC
>JBKJOT010000049.1:0-6281 GCA_046595335.1 Methylotenera sp.
CTTTCAGAGTTGAAAGACATTAAGATTGTAGAACGCGTCGTGCAAAGTATATTGCATAAAATAGCTCAGCCATTTCATTTAGATAATGAAGTGGCATATGTATCAGCAAGTATTGGTATTGCATTCTTTCCGGAAGATGCGACCACAGCAGATGATTTATTGAAACACTCGGACCAAGCGATGTACAACGCTAAAGATGAAGGTCGCAACCGTTCAGGTTACTTCACACCTGCTATGCAAACGTTTGCTAAAGCAAGAATGACTATCTTAAATGACTTACATTTAGCTACAGCAGATAATCAATTTAGCCTACATTATCAGCCTATCGTGGAATTGAGCACGGGTTATATCCATAAGGCAGAAGCACTCATCCGCTGGACGCATCCTATTCGGGGGATGGTGAGTCCTGTGGACTTTATTCCAATAGCCGAAGAGACTGGCTTAATTCATGAAATTGGTGATTGGGTTTTTCGTGAAGCCACAACACAGTTGGCAATCATCAGGTCGCAATTCGATCCTGATTTTCAAATCAGTATTAATAAATCGCCTATTCAATTTCAAGGTAATCAGAATTCACATCCCAATTGGTTCGATCACCTAATAGCACTTGGATTGCCCGGTGAAAGTCTTGTTATAGAAATTACAGAAGGTTTATTAATGTCTAACAGTCAAGCCACTAACAAGATATTGATGGACTTTCAAGAAGCTGGCATCCAGCTATCGCTCGATGACTTTGGCACAGGGTATTCTTCTTTATCCTATCTTAAAAAATATGATATTGATTATTTGAAAATTGATAAATCCTTTGTTTCAAATTTATCCGAAGGCTCTGATGATGCCATTCTCTGTGAAGCGATGATAGTGATGGCGCATAAGTTAGGCATAAAAGTCATTGCTGAAGGTATTGAAACAGAAGAGCAAAAAAAGATGTTAATAAATGCGGGTTGTGATTGTGGCCAAGGTTATTTATTTTCAAGGCCAGTGCCGATTCAGGAATTAATCTCCCTTTTATTTCAAGAATCAATTACAGTTTGATAGACGGGAAGCGTTTAGTTAGCTATACAATCGGATAAACATGCAGTTGTGTACCTAAGTCAAATAAGCCAACAATTTTTTCGTTATTTTCTGGCCGTGCAATATTGTAAGCTTCGCCATACTCATTAAATCTTTGTGCTAACTCTGGCGTTCTGACGAAGTTTCTTTGTGATACTGAGCACGTTTCCATTACGGTGCTAAGAAATTGATCTTTATGTGTAATATGGACTAGATATCCACAAAAGATTGCGCTTTCCGGCAACCCAAATCTTTTGTTTAATTCTTCTGATTGAACCCTGATCAAGCTTGGTGACATACTATTTATTAATGCAGACATCCTTGTCCTCTTAAATATTAATTTGTATGTATTAACTAGTCTTTCAACCCCATCTGTAATACGAGTAAGTATTATCAGATCTTAAAATACGTCATATTCATTTTGGTTTTTATAATGAAGAATTAAATTTGACCTAGTCATTCTATTGACATCCAGGTAATAGTCACCTGATACAAATGATAGGTATAGGTAGGTGGTAAGGAAAGCTGAGGAAGTGTATTGGGCGTGGAGATTGAATAACAAAGCAAAGCGATGTTATTTAGCCAACTTAAGAAGAGAGATGAGTGTTCGAGAACGAGGTATATTAAAAATACCTGCGTAGCATCAGTAAATCAGTCTGGCAATGCCAGGTTTTTTTCGCTCCAATATTTTGGAATCTTTGTTACCGATTCATATGTCAGTACCGTCTTGGTTAGGCACGGCTTTTCTGCGATAATAACGGTTTGATTTTTAACGAAAGCTAAGCAAATGGCACAATTTGATAACGTCAGCGTAAAGAAAAAAGCGAATGTATATTTTGATGGCAAATGCGTGAGCCATACCGTGATGTTTTCAAATGGTACGCGTAGCACCATCGGCGTGATTTTTCCTAGCCTCCTTACTTTTAATACTGCTGCACCGGAGTTGATGGAAATAAATGCAGGCTCATGTAATGTGCGGCTTAAAGGTGAAGAAAGCTGGAAAACCTATAGTGCAGGTGAAAAATTCACTGTGCCAGGTAACTCAAGTTTTGATATTGAGACTACTGAAACCTTAGATTACGTTTGCCACTTCGAGTAGTTGAATGCGTGGCTCTGCGGCATTATTCGTGTTTGCCGTACTAATCGTACTGTCGCTAACGAATGCCTTGCATAGCTGGCGCTTAAAAAGAGTTGAGAGGATAAAGAATGCCTAGCTTTGATATTTCATCTGAAGTCGATATGGTTGCTTTGAAAAATGCGATTGATACTGCCGGAAAGCAGATTACCAATCGTTACGATTTTAAAGGTACATCAGCCAAAGTTGAATTAAACGAGAAGGACAGCATTATCACATTGTATGGTGATAACGATTTTCAGCTGGATCAAATTAAAGATATTTTGTTACCGGGCATGGAAAAGAAAGAGCCTGATTCAACCAAACGCTTAGAGCATAAAGATGTGCAAAAAGTAGGTGGCAATAAAGTGAAGCAAGAGCTGAAAATTCGCGCCGGGATTGATAGTGAGCTTGCGAAACGCATTGCTAAATTGATTAAAGACTCTGGGTTAAAAGTGCAGGCCAGTATCCAAGGTGACGAAGTGCGTGTGAACGGCGCCAAACGCGACTTACTGCAAGAAGCGATTGCGTTTTGTAAAAAGAATGTGACGGATTTTCCCTTGCAGTTTGGTAATTTTAGGGACTAAGGACTTGCGAAGCGCGATGGCTTCTTCGTTACTCATTAAGCTCAGTAGAAAGATAATTTAGGTTGGATTATGGCAAAAACGCTTTACGATAAATTATTTGATAGCCACGTAGTGCATGAAGAAAACGGCACCGCGCTGATTTATATCGACCGTCATTTAGTGCATGAGGTAACTAGCCCACAAGCTTTTGAAGGCTTGAAACTGGCCAACCGCAAAGTATGGCGCGTTAATTCTATCTTGGCGGTGCCTGATCATAACGTACCTACCACGGATAGAAGCACTGGTGTGGCTGGTATCAGCGACCCGATATCTCGTTTGCAAGTTCAAACGCTGGATGAAAACTGTGCGGAATATGGCGTGACAGAATTCAAAATGAACGATTTGCGTCAGGGTATCGTACATGTGATTGGCCCTGAGCAAGGCGCGACCTTGCCGGGTATGACTGTGGTTTGCGGAGACTCTCATACGAGTACGCATGGTGCTTTCGGTGCATTGGCACATGGTATTGGTACTTCTGAAGTTGAGCACGTCATGGCAACCCAATGTCTGGTACAAAAGAAATCCAAGACCTTGCAGGTATTGGTTGAAGGTAAATTGGGTCACGGTGTAACCGCTAAAGACATCGCCCTTGCTGTAATTGGCAAGATCGGCACTGCTGGTGGCAATGGCTATGCGATTGAGTTCGCAGGCTCAGCTATTCGTGATTTAAGCATGGAAGGCCGCATGACCTTGTGCAACATGGCGATTGAAGCCGGCGCACGCGCAGGCATGGTAGCAGTGGATGACACAACTATTAATTACGTGAAAGGCCGCCCGTTTGCACCTAAAGCAGAGCAGTGGGATGCCGCTGTAACTTACTGGAAAACCTTGCACAGCGATGAAGGTGCGGAGTTTGATTCTGTTGTTACCTTAAAAGCTGAAGACATTCAGCCGCAAGTGACTTGGGGTACTTCACCTGAGATGGTCGTGGGCGTAGATGGCAAAGTGCCGAGTTTGGACATGGCTAAGAATGAGGTACAGCGCGGTGATTGGGAGCGTGCTTATGCTTACATGGGGTTGACTGCAAACACTCCAATCAATGAAATCAATATTGATAAAGTGTTCATCGGCTCTTGCACTAACTCCCGTATTGAAGATTTACGCGCTGCGGCTTCTGTGGCGAAAGGCAAACATATCGCACCTAATGTAAAATTAGCCTTGGTTGTGCCAGGTTCTGGATTGGTGAAAGCTCAAGCCGAAAAAGAAGGTTTAGACAAGATTTTTATCGAAGCCGGTTTTGAATGGCGCGAGCCAGGCTGTTCAATGTGCTTAGCCATGAATGCTGATAGATTGGAACCAGGCGAGCGTTGTGCGTCTACTTCCAACCGTAATTTTGAAGGTCGTCAAGGGCAGGGTGGGCGTACCCATTTAGTGAGTCCAGAAATGGCAGCTGCAGCTGCAGTGGCTGGTCATTTTATAGACGTAAGAAGTTTATAGATGTCAGGCAATTTGTTTAAATTTAATAAATAATAATCAGGAGATTAAGATGAATAAATTATTTGTATTGTTGGTGCTTTGTTTTGCAGTTGTGTTGACAGGTTGCAACACTTGGCACGGTTTTGGTAAGGATGTTAAAAAAGTTGGCGATAAAATTGAAAAAGCACCTAATAATTAATGAAGCCATTTAATCAACTAGTAGGACTTGTTGCGCCGTTGGATCGCGCCAACGTGGACACTGATGCGATAATTCCCAAGCAATTCCTGAAATCCATCAAACGTGCGGGCTTTGGCCCGAATGCTTTTGACGAGTGGCGTTATTTGGATCATGGTGAACCGGGTATGGATAATTCCCAACGCCCATTGAACCCTGATTTTGTATTGAATCAGACGCGCTACCAGGGTGCAAGTATATTGCTAACGCGCGAGAACTTTGGTTGCGGCTCTAGCCGTGAGCATGCGCCTTGGGCTTTGGAAGATTATGGTTTCAGAGTAATTATTGCCTCTAGCTTTGCGGATATTTTCTTCAATAATTGCTTTAAAAATGGCATGCTGCCAATTGTTCTAAGCGCTCAGGATATAGATAGCATTTTTGACGAAGTAGCCGCGATTGAAGGTTACAAGCTAAATGTTGACCTGGCTGCACAGACCGTTACTACACCAAGCGGTAAGGTCTACAAATTTGAAGTGGATGAGGTACGGAAGCATAACTTGCTAAATGGCTTAGATGACATTGGCTTGACCATGCAGCAGCAGGATAAAATTAAAGCTTTTGAAGCGAAACATAAGCAGGAACAGCCTTGGCTATTCAATTAATGTGCGATAAAAACTAAAATTTCGTCACAATACAGCGTTACTCGATCAATTAATTGCTTACATACTAAGTGTTTGCGGAGCAATTAAATTGATCTCGCGCTTGTCTAGTTTAGAAATTTAAATTTTTGTATGCCGCTATTTAAAATATCATTCGGAATAACTGGTAATAGGAAAAGTAAATGAAAATTGCAGTATTGCCTGGTGATGGTATCGGGCCGGAAATCGTTGCACAAGCCGTTAAAGTTTTAAATGCGCTGAATCTTAATTTGGAGATGACTGAAGCACCTATCGGCGGTGCTGGTTATGAGGCGGCGGGTGACCCATTGCCAGATGCGACTTTGAAATTGGCAAAAGAGTCTGACGCTGTTTTATTAGGTGCGGTAGGCGATTGGAAATACGACAAATTAGAGCGCCACCTGCGTCCTGAGCGTGGTTTGTTGCGCATCCGTAAAGAACTAAACTTATTCGCAAATTTACGTCCTGCTTTGCTTTATCCTGAACTTGCAGATGCTTCTACTTTAAAGCCTGAAGTGGTTTCTGGCTTGGATTTAATGATTATTCGTGAGCTTACGGGTGATATTTATTTCGGTCAGCCTCGTGGCATCAGCACATTGGAGAATGGTGAGCGCGAAGGTATTAACACCATGCGCTATAACGAATCAGAGATTCGCCGTATTGGTCGAGTAGCGTTTGATATCGCCATGAAGCGCCGTAAAAATGGCCAAAAAGCAAAAGTATGCTCGGTTGATAAAGCCAATGTGCTGGAGACTACAGAATTATGGCGCCAAGTCATGATTGAGCTTTCTGCAGAATATCCTGAAGTTGAGCTTAGTCATATGTACGTAGATAACGCTGCAATGCAGTTGGTGCGTGCGCCTAAACAGTTTGATGTGATGGTAACAGGCAATATCTTTGGCGATATTCTATCGGATGAAGCTTCAATGTTGACAGGTTCAATCGGCATGTTGCCGTCAGCTTCACTCGATGAGAACAACAAAGGGATGTATGAACCTAGCCATGGTTCAGCGCCCGATATCGCAGGTAAAAACATTGCTAATCCATTGGCAACTATCTTGTCAGCGGCCATGATGTTACGTTATACCTTCAATGATGAAGCCAATGCGCTCAAAATCGAAAATGCTGTGAAAAAAGCGCTGGCGCAAGGTTATAGAACGGCAGATATCGCTACTGAGGGTTGCAACCAAGTAGGCTGTAATGAAATGGGCGATGCGGTA
>JBKJOT010000007.1:0-17999 GCA_046595335.1 Methylotenera sp.
CAACGCTAATCCGCTAGGCGGCGCCATCAGTATGGCAGCCTTTGCGGTCGGTTCCAGCCTGTCTTTATTCTTTGCGCCGTGGCTATGGCTAAAGCTCAAGACTAATCTTGTTGAGCCCTATGGTATGCGTCTGGCAGGTTTAATGCTAAGTACTGCAAGTGCATGGGCAATCTGGATGCAGCTCACGCATCACACTAAGATATGGTGTCTTAATTAAGTTTGATTCAAAAAATACGATTTTTAGATTCTCATTAATCTAGAACTCGATAGTTCCAAATCAATAGCTTATTAACTTCAGCAGTGATATGTAGGGTGAGTTACCCTGAGGCTAAAACGGTCATTTTAAATTTTTAAAATAATGGTTTACTCCAAACTATCAACTCCATCCCATACAGCCACGCCATCCGCACTTGTAATATATTTCTTTTGATAGACTTTATAGATGAGTTTATTAACCTCTTTAAACTCACTGAATAATTTATCACAATTAGCTCTATCGGCAGCCCCGCACCTAAATGCCATATCCACATTCACATGATCGGTAGAGCCAACATCTATAATCCGTTTAATTACACTAGGGTGTGCATAATGTCCGCCCTCGGTAAATGCCCATTCAATATTTTCACCCTCTTTAACTACATACCAAGGACCAGCTCGGTCTTGCCAACCGAAGGGTTTGGCATTGGCTTTTAAAGCGGTGTCTTTGAGTTCTTTAACAGAATTGAGCGCGACTGTGATCGTTGGATAACCAATTTGAATGACATATGCCGGATCTACTTGAGTAATTTTTTTTGATTTGACTTTGCCCTTCTTTTTACTCGCAGCTTTTGTTAAAGCATCTGCATTTATGGATGTAAGGCTAATTAAAATGGCTAATATGTAAACAATGATTTTCATTTATATCCAATAACTTGTCTGTTCAGTTAGTAACGAGAAGCAATGGTTAATAAGCTGCTCTTAATAAACTTTTCTTTTAGGGCTGTACCGTATGATGTGAACCGTTTGAATAGCGCAATTGCTTATCTACTCCATTGCTCAACTACTATAGATAGAAGATTTGAAGCTATATGTGAGATAGAACACATACGATTGATTTTTTTAAACCGTATTCGCTCAGTACCCTAAGGTTAATAATAAATTCAAACTTGAACGTCGGCAATGGGTTGATAACAAACCCTAACTACTCATCCAAATTTCTATACGCACTTTACTTTATGCATATCAATACTTCCTTTTCCACAGTTTATCTTCTTTATCGATACCCGAGTACAAATGTTACCTAACGTACAGATGGATAAAACTCAGAATGGTGAAATTGATTACTCACTTAAAAAGTCGCATTGTTTTCGACTGCTCGATGGCGTCGTTTGTGTCTGTAACGTACCTTTTAGCATTGCTTGTTTAATACCTTGTAAGTGTTACAGAGATACATACAGGCTAATAATATCGAATTGAAGTGAGATTTTAGGGATCAAAAAATGGCAGCTCAAAATGCTGTAACTACCGCATTCATTTCCACTGGAATTCCTGGCTTAGATAATATCTTAAGCGGAGGTTTGACCAAAGAACGCCTATACCTTCTGGAAGGCGATCCTGGCTCGGGTAAAACTACAATGGCTCTTCAATTTCTAGTTGAGGGAGCAAAAAACGGTGAGGTTGTTTTATATATAACGCTAGCCGAAAATAATATTGAGTTACGTGCTGTCGCTGATGCGCATGGGCTTTCAATGGATGGTGTGCACGTTCACGAGGTAATATCAGAAGAAAGCTTGTTAGATTCCAGCGACCATTACACCGTATTTCACCCTTCAGAAGTTGAGCTAGGCGAAACAAACCTTAAGATAATGAGAATGATCGAAGAGTTAAATCCTAGCCGTGTTGTCATAGATTCGCTGTCAGAACTGCAATTATTGTCTGGAAGTGCTCTACGATACCGTCGCCACGTGCTTTCGCTAAAGCAGTATTTTGCAAAACGTGCTTGTACGGCACTTCTTCTTGATGACAAATCTGCGGTACGCGGCGATCAACAAGTACGTAGTATTGCACATGGCGTAATATCGCTACAGCATACTGATTCCGAATACGGGGCTGAGCGCCGCATGATTCGTATTATGAAATACAGGGGCATCGCTTTTCGTAGAGGTCCACACGATTATTCTATCCTCACAGGTGGTATATACGTGTACCCTCGTATCGTTGCTGCCGAAAGTCGAAAATTAACGTCACGAGGTCAAATTTCAAGTGGCATTACGCTATTTGACACTCTCATAGGAGGGGGTATTGAAGCTGGATCAAGTACCTTGATTTCAGGCCCTCCAGGCACTGGAAAATCTACCATCGCAGCACAATTTGTTAAGTCTATCACCGAGCAAGGCCACAGTGCCGCCATGTTCCTCTTTGAAGAATCATTCAACACACTACTCAATCGTTGCAATGGAATTGGCATAGATCTTCGCACCCCATATGAATCAGGGTTGTTAAAGGTTTACCAAATTGATCCTGCCGAAATGTCACCCGGAGAGTTCACCCACGCGGTCTGCGGTGTCGGGAATGAAGGTGCTAAAGTTGTAGTGATTGATAGCTTAAACGGGTACTTAAATGCTATGCCTGAGGCGCGTTTTTTAACTACTCACTTGCATGAAGTCCTTACCTATCTTGGACAGCGGGGTGTTGCCACGTTCCTTATTGGAGTCCAGCAAGGTATTGTCGGGGCGATGACCACAGGTATTGACGTCAGTTACATGGCAGACAATGTCTTAATCCTACGTTATTTCGAATCTAGCGGTACTGTACAGAAAGCGATCTCCGTATTTAAGAAGCGTGGCAGTTCACACGAGACCACTCTACGCAGTTTCAATATCACTAGTGATGGTATCGAAGTCGGACCTATTCTTGATAGGTTCCAGGGTATTCTTACTGGTGTTCCTATTTTGCTAGATTCCAAGTCGGAAAGTCTTTCTAATGAGTAATAATTGCCAATCAATTGTTGCCTTTCCTAAGGTGATATGTGGATAGTAAGGTTGCTATTTATGCCCCGACAGGAAAAGACGCTAGACTAATTGAACAGGTACTTGGGCGTAGTGGCATCGATTGCCATGTTTGTGCCAACGCAGCCGAGGTTTTGGATCTAATCAACAAAGGGGTAGGCGCGGTTCTGCTTGTGGACGAGGTTTTAAATGGGCCACTATTCCAGCCACTTACTTATTATCTAAGCCACCAACCTGCGTGGTCGGATCTGCCCATTTTAGTTTTGAGCCATGGGGGCCGTGATTCCCCTCAGCTCATGGAGATTTATATCCAGTTAGGCAGCGTCACCCTACTAGAGAGACCCCTTCGAAGTTTCACATTGGAAAGTGCAGTAAAAGCTGCATTGCGCGCACGTATTCGGCAGTATGCAATGCGTGATATTGATAAGCGAAAAGACGAGTTTTTAGCCATGCTCGCACATGAACTACGCAACCCTTTAGCACCAATAAGCGCAGCGTCCGATCTACTTAAATTTCCCAATCTTAGTCGCGAAAAAATCATACAGACTAGCGAGATTATTTCACGTCAAGTGGAACATATGACCGGCCTAATTGATGATCTCTTAGATGTATCACGAGTTTCCAGAGGACTAGTTACATTGGAGAATCGAGTACTCGACGCGAAGAGCATGGTAGCCAATGCTATCGAGCAAGTTCGTCCACTCATCAATAAGCGTCGTCAAAAGTTAACTTTAGATCATTCGACAGACTCAGCCTATATTAATGGCGATCAAAAACGTCTAGTTCAAATTCTTTCAAACGTTCTAAATAATGCGTCGAAATATACGCCTGAGTATGGTGGGATAATACTAAGTACGGAGGTCAATGATGCCGAAATCATTTTTACAGTAAGCGATAATGGAATTGGGATTCCTGCTGAAATCATAGACCACATCTTTGAGATGTTCGCCCAAGCCCATCAAACCCCAGACCGAACTCAAGGTGGATTAGGCATTGGGCTTGCTTTGGTAAAAAACTTAATCGAATTACATAACGGGAAGATTACAGCCCAAAGCGAGGGCCTCGGAAAGGGCAGTCGATTCCAAATGACTTTACCGCGTTATTTCCCTTTGGATGAAATATCTACTACGCATCTTGTTGCACCAGATCAATCAGCTGTAGCACTGCGACTACTCATAGTGGACGACAACGTGGATGCAGCTACTGCGTTAGGAATTTTTTTGGAATTATCAGGACATCAAGTTCAAGTGGTTCATAGCGCTGCCGCAGCACTTAAAGCGGTTGCGGATGCCGATCAAATCGATGCCTGTCTGCTCGATATAGGATTACCGGATATGAATGGTAACGACTTGGCAAAACACCTGCGTTCGATCCCCATCACTTCAAAAACGATACTCATCGCAATTACTGGATATGGGCAAGATGCTGATCGCCTGAAAACACGAGAAGCTGGTTTTGATTATCATCAAGTCAAACCTGTTGAAATGGAAAAATTATTAGGGATACTTTCATCGCTAAAATAATCTTCATGTAGTGAGGCTATATTTGGCTTACTATGTGTTGCCTTCATAGCCTTGGTCTTGGGACTTAAAAAGGTGCGTCCCTGTCAACCCAGACGCTGGTTGTCCTAAATAAAGTAGAGATCAATCGAAGGATTCTAAATATTTCATTGCATCCTATAATGCGATCAACTTAAAACCCTCTTTTGCTATATTCCAGGCTAGGTAAACCTGCTGATCTTTACTCACTAAAGACGGGTTGTCTGTTTTTTCTGTGGTGCTTGCCAATACTTTTGCATCCTGCCAGCTTTTGCCGCCATCATCGGAAAACATACCCAATATCGTATGAGTCTTGGCTTCGGTTTCACGCCAGACCAACCAGACTTTATCGCCAATACTTAAGATTGCCGGATCCCCTGCCTGGTTGGCATTATTGCCAAACTTCTTAGGCACTGACGATGCCCACGCCACACCGTCCATACGGCTGTAATATAAACCGGGCTTAGCATCGTTACCATCAAAATAAGCCATGTGGTAACCCCACCAATCGTTGCCCTCCCCACCCCTCGCCAGTGCAGCACCGTGGTGCGGACAACCATCTATTTTCCAGTGTCCATAAGTAGCACGCTTTAGAATTGGCGCTTGACCGGCTTTTTGCGGAATCTCTGCAATCATGTGATCACGTTCGCTATTTTCAAACACATGGCGCCACAAGGCTACTACCGTGCCATCCGGCTTATTCGTCGTCGCTATGCGGCAGCATTCGCAGCTGCTATCAGCCAATTTTTGTTCAGGTTTAAACGATACGCCTTTATTGCTGGAAACCGCGTAATAGATCGCTGCGCCATCGTAGGTTTTACCGGCAGCTTTGGCGGCTACAAAGTCACGCTTATCCACCCAGGCCACGGTGATATTGCCTTTGTTGTCGCCAGCTTGCGCTACATTCAAGGCTTCAAAACGATGGGTAATTTCAGCGCGATCCTGATGCACAATCATGGGTTTTTCAAAGCTCTTACCTTGGTTGATAGAACGCGCAAACCAGATATAGCCTGAGAACGGCGTTTTAAGTGCTTCCGTCCAGGTCACGTAGATATTACCTTCCGGGCCGATTGCTAATTTAGGTCGCGCTTCGCCATCCGCACCTATTTTCTGCGGTTGTGGATTAATTCTGACCGGCTTAGAAAAGGTCTTGCCTAAATCACGACTCACATCGACCTGTACAAAGTCATCTTTCACACTGGCACGCCATAGCGAGCCTGCGGCATCAAATGCTACGCTGACGGCTATCGCATTTTCATTAGTCTCAAAATGACTTTCATGCGCATAGATATTGCTATTAGAGAAGAAAAGAGCAGCGAATAAATATAGTGTTATCTTCGTCATAAGTGATTAAGTTTTAATGTAATGATGGTTATTGGAAGATACATAGAGTTTGTATTATAAGATGACTACTGCCGATACGGTCAGTGGGTCGCTTAACATTTCCATTGATGATTCCAGTTAAAACAAGGTATTGATGCCGATAGCGATCGACCAATCTGCAGTCAATTGCGCTCCATTTACATATTGATAGATAGGCTTTTGTACAAAACCATAGATTTGGGTATTACCAGCGAGACGATAGCTAAAGCCAGGGCTAAGATTGAGTGACTCACCGCCGGAATCAGCTGGTTCGGCATTACTGCCACTGTTTTTTGATTGATGCTGTAAATTAACTTGCAGCATTAGACTTAAGTCAGGCGTTGCGCTGTAACTTAAACCCACATCTGCACTAAGTTTTCGGCCAAGTTTAAAGTTGTCACGCGCGTGTACACTTTGCTGCCACATGACTTGCGCAAACCAGCCGAGATTACCTGTGTGGTAATTGTAATAGGCGCCGATAATGCTATCTATACTGCCTGTACCGGGCTGCAAAGTGCGCTCTGCATCTTCTTCGTCATTGCTTTTATGTATGCTACCTGTAGGTAATTTAACGCCAAAACGTATGCCGGCATTACTGACTTTATCAGCAAAATAACGATAACGCCCTATTACCTGAACGTCGCCTAGTCCTGAAAAATCCCATTTTTCAACTTCCGGGTCAGTACCACCCAAGCCATCGTCTGCATTGAAAATATGGTGATGTGAGCGGCTGACTAATGGCACCTTAAAAGTAACGCCCCAAGTTGGGTCTATGCTCCAATCTAATGTCGTGAGTATGTTACGGTTAATCGTACGCACTTCATCATGCTCATCTACTTCACCTGATGGTTTTGCTTTGTGTGTACCATGACGTAGTTGCTCCAAGTCGATAAACTCTGCCCGCACATCCAGACGAATTCCCGGCTTACTGGGGACATTTTGTATATCCCAATCCGTACTAAGATTACAAAATGCGCCCCCACAACTCGCGTTTGCGAGGCTGCTTAAAAATAACATAGAACACCACATAGCTAGGCGCGTAACTAAGCTCGTGAGTTTGAAAGACTGATACATGATAATTCCTAATCATTGAGCCACGCATTGTTAGCGCAACAAATAAACCAATAGCTTTAGCGCACAACAAATGCGCAATAAGCTGCTAAAGAATGATTAGATTGGGGCTGGAGGAGCGCGACTAGGATGGTCGCTAAGATGAAGTGCTAGTAAAACTGGTGCAGTATATTCAGCCTGGAAATAGAATTTACCAAAGCTTGTAAACTCTATATTAGAATGACTCGAAGTCAATAACGCATTAGCACCGTGGCTCAAACAGAACGGGCAATGCTCAAAGTGATTTTCGGCGGTTTGCTTGGGTAAGCCTTTAACAGGGAGCTCGGTTGCCAGCTGTTGGCCTAATGTGGTTTTTACCTGAATCAGGATGGGATTACCGCTCGTAGTACAAATCTTCTGGGTGAACGATGGATTACCGGTAAAAGAAACTAAAGCATGTGAAACCGCAGGTGCGAGCGAAGCAAAAATCATCACCATTAGGATGACCTTACTAATTGCTGATTTATAGCGCGTAAAAAACATGGTGCCCATTATACGCAATTTTTTAATAAGTTAGCTTGTAGAGAAAGTTAGCCTAATCCTATGGCTCGCATCAGCCAGCGCATGATATAGGCTGCTAGCGCTAAAGCTGATACGCTACCCACCCAAATTAATACCAGCCAGCCTAAACGCTTTAACCAGGAGCCTTCGGCGGGCTTATCATCCATTTCGACCATACTTAAATCTTAGTGGTAGCCATCATCCACGCGAACTTTGCCGCGGAACACATAATATGACCACGCGGTGTAAGCGAGGATGAAAGGAATGATAAACAAGGTACCAACCAGCGCAAACACTTGACTTTGACGTGGGGCGGCGGCTTCCCAGATGCTGATATTCGGCGGAATGATATTTGGCCACAGGCTAATCGCCAAACCGATGTAGCCTAAAAATATAATACATAGCGCAAATAAAAACGGTTTAAAGTCATGCGATTTTTTGATTGCACTTATCAATAAAAACATAGATACAGCCACCAGAATTGGTACGGGTGATAACCAGATGATATTGGGTAACTTGAACCAGCGTTCAGCAATCGCTGCATGAGTGAGTGGCGTCCAAATGCTGATAATACCGATGGCGGCTAAAATCAGCCACGCCAAAGGGCTAGCTAGTTGCAGCATACGCTTTTGCAGATCGCCTTCTGTTTTCCAAATGAGCCAGCAACAGCCTAGCAAGCTATAAGCCAGTAAGACCCCAACACCCGTGAATAATGGGAAAGGAGCCAGCCAGTCAAAAGCGCCGCCGACATATTCATGACCATTCATTTTAAGGCCATCAATATAAGCTCCTAATGTCACCCCCTGGAAAAATGCGGCAATAGCCGAACCGCCAATAAAAGCTTTGTCCCAGATATGGCGCTCATGGTCATGCGCTTTAAATCGGAACTCGAATGCCACGCCACGGAAGATTAGTCCCAGCAGCATAAAGATCAAGGGCAGATACAGCGCGCTTAAAATCACTGCATATGCCAGAGGGAATGCAGCAAACAGGCCTGCCCCTCCTAATACCAGCCATGTTTCATTGCCATCCCACACTGGCGCAACGGTATTCATCATCACATCACGGTGTTCGCGTTCTGGCACAAATGGGTAAAGAATACCGATACCTAAATCGAAACCGTCCATTACCACATACATCATGACGCCAAAAAAGATGATGATCGCCCAGACTATAGTCACATCAAAATTCATGGCTTTTCCTTATTCATGTTATCCAGGCCTGCCAAGGCGGATGCATCATCCAATGACTCTTTCGGCAATGACATAGGCCGCATTTGCTGCCTATTCTCACCAGGCCCACCATCAATAGGCAAATCGCCTTCATGTGGCGTCGGCCCTTTGCGTATAAGGCGTAGCACATATGCAATGCCTATGCCGAACACAAACAAATATACGACAATAAACAAGCCTAATGACAGAGCGAGCGAACTGATATCATGTTTGGACACGCCATCTGCAGTACGCATAACGCCATATACTACCCAAGGTTGGCGGCCGATCTCGGTAGTAAGCCAGCCCGCGAGTATTGCCATTAAGCCAGCAGGTCCCATGTAAGTAGCCATGTGTAAAAATAACCTGGAAGTATAAAGCTGCTTTTTATAACGTAGCCATGCGCTGTAAAGACCCAAGAGCAGCATGAGCATGCCTAAACCTACCATAATACGGAAAGTCCAGAACACAATCGTAGCATTCGGCCGGTCAGCAGGGGCAAACTCTTTCAAACCTTTGATCTGCCCAGCCCAGCTGTGCGTCAATACCATACTGCCAATATTCGGCACGCCGATTTCAAAATGGTTTTTTTCAGCTTGCATATCCGGCAAGGCGAATAGCAACAAAGGTACGCCTTCGCCTGCTTGATTCTCCCAGTGCCCTTCCATCGCAGCGATTTTGGCGGGTTGGTATTTAAGTGTGTTCAATCCATGAAAATCACCGATAACTATTTGAATAGGTGCAACAATCAATACCATCCACATCGCCATCGACAGCATCTTACGTACTGCCGCATTGTCCTTTTTATTCAGCAATTGCCAAGCCGCCGAAGCGCCCACAAATAAAGCAGTAGCCAAGAAAGCTGCAACGCCCATATGTGCTAAGCGGTAAGGGAAAGACGGGTTAAAGATAATTGCCAGCCAATCCACAGGAACCAGCACATTGTTCACTACTTCGTAGCCTTGTGGTGTGTGCATCCAGCTGTTGGAAGCAATAATCCAGGTCATGGAAATTAAGGTGCCAATCGCCACCATAATAGTTGAGAAGAAGTGCAGTCCCGGGCCTACACGGTTCCAGCCGAACATCATCACTCCTAGAAAACCTGCCTCTAAGAAAAATGCGGTGAGTACTTCATAAGCCAGTAGCGGACCAGTGATGCTGCCGGCAAATTGCGAGAACCCGCTCCAGTTAGTACCGAACTGGTAAGACATGACAAGGCCGGAAACAACGCCCATGCCGAAAGTGACGCCAAAAACCTTGAGCCAAAAGTGGTATAAATCTTTGTAGGCTTGCTTTTTGGTTTTTAACCAACAGCCTTCGAGTACTGCAAGGTAACTGGCCAGTCCGATGGTAATGGCGGGGAAAATAATGTGGAAGGCGATGGTGAAGCCAAATTGAACTCTGGCTAAATCAAGCGCAGAAAGACCAAATACTGTATTGCTAAATGTTGACATGCTAGCTCAAGTTTCTATTATTTTAAGAACGATCAAATTAAATTAGATTTATTACTTATGCATTGATACAACTTAATACTTCGATACAACTTAGCCTGTAACAATGGCTATGGCTGAAACTAAGACTAATAAATTGAAAATTAGTGCCAGATGAACTTAGAATTCATCATCTTCCGAAAAGCGCTGCTCCTTAAATGGATCGGCGTAATTATGGTAACCCCGCATTTCCCAGAAACCTGGCCGGTCTTCCGCATGCAGTTCTATAGCTTTGAGCCATTTCGCGCCTTTCCAGGCATATCGTTTTGGGACGATCATCCGTACCGGCCCACCATGAACCGTCGTCAGCGGATAGCCTAATACTGAATGGGCAACCATCACATCGTCGTCAAGCAAGGCTTCTAAATCGAGATTAGTGGTATAGCCATCATAGCCATGTAAAGTGGCGAATTTAGCCGTATCGATTGGGCCAGCCATCATGAGCAGGTCTTGTGCTTTCACGCCCACCCAGTCCATATCAAGTCGGGTCCAACGAGTTACACAGTGAAAATCTGATACATCAGTGACTTGCGGTAATTGCTGGAAGGCATCCCAATCCAGATTGACTTCCTGCTCAACCAAACCGTAAATACGTAGTTTCCAATTAGATTTATTGATGTCAGGCAAAATGCCCAAATCGAGGATTGGGAAATTCTTGACTTCAGTTTGCCCGGCTGGAACACGCACATTGGAATTCACCTTGCCGGCTTTATTTCCTTTTTTGGCAATGGCGATTTTACCCGCTATCAGCTTTTTCCAATCTGGCACAGCAATCTCCTGAAGCAACACCTTGGTAGCGACCTCTATATGGAGGCTTTATAAAATTTAATTAAAGAGGCTTCTTAAAACTATCCAGTAATAAAACGCCTACACCCACACAAATCGCACTATCCGCAACGTTGAAAGCCGGCCAATACAGGGCGTGATAATGGAAGTAGAGGAAATCCACCACATAGCCAAGGGTTACACGGTCATATAAATTGCCGATGGCGCCGCCTAGTACTAAAGCTAAGCCAAAACAAAAAAGTTTCTGCGTTGCATGTTTGCGAAGCAGATAGAGAATGACGGTAATCGCCACAATAGAAACACCGCTGAAGAACAGCTTTTGCCAGCCACCTGCACTGGCTAAGAAGCTAAATGCTGCCCCTTCGTTATGGTAACGCACCAGATCAAAGAAACTGGTGATGGTTAAATGCTCACCATAAGCGAATGCATTTTGTACCAAGTGCTTAGTGTAAATATCTATAGCAACAATGATTGCACTAATACTCAGCCATTTCATCATGCCCGGATTTTTAGATATATCAGGATTAAGCATGGCTACGGTACTCGCCAGTGCCAAATAGATTCCTTACGCAGCGACCGCAAATGTGTGGGTGTAACTCATCAGCGCCAACATCGGTACGATAATGCCAGCAGCGATCGCATTTTCTATAGGTACTTGGCGTAACTTCTATACGTAAGTTTGCATCCGCTTCTTTATGCAAGGTTGCACGCGAGGTAATTAAGACAAAACGCAGGTCATCCTGCAATTTATGTAGTGACTCATATAGCTTACCGTCAGCATAAATATCTATTTCAGACTGCAAAGACGACCCGACTAAACCTGCAGAACGCTTTTCTTCAATCGCTTTATTAGTCAACGCACGTACATTTAAGATATCTTGCCAGGCCAGCATATCTGCTTCACTCAAATGATGTTTGGGCAACTCATACCAAATATCTTCGAATACCGTTTTGTCCTTATCAAGGCCTAAGGTCTGCCAAATTTCATTCGCGGTAAAACTCAATATCGGCGCCATCAAACGCATCATGCATTGTGTAATGTGGTACAGCGCACTTTGTGCAGCACGACGTGCATGTGATGTTTCACCTGCTGTATATAGTCGGTCTTTAAGAATATCTAAATAGAAACCACCCAAATCTTCAGAGCAGAAACTCACGAATTTCTGCACCGCCAGATGGAATTCATAGCGGTCATAATCCGCCAGCACTTCTTTCTGTAGCTTCTCGGTCAGCACCAACGCATAACGGTCGATTTCCAGCCATTCTTTAGGCGGTAGCAAGTTTTTGTGTGCGTCAAAGTCAGCAATGTTCGCCAATAAAAACTTCATGGTATTGCGGATACGACGATAGCTTTCCGCCACACGTTTTAATATTTCATCCGAGATCGTCAGTTCGCCAGAATAATCCGTAGAAGCTGTCCACAAACGCAGGATATCCGCGCCGTAGGTATCCATGACCTTTTGGGGAGCAACCACATTGCCTTTGGATTTACTCATTTTATGGCCCGCACCATCCACTACAAAACCGTGAGTGAGCAAAGCATCATAAGGAGCACGCCCATCAATCGCGCAGCCTGTTAACAATGATGACTGGAACCAGCCGCGATGCTGGTCTGAACCTTCCAGGTACAAATCAGCGAGGCTATGGTCTTTATCCGTAGGTTTTTGTAAATCAGGACGGCGCTTCAATACGGTAGCATGCGTAGCGCCTGAGTCGAACCAAACATCCAATGTGTCTTTTACTTTTTTGTACTGCGCAGCATTCTGAGGTGCGAACTCCGCTAAGAAAGCATCTTCATCCAGCGAAAACCAGGCTTCAACGCCTTGCTGTTCTACTTTCAGGCAAGCCTGTTCGAGAAGGTGCAATGTTTGTGGATGCGGCTCACCGGTCTCTTTATGTACGAATAAGCCCATCGGCACGCCCCAATTACGTTGGCGTGAAACACACCAATCCGGACGGTTTTTGATCATGGCTTCCAAACGCGCTCGGCCCCAGGCCGGGAAAAATTCCGTTTCATCCACTGCTTTGTTAGCATGCTCACGTAGAGACTTACCATTAGCATCTTTGGCATTCATACCAATAAACCATTGGTGAGTAGCCAGTTGCATCAACGGGGTTTTGTGTCGCCAACAATGCGGAAAACTATGGTTTAAACGACCGCTAGCTATCAATGTGCCGTTTTCCTGCATCACACTTAAAATCACTTTATTGGCTTCTTGCCTATTCAAACCTCGAATCGCTTCCAACTCAACCAAGTCACTGGTAAAAAATCTACCGTCCCCATTGATTAAAATACGTGGTTTCTCATTTGGGAAATTGGCACGCATCACCAGCCAGTCATCATTACCATGGGCAGCAGCTGTATGCACCAAGCCAGTACCCGCTTCAGTTGTGACATGTTCACCAGTAATTATAGGCACTTGGCGGTTGTCGAATGGATGCTGTAACTGTAACGTTTTTAATAACTCACCTTTAACGACACCCAGTGGGGTGTAAGAAGTTACACCATACTTTTGAAGTAATGGTGGCACGGCCAAGTTATTAAGTTCTTCTTTTGTTAGATCTGGATAACTAGTAGAGATGGCTATAGGAGCCATTGCAGTAGCAAGAATAAACAAACCTTTGTCCGATGAGTACAAACCATATTCAAACTCTGGATTTACAGATACAGCTTGATTTGCTGGCAACGTCCAAGGGGTAGTAGTCCAAATAACGGCATATACCTTTTTGCCTGCTATATACTCTGTACGCACCCGCTCACTCAAGTCAAACACCTTACTCAGTGCGGCGTTATCAACAATCTCAAAGCCTACATCAATTGCCGGTGAGTTCACATCTTCATATTCAACCTCTGCCTCGGCTAATGCCGAGCCGCAATCCACGCACCAATGCACCGGTTTGCTGCCTTGGTAAAGATAGCCATTCTTGTAGATATCGCCCAAAGCTCGCATGATGTCGGCTTCGGTCTTGAAGTCCATGGTCAGGTAGGGATGATCCCAATCACCCAGCACACCTAGACGGATAAAGTCTTTTTTCTGCTTTTCAATTTGTTCAGCGGCATAAGCGCGGCATAGCTCGCGGAATTTGGCAGGCTCCATATTTTTGCCATGGGTTTTTTCTACCATCAGTTCGATAGGCAAGCCGTGGCAATCCCAACCCGGTACATAAGGTGCGTCAAAGCCGCTCATGGTTTTGGATTTAACGATGATATCTTTGAGGATTTTATTAACCGCGTGACCGATATGGATATCGCCGTTTGCATACGGAGGGCCATCATGCAGGATGAATTTTTTAGCGCCTTTGCGAGCTTTACGAATGCGCTCGTAAAGCTTTTTATCTTGCCATTGCTGCAACCATGCCGGTTCACGCTTCGCCAGATCACCGCGCATAGGAAATGCGGTTTCAGGCAGGTTTAATTTGTACTTGGACGCCTCAGTTGAGGACGTCTTTTCTGTTTGAGTCTTATCGGTCATGGTCAATGATATTTTCTAAAATACTGCTTTTATATTATTTCTGGAAATACTGTCTTGCTACGATCACATCTTGGGCAATTTGGGCTTTTAGGGCATCCAAGCCATCGAACTTCATTTCGTCGCGTATCTTGTGCAAGAACTCTACATGCACATGCCTGCCATATAAATCATTATCGAAATCAAGTACATGCACTTCCAATGAAAGTTTAGGTACGCCAGCAATGGTTGGGCGTACGCCTAAATTCGCCACGCTTGGCAAACCATCTAATTTTACCGCATATACTCCGGTTAAGGCAGGCCGTTCATGCCGCATATGGATATTGGCAGTAGGAAAACCCAGTTGCCGCCCACGTTTTGCACCATGTATGACTTTGCCACTGATACTATAAGGCCGATTCAACAAGCTAGCCGCTTCGTCTAACCGCCCTGCCGCTAAAGCTGCACGCACTCGCGTACTGGAAACCCGTTCTAGCGCTTGTTGATGATTAGCCAAGTCTACTTGCGGGAGGCTGACTAGATTGAAACCTGCCCGCATAAAATCTGCGATGGAACCTGCGCGCATGTCGCCAAACCGAAAATCTTCACCTACTAAAATGGATTGTGCATTGAGCGAGTTACGCAGAATATCCTGCATAAACTCAGCGGCACTCACCTTGGCGAAATGTTGGTTGAAGCGGCATACATAGGTGCGCTCAACTCCAGCATCGGCAAAATATTCCAGCTTTTCTCGCATCGAACATAGCCGTGCAGGCGCACTATCTGGTGCAAAAAACTCGCGCGGATGCGGCTCAAATGTCATCACGGCGGGCATTACTTTGTGCAGCGTCGCGGTTTCGATAAGCTTCTTCAGCAGCGCCTGGTGCCCAAGGTGCATACCATCAAAATTGCCAATCGCCAGTGCGCAGGGTGGCTGCAATGAGCTAGGAATATGCCGGAACACCTGCATCAAGGTTTCACCCTGCGCATATAATCGCGCGGCCGGAAACCAAGCAGCATCAAAGTTGCAAAATAACTCACAGCGCCCAAAGTCACGAGCCCGGATAGATAGGCGAGGCGTTTCATTAAGTTGAAATGCAGCCACGCATTTGCATCACCTTTAGCAACGTAAAGCACAATCGCCATTACGCTTAACGCGATACTTAATTTAACTAGAAAGCTCAACCAGCCTGCTTGCGGCGTAAAGATATTGGCTTTACGTAAATGGTAGTAAAGCAAAGCCGCATTGATACAAGCGCCTAGGCCAATAGCCAGAGCTAATCCGGCATGCTGCAAGTCGATCACAAAAACAAACAGTACATTCATGATCTGTGTGACGACCAAGGTAAATACAGCTACTTTTACCGGAGTTTTAATGTTCTGGCGCGCGTAAAAGCCCGGAGCTAAAATCTTAACCAAAATCAGGCCCAGCAAGCCTAGACTATAGGCTATCAATGCTTGCTCAGTCATTAAAGCGTCAAAACTTGTGAATTTTCCATAATGGAACAAAGCGATGACCAAAGGGGCTGCCAGCACTGCCAAGGCAACCGCCGCAGGAGCGGCCAAGATAAAGGTTAGACGCAAGCCCCAGTCCAGTAATTGTGAATATTCACTATCATCACTGCCTGCATAGGCTTTAGATAAACTAGGCAGCAATATAGTACCTAGCGCCACGCCTAATACTCCACTGGGGAATTCCATTAACCTATCAGCGTAATATAGCCAGCTCACGCTACCCGTATGTAAAAACGAAGCAAAAATGGTATTAGTAATCATAGAAATCTGCGCGACCGATACACCCAGTACTGCCGGACCCATCAACCTGAGGATACGCCACACACCCTCGTCATTGCGTTTCAGCTCGAATTTGGGCAATAAACCAATCTGTTTCAGGAAGGGTATCTGGAATAAAAGCTGCAAAAAACCACCAAAAAAAACGGCCCATGCCAATACTTTGATAGGCTCAGCAAAGTGATCAGCAAAGAACAGCACTGCTGCAATCATCGACACATTGAGCCATACCGGCGTGAACGCGGGAATACCGAACTTGTTATAGGTATTAAGCACGCCGCCAGCCATAGAAACCAGCGAAATAAAGAAGATGTAAGAGAAGGTGATGCGCAACAATTCAATTGTTAGCTGCATTTTGGCAGGGTTCGCACGGAATCCTGGCGCAATCACTGTGACTATCCACGGCGCTGCGAGCATGCCCAGCAAAGTCACTACAACTAGAATAATGCCCATCCACGTGGCAACACGATTGATTAGGCTATGCGTTTCATCGAAACTACGTTGACTTTTATATTCCGCCAGGATAGGCACAAAAGCCTGGCTGAATGCGCCTTCCGCAGAGATACGACGTAACAGGTTAGGAATTTTAAAGGCGACAATGAAGGCGTCGCTGAGCATGCCGGCGCCGAAAACACGTGCTATCAAGGTGTCCCGCACAAAACCAAGTATGCGGGAGACAAACGTCATACTGCCGACTTTGGCCAAAGCTTTAAGTAAATTCATGCGTGACTATTAAGAAAAGTGGTGTATTAACAACATATTGTAAGATTTTATCATGGCATCACTTTCAACGCGGTAGTTTCATATGCCACTAGGCGATTGATGTATAATCCCCGGCTAGATTTAACAAGCACCGCCAGTAATATTTAGTTGTTTTAACTTGCATAACTTCAATAAAATAGCTATGATTATGGGCTTCGTATTTTGAATAGCTTTTAGAGCTTATAGGAAACATTTAAGATGGCAAATACCGCACAAGCAAGAAAACGTGCTCGTCAAGCAGTTAAGCAACGCGCTCACAATGCAAGTTTGCGCTCTACTTTGCGTACGGCGATTAAAAAAATTATTAAAGCTGTAGAAGCTGGCGACAAAGCCGCAGCTACTGCTGTATACACTGAGAATGTCAGTGTAATTGACCGCATTGCGGACAAACAAATCATTCATAAAAATAAAGCTGCACGTCATAAAAGCCGCTTAAATGCTGCTGTGAAAGCAATGGCTTAATAGCAATTGTAAGAATAAATAAAAAAGCCGAACTTAATGTTCGGCTTTTTTATTTGCTTAATTAGCAAATTTTAGCTGAAGCTAATATTCTGTTTATTCGCCTATTTTCAAATCGGCGCGTACTTGCATAGCAAGTTTGATAGCATCATCTCGACTAGTATTAATCACGGTGAAGTGGCCCATTTTACGACCTGGACGAGCTTCCTGCTTGCCGTATAAATGCATTTTTAACTGTGGCAAAAATGCCACTTGCCAGTCAGGTTCAGCTGTCTTATTACCATTTGTAGGCCAAATATCACCAAGCAGGTTCACCATCACCGCAGGACTATGCTGACGACTGCTACCTAATGGCAAGCCTGACATCACACGTACCTGCTGCTCAAACTGGTTTGTCACACAAGCATCAATGGTGAAATGACCGGAGTTATGCGGGCGAGGTGCCATTTCGTTAACCAGCAACTCACCATCGCACACAAAGAATTCCACACCGATTACGCCTGTGTAATCAAGTTTTTCAGCCACCATAATTGCCAGCTTTTGCGCCTGGTGG
>JBKJOT010000048.1:0-17277 GCA_046595335.1 Methylotenera sp.
GTCGATTTAGTCAGTACCGGCGGCACTTTGCGCGCAAATAACCTTAAAGCGGTAGAAGAAGTGGGCGATATTAGCTCGCGTCTGGTGGTGAATCAGGCGTCGCTTAAGCTGAACCGCGCTAAACTACAGCCAATCATGGACGCATTCGCGTCAGCCATTCAAAAATAATTTAAGTAAAAATAATTAACCATGAAGATTAGACGTTTTTCTACTACTGACAATGATTTTGATGGCAAGCTTAAAGCTTTGCTAGCATTTGAAACCGCGCAGGATGACAGCGTTGATATGGTCGTCGCGAATATTTTAAAAGATGTTAAAACTCGCGGCGATGCTGCGGTGCTGGAATATACCAATCGTTTTGATAAAACCAGTGCTACTGCGCTCAGTGATTTAGAAATTAGTAAGGCGGAACTTACAGCAGCTTTAAATGGCTTACCGCCAAATCAACGTGAAGCCCTGCAAGCTGCAGCTGACCGTGTGCGTAGCTACCATGAAAAACAAGTCATAGCTTCTTGGACTTATACAGAAGACGACGGTACATTGTTAGGTCAGCAAGTAACGTCATTAGACCGTATAGGTTTGTACGTTCCGGGCGGTAAAGCGGCTTACCCATCTTCAGTGCTAATGAATGCGATTCCAGCCAAAGTAGCCGGTGTGCAAGAGTTGATTATGGTCGTACCTACACCGAATGGTGAAAAGAACGCGTTGGTGTTGTCCGCCGCAGCAATTGCTGGTGTAGATCGTGTGTTCTGTATTGGCGGGGCACAAGCCGTTGGCGCGTTGGCTTATGGCACCGAAACTGTACCGCAAGTAGATAAAATCGTTGGACCCGGTAACGCCTATGTTGCTGCCGCAAAACGTCGTGTATTCGGTGTTGTTGGTATCGACATGGTCGCCGGTCCTTCCGAGATTTTGGTAATCTGCGATGGCAAAACCAATCCGGACTGGGTGGCAATGGACTTGTTCTCCCAAGCAGAACACGACGAACTTGCGCAGGCGATTCTATTAAGCCCAGACGCTGACTTCCTGGATAAAGTAAGCACTAGTATCGAGAAGCTTGTTGAGGAAATGCCGCGTAAAGGTATTATTACTACCTCATTCCAAGACCGTGGTGCATTAATTCTGGTGCGTGATTTGGATGAAGCTGCAGAGATCAGTAATTACATCGCTCCTGAGCATTTGGAACTATCAATTGAGGAGCCTCTTGCTTTCAGCAAGAAAATCAAGCATGCCGGTGCTATCTTTATGGGGCGTGATACCTGTGAGGCTTTGGGCGATTATTGCGCAGGCCCTAATCATGTATTGCCGACGTCACGTACAGCAAGATTTTCCTCGCCGCTCGGTGTTTACGACTTCCAGAAACGCTCCAGCTTAATTATGGTATCGCCAGATGGCGCGCAAAAACTAGGTAAGATTGCATCAACGTTAGCGCACGGTGAAGGCTTAACAGCGCACGCTAGAAGTGCTGAATATCGGCTCAAAACGCGCAATTAAAATGATTACTTTGTTGGCAGCGTCTTCAGCTTGTCTCCGTACTTTATGTACTATCTTCCAAGCTTTATCCTTACCTCCTTGTACTCATTTCAATATCGCTTTTTGTAGTGAAGGAATAAATTAGATATGAGTAAGTTCTGGAGTGATGTAGTACACAAGCTCACCCCTTATGTGCCGGGTGAGCAACCGAAGCTTGATAACCTGGTTAAGCTGAATACCAACGAAAACCCTTACGGCCCAAGCCCTAAAGTTATTGAAGCGTTGAAGCTGGAAGCGGCAGATTCATTACGTTTATATCCTGATCCAAATTCAGACGCATTGAAAACGGCAATAGCCAAAACCTATTCACTCAATGCGAATCAGGTATTTGTAGGCAATGGTTCTGACGAAGTATTAGCGCATGTCTTTCAAGCATTACTAAAACACAATAAGCCATTATTATTTCCAGACATCACCTATAGCTTTTACCCGGTATATTGCGGTTTATACGCTATCCAATATAAAACGATCCCGTTAAGGGAAAAATTCGAGATTAATGTAGAAGACTATATGCAGGCCAATGGCGGCATTATCTTCCCTAATCCCAATGCTCCTACTGGCATACCGTTACCATTGGTTGAAATTGAGCGCTTACTAAAAATTAATACCGAATCCGTTATTGTGATTGATGAAGCTTATGTAGATTTCGGTACAGAATCAGCAGTAGGTTTGATTAATCAATACCCGAATTTGCTAGTGACTCATACCCTATCCAAGGCCCGCTCTCTTGCTGGTTTGCGGGTTGGCTATGCACTCGGCAATACTGCATTGATTGAAGCCTTGATACGAGTAAAAGACAGCTTTAATTCCTATCCTATAGACCGTTTCGCATCTGCGGGGGCGATTGCTGCTGTGCAAGATGTGGAGTATTTCGATAAGACGTGTAAGCAAGTTGTTGCGACACGAAGTGCTTTGATTCAAGATTTAGCGAATTTAGGTTTTGAAACGCTACCCTCGGGTGCTAATTTTATTTTCGCAAGGCACCAAACCAGAGAGGGTGCGGATTTAACCTCTAGATTGCGTGAAAAAAGTATTATTGTGCGTCACTTCAAATCCCCAAACCGTATAGCACCTTATCTACGCATTACTATTGGAACAGATGTACAATCTAAACTGTTAATTGATGTGCTTAGCCAAATTCTCCAAAATTAGGCTATAACTCGTGATTTAAAACCTCTATTACAGGTGACTATTTAGTCATCATTGATAAATAGTGCAGAAATCATCGAAATAAGCACGAAAAGTTTGAAATTCCCTGCAAACTACGGTTATTATTACGAAATGTGCCTTTTTGTGCACAATATAAAAACCTGTGGTTTATAAAATCACATTAATCGTATTTTAATCTTAAGCAAATCATAGTCTGATTTGCTTTTAGTTGGAGGATGTATCGTGGCACAAACCCAAATGGCATTAGACTCATTAGATTTCGACGCAACCGTTGCTTTAGCGACAAAAGTTGCTCCGCATGTGGACATTCTTGAAATTGGTACACCTTGCATTAAGCATAATGGTATTAAACTGTTAGAAGTATTACGCGCCAAATTCCCTAAAAATAAAATCTTGGTTGACTTGAAAACGATGGATGCTGGTTTCTATGAAGCTGAGCCATTCTATAAAGCCGGTGCTGACATTTGTACAGTATTAGGTACGGCTGACTTAGGTACAATCAAAGGCGTAATTGACGTTGCTAACAAATACGGCAAAAAAGCTCAAGTAGACTTGATCAATGTCACTGATAAAAAAACACGTACACAAGAAGTTGCTAAATTAGGTGCACACATCATTGGCGTGCATACTGGTTTAGACCAACAAGCTGCTGGTCAAACACCATTCAATGACTTGGCTATGGTAGCTGGTTTAGGATTAGGTGTAGATATTTCAGTAGCTGGCGGCGTTAAAGCTGCTACAACACAACAAGTTAAAGATGCTGGCGCAACTATCATCGTTGCTGGCGCTGCTATCTACGGTGCTGCTGATCCAGCTGCTGCTGCTGCTGAAATCAGTGCAATTGCACACGGTGGCTCAGCAAGTGCTGGTGGCGCTAAGAAATTCTTACCATGGATCATTGCCGCCATCGTTTTAGTAGTATTGTTCACAGTACTTAAAGGTAAAAAACCGGCAGACGAAGCCACTGCACCAATGGAGTCTGCTCCTGCTGCTGAAGTTGTTCCCGCACCAGAAGCAGCACCAGCTGACGCTACTCCTGCAGCAGAAGCTCCAGCTGATGCAGCGCCTGCTGAAGCCGCACCTGCAGATGCAGCTAAATAATTATTTGTTTAAACTCTCAGCATTAAGATGCTGAAAATAATAATTAGCGCAAGCTGATAACCTAAAGCCTAGTAAAGATTACGTAATATCTTGCTGGGCTTTAGTTTTTTATAGAGTTTTATTACAAAAAATCGTACATGCAAGCTTTAATTTTTATTAATCTAACCCATCTTTCAACTATCCTTAAATTTTGGGTTGATAACGGTTCTTTAGGTTAAAATAGCACCCTAAATGAGTTTTACACCATATATTCAAGTGAACCGATATGCGATCCGCTGAAGTAATTAGAAATACCTTGGAAACACAAATTACCGTTGCTATTAATTTAGATGGCACAGGTCTCACCCAATTCAATACAGGCTTGGGCTTTCTAGACCACATGCTTGATCAAATCGCACGTCATGGCATGATGGATATTACTGTGAATGCTAAAGGCGATTTACACATTGATGCCCACCACACGGTTGAAGACATCGGCATTACATTAGGCCAGGCTTTTGCTAAAGCAGTTGGTGATAAAAAAGGAATTCGACGTTACGGGCATGCTTATGTGCCGTTAGACGAGGCTTTGTCACGCGTGGTACTGGATATTTCCGGTCGACCAGGACTTGAATTCGGTTGCGATTTTACACGCGCAGCAATCGGTGAGTTTGATGTCGACTTGGTACACGAATTCTTCCAAGGTTTTGTCAATCATGCCAACGTAACACTGCACATTGATAATTTAAAAGGACATAACGCCCATCACCAGGCGGAAACGATTTTCAAGGCATTCGGCCGTGCATTGCGCATGGCAGTAGAGCTTGATTCGCGCATGGCCGGCATTATGCCGTCTACTAAAGGCAGCTTATAGTCTTTTTGAGTTTAAAAGCACTCCTGAATAACGACCAGTATGGATAAAATTGATATCGCGGTAATCGATTATGGTATGGGCAATTTGCGCTCGGTGTCTAAAGCGCTGGAGCATGTTGCGCCATCGAAATCGGTAATCGTCACAAGCAATCCTGACGAAGTTGCACGGGCTGAGCGCGTGGTCTTCCCCGGCCAAGGAGCGATGCCGGATTGCATACGTGAGTTGGATGCACGCAGTTTGCGCGATGCGGTATTGCAGGCTGCGCAGGAAAAACCATTTTTAGGCATTTGTATCGGCTTGCAGATGCTATTCGAACAGTCTGAAGAAGGCGATGCTTCTGGTCTGGGCTTGTTCAAAGGTCAAGTCAAACGTTTTGCTGCAGCAGATATGCACGGTGAGCATGGCGATAAACTTAAGGTGCCGCATATGGGCTGGAATCAGGTTTATCAAGCTGAAACAGCAAGTTCACAACCACATGCGTTATGGTCGGGGATCAATGACGGTGCACGTTTTTACTACGTGCACAGTTATTACGTGCAGCCTAATGATACAAATATTGTCTCAGGCTACAGCAACTATCCGCAACCTTTTACCAGTGCAATTGCTGTGGATAATTTGTTTGCAGTCCAATTCCACCCTGAGAAAAGTGCTAGTGCTGGTTTGCAATTACTAAGTAATTTTATACACTGGGCACCATAATTGCTTAAACATTATTAGTATTTTAAAGGTACTAAGCAAATTACATTTTTTTAATCACTAATTTTTAATTCACATTTAATTTTACTAAATAATAACTCATCATCATGCTAATCATCCCCGCTATTGATCTCAAAGATGGACATTGTGTCAGACTCAAACAAGGTTTAATGGAAGAATCTACGGTATTTTCTGAAGACCCGGGTGCAATGGCACGCCATTGGGTCGATAGAGGCGGCAAACGTTTACATCTTGTGGATTTAAATGGTGCATTTGCGGGCAAGCCGGTCAACGAAGCTGCGATTAAATCTATTGTCAGTGCAGTCGGTGGCGATATTCCTATCCAACTAGGTGGCGGTATCCGTGATCTGGACACCATTGAACGCTACTTAGATAGCGGTATCGGCTACGTTATTATTGGCACGGCAGCAGTTAAGAATCCAGGTTTTTTACATGAGGCTTGTTACGCATTCCCTGGTCAAATCATGGTAGGCCTGGATGCAAAAGATGGCAAAGTAGCCGTGGATGGTTGGTCTAAGCTTACCGGCCATGATGTGATTGACTTGGCAAAAAAATTTGAAGATTACGGCGTCAATTCTATTGTATATACCGATATCGGTCGTGATGGCATGCTCACTGGCGTCAATATTGAAGCCACGGTTGCCTTGGCCCAGGCGTTAACGATTCCTGTGATTGCTTCTGGCGGCGTAACAAATCTGGATGATGTACGTAAACTTTGCGCAGTAGCGGACGAAGGCATTATCGGTACCATTACCGGCCGGGCAATTTATGAAGGCACTTTGGACTTCACGGCAGCACAGGCATTAGCGGATGAATTAAGTGCTAGCTAAACGTATCATCCCATGCCTTGATGTAACTGATGGGCGTGTGGTGAAAGGCATCAACTTTCTGGAATTACGTGACGCGGGTGACCCGGTTGAAATTGCGCGTCGCTATGATGAGCAGGGCGCGGACGAGCTGACATTCCTGGACATTACTGCAAGCTCGGATAATCGTGGCTTGATCCTACATATCATTGAGCAAGTGGCATCACAGGTGTTCATTCCATTAACAGTTGGCGGTGGGGTGCGTGAAGTAGAGGATGTGCGCCGTTTATTAAATGCCGGTGCGGATAAGGTCAGTATTAATACAACTGCCGTGTTGAATCCACAGATGGTGGCTGATGCGGCAAACCGCTTTGGTTCACAATGCATAGTAGTAGCGATCGATGCCAAAAAGGTAGACAATCAGCCATTTGAGTGGGAAGTCTTTACCCATGGTGGCCGTAAAGCAACAGGGTTAGATGCAGTCAAGTGGGCTGAATATATGGCAAGATTAGGCGCCGGAGAGTTATTGATTACCAGCATGGATCGCGACGGTACAAAAATCGGGTTTAATAATCCACTTAATCGTGCGATTTCAGACGCCGTTGATGTACCTATTATCGCCTCAGGTGGTGTGGGTAATTTGCAGCACTTGGTTGATGGTGTAAAGATCGGTGGAGCAGATGCAGTGTTGGCGGCGAGTATTTTCCATTACGGTGAATTTACAGTGAAACAAGCCAAAGAATATATGCAAGAAAACGGCATAGAAATTCGACTTTAATTCCTTTTGGAAAACCGCACTTACTTTGTCGCATTTCACTTGCTGTATTGAATATACTGTTTGCGTTCATGCTTCGCGTGATTGCAGATTTCCCAAAGGAATTTGAATGGACTGGCTAGAAGAAGTAAACTGGGATGCAAATGGCTTAGTACCGGTAATTGCGCAAGAGCATGATACTGGCAAAGTGCTCATGTTCGCGTGGATGAACCGTGAAGCCCTGGAACTTACCGATAAAACTAGGCAGGCAGTCTACTGGTCTCGTTCACGTAATAAATTGTGGCGCAAAGGCGAAGAATCCGGTCATGTACAACGTGTGCATGAAATCCGTTTAGACTGCGATGAAGACGTGATTTTACTAAATGTAGAGCAAGTAGGCGGCATTGCTTGCCATACCGGGCGGCATAATTGTTTTTTCAAGAAACTGGACAGCGCCCATTGGGTGGTAGACCAGCCGGTGATTAAAAACCCTGATGATATATATAAATAGCAGTACATAAAAAGCCAAAGAAACCGAGCATGAATGATATTTTAAGCCGTCTGAGTGAGTTGTTAGAAGAGCGCAAGAGTGCTGATCCGCAATCCTCTTACGTGGCTAAACTCTATGCGAAAGGCATGGATAGCATACTCAAAAAGGTGGGCGAAGAAGCCACTGAAACTATCATTGCAGCCAAAGACGGTAATAAAGAAGCGCTTATTTATGAAACTGCAGATTTATGGTTTCATACTATGGTGATGCTCGCACAGGCCGGCTTAAAACCGCAGGATGTTTTGGATGAACTGGCACGGCGCGAAGGACTTTCCGGCATTACCGAGAAAGAAAATCGCACTTAGTAATTGGTATAGAATATGACTACTGACTGTATTTTTTGTAAGATCGTGAATGGCAGCATTCCTTCCAAGAAAATCTTTGAAGATGAGGATATCATTGTTTTTAATGACATTAAGCCAATCAATCCGGTACATTTTTTAATCGTGCCAAAGCTACATATTGATAGCTTAGCCGCATGTCATGTGCAACATCAGCAATTGTTAGGTAAGATGCTACTATTAGCTCCAAAACTTGCCAAAGAGCAGGGCTTAGCAGGATTCCGTACCATGATCAATACGGGGCGGGAAGGTGGGCAAGAAGTGTTTCATATTCATGTGCATGTATTTGGTGGTGGCGAACAGCTACCTAGAATTTAACCGGCCTTTTAACGGGTATCATCATAGGGGAATCATATGGGCGGATTTAGTATTTGGCATTGGTTGATCGTATTGCTAGTTGTCGTGTTGATATTTGGCACTAAAAAATTAACCAATATCGGTAAAGATGTCGGTGGCGCCGTTAAAGGTTTCAAAGACGCCATGAATGATGAGAAAGCGCTAGTAGAAGCTTCTGTCATCAACACTATGAATAGCGCTACGCCGCCACTAATTGAAGGTGAAGTTGTTGAGGTTCCGGTTAAAGTAGCTGTTAAGAAGGCGCCAGCTAAAAAACCTGCGACTAAAACTTCCGCAGCGAATCCCGCCGCAAAAGCTAAAGTCGCCACAACGACCAAAGCAAAAGCAGAATTAGTAAAAGCACCGGCTAAAAAACCCGCTGCAAAAAAGCCAGCAGCAAAAAAACCGGCAGCTGCAAAACCAAAAGCAGCTAGTACTGCCAAAGCTTGATAAGCTTTTTATCTAGCTCACTTTAAGGTGCACATTTGTGTTTGATGTTGCTTTTTCCGAACTTATAGTCATTGCAGTTGTAGCGCTCATTGTCATAGGGCCTGAAAAATTGCCCAAAGTCGCACGAATGCTGGGTGCCTTAACAGGCCGCATGCAGAGATATGTAGCGCAGGTCAAAGAAGAAGTGAATCGGGAAGTACGCTTTCAAGAACTGCAGCAGCTACAGCAAGAAATCCAGGAAGCCGCTAATAAAACACAAGCTAACTTACAGCAAAGTACTGATGCTTTAATGCAGGACTTACATGAAAGCGCTCATAGCGATGCTGCACAAGGCGGCGCTGTTCAAGATAACAATGAAAAGAGTGGGCTTGATCAGACATCAGGAAATAAAACTGCCCTAAATAAAGATCATAAGCCTAGCTCAATACTCCGTGACACCAACCGATAATTTCATTTCACACCTTATTGAACTGCGTGACCGTTTGTTGCGAACAGTACTGGGATTCATTGTAGTATTTATCGCGTTCTTCCCATTTGCCAATAAAATCTACGCCTTGCTTGCACAGCCATTGTTAAGTAAATTACCGGCAGGTGGCCAGATGATTGCCACGGCAGTGACTACCCCGTTTTTTGTACCTATGAAGGTCGCGATGATGGCTGCTTTCATTGTGTCTCTGCCCCATACCCTGTACCAGGTTTGGGCTTTCGTTGCCCCTGGGCTCTATGCACATGAAAAGAAATTCATGATTCCTATCATCATTGCAAGTAGCCTGCTCTTCTTATCAGGCATGGCTTTCGCCTACTTTGCGGTATTCCCTGTGATATTTGGCTTCATTGTCGGAGCCGCACCACAAGGTGTGGCAGTGATGACCGATATTGGCAATTACCTGGATTTTGTACTGACTTTATTTTTCGCGTTTGGCTTAGCGTTTGAAGTGCCGATTGCCGTAGTGATGGCCGTACGCTTTGGCTGGGTAACTACTAAAGCTTTGCAAGAGGTTCGTGGCTATGTGATTGTGGCTGCATTCATCATCGGGGCGATATTTACGCCACCCGATGTAGTATCCCAATTTATGCTGGCAGTGCCGATGTGGCTATTGTACGAATTAGGAATTATTGTTTCTAAACTCACACATAAAACGCCGGAACAAACCATATTACCGCCCGGCGCTTAATTTATAAATGGTTTACTCTTTAGCCAGGGTAGGTTTAGGACGCTTACCAATCACCACGGGAATATTGAGGATTTTTTCAGCACGGGCGATTTTCAGCATCGCCTTCTGATGAGGTTTTAAAACCGCAATCAGGTTGAGCATACTGCCACTATCGGTTACCGGTTTACCTTCAATTTCCAACAAAATATCCCCGGTGCGCAAACCCGCTTTATCGGCTGGGCTGCCACGCAGAATACCCGCGATTAACGAACCCTCTGTTTGATGCAGTTTGAATGATTCAGCCAGCTCCGGGGTGATATCCTGAGCCTCAATACCAATCCAGCCCCGCGTTACGCTGCCTTGGCTAATAATTTGCTCCATCACTTGGCGCGCCAGCGTTGCCGGTATGGCAAAGCCAATGCCCATTGAACCACCGCTTCTAGAATAAATAGCGCTATTGACGCCTACTAGATCACCATCTGCATCTATAAGAGCACCGCCTGAGTTGCCAGGGTTGATAGAAGCGTCAGTCTGGATAAAATTCTCATAGGTATTGATGCCCAAATGATTACGGCCTAACGCACTTACAATACCTTGCGTTACTGTCTGGCCGACACCAAAAGGATTGCCAATCGCTAACACTACATCGCCAACACTCAATTTATCAGAACTGGCGAATGTGATGGCTGGCAAATGATCTGCATCTACCTTGATTAAGGCTAAGTCTGTATCAGGGTCAGTGCCTACCACTTTAGCGGACATCTTGCGACCATCAGATAAGGCGATCTCGATTTCGTCAGCCGAAGCAACTACATGGTTATTGGTCAGAATCAAACCCTGTTCACTGACAATCACTCCTGATCCTAAACTGTTCTCTGGCTGAGTTGGTCCATCATCGTCCAATTGGTCGCCAAAGAATTGACGAAATGCAGGATCATCAAGAAATTTCTGATGTGGGTTCGCTTGCGCGTTTTTAGTGGTAAATATATTCACTACGGTCGGCATGGCCTTTTTAGCGGCAAAGCTATACGACCCTACCATTGGTTTCATATCACCCCCGAGCACGGACGCTTCTTTAACCATGATGGTATGGTTAGCGTTATCTAGCCAATGAGGGAAAAATAAACGTACAACAAAAAGTAATGCCAGGCATAACGTTACGGCTTGGGCAAAAAGCAACCAAAGTTTTTTGTATAGCAGATCATTCATGATAGTAATTTTAGTTAGAGAATGTTAGGAGGCTTTATAAATTTAATACAAGGTAATTTAATATAAGCTAATGTGGGGCAATTCACTAAAAAAATCAATATAGAATCACTTAAGATACGTATAAATCCGTAAAAAGGGCGCTAAATGGTAAAAATTAACGAATTAACGGACTATATCCAGCAACTTTTGCAAGTGGAGAGATTTAAGGATTACTGCCCAAATGGCTTACAAGTAGAAGGCAAAAAAGTTATTAATAAGATAGTAAGTGGCGTTACAGCGAGTATGGCGCTATTGGAAGAGGCTCATGCTGTACAAGCCGATTTGGTATTGGTGCATCATGGTTATTTCTGGCGCAATGAAGATGCGCGAGTTGTAGGAATTAAGCGTCAGCGGCTGGCATTCCTATTGAAAAATGACATTAATTTACTGGCCTATCATTTGCCTTTGGATGCGCATCTTGAGCTGGGAAACAATGTGCAATTAGGGAAAATGTTGGGTATTACGCCCTTAGGCTTTGCCGGTGAATCCAATATCGTGGCTTATGGCAATTTGGAAAAGCCTATACAGCTTACTGATTTTGTTGAGCATATAGAAAAAACTTTGCAACGTAAGCCTATCGTTGTTGGACCACAGCAAAAAACTGTGCAAAAAGTGGCATGGTGTACAGGGGCTGCGCAAGGCTATATCGATAGAGCAATTGAATTAGGTGTAGATGTATATATCAGTGGGGAGATTTCCGAACAAACCAATCACGAAGCGCTTGAGTCTGGCGTGTCTTATATTTCTGCGGGGCATCACGCAACAGAACGTTACGGTGTGCAAGCTTTGGGTGAACATTTAGCGCAAAAATTCGATTTATCGCATCAATTCATTGATATCAAAAATCCCGTTTAGTTGTTTTATTTCAGTCACTTATAAAATAAAGCTTTAATTACTAAGCAAAAAATTGTATAATGCTGCGCTTTGCAGTATTGCCGTAAATTAATAAAGTAATTTGTTTTAGAAATAATGAAACTTTCTCACAAGGGCATTTTTCATATTCAACTAAATCCTATCGGTTCAGAGGAAAACATGTCAGACAACCACAATGAAGTCCCTTCCAATTCAGGAGAAACTTCTCAAGTAGATTTGGATAAGCGTAATTTTTTGATTGCGACTAGCGCAGTTGGCGCAATCGGCGCAGTAGCAGTTGCAATTCCATTTGTTAAAAGCATGACGCCGAGTGAGCGCGCTAAAGCCGCAGGTGCCCCGGTAGAAGTAGATATCAGTAAGATCGAGCCAGGTACGATGATGACTGCAGAATGGCGCGGTAAGCCGGTTTGGATCATCAATCGTACGGAAGAGATGACAGTTGAGTTGCCCAAGCATAATGACCAGTTGACAGACCCGATGTGCGAGATTACTTCTCAGCAGCCTACTTATTGCAAAAACACCGGCCGTTCAATTAAATCCAATATTGGCGTGGTTGTTGGTATTTGTACGCATTTAGGCTGTTCACCAACTGCTAAATTGCAGCCCGGTGGCGATATGGGTGAAAAATGGGAAGGTGGTTTCTTCTGCCCATGCCATGGTTCTAAGTTTGACTTGGCGGGTCGCGTATTCAAAGGCTCGCCAGCACCGATGAACTTAGTGATTCCTCCGTACAAATACTTGTCAGATAACACCATTTTGATCGGTGTTGATGCTGAAGAGAAAGCTTAATCATGACAGATAACAATAAAACAAACTTAGCAGACAAGCTAAGTAAAGGCGCAAATGCCGGCTTGGCATGGGTAGATGCACGCTTTCCTCTCACAAGTAATATCAAGGCACACTTAACCGAATATTACGCACCTAAAAATTTCAATTTTTGGTATTTCTTTGGCTCGCTGGCCTTGTTGGTGTTGGTGTTGCAGATACTTACCGGTATTTTCCTGACTATGCATTACAAGCCGGATGCGGAGTTGGCTTTCGGTTCCGTTGAATACATTATGCGTGATGTGCCTTGGGGTTGGCTCATCCGTTATATGCACTCTACAGGTGCGTCAATGTTCTTTGTGGTGGTTTACCTACATATGTTCCGTGGCGTGATTTACGGTTCTTACCGTAACCCGCGCGAGTTGATTTGGCTGTTCGGTGTAGCGATTTTCCTGTGCCTGATGGGTGAAGCGTTTTTTGGTTACCTGTTGCCATGGGGTCAAATGTCATACTGGGGCGCACAAGTGATCGTGAACTTGTTCTCGGCAATTCCCTTCATCGGTCCAGATGTGTCTGAATGGTTGCGCGGCGATTACCTAGTTTCAGATGCTACGCTTAACCGCTTCTTCGCATTCCACGTGATTGCATTGCCTTTGGTTTTGCTGGGCTTGGTTGCAGCGCATTTAATTGCTTTGCATGAGGTAGGTTCGAACAATCCTGATGGCGTCGAAATCAAGAAACTGAAAGACCCGCAAACCGGTATTCCGCTGGATGGCATTCCCTTTCATCCTTATTACACCGTCAAGGATTTGGTTGGCGTAACCGTGTTCCTGATTGTGTTCTCAGCCATTATTTTCTTCTCCCCTGAAATGGGCGGCTATTTCCTGGAAGCGAATAACTTCGTGCCGGCTGATCCATTCAAAACACCAGCACATATTGCCCCGGTATGGTATTTCACACCGTATTACTCAATTTTACGTGCTGTTCCACCGTTCCCAGGCCTGGGCTTTATTCCACCTTCACAGTTCCCGGGTGTGGTTGCGATGGGTGTATCGGTTGCGATCTTTGCATTATTGCCATGGCTGGATAAAAGCCCAGTGAAGTCCATCCGTTATCGGGGTAATCTATACAAAAAATGGTTAGCCGCATTTGTAGTGAGTTTCTTTATATTGGGCTATTTAGGGACTGTGCCTTCAAACGTATGGGGTCAATTCGGTAGCTGGTTAGGCAATGCAGACCGTGCAACCGTCGTGGCCCGTATCTTTACCGTGGTTTACTTTTTATTCTTTATCCTGATGCCTTGGTACACCAAGAAAGATAAAACTTTACCAGTACCAGAGAGAGTGACGGGGGCATAAATAATGAAAAAAATATTCTTGGTATTAATAACTATTTCATCGTTTTCATTAACGGCATTCGCTAATGAGGAAATAGATTTGGATAAAGCGCCAATTGATGCGTCTAATCATGAATCATTGCAGCGTGGCGCCCGTACTTTTGTGAACTACTGTTTGAATTGCCATAGTGCAAACTACATGCGTTACAACCGCTTGCTTGAAATCGGTTTGACCGAAAAGCAAATCAAAGACAATTTGTTGTTTGCCGGTGAAAAAGTAGGTGACCAAATGAAGGTCGCCATGAACAAAGCGGATGCTAAAAAATGGTTCGGTGCAGCACCGCCGGATTTATCTGTGGAAGTGCGTGCTCGCGGTGCGGATTGGGTTTATAGCTATATGCGCGGTTTTTACCGTGATAACACACGTCCGACCGGTTGGAACAACACCGTGTATGACAAAGTGGCGATGCCGCATATCTTGTACGAATTGCAAGGCGAGCAAACCTTGAATCATGAAACCCACAAGCTTACATTAACCAAGCCTGGCAAATTATCTGTGACGGAATATGACGCCTTGGTAGGCGATTTAACGAATTTCCTGGCTTATGTGTCTGAGCCAGCTAAACAACAGCGCAATCACTTGGGCTGGTTTGTACTACTGTTTTTAGGAGTGTTGTTAGTACTCACTTACAAACTCAAAAAAGCCTATTGGAAGGATATACACTAATATGATGACCTTATACTCAGGGACGACTGATCCCTACAGCCACCGCTGCCGTATTGTGCTTTACGAAAAAGGCATGGACTTTCAGGTCATTGATGTTGATCTTGCGAACAAGCCGGAAGATTTGGCAGTCATCAATCCATATAACCACGTGCCAGTGTTGGTAGAGCGTGATCTGGTGCTGTCAGAAGCGAATATCATCAATGAATACATCGATGAGCGCTTCCCGCATCCGCAGTTAATGCCGCCTGATCCAGTGATGCGGGCCCGTGCTCGTTTGTTCTTGCATGATTTTGAAAAGCAACTGTTTGACCATATCAAGGATGTTGAATCTGATGATCAAGCAAAAGCGGATAAGGCGCGTGCGACAATCCGCGACAACTTAACGCAATTGGTACCTATTTTCTCTAAGCAAAATTATTTGTTAGGTGATGATTACTCCATGCTGGATGTTGCTGTGACACCACTGTTATGGCGTTTGGGTCACTACGGTATTGAGTTGCCTAATCAAGCAGCCCCAATATTGAAATATGCCGAGCGTTTGTTCTCTAGGCCGTTGTATTCAGATGCGATGACGCCATCTGAGAAAGCAATGCGTAAGTAAAAAATGTTGTCGCTATACATTGTTGCAAAAAGAAATTATCTCGTTATGTATAACACATACACTGCCTCGTTAATTTCTTTTTGCGCCTCGTCTAGCTTAAACATTTTAACGTTAGGGCTTAAGTATGAGTGACCTGATTTCAACTAAACCTTACATGCTACGCGCCATTCACGAATGGTGCGTAGACAATGGCTTAACCCCTCATTTGTTGGTGGCAGTGAATAGCCAGACGCGTGTGCCTATGGCTTATGTTAAAAAAGGTGAAATCGTATTAAACCTTAACTATGCAGCCACTAAAGAGTTGCATATGGATAACGAGGCCGTAGTATTTTCGGCACGTTTTGGTGGAGTTTCACAAAATCTTTATGTGCCGATGAGTTCGGTTAAAGGCATCTTTGCGCGGGAAAATGGGCAAGGTATGTTCTTTGAAATCGAAGTGGAAACAATCACTTCCGTTAAAGAGCAGGGTGTAGAAGAAGCTGCTGAGAAGCGAGCTGATGACGTATCTAAAAAAACAAATAATAAAAAACCTACATTAACTATCGTAAAGTAGCTTAACATTTAAAAAAATATCAGTATAATACGCAGCTTCATTAAATGCCGGATTAGCTCAGTTGGTAGAGCAGCGCACTTGTAATGCGAAGGTCGTCAGTTCGATTCCGACATCCGGCACCATAATATTCTTAGCAAATTCCCTTTTATACGTTTGACAGCTAGTCAAATTATCAGCATAATTGCGGGTTCGGTTAGGAGGGGTGGCCGAGTGGTTAAAGGCGACGGACTGTAAATCCGTTCTCTCAGAGTACGAAGGTTCGAATCCTTCCCCCTCCACCATTATTGGTGACATAGAAAAGTTTGTGTCTCAAGATTTGTAATAATAAATTGCAGTAAAAATGATAGTTTAAATTTCATTAGAGTTTAATTTTAGTGAATGTAGTTTGAGCCTGTTGGTGTTGGTTTTTGTGGGTGTGTGGATTTGGCTCGATTGCGAATCCAAATTGGCAAGACCCAAGCATGCAAGTTAAATGCGGGTGTAGCTCAGTTGGTAGAGCTTCAGTTTTCCAAACTGAATGTCGCGAGTTCGAGTCTCGTCGCCCGCTCCAGAAGCTGTAATTAACGCCCATGTGGCTCAGTGGTAGAGCACTCCCTTGGTAAGGGAGAGGTCGCGGGTCCGATTCCCGCCATGGGCACCACTTGTATTGTTATATATGTTGTATTGCTAAACATATTGGTTTTGCTGGATATGTTGCGCTGGCGTTTGAGATTTGTTTTAAGTAACTTTAATTTGAACAAGTTTTATTAATTCTAATAAAGCTTATGGTTAATAAAATATTGTAAAGGACTGAAGCAATGGCAAAAGGTAAATTTGAGCGGACCAAGCCGCACGTCAACGTCGGCACGATTGGCCACGTGGATCATGGTAAGACAACACTAACAGCAGCGATTACGACAATCCTGTCTAAAAAATTCGGTGGCGAAGCCAAAGCTTACGACCAAATTGACGCAGCACCAGAAGAAAAAGCACGTGGTATTACCATTAACACTGCCCACGTAGAATACGAAACAGCTAACCGCCACTACGCACACGTAGACTGTCCAGGCCATGCCGACTATGTTAAAAACATGATCACCGGCGCAGCCCAAATGGATGGCGCGATTCTAGTATGTTCAGCTGCTGATGGCCCTATGCCGCAAACACGTGAACACATCCTGCTAGCCCGTCAAGTAGGCGTGCCATACATCGTTGTGTTCATGAACAAAGCCGACATGGTCGATGACAAAGAATTGCTAGAACTCGTTGAAATGGAAATTCGTGAATTGCTCAGCAAGTACGACTTCCCAGGCGATGACACACCAGTGATTATTGGTTCAGCTAAGTTAGCTTTAGAAGGCGACCAATCAGAATACGGCGAACCAGCGATTCTTAAATTAGCAGAAGCATTAGACAGCTATATCCCAATG
>JBKJOT010000075.1:0-76363 GCA_046595335.1 Methylotenera sp.
GTAGACGCGCTAGTTTCAGGTACTAGTATCGAAAGATGTGGAGGTTCGAGTCCTCTTCCGGGCACCACTCATTACAGTTGCACTCTATTCTACCCTATTCATAGAACTCTAAATATGTCGCAAAACATTGAATTCGAATTAACAACGGATTATATCGAGCTTTGTAACTTACTTAAATTGGTAGGTTTGGCTGATAGTGGTGGCCGTGGTAAAGCCATGGTAGCTGAGGGTTTGGTGAAAGTTGATGGTCAACTAGAGACTAGGAAAACCGCAAAAATCCGTTCAGGGCAAATTATCCTGGTCGAAAACGCTCAAATTATCGTTAAATAATCTAGTAGACAGCATAGCTACTGCCTGAGCGCGGCGTGTTACATTGAGTTTATGGAATATACGTTTTAGATGGCTTTTGACAGTATTCTGGCTGATTTCCAAAATCATGCCGATTTCAGTATTGGTTTTGCCAGACTTAACCCAATGAATAATTTCCAACTCACGGGCACTCAAATCAGAAAATACCTGTGCAACGCTAGTTAAAGCAGCGGGTAGTTCAACAGGCTCTATATGTTGGATTTTTCTTAGCACATTATCAATATGCGGCATGATAAGCCCCATCACTGACTCGCCGACATTAAAAACTGTTTTCTCATTGAAAAACACGTATAAACATTCATTACTACCTCGTACATCACTTATGCCATATACCAGTAATGAATTAGTTTGGTCTAGTTTGCTAATGAAATCAGTTGGCAGACTATCATCATGGGGCATTTGAAGTTGGTTAACCACATACCAGCGCCTGTCGTTCTTAATCCAACGCTCATGAAGATACATCATTAAGTCATCGACTTCTGCCGCCGAGTCCAACACCATTTGCGTACTGATTCCACTTAAATTAGAAGCAACATCGTAACTCAGGTTATTGGATTCTAACGTACTCTTAAAGTCACCCCAACTTGCCAGCAATAAGTGATGGGGAATTATTTCAGTTACCTGATTCTGTAACCAGTTGAAAAAATCGAGATGTTTGTCTATGGAATAAGAATGCTTTATGACAGTAAATATTTTTTCTAGATGTAAGTTATTAACTTCCATATGCATTATTTCTCAAATACGTAATTAATAAACTTCCATGCATAACCAATGCCTATGTAGGTAGTTAAAGATTTTAAATTAAGTGCTTTATTTTTAAGGAGTTAAAAGATACTAGATTAAATTGTAACCAAGAATTATGTCGCTAAACTAACTCTTGCGTCAAATTTATAACACATTTTTAAGATACAAATGCTTTTAGCTTAGCTTAGTTTAAAGCATAAATAGAGGATAGATTGCGCCACCAACCGTATGCATCCATCCCATAACCAAAAACGTATTTATTCGGCACTTCAAGGCCAACAAAATCTGCCGTAATTGGTTTGGCATGCGTTAGTTTCTTTTCTACCAATACCGCAGATAGCACTTTACTTGCGCCTAAGCTTAAGCATTTTTCTTTAATTTCTTTGAGGGTAACGCCCTCATCAAGAATATCATCAATCAATAATACTGCCCTTCCAGTTAAATCAAGCTTAGGCAATGCTTTCCATACCAATACTTTACCCACAGTCTCGTTGTGATAGCGGCTCGCATGTACATAGTCGATTTCCAAAGCAAAATTAAGCTTTGTAAGCAACTGACCGGCAAATACAATTCCGCCCCCCATCACGCAAATGATTACTGGTTTGCTTTCTTGCATTACCTGCGTAATTTCCTGGCCCAATCGTATAATTGCAGCTTCTACCACTTCGCTAGCATGGATAAGTTCAGCTTGTTCTAATAATTGTGCTGGGTTCGATGTATTCACTTTAATTCGCAAATTAAATCAATGTATGGTGGCGCGCTCAATTGAGTCGGCACTATTGTCACCATTGCTAAAGGTATCACCATTGCCAGTGTGATGAGGGATATATTCTTCCACCCATAGTTTCAATTCGTTTTTTATATCAGTTTCGTTAGCTTCCTGTACTTCATCTATCCACTTTAAAAGCTTTTTAACCCAAACTTTATCTACACTCCTGGCTACCGCAATTCGTAACTTTTCATGTGGAGTTGGTAATGTATGCTCATCATCGGCGAGTAGCTCTTCGTATAACTTCTCTCCGGGTCGAAGTCCAACGTATTCGATTTTGATTTCATCGGTTTGCAAGCCGGATAAACGAATCATATCCGCTGCCAAAGCAGAAATTTTTACAGGCTCACCCATATCCAACACAAATATATCACCACCAGCTCCCATTAAACCAGCCTGCATCACAAGCTGCGCAGCCTCTGGAATGGACATGAAATATCTGGTGATTTCCGGGTGAGTAATCGTAACAGGACCACCTTTAGCAATCTGTTCCCTGAATTTAGGAATCACGCTACCGCTGCTGCCAAGCACATTACCAAATCTTACAATAACAAATTTTGTAGTTTGACCATTATCTTTAACTAGCTCCTGCAAACCCTGGCAAACCATTTCTGCAAGACGTTTACTGGCCCCCATCACATTAGTTGGATTCACAGCTTTATCTGTTGAAATAAGCACGAACTTAGTTACTTGAGCTTCTTTACAGGCTTGAGCTAATGTATAAGTACCAATGACATTATTGGATAATGCTTCCCAAACATTGCCATTTTCCATAAGAGGGACATGTTTATATGCAGCAGCATGGAATAACACTGCAGGCTGGTATTTTTTCAGCAGTGCTTTAATTCTTTGTAAGTTTTTTACGTCGGCCGTAAAATAAATCAATTGGACTTGTATTTGCTGCTGACTCAACTCTTGCTCTAAGTTATAAAGTGCATATTCAGAAATATCTAAACATATTAAGGTTTTAGGGTTGTACTTTACAATCTGCCGGCAAAGCTCAGAGCCAATAGATCCACCTGCCCCAGTCACCATTACCGTATCCTTTTCTATCAAAGCATGTAAGCCTTTATTATCTAGGGCTACGGGTTCACGCCCCAACAAATCTTCAACTTCAACTTTTCTAATTTGCGAAATACTGACTTTCCCACTCATCAAGTCTTCAAAGTTGGGGATGATTAATACCGTTAAACCTGCTTGAGTAGCTGTTTGAACGGCTACGCGACGAGCTTGGTATAACATTGTTGGCATAGCAACAATCGCATGCTTAACATTTAAATCGTGGACTAGTGTAGGTAGTAAACTAACTGCACCATACACTTTCACACCCATTAGCTGACGGCCATGTATCCCGATATCATCATCCAACAGACCGACAACACGCCATTCTTTACTTCGCGCTAAATCCTTCAATAGCGTAACTGCAGCCTCACCTGCACCCAATATCAATACCGGTTCGCCATGTTTATGTGTCAGTTTGTATAGATGGTGCTCTTTCCAAGCTCGATATGCTAGGCGACTACCGCCCATCATTAAAATCAATAAAATTGGATCTAATATCAGAACTGATCTTGGTACGACATCTAGTGGTCTAAACATTAGCAATATTGAAGCCGCAATAAAGGCTGCAAGTAAAATTGCTTTTAAAATTCGTTTAAGATCGGGCAAGCTTGCAAAGCGCCATACTCCTTGATACAAGCCAAAGCTAATAAACAAAAGAGTTTGCAGAGGTAGTATCCATATCGCATTTAACCAAATAGATCTTAAAAACTCAGGTGGGATATCAAAATTAAATCTGAATAAATAAGCCAATACCCAAGCTAAAAGAGCCATACATACATCATGTACTAGGGCTAAAAGAGAGCGCGGATTCGAAAGAAATTGCAAATTAAACATATGATATTAGATTCTTATATCGGCATATTCTACATGGTGGTACTGAATTTGTTCCATTTTCTATCAATAATCGACATTAGAATAAAATACACCAAAGTCAATATTAATAGGCTAATGAGTTGAGCTACTAAACTAAAATTCAACATTAAAATTGCTGAGCAGGATGATAAGCACATTAATACATATTCAGCAATTGCCGTAAATTTATGTCCCAAACCCATTCTAATAAGCCGTTGATAATAATGGTTACTATGTGCGAGAAAGATACTATCTTCGCTAAAGATTCTATTTGATAAGGTTACAGTGGCATCAACAATGAACGGCGAAAATACGATAACGGGAAACCATATTGGCCACAAATTGAGTTCCCATCCGTATAAACCCGTTGTAATTGCGAGAAAACCCAAGGGGATCGAACCCCCATCACCCATAAAAATTCTAGCTGGGTAAAAATTAAACAACAAGAAAGCAAAACTTGCACTAGCCACCCCACCAGACATAAAAGCTAATTGCTTATCACCTACAAAATAAGCAGCTATAGCATAAGCACCGAAACCAAATAAGGACATTCCACCAGCTAAACCATCGGAACCGTCCATAAAGTTGTAAAGATTAGTCATCCATACTATTGAAATCACCAAAAAAGCCAAAACCCATATCGGTATGTCGGATAAAAATAGCCAAACAAAAATCACGCTAATAATTAGCTGAATCAAAAATCGTAATTTAATAGGTAAGTTTTGAATATCATCCAATATTGATAAAGATACTAGCGCTGCCGTAAGTGCCATCCAATATATATCGCCATCCAGCAAAAACCAGCTTACAAATATACCGCATATTATCGCCACCCCTCCTATACGTGGAGTTGCTTTGGCATGTAATGACCGATGATTAGGATGGTCTAGGGCTATTAAGCCTAGACGTGTTTTTAGCAAAAAAACAAGCACTATTAATGTTATAAAAAAAGAAATGGCTATGAATTGCATACTATTTAAAGTTTTGTTTATACCAGTCTGCTGTGACTTTCAGACCATAAGTTAATGTAAATGGCGGTTGCCACCCAAGCTCTTTGCGTATTTTAGTACTATCAATTATCAATGATTGCGTTAATCTCTGAATTGTCGCTCTTTTGCCAAACAAGGTTGCTGCAAAATAAATTAAAAAAATGGGAAAGTAAAAAGTGCGATTGCGACTATTCAAAGCAGTAGATATCTTATCTACTAACTGGGGTGTAGATATATCTTCGCCATCACTGACTAAATATATCTGATTAGCCGCATCTCTGTGTGTTGCACAGGCAACCAGTGCACTCACCATATTGCCCACATAAACCATGCTGCGTGAATTATGTATGCTACCTAATGGTAAGGGCAGAGATTTGTCTATTAATTTGATTAAGTTTAAAAAGTTTGCTTTAACGCCGGGTCCATAGATCAATGGAGGGCGAACAATGACAATCTCCATACCTGTATCTACTCCAATTGCTTCCAGCGCATGCTCTGCCTTCAATTTAGAGATTGCATAATGGTCTTGAGGATTGGGAGTGCATGCTTCTGCAAATGGCCTATCTTCTATTGTATATTCGCCATTAACTTTGATTGAACTTACATACACAAAACGCCTAACCCCGACATTTGCTGCTTGCTGAGCTAGATTTACTGTTCCATGGAGGTTTACTCTAAGAAACTCATCTAATGGGTTAGTAGCATCATCGTTCATGACATGGACACGGGCGGCAAGATGAATGACGGTTTTTACTTGAGATAGCGCAGCAGTCCAATCCGTATGAGAATCAATGTCAGAGACCTTGATATTTTCAAAACCTATGACGCTCAGACTTTCCTTTGCGCGACTTGCCGCCCTTACCGGAAATCCTTGCTTCGCTAGCTCTTCACATAATTGATGGCCAACAAAGCCATTTGCGCCAGTAACAAGTATGTGATTACTTTTCAAATCTATTTAGACCACACAGTACGGTTCACATAATCTACATAACTCAATACAATTCTGAGTAACTTTTTAGAAACCAAACCACCTTCGTAATCTTCCACTCGATGAATTACACTCTTATTCCTATTGTGTTGGGTTGTAATCACTTTGATTGCATCTAATACACGATCTTTTTTTAACCCACTCATAATAAGCGTACCTTCATCCATACCCTCTGGACGCTCATGTGCATTACGTATCGTAATTGCGGGCAAGTTCAACATTGACCCTTCCTCGGTAATTGTTCCGCTATCAGAAACTACACACAGCGCTTCCATTTGTAATTTTATGTAATCTAAAAAACCAAATGGTTTAGCAAACTCTACCAAAGAATTGATATCGGAAAGACCAAGCGAATCTAAACGTTTTCTGGTGCGCGGATGCGTAGAAACAAGTACGGGATAACCATATTCAACCGCTAATGAATTCAATGTTTCAACTAAGTCTTTGAGATTTTCAGGAGTATCTACATTCTCTTCACGGTGCGCACTTACAATAAAGTACTTTTGACTTTCCAAACCTATTCTTGATAATACATCAGACTTTTCTATGCTAGGCATATAATAATCAAGCACTTCACGCATATGCGAGCCGGTCTTGATGATGGTCTCAGGCCGAATCCCTTCTGCAATGAGGTAACGACGGGCATGCTCAGTAAGTACTAAATTGATATCACTAAGATGATCCAAAATCTTTCGATTCAACTCTTCCGGTACACGCTGGTCAAAGCAACGGTTACCTGCTTCCATATGAAAAACCGGAATTTTACGACGCTTAGCTGCAATCACAGAGAGACAAGAATTAGTATCACCATACAACATGACAGCGTCAGGATTCTCCTTTTCCAGAACCTCATCTGCTTTCATAATGACTTGTGCGATTGTTTGAGCAGCATTCTCACCAACCGCTTCAAGAAAGTAATCTGGTTTACGTATTTCCAAATCTTCAAAAAAAACCTGGTTTAATTCGTAATCATAATTTTGGCCGGTGTGTACCAAAATGTGCTGGGTATGCTTATCGAACTCAGCAATGACACGACTCATCTTTATTAACTCTGGCCGTGTACCAACAATTGTCATCACTTTAAACATTAAGTTCTTCCTGAATATAGTCCAATTTCAACAAGAGTGTTTTTATCTGCTCCACGTTTAACCGACGGGTATTGTGTGAGGTGTAGTCATCTAGGTGTGATATTTTTTCCTCACCTTCGCTAAAGTATTTGGCGTAATTTAGGTCTCGATTATCAGCAGGTATACGGTAGTAACCACCCATATCTTGCGCGTGAGCTATCTCTTCACGGGAAATGAGAGACTCATATAACTTCTCACCGTGTCTAGTACCAATAGTTTGTATTTCATTATTTTTTTCAAAAACTTCCCTTATTGCTTGCGCCAGATCCCCCACTGTTGAAGCAGGGGCTTTTTGCACAAAAATATCACCTTGTTGACCATGCTCGTAAGCATAGAGCACCAAATCTACAGAATCTTCTAATGACATCAGAAAGCGCGTCATGTTTGGGTCGGTCACTGTCAATGGCTTACCTTCTTTAAGCTGTGAAACAAACAGAGGAATAACCGAACCTCTTGAGGCCATAACGTTACCGTAACGTGTTGCACAGAATACGGTCTCGGTTTTACTCTGCATCCGCGCCTTAGCGACCATCAACTTCTCAGCCATCGCCTTTGATATTCCCATTGCATTGATAGGGTATACGGCTTTATCCGTACTCAACACTACTAAGCGCTTGACGTGATTAGCCGTGGCTGCATTCATTACATTCTCGGTACCTATAACATTGGTACGTACTGCCTCCATTGGATAGAACTCACAGGATGGGACTTGCTTTAGCGCGGCAGCATGAAACACATAATCCACACCCTTCATCGCTTGATAAGTACTGTCATAATCACGCACATCCCCAATGTGAAATTTTAGTTTGCTGTTATTCAATGAGATTCGCATTTCCTCCTGCTTCTTTTCATCACGGCTAAAAATTCGAATCTCGCGCACATCCGTAGAAAGAAATCGTTTCAGCACTGTTTTTCCAAAAGAACCTGTACCGCCTGTAATCATCAACACTTTATCTTTAAACATAAAATTGCACCTATTTATATGAATACATCAAATTAATCATTTCTTGCCATTCTTGAGTGATATAACCTGTTGCCTCACCAAATCGGTCTGCATTGAGCGAACGATCAATTACAACTCTGTCATCCGGTGTAACTTCTATAGACTTACCATAGACTTGCGCGACAAGCTTTAGCAGGTCAAACTTGGATATAGGAGATGCTGCGACGTGATAAACGCCATGCAATTCAGGACGCGGAATCACAATATCGCGAATAATTTTTGCTAAAACCACTGTAGGCAGCCCTGAAAATATTGCCCGTTTGTAGCCTTTACACGAGTCTTGCTGAGATAAAAACCAATCAATCAATCCGTGAGTACTTTGCAACTCATGGCCAATAATTGATGTACGTAAAGTGATGGCATGCGGGTAATTAACCTCTCCCAAAAACTTCGACTTACCATATAAGTCCTTTGCATCGGAAGCATCAGATTCACAATATCCGCCTTTATCACCAGAAAAGACACAGTCTGTGCTCATGTGAACTAATCGAGCCCCAGATAATTCACACAATCTAGCAAGTCTATGAGGTAACAAAGTGTTTATAGGAACAGCCTGTAAAGGGTCATCCGCCTCAGAAAGTTGCTTAATCAAACCTATGCAGTTAATTACCACATCAGGTTGAGATGATATAAAGGCTTTTATCAGTGAATCATTTTGTTCGACATCAACCCCAACAAGTAACTGCTCGGCAATAGTGGCTTGAAAAAAATGCTTGGAAGTAACTGTACGAACCGTGCCGAATACTTGCCAATCTTTTTTTTCACTTAACACTCGAAACACAGCGTTTCCGAGCATTCCACTAGCACCTAATACTAATACTTTCATTTTATTTTCTCTTTATTCTGTTACTCACCGAGTTAAAATGATCAATTAACTGATTGATCAACATACCATGCAAAAAATGTTGCGCATAGTATAAACGACCTTTCACACCCATGTCATCGCGTTCTTGTGATGGCATGTGGTATAGCTGCAAAACCGCTTGTGCTAAAGCTTCTGCATTTTCAGCTGGCACCGTTAGCCCAGCACCCGATGCTTCAACCAGTTTAGCCCCTTCGCCATTGAGACATGCCAGAATAGGCCGCCCTGCCGCTAGATAGGCTTGGACTTTACTAGGGATAGTTAAACTGAATATCTGTTGATCAGCTAACGTAACAAGTAACGCGGATGCTTTCTGCATTAAACCTGGCATGGTTTCAACCGGGAATCGGCCTGGTAGATTTAGATTTGTCAAACCTCTATTTTTAATTTCTTTTAACATCCAATCTCGACGGCTACCGTCTCCAAGTACAACGAAATGGATATCTGTATATCCTTTCAACAAGGTAGCAGCATCAATAATCACCTCTACTGCCTGTGCACTACCAATATTACCTGCAAACATGACAGAGAATCCATTTACCAATGTCAAAACTTCAGGCATGGCAACTGTGCTTGGCTCGCAAAAAATAAAACTCTCATCGACTGAATTCGGGTAATACTTTACTGGGGTACCCGATGCCAGTGCGCTAACTGGGCCGATAAATGCTTCTGATTGAACCAGTAACATATCAACATGACTGTAAATAAACCGTACCACACGTTCAATTAATTGAAGAACGTATTTGTTCTTTACGTATCCAGTAGCTGACAAACTTTCAGGCCATAAATCTTGTACCCAGAGGACTACTGGGCACCCTTTCCACCAGCCAACAAGTATTGCAGGAATAGCCTGTAATATTGGCGAAGGCGCATATACAAAAATCACATCGAATCTTTTACTGCGCAACAGCCAGGGTGAGAATAACATACCGGAAATAATGAACGATAAGTAGTTAAGGGTAAGGGACACTCCACCGCGTCCTCTTGGGAAAAGTGGTATGCGATGGACGCAAATACCACAATACGCCTCTCGCCAGCCCCCCCATATTTTGTATTTAGGAAATATCTTTCCTATTGGATAGTTAGGTTTTCCCGTCAGTACATCTACTTCAACACCTTTTTCTAACAGACTCTTGGCGGTGTCATTGATACGAAAATTCTCTGGCCAAAAATATTGAGTGAATAAAAGCACCCTCATTTAAGCGCCTGAGATAAGGTTATCTTTTCATAAAGATGAATATAATCTTGAACAATATTATTCCAAGAAAAGTGTTGCACAACAAAGTCTTTCCAAACTGGTGCTATTTGCTTTAGCACGGTTTCATTAGCAAGTAGATTAATTAAGCCAGATGCGATTCCATCAACTGTTGCAGCTACTTCAAGACGTGCATCCACCTCTTGCACTTCACTAAAACCACATTGATCAGTCAACAAAACGGGCGTACCGCAAATTCCTGCCTCCAGTGCCACAATTGACATAGCCTCTTGTCGCGATGGCACTACCAACAATTGCGAATGGTAGTAAGCTGCAACTTTATCTTTCCCGCTGACATAATCAATAAAATGTACATACTCGGCCAGCCCAGCCTGCTTAACCTCATTATGCAAATCAGCTAACATACCTCCATCCGGCCCTGCAAAGACGAGGTGAAATTTTGAGATTTTCTTTCGCACTTGAATATAAGCCTGTAATAAGATATCAGGACCCTTAATTGGATTCAGTCGCCCCATGAATAAAATTAGTGGGGCATCCGGTAAGTGGTGACGGTTGAGAAATATCTGTCTGTCTGTAATTGGAAAATCCTCCTCGTTAACCCCATTCGGAATCACAATTATTCGTGAAGAACATATACCGTAACTTTCAAAATGCGAAAACTCGCCTTCTGTAACGGCGATCCATGCAGCAGCATTTCGAATGAGTGCATCGCCCACTAAAAGATTGTATAAGCGCTTAAGCAAGGCGGACCGCCCAAACAATGGTAGCGCCCCGGCAGCACAAACCACATAAGGTTTATTCGCACGTTGCGCAGCAACATAAACCATCGCATTTAGAATACTCCAGTGCCCCATCAGATGGATAACGTCGAATTCGTTCACTAACTTACAAATCGTCCCCCAACCACCAAGTGGAACATGGAAACGCCTCCACAGACACGTCAAGGCCACTACATCAGCAGGTGCAACAGCTCTTTTCCGCGGATCATCCAACTCAATATCGAGAGTAAGGATAGTAGTTAATACACCTTGTTTCGCCAGATGACGGCTCATTTGAAAAGTGCGCTCAGCAGTTCCACCGCCGGTCTTGAGACCTAAAGTAGAGTTAACGTTAAGAACTTTCAGCATAACTATGAGTTATAAAATTCTATAATGTAGATGCGTGCAGGATATTACTGTACATATCTATTGTCTTTTGCTTTAAAAGCGAACCATTTAATCTATTTAATGCAACTTGCCAATTGGTTACAGATGCATTATCAACAAGATCATCATCACTTAAGGCCGTACGAATTGCCATCTCGATAATATCTGGATCCTCTGGAGGAACTATCATGCCACTTATCCCATGCACAATCCATTCATCGGCACATGCAGTACAACTCTGTATTGGAAACGACCCCATTACCATGGCTTCGAGTAGTGAGGTGCTAATAGCATCACTGATGCTAAGTCCAATTGAAATTCTAGCTTGTCCATGCAACTCAAGCATCTTCTGGTGAGTAGTATCAGAGATGATGTGTGTCACTACTCCAGTTTTGACTGTAAATAACTCTGCAGCAATATTCACATCCGGGCTAGCTGAATAAATATATATTTCATAATCTGACAACAAGTCGGCACTTCTTTCTAACGCCCTTAAAGCTACAAGGCTTCTTCCAGCCCAATGCTGGTAGCCTTTTAGCATAATAATACGACGACTAGAAGTTTTGTTTTGTCGAATTGATTGCAACTTTTCCAAATCAAAGCCACCAGTATTAGGGAAAACTGGTAAAGATACTTTTTGGAATCCAAACTCACGGGCTAAAGCAACATCTCTCTCGCATTCACAGGAGTAAAAATCACAAGATGATAGTAATTTTTTTATTTTCTCCCTATGTTTCTGTAGTCTTCCGAATAAGTAAATGTCACTGCCCCAGTTTGTTGCAATCCACGCTGGAAACCCAGCGCCAAATTTTTCTTTAGCACTAAGTGTCAAATATCCTGATGCTTGAAACTCTAAGGAATGCACAATATCTGGACGAAGCTTAATAACTAATTTTGCAAGTTGTTTAGCCCGATATCCAGGATAATAACGATCAATAATTGCACATCTAATATAAGAAAGCGCTCTATCAATAAAAGTAGTAAATTTGCTTAACTTTATATTTTTCTTTAGCAATCTTGTGTAAAGCCAATAATGAGCAGTCACGCCATCAAATTCAGCATGAAAAGTTCTTCCTCCAAGTGAAGGAAATAGGTGTATTTTCCAACCTTGCTGAGTAATTTGATTAACCCAGCGGGCTGCATGTATGCTTTCAGGCATAGCTACTATCAAAATCACCTTTTTCATATACTCTGTAATCCCATTGCTTAACCAACATCTTCTAACAGCCATAAACCTAGGGATTTGTCTGAAAATTGATTGTTATATTCGCTACATTTTTCATTAATCAACTTTAATGGCTTAGGGAGATTAAATGGCGGCAACTCTAAGTTAAGTGCTCTCCAGATATCATCGCCTACAAGATCAGCATTTTGGTCTCGTTTAGTAAATGTAGTAGTCAATAAATATTTTGATCCGCTATTTTTGAAGTTAACTAATACTTTTTGAATGTCGTTATAGCTTAAGTGCACGAGGCAATCTCGACAAAAAATCAGGTCTGCACACGGCAATATATCTTCCGCAAGATTTAAGCAAACAAAATTTGTAGAATTATTCCCAAACTGGTGCTGGTTTTTTTCTATCAACTCCTTAACTATATCTACCCCTGTATAATGCTCCACTTCAAAAGGAGATATTTTCAACCAATTCCAATCACCACATGGGGCATCAATGACGGATTTAATACCTAACTCATGTATTAACTTTGGTAATTGTTGGCGGATTTCTGCAGTTTGCAGCAAGTTCGAACCTTCACCTGAAAGCGACTCTTTTCCACCAAATACATTCTTAGAGTATATTTGAGAAAATCTATCGCTGAGATTCTTTGTATCTAAGCCAAAATTTGGCTTTCCAAATAACTTTTTTTTTATTAATTCAAACATTTTCTTACCTTAATTCGTAAACTTACATAAATTAAACGTAATCGGCCAACTTGAGCATCAACCACTTTAATTTTCATAAGTAACAATAGAGATTTCAAAACATCGAGAATAGAACCTCTGTTAATGTTTTTCATGCATAAATCAGCAGCATGCTTGGCTGCTTGATGAAACCCGCGCTTTTGAAAGCTAGCAGAGATTTCTGCATATGACTGACTAAGGGACTTCCTCGTTGCGCTAGTGATTTCATGTTCAGACAATTTATCAACAAATCCACACAACATATTATTACATTCAGCTAAAGCAGTATCCTTCATTTTTATACTACCCTGTTCAGGGTGACTGCGTCCCTTCACCAAAATCTGGGGCAGATGTATGAACGTATATTTTTCAGCAATCTTGAACCATAAATCATAATCCTGCGTTGTGCGCAATTCCTCATCAAACAAGCCGCATTCTAAAAAGGCAGTAATAGGGATCAATAAGCTACAGCCATGTAACGAGTTCATAGTCGTTATAAAATAACGAAATTGTTCTGATGGCACGCTAGGTAACTTAACCTCAATGAGGTTATCAGGATTATTATAAAATATCCCAAAGTCACTGTACAAAACGACGCTCTGATTATGCATTTGACTCAAGGCGCCAATCTGAACTTCTACTTTGTTGGCAAAGTAAAGATCATCGTGGCTTAACCAGGAAAAGTATTCTCCAGTCATCTTCTCAATCGCCACATTCAGCGCAGAGGCAACTCCGCCATTCTCCTTAGAAAAATAACGAATATTATCTCCATAAGCCAAAGCAATATTTTCCGTAGCTCCATTATCATTAGAGCCGTCGTTAATTACGATAATTTCAATATTATGGTAAGTCTGTGCTAATGCACTATCGATGGCCTCACGTAGATAGTCTGAACCATTGAATACGGGAATCACAATTGAGACCTTGGGGGTTGCACTCATAATTAATTGTAACTACCACAAGCTAACCTAAAACTTTTTTTCATTCTTTTCATTTATTTCACTAGATTTTAATTTACAAATTGGTTTTTATAGCTCTTAAACATTTGTTCCAAAACCGAGCTAGTATGACATCAGGCCCGAGAAATAAAGCTCTCAGAATGTAATGCCATTTTAACAGAGAGTACTTTAAGCAAAATCGAGAAGCACTGAAATAAGCATTTGCCAAGATCTTTCGATAATTACGAACAAGTAGTTCAGGAAGTAAAGGCGAAACTAGGCTTAATTCCACTAGCCTCAAAACTTCTTTCGCCATTATCTCACCTTTTGCTACTGTAGAAGCCGCATTTGAATGTATACGATGCGTTGCCAAAAATTGAGGCTCATGTGCCAATTTACCAGCCAAAGCCAAACGAAAAGAAATATCTATATCACCAGTATATTTCAATGTTTCGTTACGAACACCTAGTTTTTCTAGCGCAGATCTTCTGATAAACATTCCTGGCCCTAATGTGGCATTAAATTCCATCAACATATTTTGAATTGTAAAATCAGGTTGTTTATGATCTTCGATCACTCTTCCAGTTTCATCAATTGATACCCAGTCTGGATAGACCGCCAATGCTTCCGGATTTTGTTTAAAGCAGTTCACTATGCGAGATACTGCATCTAATGTGAATAGAGGATCATCAGAGTTTACTATTCCGACAACAACACCCTGACACATCCCATAGCCTTTATTAACCGTCTTACTTTCTCCAATATTTTCATGCCTTACATATGTCAACCTATCCAAGAAAGGAGAGATGATCTGCGCTGTATTGTCAGTAGATCCATCATCCAAAACTATATATTCAATATCAGGATAATCCTGATTAAGAACACTCCTCACCGTTTCCTCTAGAAAGTTAGCTTGATTGTAGGCAGGAGTTATAATTGAAACTTTCACTTAATATACCTAACTTTAGCTGTCCTCAAACTAAACAATAGTTTTATTTTAATCATGTGAAACGACCTTTCGAAAAACCACCAAAAGCTGAATTAGATTTTTTTTGTATTACATCAAAATAAACCTGTTCACAATTTTTTACCATTTTCTCAGGGTTACCTGACGTTTCATTGGTGCGTTCTTTACATAGTTCAGATAATTTTTTGCGATACTTTTGATCTGTTAATAATTTGGACAATACCTTATTAAGTGCCGCGAAATCTCCGCGATCAATTAAAAGCTCTGGTATACCAATGACTTCCTCAGCAGCTGAACACTCCATTTGGCTAAACGCTTCCATGTAGTTGTGTTTAAATGAAACGATTGGTGCACCTAGTGACGCGGCATCCTTAATAACTACACCGCCGCCTGATGGGTATGTGTCAACAACCACATCTGCCATACATAGCACTTTATGAAAATCTTTCTCCCAAGCTATAACTTTTATTCGTTCAACAATGTTTGGCTTCATTTGATCGCAAAGGCTAGATGGTAAATTCTCTAGCCCAACAATAACTAAATTAACATTTGGTTGAGAAGATACCGAATCAACAAGAGCTTTTAAGAAACCAATATCCTGTAATTTGGTAGCACGGCCACAGGTCATAACAACCAAGTTTTTCTCTGGAATTCCAAAAAAAGATTTTGATTCTTCACGACTATACGTGCGCTCAGGTAAATCAAGGCGAAGATTTACCCAACTGCAATCTGTAGGACAATCTATAAGCAAGGATTTGAACCAAGTAATACTCCAGTCGAAATTAGGGGCAATAAACTGTGGGGCTGGTCCTTGGCATAGGCCTATTATCAATGGAGCTGGTTGCAATGAAGTAATGAAATAATGTTTAAAATCGGCAAGCGCTGCGTTAGTAATCAAGATGTCTGGATTGGATTCGTATATAACCCTCGATAAATTAACCAGGCTTTCCTCCTCCGAAACCAAATCTGGTGCAAGAATAACATCCCAACCTAACTCATTGATTATTTTTATATTACCAACAGCTTCCTGACACTCTAGAATTGTTGATGTCTGTTCTGGAACGTAGAAAACAACTTCAAACTGGGATGAATCATGATACTTAGCTAACAGCAAACTGATTTTCACAATAACAGAGTTACTGTGCAACATACCAAACATTAGGTAGGCCAAACGTGTTTTTCTATTTTTAGGCAATTGCGGTTGTTTTATTGGAAATGAGTGAGGCTTTGCTATCTGTGTAATTCGATTAAGCACATCATAATCGTACTGGTAATCATCCAATCCACGATGAGTAGCATAAGAATATTGCCAGTCATTAAAATGATTTAATGCCTGCACAATTTTATTTTCATCTGATTTTTTCATCCCTAAAGCTTTGTGAGCTTCTCGTATGGAATCAATATCATTAATGGCGGCATGGATTTCTATAAATTTCGGAAGATATATTTCATCAAAATCGGAAAACTCCCAAACACGATGTATGAATACTTTAGCCTGCTCGTAGTTGCCAATAATGTAAAACGCTTCTGCTAAATTGAAGTTAACCCATAGCCGATCTTCTTTAGTTTCTTGACATAAATATGGTAGTAAGTCGTCCGAGCCGACTATTTCCCCTTTGAATATTTTCTCTAACAAGTTACTAAAACCCGGCATTCTTAAAAACCGCCTTCTAATGTTGGCATCTTCCACTAATCGCTGATAAGCCGAATTTACCCTTCCGGCTATACGCTTGGCTTTTTTAAATTGGTTGATTATGAATGGATTCATAGATTTGAATTTAACCTACAACTCATCTGCCTTAAGTCCGAACATTTTCAATCGCTTGATTATTTCCACACCCTCTATAAAAGAAATATGCGGCCCGATAGGTATACTCAAAACGGTATCTGCAAGTCCCTCTGCAACAGGAAAGTCACCTTGTTTATACTTTAAATATGCATATGCTAGTTGCAGATGGGGTGGAACGGGGTAATGAATCATCGTACCAATACCAACCTCATCTAGCCATTTTTGTAACGTAGCCCTTTTTTCATGGCGAACAACAAATAAATGCCATACGGGCTCTGCCCAAGTGGGAACATGGGGTAGTGTTAAGTCAACATCCTTTAGTAAGCTTAAATATTCTGCAGCAAACTTTATGCGACGAGTATTCCATTCTTCCAGACAACGCAACTTGACGCGTAAGAAAGCAGCCTGCATTTCATCAAGTCGCGTGTTATAGCCTTGCACAACATGTTGATATTTCACCTGCGAGCCGTAATTTCCCAGCATGCGAATTTTTTCTGCCAAATCTCCATCATTGGTAGTCACTGCGCCACCATCGCCGATAGCGCCCAAATTTTTCCCTGGATAAAAACTAAATCCAGCAGCGTCACCCAAAGAACCTACCCGTCGACCTTTATACTTCGCACCATGTGCTTGTGCAGCATCTTCAATTACTTTTAAACCGTGCTTCTTAGCAATAGCGTTGATTGCGTCCATGTCGGCAGGCTGACCATAAAGATGTACCACGATGATGGCTTTTGTACGTTGTGTAATTGCTGCTTCAATGCAATTTGGATCAATATTATAGGTTTTCGCGTCAGGTTCAACAGGCACTGGTGTTGCTCCAGAGTAACTTGCTGCTAACCAAGTTGCAATGTAAGTATTAGATGGAACAATGACTTCATCGCCCTCACCTATTTCATAAGCACGCAAAATTAAATGTAGTGCATCGAGTCCGTTGCCTACCCCTATGCAATATTTGCTTTCGCAATACTCTGCAAACTCTTGTTCAAATTGAGCCACCTCATTGCCGAGAATATACCAGCCAGAATCAAGTACTCTCTCAAACGCTTCAAGCATCTGAGTGCGAAGTTCCTCATGCGGTGCTTTCAAATCTAAAAAAGGAATACTCATACTTTATGTTTAACTAAGTTTAAAAACTCATTGTAATCTCGGATGTAGTCTGCCTCGTCATAGTGATTAGAAGCCAGTACCATACACACTGCACCAGATGAAAAGTTATCAAGATAGCGCCACATCATAGGACAAATATATAGGCCATAATAAGAGCGGTTGAGGTGAAATCGCTTCTTTTCTTTGCCATCATCTAATAACACATCAAAACTGCCTGACATAGCGACAACAAACTGATGTAGATTTTTATGGGCGTGCGAACCGCGGTCGGAACCACCCGGCACATCATACAAATAGTAAGCACGCTTTATCTCAAAAGGAATATGTATTCCACCTTCAATAAAACTTAAATTTCCACGGGAATCTTCAATCTTCGGCAGTTCTATCAACTGGCAATGTTTAATCATATTTTCACCAAACTTGTTACGAATGAACTCAAATCTTTTTCCAAAACATCTGGGCTTAAGCTAGCTAAGTAAGTTTCCGTTCTAAGGCCACAAGTCAATGCACAAACCTTGACTCCCAGTTCACGTGCAGCATTAATATCAACCTCAGTGTCACCTATCCAAATAACCTCTTCAAGACTCACATTGTTCAATACCGGTTTAACTTCAGCCGATTTCCTTGCATCACTCCCTACTACAACTAATGCATCAAAAAAATGGGCAATTTTTAATTTTTTTAACTGCCAACTAACATTGGCTGAGTTATTTCGCATCGTTGCCAGCACTAATCGGACCCCCAACTTTTTCCAATTACTCAAAATATCAACAACTCCATACTGGAGCTGATCCATGTCAAGATATTCCCTGGACTCAATTCTCTGCATCCAAGTAGCTAAAAATATTTCATATAGTTCAATAGCATTACTTAATGCTAGCAATTGCCTACGACTCACTCTATCCCGCTTCATTTCCCAATACTGATGAATTGGGATAGGATCAAAATCATGCTCTAGCAAAATGTCGCAATAACACTGATAGTGCCGATACATGCCATCCAGCAGTGGTCCATCCAGGTCTAGGATGATCGTGTTTATTGTTCTACTCGGCATACTGCATACAGGTCAGCTGCATTCCACGGGAATTCTTTCCCCAATGCATAAAAACCCTGAATCATCTCTTCTGTCCAGTGATCCTGGATTTGTTGATTAGACAGAGGCTTAAAAAAGACCCCGCCCATGGTTTCAATTTGCAAGCCCGCTTCAGTTATATCTTTCCTGAAAGTTTCCGGTGTATAAACTCTGCGGTGCCCTTGCGAAATGTCCCGCTTATTCAATTGGCATGGGTGATCCAGCAGCCCCATTTTTACAGCAACTAAACGATGAATAGAATTGCCATTGGGCACACCTAACAACATTCTCCCCCCGGGGGCAAGCCAGCTTTTAGCCAGTTTGAGCAATGTTATCGGGTATTCTACATGCTCCAAGATATGCTCCATAATGATAGTGTTGAATCTTTCGCTCGGATTAAATTTCTCAAACAAGCTATGGATTTTTTTCAGATTTTGAGCATCTGGAATCATTGCCAATAACTCTGGAGCACCATCGACAATAGTCAATTTTTCGAAATCGGCTAGAAGGAACCGAGTCATCTGCCCATCTGCCGATCCCAACTCCAAACCATTAGGGCCTATCAAATACTCCTTTAAAGTTTCATAGCGCCCACGAATCAGACGCTTGTCAAAATCCAGTTGCTCCGCCAGATACCAGTTTGATACTTGTTCGACGTGCTTTTTCTCATCAATCGCCATAATTTTCTCTCTTAAAATAATTGACTTCTTCTAACAATCCTTCTTTTAAAGGAACTCTATATCCCACTACCGATAAATACTGTTGGAGCTGTCAGAAGTAAAGTTTTGCTGGGCAACGAATTCACAATGCCTGTCCTTCTAATTTTTCAAGTTCCGCAACAGTTGTCAGTGCCGGCTCCTGATCCATACCACGAATCCAAATTAACCCATCTGGAAGTGGATTGATTTTCTTTTCCAACACTGGAAATTCCCCATCTAATGCGATATTGCAATATATCTCGGGGAAATTCAGACCTGCCTTGGTAAAGAAATAATGTGTAGTAAAGAAACGGCCAATGTTGATCTCGGTCGGTTTAGGGAATCCTGAAAAATCATAAGTCATATCGGCCGAGAAAATTCCATGTGGTCTTTTATCAATTGCAAGAATGGCATCTTGTGCAATACGGTCAACCAATGGATCTGAACAAGTTTCACCTACCCCTGTAATGCCCGTTACACCTGATACAGTTCTATTTCCAAAATTCCAACTGCGTCGTCGTCTCGTCTGCGCAACAACGAGTTCACCCTCGTGCCAAATCGATTGCCAAGTGATACTTTTTTCAGAAAGTAATTCAGATGCGGTAAAAGTTCCCCACCCTTTAAATCTTTCAATCCATATTTTAGCAAACTCATAGTTATCTGCAGGTAGAGCACCACGACCGCCGCCGCCTTCAGTTGCACGCACCCAAATGGTCGACCCAAATTTATCAAATGCCAACTTGAGGTCGCTCTCTTTATTTAACAAAATAGTCTCTGGAACTCGAACGCCAGCTGATTGCCATATTGCATATGACTTTTGTTTATCAACACAGTTTTCTATTGTGTCAGTATTCGGCAAATAGAGTTTGGTACCAAGTTCAGTCACCTTATCGCGTAGCCTGGAAATTGCTCTCACTTCATAATCGTTTTGAAGATGAAGAAAATCTGGATGCACCTTTGCGATTAACCCAAGAATTTTCTCAGGATAATTAGCTGCAGTAGCAGGAGGAACGACATACTTATCTTCTGCATCTGCTAAAAATAAATCAGAAGGCACGCATGTTGTTCCAATGATGTAATCACTACGTTTTGATTCTCGCAAAGATCTTATGAAGTTATTTGAGGGTGCACCACCAGCGCCTCCCACCTGAATTTTTGCCATTACAACCTCTGTATCATTATATTATTCAATAAATCTATCGCATTAGACTATGCAGCGCTTTGTCCTGATTGTTTTGGCTGGAAGATAGCGTACCCCGACTTCGCAGCAGTTCAACTACTTGTGTCACGCATTGTTCCAGAGACTTTGTTGCTGTATCTATGGACAATTCTGGGTGCATTGGAATTTCATAGGGTGAGGAAATACCTGTAAAGTTTTTAACCAATCCTTGTCGTGCTTTCTTGTACAAACCTTTGACATCACGCGCTTCACAGACATCAATCGGACAGTGACAATAAATTTCAATGAAGTCTTGGTCTCCAATCAGCTTGCGAACTCTTTCTCGATCAGCTCTAAAGGGCGAGATAAAGGCAGTAAGCACAATCACCCCAGCTTCAATGAACAGCTTAGACACCTCACCAATACGACGGATGTTCTCCATGCGATCCTCATCAGAAAAGCCTATATCCCCACATAAACCATGACGAACATTGTCGCCATCAAGTACATAGGTATGGCAATGCATTTGATGAAGCATTTCCTCCACCGCATGGGCCAAAGTGGATTTTCCAGCCCCAGAAAGGCCTGTAAACCAAAGCACAGCACTTTTATGAGCATTTTTTTTCTCGCGACGATCACGAGTAACTGTGCCGTGGTGTAAGACTAAATTAGATAGGGAATTAATCAAGGTAACTTTCTAAAGCTTTTAGTAATATGTCACTTATATTTTTGGTCAATTAGATCAAAAAGGCAACCAATGGAAAATCAATTTTCCTACATTCCCCATCAGCATTCTTAGTCGAATTAATAGTTTTTCACAGGAATTGATAGTCCACCATAATATAGAATCTGACACCTCAATAGAATAATGCTCAGTGATTCCAGGAATACGTTTCAGTATGCGATCAATAAGATAAAGATCATACGCAGATAAACTTGACTTCCATTTCTCAATTGATAGTGTATCAATTGCCATGTTTAGCTGTTCTTTTGAATACCAGTAAGCTTCTTCCGAACTAAGTTCTGTATCCCATTTATTCTCTTGTATTCTCAGCATACTTTCCTCGAATGGAATTACAAGAAAGGAAGCCAGATTCCTCATTGCCGCTTCTGGTTCGCTGATGATTTCTTCATAGCGCACAAGCAATACATTATCACCTCTTAGAAGTGCCTTATTACCCTTTTCCCACATCGCATTCACTAGGCCCACTGCATGTCGTGTTGTCATCAAATATAATGGAACAGGCGCTGCATCAGCCTGCATTTTTTTTCCCACTTCCAATAAGGAAGCAACAATCGCTCGCGGATCACGAACCACAAAAATATACTTGGCTTGTGGCATGCAATCCAGCAATTCAGAAAACACCTCAATATTAGGGGGTGACTTTTCACTTATATAAGACTTTTCTGTCTCAGTGGCTTTTTTCTGGAATATCGATAGGATAAATTCTTCAAAAATTACATTAGTTTCCCGTGCATCAAGGTAAGTAGAAATTCTTCCGATGGCAACTTTCTGCAAGAAGTGGTTCCTTAACTCCATAATATTGGGAATCAAATCAAACTCTGGTCCAGCGTAGACTTGTGAGTGTGCTCCAAGGATACGCTGAATCAGCGTAGTGCCAGAACGAGGGGCTCCACCAATAAAAATAAGTTTTTCCTGTGTTAATTTAGAACTCATAGGTATCCACGTTAGTTATTACAAGTACACTTTTAATCATTCAGACGGTGACCAGTGAAATCATTTTTGTCTTTGTGCTCTATTAGGGATGGGAATGCCGGCCGTACTACCTTACCCCAAAAGTTCTCGGTGGCAATTACTCTGAAAGAGCACATGCCTTTAATGCGCACCAAAATGATTAAACTAGTAACATCTGTTATCGTGATATTGAAAGAATATTTTCCCGCATTAAGATCTATCTCACCGAATGGAATTGACAGTTGATATATCCCTGGAGGGAACTGCATTCTACCGTTGCTGTCGTTTAAAGGTGCGGAGATAACGGCAGACAATGAGTCATCCCTAATGACCATTAGTATATTCGCCTCTAATTCCAATCGAAATTTAAGGACTGTCGTTAGGTGATCCCCATGTGCAATTACAGGCTCCTTCCCTACTGAAGCTACCCCATTCACGACGATGTGCATATCAAGCACTTCAGCATCTCCCGTGCCAGAAGTCTGTGTATGATGTTTGATCAATGCGTAATATCGGTCAATGCCCTCTGCAACATTTTGGCTATCCAACAACAGATGCCCTTTTTCTAGCACCATAACTCGTGTACAGAACCACGATATGTGCTGCATATTATGTGATACCAACACCACCGCAGATCTGTTAGCTAGTGTGCGTATCACGTTAAGGCATTTGATAGCAAAGGCAGCATCACCAACAGCAAGCACTTCGTCGAGAAAAAGTATATCTGGTTCAAGCAGAATGGCTGCTACTGCAAATCCAAGTCGAACACTCATGCCTGAACTATAACTCTGGACTGGCGAATCTATAAACTCACCAATTTCGGCAAAATCAATGATTTCATCAATCTTACTATCTACTTGGCGCTTACTCATTCCTAACACGGAGGCATTAACGTAGATATTTTCTCTGCCTGTTAGAATCGGGTTAAAACCTGCGCCCAATGCGATTAGTGCGCCTACTGTACCGCGCATTTCAATGCGGCCTTGATCTGGTCGAATCAATCCATTAAGCATACGCAGTAAGGTTGTCTTGCCAGCGCCATTATGCCCAATCAAACCTAAGCATTCTCCACGCTTCAGTTCAAAGCTAATATCTTTTACTGCCCAAAATTCATCCTGTCGGAGTTGCCCATAGCCACCGTGACGTCGCCCGCGAAGTTCATTACCCAAATCCTGCATGCCGTACCACATTGATTTTTTAAGGCTAAGACAGAATTTTTTGGATAACCCTTCAACTTTTATTAAGCTTTCGCTCATTTAAGAACCCATCCGTTCAATTAGAATAGGCATAGCCAACCGGTAAACTACCCATACAATCAATAATAAGAATATTGCAATCATGTTGACAAAGAAAAAATAACCTAGATGTTCTGGCGAAAAACCCGTTAGCCAATCGCGGGTAGTAAGAATAAGTGGAGTTAGCGGATTCAGTTGGAACATAGTTGCGGCAAATCCTTCTTTAGGCATGGGGAAAACCACTGGAGTAAAATACATCATGAACTGCATCAATAAGGGAATAGCTTTGCCAATATCGGTATAGAGCAAACCAACTGGAGTTACCAATAAACCAATAGCGGTACCTGCTAGGATCAACGAAATTATTCCAATAGGAAACAAAAGCAAATTCCAGCCAGGATTGATGCCAAGCGCCAGTAACGCACAAATCAGCAAAACCACCTTAATCGCGGCATTGAATAGAGTCTGATAAATGCCAGCGACTAAAAGCGCTTCTCTGGGGAAATTAATTTTCGTCAGCATTCCTTTGGCTGCTGTAGTGACCTGTAGAGGCGCATTCAGTGCATCCATAAAAATAGCCCAGAGCATTGTGCCTGTAAAAACATAAGCGGCGTATGGTAGTGCTGTATCGGCCATCGTGACGACGCCAGTACGATTTAAGAATATCCAGACTAAAGTATTGGCCAGCGGCAGAATAACCGCCCAGAGAAATCCGAGAAAAGTCTGGCGATACTGTGCGCTGATATCTCTCATTGCTAGACGCCAAGCTAGCCCACGGCTAGCGGCAATATCCCTGAACATTTCGCGTAACATTTTAAAAGGGTTGGCGAGTAATGAGTCAGGCGTATAGATGGTAATAGGGGGGTCAATCATGAGCAAATCCTTTATATCGTTTACATATGATTAATTTTGTTATTTCTCATAAATTTTTAAAGCCACCAGCTTTAATTTAATAACTAACCATTCATGCTATCCTTGAAAAAAAATTCGCATTTAACTTAACCATCATTGATCAGGTTTCGAAATTTGTTTAACTTTTGCCTGGGCCAAGACACCATTTATAACCACTGACGCTGTTAGCATCATAACGTGATGTAGCAACCAAAATTTCTTACAGCTAGCATTAAATTGGCTTCTTTGATTGACTAGATGTGAAGTTAACTTCTGAAGGCGTGTCTACTTTAGTTTCTAACATCAGCATATTAATTTCTTTTTGTATAACAGCATATTCTTCCATTTTCGCTTTTAGAAATCGTAATGTTATGGTCGATTTCTCTTCAATTCCATGAGGCGTTAGCAGGTACATATACGCCAATTTATTTTGGTTATTACGAAAATTCGTTGCTTTGAGTAAGCCTTTTTCTATCAATGCCTTTAAACAAAAATTAACTTTTCCCAAACTAATACCTAGCTCTCGCGCCAAATCACGCTGACTAATATCAGGCTTAGCTTCAACAATTTTAAGTATTTTGTAGCGATATTCGTCAGTTAACATTATCACCAACATTATGCGTTCATAAGGTGAACGTAGTGTATCAACAAACAATACCTACTCGCAAGCTCCTTAAAGTTATTATCTTTAAACTATGCCACTAGAAGCTATAAACCGGTGAATTTCTTAATGTCTCGCATTTGTCTTTTAGTAGGCCGCCCCATACCCCTTTCACGTTGAGCATGTTCACCTTCGCCAGTTGCTTTGGCATTTTCCCGTTTTGTGATACTGGCAGGCGTCTCTGAATACAACAGTGCGGCTTCTGGCGCACCTCTGCGAATATTGGATAATGCAAGCACTTCAATTTCAATTTCAAAATCGCGGTTGCGGATGTGAATGATTTGCCCGAGATGCACTTCTTTTGCGGGCTTGATACGGTCACCCTCAACATGCACTTTCCCGGTATCAATGGCATTAGTAGCCAAGCTACGGGTTTTAAAAAATCGTGCTGCCCATAACCATTTATCAAGCCTGGACTTAGTATCTTCGGTCTCTAGTTTGCTCATGATGCGGAATGAATTTTATAGTTAAAGACTATCAATGCCTTTTCGGCAAGTTCATTTCCAGAGTTAGCTTGAATTCGCCTAATCTGTTTTCAGCTAACTTATTGACCTCTTCCAATGTATGGCTCATCAAGTGTTGTACACCTTCAGCCACATTATTCATAGTCGCAATTTGGAACTGATTATTTTTAACCGCTTCAATCAGTTCATCGCTCAGTATCAGGTGGCGAATATTTCGCTCCGGCATTAACACACCTTGATTACCATCTAAGCCAATCTCCTTGCAGACCCTATAATAGCCTTCTATCTTTTCATTAAGGCCACCTACTGGTAACACCTCACCGTGCTGGTTTAACGCGCCTGTTACTGCGATGCCTTGCTTAATAGGTAACTGTGCAAGAGAAGAAAGAATTGCAAAAAGCTCAGCACAAGAAGCGGAATCCCCATCTACCCCGTTATATTCCTGCTCAAAAACTAAGGAAGCAGTCAGGTTCAAAGGGTTAAATTGAGCAAAGTTAGCATGCAGCCAGCTTTTCAATATCATGACGCCTTTGTCATGCGTAGGCCCGCTCATAGCCACTTCACGATCTATGGTAAAGATATCGCGGTTACCAGCATAACAATTAGCTGAAATACGCACTGGCGAACCGAAACTGGCATCTGCCAGGTCGATATGGGTTAAGCCGTTAATTTGGCCTATTGCCTCGCCATGCACAGCAATCATGAGCTCGTTATCTACAATGGAATTACGCATATGCGCTTCGATATAACTATGGCGAATATAGCGATGGTTGATTGCTGCTTTGACGTCTTCAATTGTTACTGTGCTGGCATTTCTAAGCTCTGACGCTGCAACACTTTCCAATAGTAATTTCTCCAAGCCAGCAAACTGCGTACTTAGACGTGTTTGATCTTCCTCATATCTATGCATGGCTTGCAATAAGCCAGTTACAGCTTCAGCGGTAAAATGCGGACATTTGAATTGCTCACATTTTTGCGCGATAAATGCAGCATAAGCCATGTAATTTTCGACACTAGCTTTAACTTTTTCAGCAAATTCGATCTTGATAGGGAAATAATCAAAGAAATCATGCTTTTCTTCTAGCAGCTGATAATAATCGTCACGCGTCGCGATCAATATCAGTTTAACGGAGACCGGGATTGCGGCCTGCGCGCTGACATAGCCGCTACCCTGGTTGCTACTACTGGTTAAATCTTCAATTTGTAACGTAGAGTTTCTTAAGAATCTATGCAGCTTTTCTAGTAGCTGAGCGCCATTTTGATCATCTGCCAGAAGGTCGCGGAGATGCAGCAACAAGGCACCGCCATCAGAGCGCAAAAGATTACCGGCACGCAACCGTAAAAAATCTGGCGTACTGCTGGATTCCCCCGCACCCTCTATGCCACCAAACAATGATTGCAAACTAGGGTCATTGTCGTAGATAACAGGTGCCTGATTAGGGCTTGCAGATTGCTCAACCAGCACATTCACGCGGTAGCGCCCAAAAAAGCTCTCGCTTAGCAAAGCCTCAAGATTACTCTCTGAGTCGCCGGTGGCTGGTTGCCAAGCTTCCAAGTAATCCAGTACATCTTGCCTTAACAATTTGAAATGCCGTTCAAGTACCTCTTTTTGTGCTATGTGCTCGATACTGGCTTTAAGACTAGTTAACTGATCATCCAAAAATGCTTCCATCGAAGCTGAAGAGCTATCCTTGATTTTGGCTTCGATAAAAGTCGCTAACTCTTTGCCAAGTTGCCTTATGAACTGATCCATAGCCAATTTCAACTGCGTTCCCGCACCAGTTGGCAACTTCAAGAATAGCGGCTTACCGTTTGCATCAAACTGATATAGCGCCACCAGGTCATTACCTGGCGCCAGCTTTGCTGCGGCATCATGCATGGCACTCAACATCAGCGAAGTGCGACCTGTGCCAGCCTCGCCTAATGCTAAAAGATTAAAACCCTGCTGACGGATATTCAAACCGAATTCCGCTGATTTCTTGGCTTCAGACTGAGCAATCCAGGCTTGGTGCTGGGCACTTTTACTGTTCTGCGAGATCAATGCTGACGTGTCTGGGAATCCCAATTGTTGCTCAGGGATATTAATTGTAAGTTGTTCTGGTTTTAAGATTTTTGACATATTTTCAGTGTATTTGTAATTCAGGCTTTGATTATTTGGCCATTTATATTTAAAATTTAAGACCAGCGCTCACGTGCCGTATCATCACTATCTTTGGCTTCAACCCAACGAGTTTCGCCTGATTTAAGTATTTCTTTTTTCCAGAATGGCGCTTCTGTTTTTAAATAATCCATAATGAATTCACAAGCCCGAAATGCCTCACCACGGTGGGCGCTGCTGACTGCAACAAGTACGATCTGATCCAGTGGCTTTAAAGTACCGATACGATGGATGACTAATATGTCTATAACATCCCAGCGACTTTTTGCCTGTGCCACAATCGTTTCAAGAGCTTTTTCGGTCATACCCGGGTAATGTTCTAGCGTCAGTTCAGTTACCTGTTCCCCGACATTCATATCACGCACCTGGCCGACAAAACTGACTACAGCGCCAATATCCTTGCGTGCTGTTCTTAACTGGCTAATCTCATAGCCAGTATCGAAGTCTTCAGGTTGTACGCGAACCGTCATAACAAATACTCTAGCCGCCCGTGACTGGCGGGAAAAATGCCACTTCATCCCCATTGGTAATAAGAGCATTATCGTCTACCAATTCATGATTGATTGCAGCACGCACTTTCAGCTTGCCCATTAGCATCTGGGCCCAGGTATCGCCGCGCTTGGCTAACAAACCTTTAAGTTTAAGTACAGTCCATTGCTCATTTTCAGCAAGCTCCAAATCTTCGGTAGAAAATTTAAGCGTTTCCTTCAAGCGGGCAAAATATAATAATTTGATGTTCATGATGATTTAACTCTAGAAGCACTTATAGTTCTGGCTCATCGCTCGTTTTTGCACTTTCAGCGATTTCCAGTAAATCGGTATTAATGAGCTCAGGCTGGTCTGTCAGTTCAACACGCTCGATTTTAGCGAAACCAGCAGTGATTTTCTTACTGCTAATATGCACATCCTCAACATCTTTACTTGCTTGCCGAATATGGTCTGCCAAGCTTTTCATACGTTTATCAAACAGTGAAAAGTCTTTGCCTAATTTACCCAATTCGGATTGGATGATATGTACTTGTTTGCGCATTTCTACATCTTTTAATACCGCACGTGCCGTATTAAGCACTGCCATTAGCGTAGTAGGCGAAACCAGCCATACCCGCTTATTCATGGCATAAGTAATCACTTCAGGGTGGTATGCATGAATCTCGGCAAATACCGCTTCAGCCGGTATAAACATTACTGCGCCGTCGCTCGTTACATTCGGGATGATGTATTTAGAAGCGATATCATCCACATGTTTTTTAATATCGGCCTTAAATTGCTTTTTAGCAATGGCCTGTTCAACATCACTTAAGCTGTTGTCGAACATCCTATGATAATTCTCTAGCGGGAATTTGCTATCTACTGCAACAGTGCCAGTAGGTTCAGGCAGGAACAGCGCGCAATCAACACGTGCATTGTTTTCAAAGGTATGTTGCATGCTATAAGTACCGACAGGCAATACATTGCGTATCAGGCTTTCCAGTTGCACTTCACCATAAGCACCTCGACTACGTTTATCGCCTAGCAGTTCCTGCAAGCTCACCATGTTTACGGTCAGGCCGTCAATCTTCTTCTGCGCTTCGTCTATAGTAGCCAAACGTGCCATGACATCGATAAAGGTCTGGTTGGTTTTCTTGAAGCCTTCGTCAAGACGTTCGGATACTTTGCCACCGATCACTTCCAAGCGGTTATCTACTGACTTAGTCAAGCTTTCAATGCTTTGAGTCAGCGTCGTTGTGGCTTTCAACATAGTGTCATTGAGGAGCGCTTGCTGAGACTTGCCCTGCTCACTTAAGGTAATGTGTAGCTTCTCAAGTACAGTTTCGCGCGTTAAAGCCAAGCTATTCTGTTGCGCCAGTTGTAAGGTTTGCATGGCTTCACGAGTAGCCTGAAGTTCAGCAGCGACACTTGCACGCAGGCGCTCACTGATTTCGTTTGAAGATGCGCTCAAGCGATCACCTAGCTTATTCAGGCCATCATTAAAATCACGTAGCATCTCGCGGTGTTTTTCTTCCAGCTGTTGCAGGATGATGATATTTCTATCTAGCTTGCTTTCCCGCCAGGTTTGCCACAGCAATAGCAGCAGAATGACAACGGCAATTAATAAAATAGTGATTTGTATCATAAGCCCTAGATTATACCTGATGCGGCCTATTTACCATTCTCAGTGACCAACTCATCTATCTTTTATCCTGGACATATAGGCTCAAATAAACTAAAAACTTCAATCTGGAATTCATTAAAGCTTAACTTTATGCCACACTTAAGGTTAACTCTCTTTAGGGTTATTTAAAAATCTCTTTGTTGAACTGATTAAGAAAAAATGGGTATAAAGTGATTAAATTCAGGCTGATGATCGATCAATGGCTCGCGTTCCTGACACGCAAGCTGCGCAATAACTTTTACCTTTACCTGAGCGCCCTGCTCACTCTCTTCGTACTATTGGATGCCAGTGTGTTTGGCATTGGCATGAACATGCGTGACCGCGCTTTCGATTTCATGGTGAAGAACCGTATTGTCGTCGCTAAGGCCGACGCGGATATTGTCATTGTCGATATCGACGAAGCTTCATTAAACGCTATGGCCGGGGAATATGGCCGCTGGCCGTGGCCACGCCAAGTATTCGGCGAGTTTGTGGAGAATATTGAAGCGCAGCAGCCCAAAGCGATCGTATTCGATATCTTGTTCAGCGACGCCGACATTTACAACCCGGATAGCGATACCTATTTTAACGATGTGATTGCCGGTACTGACAATACATTTTTTCCAATGCTGCGTTTATCGCCGGAAAGTGATGAACTGAGCAAGATCACACCTAATATGATTCCTGGCGTGACACGCATCCCACAAAACACTAGTCCTCCAAATACACCCATGAGTGCGAAGCCAATTGCTATTGTATTACCGCATTTTCAAGCCGCCGTAAATTCCAAGCGGTTAGGTACGCATAATATCTACCAGGATATTGACGGCATTGTGCGTGAATACCGGCTGTGGCATGACGAAAGCGGCTGGCGGTTGCCCTCCTTGCCATTAGCGGTTAGCAGCTCTCTCAGCCCTGTTCCTGACCATTTACCGCAAAATATGCTGTTGAACTGGCGCGGCAAACCATTCAGCTACCAGTATGTATCGTTTAGCGATGTATTTACCGATATGGCCAGCAAAGTTAAGAAACGTGCACCGAACGAATTTGCCAACAAAGTCGTGATTATTGGCTCCACAGCGCCATCATTGTTCGATGTTAAAGCCACGGCCATGGCAAAGGCACACCCAGGCGTTGAAATTCTTGCTACTGCTATCGATAACCTAAAACATAACGATTATTTGAAAGTATGGCGCGGTAAGACTTCGTACATTTTCATGAGTTTGTTATTGATCTGGCTAACAGCCATAGCAATGTTCCGCAACGTGGATCGTGACCGCGTGACTAAGGTATTCAGCAGCAGCCAGGTGAGTTTGCTGGTGCTCTCTTACTTAGGCATGAACTTTACCCATGTTTACTTAGATATCACTGCGCCAATCACCTGGGCAGTGATCTATTTCAGCGTGGCTAAGATGTATGCGCTAGCCAATGATAAGGTGCTGCAACGCTTGTTTGCAGATGATGTAGAATTAGGCAAGAAAGGCACATCTGTTCTGATCATGCCCATTGTCATTGAAAATAAAGACTTGATGAATGAAGGCAAACTCAAGAAAGTCCAGCGCCTCGTAGAACAACATAGCCAGCTTTCCCCCTCCGTACAAATCCTGAAAGGGCCACAATCGGGCATTTGGAGCTTATTCAGCGATATTATCCTCGTGAGCTGGAGCTACCAAGGGGACAATGAACCAGAGGCTGCAAAGGTGAAGGTAGATAGCGACCAATTGGCTGAACGACTTAAAACTTTATCGCAAGAAGCTGGTCTCCCTACTGATACACAGATGCGATACGCACAGCTTATCGGCACCCTGAATATCCGTATTGGAGAACCGGATAGTGGAAACGACCTGGCTAGCCAATGGCGTAGCTTGTTTTCACAGGCTATTGTTATGTTAGAGACTTCAACTTCAGAACTAAAGAAAGAGCAATCTTCATGAAAAAATGTTCAAAATGCATGATGTTAATAGGTCTATATACACTATTGCATACTGGTTTAAGTAGTGCTGAAACAGGCAGTGCACTTAAGAATGACAGCATCCGCTACGAACCCTACGCGGACGCCAAAGTAGTGGGTAGCTTTAGCCGGGGCGAGACCTTGAATATAGTAAAAAAACAAGGTGCATGGCTACAGGTAAAAACCAAAAAAAGCACTGGTTGGGTACGTTTGTTATCAGTTAAACGTGGTGCCGCTTCGAGTTCCGGCAACCAGCTTTCCGGTGTGCTAGCCGCGGCCAATGGCCGAGCAGGAACTGGGCAGGTAGTTTCAACCACGGGTGTCAGAGGTTTGAGTAATGAAGACCTTAAAGCAGCCAAATTCAATGAGGCAGAAATTAAGGCTATGGAAAACAATACCGTAAGCGCCAATCAAGGTAAACAATTTGCTGCATCAGGCGGTTTAAAAACAGTTGCTTTTACTAACCTTAAAGCCCCTGTTTCTGGAGATGCTAAATGAATAATTCAAGCCGCCTAAAACTACCCATTCAACTCAAAATCAAGAATAATAAACTTCTCATAACTGCATTGCTTATCAGTGTATTAGCAGGTACGGCCTTGTCTAGTGCCGCATTCGATTTCAAAGGTGCACTGAAAGATGCTGTACAGGAAAAGCTTGATTCTAATAAAAATGTACCTGCTGTAACGACAGAAAATAATGATGCTGCAAAAACTGCTGACCAAGGGAAAACAGCCGAACCAACCATTAATTGGCAAAACCCTAGCAAGCAAGAGGAAATCGCTATCGGTCGTGAAATTACCGGAAATATATTAGGTGCTGCGCCTCTGGTCAAAGACGAGGCTTTACAGAAGTACGTAAACTCAGTCGGTCGTTGGGTAGCTTCCCAATCAGAGCGCCCTGACCTACCTTGGCATTTTGGTGTGATCGATAGTGAAGATTTGAATGCATTCTCCGCGCCCGGTGGTTATGTAGTCATCACTAAAGGTATTTATCGCAAGTTGACCAATGAAGCGCAGCTAGCTGGTATATTGGGGCATGAGATAGGCCATGTGGTCAAAAAGCATCAGTTAAAAATCTTACAAAAACAACAGTTATTAAACGTTGGCGCGAACTTCTTATCTGACAAATTAGGCAAGAACGATAAGCTGGTAAGCAAAGCCATCGGTAGTGGTGCGGAAATTAGTGCGCGCAGCTTGGATAAGACCGCAGAATATGAAGCCGACCGTTTAGGTATGAGCTACGCCACTCGCGCTGGGTATGATGCCTATGGACTGGTTGACGTATTGCAAACCTTGTCTCAAACCGATAAAAATGACAGTAGCGTGGCTTTGCTTTTCAAAACACACCCCTTGCCGGAAGATAGGCTAGTAGCTTTAGGGGATGCAGTAGGTAATAAATTAGATAACGTTAAGGCCGGAAAAACACTGGAAAAACGACTGTATAAACTTAAGAATTAGTTTAATTTTCATGCCATATCAAACTGAAATTAGAGCGTACCCTGCGGTACGCTTTTTTCATTTCATATTTGTTTTACTAGAGCTGATTACGGGCGCGTAACTCGGACTTGATATACGCATAATAAATAGGCGCTGCGATCATTCCCGATAGGCCAAACGCAGCTTCCATCGCGAGCATAGCAATCAATAACTCCCAGGCATGGGCACGTATTTGGCCACCAACGATCCTTGCATTAAGAAAGTATTCCAACTTGTGTATTACAACTAAGTAAATTAATGACCCTATCGCCACAGCTAGCGACTGACTTAGGCTCACTACTACGATAATTGTGTTTGAAATTAGGTTTCCTACGACGGGAATCAACCCTACCACAAACGTAATGGCGATCATGGTTTTTACTAAAGGCAGGTGTATGCCCATTAACGGTAGAATAATGCCAAGGTAAATAGCGGTAAAAGTAGCATTGATAGTGGCAATACGTAACTGGGCAAATACAACACGTTTAAAAGCATCAGCGAATAAGCTCACTCGACCTACCAGAGCACGTGAAAAAGGCTTGAAAGTTGTCAGGAGCGCCGCTTCTCGCACCGCGAGAATTCCGCCAATTATCATGCCCAAAATTATATGTGCGGCAAATCGCCCTGCTTCTTTGCCTGCTACTTGGAGTGTACTTGCATGGTTGCGCAGCCACTCGGTAGCCTGTTCTTTAAACGCGATAGCATCTGGGGGCAGATGTTCCAATACCCAACCTGGTAGTGATTGACGTGAGTCCTCAATAATCTGCGCCATTTTAGCCAGCAAAGCGGTAATGCTGCCGGAATCCGACCGAAAGAAAGCGAAAAGTCCTGCACCTGCCATGGCTAACAAGCTGACAACGACAATTACTAAAATGCCGATTGCCCAAAGTTTTGAACGATTGCTGGCCTGTTTTGAAGGGAATTTATGTGCGATAAATGCCGTTATTATGTGCACCAGTTCATACACCAGCAACCCCGCCAAGAGCGACGATAACAAATGTGCGTATAAAATGAAGACCAATACTAGCCCAGCCAATACCCACGCCCATATATCGTAAACGGAAGCTGAGGTGAGTTTGGAATTGATTAGTTTTGGAGCATCTTTTATCATATTTTTCTCAGAAATGACACGATACTAGTATCTCGTTTCAATATGGCTTAAAACGATTTAAAAAGTTGGGCGTTTCGTTTACGGGTAACGATAGCACTAAATCAATATTTTGGTTAAATGCTTTGTGGACAATTGTGCCATGACATTTTGTTAATTCCCTCGTCAGCATATCCATCTGTTTATATTCAATGGTCAGTTTCACATGCTGCATCTCTATAAAAGTGGCGGCTTTCGCGGCATCTAGTGCCATCTTGGCTGTACCGCCATAAGCCCTTGCCAAGCCTCCGGTGCCTAGATTGACACCCCCGTAATAGCGTATGACCCCTACGCAAATATTCATCAAATCGCGGCCTTCTATCAACTTCAGAATCGGCATGCCTGCAGTACCAGAAGGCTCTCCTGCATCTGAAAAACGTTGAATCATATTGGATGCGGCATCAGGTTTTAGACGGAAAGCATAAGCCAGATGATGCGCATTGGGGTGTTGGCTAGCAAACTGCCGGAGCGCAATGCCAACACCACGTTCATCGTTACAGGATGTAGCCATAGCGATAAAACGTGACTTAGTGATGGTTTGTTCAGCTGAACCTGGCTGGGTAATAACTAACATAAGTATTTAATACGTAAAATTGATACTGATTTTTATTTAAATATTGCGCGAGCCTTTATGACAAGCCCGTAATAATGCCAGCCTCATTGACATCGATATGCTCACTAGCAGGATGTAATGGTAAGCCAGGCATAGTCATCATGTCGCCACAAATCGCTACGATAAACTCCGCCCCTCTTGCTAATCGTAATTCACGCACTTGAAGTACATGCCCTTGCGGTGCGCCTCGCAAACTTGGATCGGATGAAAATGAATATTGGGTTTTGGCGATACATACCGGGTAATGACTATATTCAGTCAATTTACTCAAAGTGTGTTGGGCTTTTTCGGATAATTCGATACCAGTCGCACCGTAAATGTTCTGCGCTACTGTTTCCAATTTCTGTAGAATCGGCATGTTGTCTGGGTATAGAAACTTAAAGGTATGTGAGGCCTCACGTGTTACTGCAACAACCTTCTCAGCCAATTGCAAAGCACCAGCACCGCCCTCAGCCCAATGTGTGCATACAATCGCCTCGATGCCCATCGCTACAGCTTTAGCTTGCAGCAGCGCAATTTCAGCATTTGTATCACTGGTAAAGTGATTGATCGCTACAATCACGTCCAAGCCGAAATGCTGTTTAAGGTTTTGCACATGTTTCTGTAAGTTACTGATGCCTGATCTTAAGGCAGTAAGATTCTCTGCATTCAAATTCGCCACTTCTATGCCGCCATGATATTTAAGGGCGCGCACCGTGGCTACTAAGACAACAGCGTCCGGTTGTAAGCCGGTTTTTCTACATTTAATATCAATAAATTTCTCAGCACCCAAATCCGCACCAAAGCCAGCCTCTGTCACCACATAATCCGCTAACTTCAATGCCACTTTAGTCGCTACTACTGAGTTACAACCATGTGCGATATTGGCAAATGGACCACCATGCACTATGGCTGGCGTATGCTCCAAGGTTTGCACAAGGTTGGGTTGGAAAGCATTTTTTAATAAAGCTGTCATCGCACCTTCTGCCTGCAAATCTTTAGCGAGCACAGGACTATGGGCCTTGGTTCTGCCGATTTGAATATTACCTAAACGTGTTCTTAAATCTTCTAGCGAGGTCGCTAGGCAAAAAATCGCCATCACTTCACTGGCGACGGTAATATCGAAGCCAGTATGCCGGTCTATCAATTCGCCATCTTTAGCATGTGTATCGAGCGTGATTTTCCGCAAAGCGCGGTCATTCATATCCATACAACGCCGCCATGTGACGCTATCCGGATCAATATTCAGGACATTGCCGTGGTACAAATGATTATCAACCAATGCTGCGAGTAAATTATTGGCAGCACTAATCGCGTGAAAATCGCCGGTAAAATGCAGGTTGATATCTTCCATAGGAACGACCTGGGCTTGCCCACCGCCAGTAGCCCCACCTTTAAGGCCGAATACTGGCCCTAATGAGGGCTCACGTATACATACCATGGCTTTTTTATTGCTTTGGGCGAGCACATGATTCAACGCATCTGCTAAGCCAATAGTCGTGGTGGTTTTACCTTCCCCGGCTGGCGTAGGACTGATGGCAGTGACCAGTATTAATTTACCGTTGGAATTGTTTTGCAGATTTTGAATACATTCAGGACTTAGTTTGGCAATATGATGGCCGTAAGGGATCAAGTCATCAGATGTTAAATACAGTTTTTTTGCGACAGTTGAAATCGACTCTAGAGTTGCAAATTGGGCGATTTCAATGTCTGTATGCATAAATATTATCGGATTCTAAAATTCAAATTTCTAAGCAAAACTAGCATGTAAGGTATTGCAACGAAATTTAAGTTTTCAGTCATTTACGGCCACCTAAGATAGAACCCAGCACCCCTCTTACGATCTGCCGCCCCAACTGTGAGCCTATTGCACGGGCAGCACTCTTGGCAGCTGCTTCAAATACACCATCTGAGCGGCTGGTAGATTTTTTATTACTCGCTCCACCAAACATGCCACCCCAGTCAAAACCAGACTCTTCCTTAGCCTCAGTGGCTGCGGTTTGCTCGGTACGATTTTTTAAAATCTCGTAAGCCGATTCGCGATCCACAGCTTTCTCGTAAAAGCCATATACGCTTGAAGCCTTGATTGTTGCAACTCGCTCTGCATCAGTAGCCGGGCCTACGCGGCTACCGGGTGGACAAACAAAAGTGCGCTCAACAGGTGTTGGAATGCCTTTTTCATCTAAAAATGATACCAAGGCTTCGCCCACACCTAACTCGGTAATTGCCGTTGCGACATTTACTTTAGGATTGCTCCTGAATGTATCTGCCGCTGATTTAACCGCTTTCTGGTCACGCGGGGTAAATGCGCGCAAAGCATGCTGGACGCGGTTACCAAGTTGGCCCAAAACCATATCCGGAATATCTAAAGGATTCTGGCTGACGAAATAAACACCCACACCTTTGGAGCGGATTAGGCGCACAACTTGCTCGATTTTTTCCAGCAAAGCTTGTGGCGCGTCGTTAAACAACAAATGTGCTTCATCAAAGAAGAAAACCAGTTTCGGTTTATCCAAATCGCCCGCCTCCGGCATTTTTTCAAATAATTCGGAAAGCAGCCATAGCAACAGAGTGGCATATATGCGCGGAGAATTGAATAACTTATCCGACGCCAGGATATTAATGATGCCCTGACCTTTAGAGTCGGTTTGCATCAAGTCATCCAAATCCAATGCAGGCTCGCCGAACAGCTGGTCAGCGCCTTCTGTTTCTAATTGAAGCAATGCCCGCTGGACCGCACCTACGCTTGCTGCGGAGATATTGCCATATTGGCTCATATATTTTGCGGCATTTTCCGATGCATGCTGCATCATGGCACGTAAGTCTTTTAAATCCAGCAACAGCCAGCCATTATCATCAGCAATCTTGAATACGGAGTTTAGAACGCCAGCCTGTACATCATTCAGGTTAAGCATGCGAGACAATAATAGCGGCCCCATCTCAGCCATAGTAGTCCGAACCGGGTGGCCTTTGATTCCAAACACATCCCAAAAAGTGACTGGAGATTTACTATAGCTAAAATCTGTTAAGGCTAATTGCTGAACGCGCGCTTCTACTTTGGGATTGCCACCGCCAGCTTCTGACATTCCGGACAAATCCCCTTTTACATCGGCCATGAATACCGGTACACCCAGCTTGGAAAAGCCTTCTGCCATCGTCTGCAATGTGACGGTTTTACCGGTACCAGTAGCCCCAGCGATTAAGCCATGGCGATTCGCCATGCGAGGCAAGAGGAAACTACTGAGTTCACTGTTTTTAGCGATTAAGATAGGTTCTGACATTTTTGTTTTCCGTGTTTTGGTCTATTTTACAAATCGCCTTTACGCGCTTTGTCCATAATTTCTAGCAAGATTGTTTCTAATTCCTGCGCGGCTTTTTTTGCACGATTGGTTGGGTTCTTAATACTCTTCAAATCGTAGGTAGGACGATCTAACGCCAGAAATAATTTCAATTTTTTGTTTGCATCAGGTTTTTCATAAACGGCAATACGGCATGGCGCAAATACTACGAACTCAGGGTGATCTAACATGATTTCAGCACCTAATCCCAAATTACAGAATGCCCTAACCTCTAACACACCAGCCGGAGCCTGACCCCGCGCTTTCATATGCTCACCAATAGGGAAGTTGGCAGGGTTTACGAAATTCTTGCCTTCACTCAGGCTTTTTAAGCTATCTATTACATCTTGATAAGTAATGCCGTCCGGTACCGGTAACTCATAAATAGCCGTGGTTGGGTCTATAGCCGGCATGCCCGGCCTGATTTTGCCAACAAGATCAGACCTAGTTTGGGCATGAGTATTACTAGTTTCGGAATGAGTATTAATAGTGCCACAAGCACTCATTAAACATATCAATAATATTAAGGTTTTATGCATGCTGTTGAATGTCTAGTTTTTCATGCCGGGGCTTCTAAATGTAATCATATTATGCACCGAATTTAAGCGCGTCATTCACTGCTTTGCGATTAAAATGTGGTGCGATTAGTTCAATAAATCCATACATATATCCACGCAAGAAAGCATCCCTACGCACCCCAAGATAAGTCGTGCTATCCGGGAATAGATGGCTTACATCAATGGCTACTAAATGGGCGTCGCGTTCTGCGTCATAAGCCATATTGGCCAGCAAGCCTACACCTAGCCCTAATGTGACATAGGTCTTAATCACGTCTGCATCAATTGCCGTCAGCACTACATTGGGCGATAGGCCAGCATCGGTAAATATTTTGGATACCAGCGTACCGCCGGTAAATGCAAAGTCATAGGTAATGAGAGGGTGTGCTGCAAGTTTTTTTAGCGTTAGCGGCCCTTCCTCTAACAAGGGGTGTCCGTGCGGCACAACTACACAACGATTCCATTGATAGCAAGGCAGGCATAACAAGCTTTCAAAACTACTAATTGACTCTGTGGCAATACCAATGTCAGCATCTCCGCTTGCCACCTGCTCAGCCACCTGTTTTGGGTTGCCTTGATGGATGTTAAGCTTGACCTGAGGATACTGCGTCATAAAGTCCTTTACTGCGGACGGTAACTTGTAACGGGCTTGGGTATGGGTGGTTGCAATCGTCAATGTACCAGTTTCTACATTGCTGAACTCATCACCTACACGCTTGATGTTATCGACATCACGTATGACCTTTGCCGCCAAAGCTAATATCTGTTCGCCCGGCTCAGTAATACCCGTGAGACGTTTACCATTACGTTGGAATATCTGCAGGCCCAACTCATCTTCAAACAATTGAATTTGCTTACTGACGCCAGGTTGTGATGTATACAAAGCATCCGCAGCACTGGTAATATTCAAACCCTGCCTTGCCACTTCATGCAAATATCGTAATTGGTGAAGTTTCATATTGCCTCCAGCTCTACTCCTGAGCCATTCTATATAAGTAAAAATTCTAAGCATAGAATAACATATTCTAAAGTATGTGCATGCTAGCTGGTATAGTGCGCGGTCTTACTTTAGATTAAACAATACTCCACATGGAATTTGGATATATTTTCGCCGGCTTTTTAGTCGGCTTGCTCGTGGGACTCACGGGTGTGGGTGGCGGCTCCTTAATGACGCCTATTTTAGTGCTCTTTTTTCACATCAAACCGGCTTTTGCGGTAGGTACAGATTTGCTTTATGCCTCCGTTACCAAATCTGTAGGAATATTTGCTCATGGCAAATTAGGCAATATCGATTGGAAAATGGTTAGGCTGTTGGCCTATGGCAGCTTGCCAGCTTCTATCCTGACGACTCTCTACTTAAGGCAGATGGATATCGCTTCTGATGCCGCAGTGAGTAGTATTAAATTTTGGCTGGGTATTGCCTTAATCATTACGTCCTTTTCAGTACTATTTCGCAATCAATTAGCGGCGCTCTCCAAACGCGAACATTTGATTAATGAAGAATGGACACCCTACCTGACAGTGATTTTGGGTTTGATTTTGGGCTTCCTGGTTACGTTAACATCAGTAGGCGCTGGGGCACTTGGAGTGACCGCACTATTGATTATCTACCCGAAGCGCCCCATCACTACCATTGTAGGCACAGATGTCGCCCATGCAGTACCTTTGACGCTATTAGCAGGCTTAGGGCACGTCAGTCTAGGCACAGTAGATTATAAATTGCTGGGTATCCTGCTGATTGGTTCTATCCCGGGTATATGGATAGGCAGTCATTTGAGCTCGAAACTTGCTGAGCATTGGGTGCGTATTGCATTGGCGTTGATATTGATTTTTGTGGGCGTGAAACTGGTATTTCACTAACATTTACTTGCGATTACTTACACCCGCAACCCCGTAGTTCGCATGTTGCCCCTCAAAATAAAGCATGATTACTAGCGCGTTTTCCTTTAAAATATAGGGCTTGCTAAAAAGTAAGATTGTTAGGAAAAGTTAAACTAAGCATTATGTATAAATACGACGAAATAGATCAGCAGATTATTGATGAACGCGTTGCGCAATACCGCGACCAAGTACGCCGTTATCTGGCGAAAGAACTGTCTGAAGACGAATTCCGCCCTTTGCGTTTGCAAAATGGCTTATATATCCAGCGCCATGCGCCGATGCTGCGCATTGCCGTGCCTTACGGCATGCTCTCTAGCAAGCAATTACGCAAATTAGGCGATATCTCTAAACGCTATGATCGTGGCTACGGCCATTTCAGTACACGTCAGAACTTGCAACTTAACTGGCCGAAACTTGAAGACACACCTGACATCTTGGCTGAACTTGCCACAGTAGAAATGCACGCCATTCAAACGTCTGGCAATTGCATCCGCAATATCACCACAGACCAGTTCGCTGGTGTCGCGCCGGACGAAGTGATTGATCCGCGCGCAATGGCAGAAATAATGCGCCAATGGAGTACCTTCCACCCGGAATTCGCATTGCTGCCACGTAAATTCAAAATTGCGGTATCGGGTACCAAGCAAGACCGTGCAATTGTGCAAGCGCATGATATCGGCATGGAATTTTACCTGGATGACAACAATAAAGTCGCTATCAAAGTATGGGTAGGTGGTGGTTTAGGCCGCACTCCTATCCTGGGCTCAGTGATTCGTGAACATCTGGAATGGCAACATGCCCTGACCTATTGCGAAGCGATTATCCGCGTGTATAACTTGCATGGTCGTCGCGACAATATGTACAAAGCGCGTATCAAGATATTGGTAAAAGCGTTGGGCATCGATGAATTCCGTAATCAGGTAGAAGCGGAATGGCTGCATCTTAAAGATAGCCCGAATACTATTACCGAAGCTGAATTAGCACGCGTTGCCAAACATTTTGAAGCAATGCCGTATGAAGCGCTACCTGCACATGACTCAAGCTTTGACTCAGCAATCGCCAGCAACCCCGCTTTCGCCGCTTGGGCAAAACGCAGTTTGCATTCGCACAAAACTCCTGGCTATCGCGCCGTCACGTTATCGCTCAAGCCACATGGCAAAGCACCAGGCGATGCCTCTTCCGAACAGATGCTGGTAATCGCAGATTTGGCTGAAGAATATAGTTTTGGTGAGCTGCGTGTTTCTCATGAGCAAAACCTGATTCTTGCCGATGTAAAACTCAGTGATATATATTCGGTATGGGAAAAAGCCCGTGCTAATGGCTTAGCTACCCCAAACATCGGCTTGCTGACTGATATTATTTGCTGCCCTGGTGGTGACTTTTGCTCATTGGCTAACGCTAAGAGCATACCGATTGCCGAAGCGATCCAGATGCAATTTGATAACCTGGACTATTTACATGACATCGGCGATATCGAGTTAAATATCTCCGGTTGCATGAACGCGTGTGGTCACCACCACGTCGGTCACATTGGCATTCTAGGCGTAGATAAAGACGGCTCTGAATGGTATCAAGTCACTATCGGCGGCAAACAAGGTAACGATGCCAGCATCGGTACTGTGATTGGGCCTTCTTTCGCGGCAGAAGAAATGCCAGGCGTAATTCAACGTTTGATTGATGTCTATATTAAAGAACGTACTTCTGAAGAACTGTTCATCGACACGGTTCGCCGCTTAGGTATCGCGCCGTTCAAAGCGCTCGTTTACGCAGATAAGAATTTAGCTAAAGAAGCTACCAAGGAATCCAAAGGCGAGGCTGCACATGTCTAACCTGATTATTAAAGATCAAATCGCCACCGATGAATGGACCTTGGTAGAACTTCCTAAAGTTGAACAGGAAGTTCGCATGCAAGCTGGCAAAGTGGTGATGTTCAAGCTCACGGGTGAAGACACAACAACTACTGAGCAAATCGCTAATACGGTAATTCCAGTAAGCGGCAAAGTATTAGTTCCACTATCTGTCTATTTAGCACGTAAAAGTGAATTTGTTAGCCGTATAGCAAACAAAGAACTAGGTATATGGCTGGCCACGCACGAAGCACTAGAGCATTTGACTGCTACTGAACCTGATTTAAATGTGTTTTCACTCATTGCCGTACATGTTGAGCGCTTTGCTGATGGTCGCATTTTCTCTATCGGTAACCTATTGCGTACACGTTACGGTTTCAAAAATACCCTGCGCGCTTTTGGTGATGTATTACGCGACCAATTGTTTTTCCTAAAACGTTCAGGGTTTGATAGCTATCTGATTCGTGCCGACAGAAGTGCTGAAGACGCATTACATAGTCTAAAGGATTTCACCCAACCATACCAAGGGGCAGTAGATAATGCCCAGCCCGTATGGCGCAGAGTGAATAGAAGTGCGTAAATGAGCGGCGAAGTCTCTTTCCTCAAGCCTGTGGCGAGTAACCCTGCCACAACGCCGCAGTTAACTGCAGAACTCCAAGCGTCTGTTAACCGGAAACGTGCCAATGTTTTAGAGTTACTCAAAAGCGCGACTATAGAGTTCGGTAGCAATCATGAAATCACCTTTGCCAATAGCATGGGTGCTGAAGACATGGTGTTGACTGACGTTATTCTGCGTGAACAATTACCTGTTGAAATATTTTCACTGGATACAGGGCGTTTGCCGGCTGAAACTTACGACCTGATTGCCGAGACAGAAAAAACTTACAACACCAAACTCAAGATTTTCTTTCCGCAAGCACAAACTGTGGAGTTCTATGTACGCAGCAACGGTATTAACGCGTTTTACGAAAGCATAGAACTACGTAAAGGTTGTTGCCATATGCGAAAAGTGGAACCTCTACAACGCGCTTTAGCCGGTAAAAAAGCTTGGATAACCGGTATGCGCGCTGATCAATCAGCAACTCGCACTGATTTGGCTTTCCGTGAATTTGACCAGAATAATAAGCTCGAAAAATTCAATCCATTGAGTGATTGGACTGAGAAAGAAGTTTGGGCTTATATCCGCCTGTTTAATGTGCCATATAACAAACTGCATGACCAGTTTTACCCCAGTATCGGTTGCGCACCTTGTACGCGTGCTATCGCCATGGGCGAAGACATACGCGCGGGCAGATGGTGGTGGGAAAACGCAGATAGCAAGGAGTGCGGGCTTCATGTTAAATGAAGGTTGCACTGCGCAGCTGTCGCAGTTTCTGCGTAGTACAGCAAAATATCTCTAGCTGTGCGGAGCTAAAATCCCGATAGCAAAGAGTGTGGGCTTCACGTTAAAAGCTAATGTTAAAATTTAAGTTAAACTAGATAATCAAGTATATTAATTAAGCAGTTGAATATGTTAAATAAAAAATCAGAACTATCTAAACCTCTTTCGCATTTGGACTGGCTTGAATCAGAAGCTATCTACATCCTGCGTGAAGTCGCTGGGCAGTGTTCAAATCCGGTGTTGCTATTTTCTGGCGGCAAGGATTCTTTATGCATATTACGCTTGGCTGAAAAAGCTTTCCGCCCTGGTAAATTCCCCTTCCCTTTGATGCATATCGACACTGGTCACAACTACAAAGAAGTGATTGATTTCCGCGATCAGCGTGCTGCTGAATTAGGCGAGCGCCTGATTGTGCGTTCTGTAGAAGACTCAATGAAACGCGGCACTGTGGTATTAAAATCACCGGACGAACCTCGTAACAAACACCAATCCGTGACGCTGCTTGAAGCAATTGAAGAATTTGGCTTTGATTGCTGTATCGGCGGTGCACGCCGTGACGAAGAAAAAGCCCGTGCCAAAGAACGCATCATGAGTTTCCGTGATGAGTTCGGTCAATGGGATCCAAAAAACCAGCGCCCAGAACTGTGGAATTTATATAACGCCCGTTCACATAAAGGTGAAAACATCCGCGCCTTCCCAATCTCCAATTGGACAGAGATGGACGTTTGGCAGTATATCGAACGCGAAAAACTTGAGTTACCGAGCATTTACTTTGCGCATCAGCGTGACATCGTCATGCGTGGCGGAGCCATTTTCCCGGTGAATGTTCCACTATCAAACGGCGAAACAATCAACACTCCCAAAGCAAGTGAAGAAGTCATCAACATGCAAGTGCGCTTCAGGACTGTAGGCGACATCACTTGTACCGCACCAGTAATTAGCGATGCAGATGACGTGACTAAAATCGTACTGGAAACAGCTACTACAACGATTACTGAACGTGGTGCAACACGTTTGGATGACCAGACTTCCGACGCCTCCATGGAACAACGTAAGAAGGAAGGCTATTTCTAAATGAATGCTTTAAACACTAATGTGAATACACAACATAACGATTCATTGCTTCGTTTCATGACCTGCGGTAGCGTAGATGACGGCAAAAGTACGCTCATCGGCCGCCTACTATTCGACACTAAAACCATCCTGACTGATACGCTCACACAAATCACCAATACCTCTAAAAAACGCGGTATGGAAGCTGTTGACTTGTCATTGCTGACTGACGGTTTGCAAGCTGAACGCGAGCAAGGCATTACAATTGATGTGGCTTATCGCTATTTCAGCACTGGTACACGTAAATATATCATCGCCGATGCGCCTGGCCATGAGCAATACACACGCAACATGGTGACTGCTGCATCTACAGCCAACCTTGCCATTATTTTGATTGATGCACGTAAAGGTGTATTAACGCAAACACGTCGTCACTCCTACCTCGCCCACTTAGTAGGTATTCCGCATATTGTGGTTGCTGTGAATAAAATGGACTTAGTCAATTTCGACAAAGCCGTTTATGACAAGATTTGTGCAGACTATTTAGCATTTGCGACTGAAATTGGCTTGCAACGCGCTGGTCATGACATCAGTTTCATTCCAATGTCTGCCCTCACCGGCGATATGATTGTAGATCGTGGCGACAGCATGCCTTGGTACACAGGCCCAACAATGCTGGAAACATTAGAAGCGGCGCCTCCAGCGCATTCTGAACATTTGGAACCATTCCGCTTCCCGGTCCAATTCGTTTGTCGTCCGCATGCATCAGACAACCCTGAACTACATGACTTCCGTGGTTTTATGGGTCGTATCGAATCTGGTGAGATTGCCGTAGGTGACGCTGTGACAGTATTACCTAACGGCTATCAATCAAAAATCAAAGCCATTCAAATCGGTGAAGAGCAATTGCAATGTGCTACTTCTGAGCAAAGCGTCACTTTATTGCTTGAAGATGAAATCGACACTTCACGCGGTGACATGATTGTTAAATCGGCCGAAGCGCAAGAGCCGGTTAAACAAATCGAAGCTTTTGTCTGCTGGTTATCTGAAACACCGATGTCAGCAGCGCGTACTTATGTAGTGCGCCATACAACTCGAGAGTCTAAAGCCAAAGTTGGCACAATTTCGTACAAGATAGATGTGAACACGCTGGAAGAACAACCTAGCCAAGGCCTGCAAATGAACGATATTGCTCGCATCACATTCAAACTAGCACAACCATTGATGATTGATAGCTACAGTGTGAACCGTGCAACGGGCGCATTCATCCTGATTGACGAGTCAACCAACAATACCGTAGGCGCAGGCATGATTGTTTAGTAAGTAAGCATTCATTTTAATTTACGGGCAAAATCAATTAAAATACTGTTTTAAGTATTAAGCCTGTAAAAGCATAGCAACAGGAAAGTAAAAGGAAAAAACCAGATGACTTATGTCGTTACCGAAAACTGCATTCAATGTAAATTTACCGACTGCGTAGACGTATGTCCTGTGGATTGCTTCGTTGAGGGCCCAAACTTTTTGGCTATCAACCCAGATGAATGTATCGATTGCACATTATGTGTTGCTGAGTGCCCTGCAGAAGCGATTTTTGCAGAAGATGATGTCCCAGCAGATCAGCAGGAGTTTATCGCCTTGAATGCACGTTTAGCAGAGCTGTGGCCGGTAATTACCGCACGCAAACCAGCATTGGAAAATGCAGATGAAATGAATGGCAAGCCAAATAAGCGCGCACTACTCATTGAATCTTAAAAGACTCTAAATCAAATAATAAGGAGGCGTATGCCTCCTTTTGCTTTTTTTAAAGCCAACTCAATATACATGACTCAAGCGCTTAAATATCTGCAGCATTACTCACCTGCTCTGCAAGACAAAATCAGGCAGTTGCAAGAGCAAAATCTGCTCGGTGAATATATTGCCCAACGCTATCCGCAACATCACACCATACAAACCGATAAAGCGCTTTATCAATACGCTAACGACATTAAACAAGCCTTCTTGCGCAATGCACCGCTGCTAGACAAAGTACATTACGACAATCGATTGAGCATAGAGCACCATGCGCTGGGTTTGAATACGGCAGTATCACGGGTACAAGGCGGAAAATTAAAGGCTAAAAAAGAGGTAAGAATTTCTTCCTTCTTCAAACCAGCGCCCGCTGATTTTTTACGGATGATAGTAGTACACGAACTGGCGCACTTGAAGGAGCGCAACCACGGCAAGGCGTTCTACCAGCTATGCAGCCATATGGAGCCAAACTACCACCAACTAGAGTTTGATTGCCGTGTATATTTACTTTGGAAAAGTGAGGCGCCTATTCAGGCAGCTACCGAGCCCGTCTTAACAGGCTCGGATATTTAAGTGGATTTCTTGCAATAAATGCTATCTAAACTCAATTTACCTGCGCCAGCAAAAGCGAAGTATAAAAATACAAAGCTATACAGTACAGCCAGTTCACCTTGATTCAATATCGGCAAGAAACCGCCGGGGGCATGTGCCATAAAATAGGCAACCGCCATTTGGCCAGACAAAATAAAGGCAACTGGTCTAGTAAACAGTCCCAGCAATATCAAGCCACCGCCTACCAGCTCTAGCATTCCCGCCAGACCCATCAGCGACATCAGTTGTAGGCCGTCAAACATGGCAATATGCGGCACACCTAACAACTTGGCAGAGCCATGTTGCAAGAATAAAAAACCAACAATGATTCGCAATAAACCCAATACATATGGCGTCCACTTTTCACTGCTTTGCATATTTAACATGTTTGCTCCCTTTTTATTGATGTAAATTGAATCGAAGTAATACTAGCGCATTTACTTTGCTTGCGTCCATAACTTACTCCTGCGCATTACCAGCCAACCAAACAGCAGATAGGCGCTCATGGCTAGCGCTAAGCCAAAAGGTGCATACCAGACGAAAGGCACAATCAAACCCGCCGATACGGTAGAAAGTAACATTTGGATAAATGCTTGGCCAGATGCTGCAGTGCCACGTATCTTTGGGTGCCTATCTAAAGAGGCCAGAGATAACACAGGCATTGCCAATGCCATGCCCACGTTAAACAAAGCAACTGGCAGAATGTTATAAACCGGGCTAGCAGGTAAAAAGAAGCAAATGCCAAGGTTTAATATTGCGATTGCAGTCATCCAAATATAAGCAACTTTGATCACTAGCTGATGTGTATATTTGCCGGCTGCATGCTTTGCCAAATAAGAACCGATAATCATGCCACAAACAGTAGGGATAAACATCCAGCCGAACTGGCTTGAACTCAACCCTAAATGTTTTACTAAAAATATAGGGCTGGCCAATACGTACACAAAAAACGCAGAAAAGTTAGCACCGCTTGCCAATACGATATATCTGAACTCTTTATCGCCAAATATCTTTCGATAGCTGCTCAACACCTGCTTAGTAGATAGAGGTAAACGCTTTTCCACCGGCATAGTTTCCGGCAGATAAACGACAGCAGCGATCAAACTCAACACTGCGTATAGCGCTAAAAATAAGAAGATAATTTGCCAGTGTATGCCTAATAGCAACCCACCAATGATAGGCGCTATAGCAGGAGCGATACCAAATAACATCTGTACCGTCGCCATGACGCGTTGAGCTTGTGCCCCTTCAAACAAATCCCTGACCATGGCGCGCGCTACGGTATTGCCGGCGCCGCCACTTGCGCCTTGCAATGCCCTAAAAAACCATAGCGTTTCCACGTTCGGTGCGAATGCACAGCCTATGCTGGCCAATACAAAAATGCTTAATCCCCATTTAATGGTAGTGATACGCCCTATCGCATCAGATATCGCTCCATGAAATAGCGTCATCAATGCATATGGCATGAGGTAAAAAGTCAGGCTTTGTTGGATATGCACCTGGCTGGCACCTAATTTATCGCCCATCACATGAAAAGCCGGTAGATAAGTATCGATTGCAAAAGGCGCTAAAGCAGCCAAAGCGGCTAGTACAAATGGAATGATGAAAGTAGATTTTTCGTGGATTAATTTATTTTTGGAGTTTTTATTCATACGGGATTGTACCAAATAAAAAAAGCGCGGTTACAAGCGCGCTTTTATAAGTCTAATGCTATTGATTAATTAAGGTAATGCGTGAAATTCTTCGATACGCTCTGTAGATTCCCCGCTGGCATATTTTTTAGAATTTTTATCAGTCCTGAAAATAATCGGTTGCGAAGCCAACACTGGATTTTTAGAATCCTCAATCGCTTTTTCGATTAAATGATGGTTCGGCGACAATGAACACACCGGGTCGGCGCTCTCGGCATCACCAGTAAGCAAGAAAGCTTGGCAACGGCACCCGCCCAAATCATTCATTTTTTCTGGGCAAGTAACACAAGGCCCTTTCATCCAGGCTGTGCCACGATACTTGTTAAATGCCGGTGAATCCTTCCAAGCCCATTCCAAGCCCTTGTCACGTACATTTGGGAACTGCATATTTGGTAATACGCGCGCCGAGTGGCATGGCAACACATCACCATTGGCAGTCACTATCATGAACACCTCACCCCAACCATTCATACATTTTTTAGGGCGATCACTAAAATAATCCGGCACTACAAAGAAAATCTTCATTTTATTGCCGACTTTTTCGCGGAACTCGTTAGTGATTTTTTCTGCGTAATCGATTTGCTCTTTAAGCGGCATTAATTGGTTACGATTCACCAAAGACCAGCCATAGTATTGGGTATTGGCCAACTCTACATAGTCCGCACCAAGGGCTTCCGCCATTTCCAAGATTTCTTTGATATGGCCAATGTTGTAGCGGTGAATCACTACATTCAATACCATCGGGTAGCCATGATTTTTGATCATCGCCGCAACTTTTTTCTTGAGCTCAAAGGTACGGGTATTGGTAATGAAATTGTTGATCTCTTCAGTAATATCATGCATAGAAAGCTGAATATGATCCAAGCCGCCATCTTTAAATGCTTGGATGCGTTTTTCAGTAAGCCCAACGCCTGAAGTAATTAAATTGCTGTAATAACCCAATTTCTTGGCTTCAATGACAATATCTTCAATATCATCACGCAATAGCGGTTCACCACCAGAGATACCAAGCTGCAACGCGCCTAGTTTACGCGCGTCGCGTAATGCTTGAATCCATTGTTCAGTGGTTAATTCATTTTGCGTATGCTTATCGTAGTCGGTAGGGTTGTAACAAAATGCACAATGTAACGGGCAACGATAAGTCACCTCAGCTAGCAGCCAGAGCGGCTGGGTATGGGTAATATTCGCTGCTACGCCATTGTTTTGCGCTTGAGATTGAATCTCTTTTTGTACGACTGATTCACCTAATGATGTTTGTGTCATTTTGCTACTCCTAAATTCTGGGCTAATGGTTAATTAGTTAACTTTTCCTAATTAACTTTTCTTAGCCAAGCCTTCCCAACCGCTAAATCGAACATACCAATAATGTCATCTTCAATACCATCTGCGTCCGGAAAAGCAGCTTTCAATTCCGTGACGATATCCCCTACTGTAGCATTACCATCAACACGCTTAATCACCTCACCTGCACCTCCATGAAGTTTGACCATGCCTTCAGGGAAAAGTATCACATAACTTTGCTGCGCTTCTTCCCACTGAAAGCGATGATGCAATGCAATGGCATAGATATCTGATTGTTGTATGTTATTTTCCATTTCAAGCCTATTCAAAATTAACTATAGGTTGGCGCAAGTAATCACGGCCTTCAACCTTGATATCGGTAGAAGCCAACATAATTGAATCGGCAATCACCCATAAAACATTGAGCTTGAATTGTAAAATATCTAATGCTTGTAGTTGTTTAGCACGTGTTTCACTAAAGTAATCCAGCGTCACACTTAATCCTTGCTCCACATCACGTCGTGCTTCAGTCAGGCGTTTTTTGAAGTAGCTCAAACCTTCTTCCTTAATCCATGGATACATCGTCGGCCAAGAGCTAATACGTTGCTGGTGGATGTGCGGCGCGAATAGCTCGGTGAGGCTGGAGCACACTGACTCTTGCCAAGAGCGTTGTTTCGCAAAGTTAATGTAAGCATCTACGGCAAAACGCACGCCTGGACTAACCAACTTGAGTGAGGTTACATCCTGGCGTGTCAAACCAACAGCTTCGCCTAGTTGAATCCAAGCTTCGATACCGCCCACTTGGTCAGGCTGACCATCAATACCATCTACGCCATCATGATCGGTAATGCGTACGATCCACTCTTTACGGATTTCCTTGACGGGACAGTTTGAAAGGATAGCCGCATCTTTCATCGGAATAGCAATTTGATAGTAAAAACGGTTCGCTACCCAGCATTGCAGTTGATCTTTAGTCAATTTACCTTCATACATCATCACATGAAACGGATGGTAGATATGATAGCCACGCCCTTTTTCACGTAGTTTTTCTTCAAACTCTTCTCTAGTCCATGGTTTTAAGACTTCTTGTTTTAATTGTTCTGCCATTTTCAATCTCGCTTAAAGAATAATATCCATGCCGTCATAGGCCACTTCAATTTTGTGCTGATTCAAAATCTCACGCTCTGCTGAATCTTCACGCAAGATTGGATTGGTATTATTAATATGAATCAATACTTTACGCACATCCTTACCATTTTTAGGACCGAACTCACCTAATTTCTCGATCATGCCGCCTTCGCCTGACTGTGGGTTATGGCCGATACTGCGTGCTGTTTTAGTCATTAGCCCCATATCGATCATTTCCGTATTGGTCCAGAATGTGCCATCTACCATGATGCAATCAGCCTGGCTCATCAATTCCGGCAAATGCGGTTCGATTTCACCCAAGCCAGGGGAATACCAGCATTTTTTACCTGTACTGATTTCTTCAATCAGTACACCAATAGTATCCCCAGGATGTGGGTCATTACGGTGGGGAGAGTATGGAGGTGCTGCGCTTTTTAACGCTACTGCGGTAAATTTCAGGTTTGGGACATTGGGGATGGTGAAGCTTTGTTTACCATCGATAGGCACATCATGGCGGTTGATACCACAGTAATGGCCTAAAATATTAAGCACTTGGTTACCGCTAGTCAGGTCTTCATACACCATATCGGTACAGTAGATCTCACGTTTCACTTGACCTTCACGTAGCATGAATAAGCCGGTGGTATGGTCAATCTGCGCATCAATCAAAATAACAGCTTGAATGCCGGAGTCTCTGATATTACGGCCTGGCTGTAATGGTGCAAAGTCCTGAATTTGCTGCAACACGTCCGGTGATGCATTAAACAATACCCAGTTGATTCCATCCTCGCTGACGCAGATAGAAGATTGCGTGCGTTTGGTTGCCTTGATTGTTTTTTTTCTTAATCCGTCACAATTAAAACAGTTACAGTTCCATTGTGGGAAACCACCGCCTGCTGCGGCACCGAGTACATGAATGTGCATGAGATTCTTTTACTTTAAATTAACAAAACTGAATTTTACGCTTGTTACACAAACTTATTCTAATAAGCCAAATCAATTAACATAAATAAAACTCTTCATATAAAAAAAGGCTGTCTTACGGCAGCCCTTTTTGTATTAGCTAAACTTTATAAAAGTTTTGACTAATTATTTGTTCATTACGTACATAGTTACTTCAAAGCCAAAACGCATTTCTGTAGCAGCTGGTTTAGTCCACATGGTTAAATTCCTTTAAGTAAGTTAATAATCTCGTTGTTAATTAATTAGTGCTACAACGTGAAACGAATTGTGCGCGCTCTAAAGAATATACAACACTGCTAACTTACCGAATAAAGACTAAGTAAATTCATGATGCACACACCACCAAAACCCCGCTAGATTTCTTCCTGCAAGAGTTTCTGGCGACGTGCCCTCACTGCAGCGGCTAAATCTTTTAAGAGCGGGACTGTATCATCCCAACTTATGCAGGCATCTGTAATAGATTGCCCGTAATTGAGCTCGCAGCCAGGAGTATGATCTTGGCGGCCTTCATTCAAGTGTGACTCCACCATCAAGCCCATGATCCGGGTATCGCCGGCAGCAAGCTGCTTGCCCACATCGAGCGCGACTTCTATCTGCTGTTTAAACTGTTTTAAGCTATTGGCGTGACTGCAATCTACCATTAAACGCGGTGCTAAGCCTGCGGTCGCTAGGCTTTTACATGCGTCATCAATGCTAGCCGCATCATAGTTAGGCACTTTTCCTCCACGTAAAATCACGTGGCAGTCTTCATTTCCCGTGGTAGAGATAATCGCCGACTGACCTTCTTTAGTGACAGAAAGGAAATGATGCGGACTGGCGGCCGTTTTAATGGCATCAATAGCGACACGCACATTGCCATCAGTACCGTTTTTAAACCCTATGGGACAAGATAAGCCTGAGGCAAGCTCGCGATGTACCTGCGACTCAGTAGTACGCGCGCCAATGGCGCCCCAGCTAACTAAATCAGCGGTGTATTGCGGTGTGATGGTATCCAGGAACTCTATACCAGCAGGCATGCCAATCTCGTTCACGTCCAGCAAAAATTTACGTGCACGCTCCAAGCCTTCATTGATGCGATAACTGCCATCCAGGAAAGGATCATTAATCAGGCCTTTCCAACCAACTGTGGTACGTGGTTTTTCGAAATACACACGCATAACGATTAACAAGTCAGCAGCCAAAGTCTTACGCACTTCCAGTAAGCGTTTAGCGTATTCCAGCCCAGCCTCTGTGTCATGAATTGAGCAAGGGCCCACAATAACCAGCAAACGGTCATCGGCTTGGTGCAGGATACGGTGGATTGCAGCACGTGTGGCAAGGATATTATGGGTTGTCTCCAAGCCCTCTTTCAAACGGCTCAATAATGCCAGCGGCGTGATGAGTTCCTTGATCTCACGAATACGGACGTCATCTGTCGCTAGCTTTTCATAAGTTTGTTTTTCCAAATCAGTCATTTACTGCTACTTTTCAAATTTGTACCATCTAATATTTGGGCCAGCACTTCTAAAAACCGGGTATTTTCGCTAAATAAACCCACACTCACACGTAAGTAATCCGGCATCTCATAATTGGCTATGGGCCTAACAATAACGCCGTTTTGCAAAAGTTGCTGGTTAACCATCGCTGCATTTGTCACTTTAAAGCTTACAAAATTTGCATAGGAAGGAATGTATGTTAAACCAAGTTGATTAAAACCTTGGGTCAATTGCGCCATACCGGCCTGATTTGCCGCATAACTGCGCGCTACAAAATCTTCATCTGCAAGCGAAGCAACCGCTGCAGCCTGAGCGATTGAATTCACATTAAAGGGTTGGCGTACCCTATTCAAAATATCGGCAACATCTGCGTGCATCAAACCGAAGCCGACACGTAAGCCTGCCAAACCATAAGCTTTGGAAAAGGTACGAGAGATAATCAAATTATCAAACTCGTTCAACCAGCCAATGGCTTCAGACTTATTTGTGGCTGAGAGATACTCATCATAAGCCTCATCTAGCACCACAAGCACATGCTTAGGCACCTGCTTTAGAAACGCAAGTAACTCATCTTTGGCTAACAGTGTCCCTGTCGGGTTATTAGGATTCGCTACAAAAATAATGCGGGTTTTCGCATTAATCGCTTTTAACATACCGGTTAAATCATGACCAAAGTCTTTAGCAGGGATTACCATACCGGTAGCACCGGTAGCCTGCGTAACCAATGGATATACTGCAAAAGCATGTTGTGAATAGATTGTTTCGCATTCATCAGTCAGGAAAGCGCGTGCAGTCAATTCCAGAATATCGTTAGAACCATTACCGAAAACAATCTGCGCTGGCGCCACATTGAATTTCTTGCTTACCGCATCACGTAGTGCAAAGCTGTTTCCATCCGGATAGCGTGCAATATCAGCTAATGCTTCCTGTATAGCAAATTCAGCCATGGGGCTAATACCTAAGGGGTTTTCATTGGAAGCAAGCTTAATGATATTTTCAGGTTGCAACCCCATTTCACGAGCAAGCTCTGTGATAGGTTTTCCACCTTGATAGGGTGCAATGGCGCGAATATGTTTCGGGGCTAATTTATTCATGGCGATTAAAACAAAATATAGATACTAAATTTAAATTAAGCTTAAAAGCTTGTTTTTACAAACAAAAAAAACGGCTTTCGCCGTGGGTTACCTCTATTTTAACACGCCTTTCATATTGACAGAGGTGATTAGGCTACGATTGCTGTGTCATGCGCTGGTTCGCTACCACTATTGGGAAACATTCACCCCTGATTTATTACTTAATTTAACTTGGTACATTGCACGATCAGCCCTATCTATGACACCCATCGCTGTGACATCCTCATAAGGGAAAACACAAACACCTATACTAGCTGATAACGCAGTAGTTAATTGCTGTCCATCAAAAAAGTAAGGGTTCTTTATCTGTGTTAAAAGTTTATTAGCGAAAGTTTTTGCCTGTTCTACACTTTTTATATCACGTGCCAGTACAAAAAACTCATCCCCCGATAGGCGGGCTACCGTATCTGCTGCACGCATAATGGCTGTTAAGCGCCAACTAACTTCCATTAGCACGTAATCTCCAACCACATGACCATAGGTGTCATTAACTGTCTTAAAATTATCTAAATCCAGATAAACACCTGCTGAAACCTGATGATTACGATGGGAGTCATGGATAGCCTGAGCAATTCTATCCATCAACAAAACCCGATTCGGCAAACCAGTCAAACTGTCGTGAGTTGCTCGTTCGCGCTGGATGTAACGCTCCCTATCCAGTTCTTTTTCCCTTAAAAACAGGGACCTGTCCACTTTTTCTGAAATGTAGCTAGAAAACATTGAGACACCGAAAGCAGCAAACAAGATGAAGATATAACAGATGGTCTCATTGTAGTTAAACGTAAATATTGTAAAGAACGAGGTGGTGGTGAGTACAGTAATCGTGAGAGTGCAGTAAAAAGCATTAATAAAATTCAGGATATTAAAAGCATGTATCCAAAATAGCAGTAAAATCATTCCAGAAAAATAATAGGAAAATATGTGCTGATCGATTAAGGCCATTTTCCATATTAGCCCTATACCAGCAAACATTAAGATTGAGATCAGTAATGCTTGGTTATATTTTTTGTAATATTTGGTAAAACTTACCCCGAATACAAGAATGATCGCAAAGGTGGTGCTGATACGGATAAATTCGATTTTATCGATAATGTTTTTTGGCACCAAAAGAAAATCCAGGATGCCATACATTTCATACATCAAGGCCCCTAAGATCAGTGCCAATCGGGATTGAGCAAGCAAGCGTGGGGCGATATGTGTTCTATAATGCGCTTCGAGACGCGCACTTTCGAATCTGAGAGAAAATTTATTCCAGGCAGTATTACTTAATATTGATTCACTTAAAGGCATTATTATCCTTTATAGTACTGCGCTCTAAATCAAATAACTAATCAAAACTACTAAATCAACGCTACTGGGTACGATCCTAACAATTTTAGAAATGAAGCCCTAGTTTCCAATTCCGCAATTACTGCCTGGACTTTAGCATCTTGGGAATGTCCTTCAATATCCATAAAGAACACATATTCCCACATACCTATTTTTGATGGCCTTGATTCGAACTTGGTCATACTCACATTATGCCTGGATAACGGATCTAGTAAGGCAAGCATTGCACCAGGCACATTTTTTGTCGCCATAACCAATGAGGTTTTATCTTTTCCTGACGGTGCTACGTCATGCTGCGAAAGCACCAGGAAACGTGTCGTATTCTTTGGGTCATCTTCAACATTTTCTGCGAGGATATTTAAGTCGAACAGCTCTGCAGCTCGCTTGCTGGCTATTGCTGCTGCACTTCTCCCTATAGATGCTAGTTTAGCAGCCTCAGCATTGCTAACCACCGATTCACGCTCAACATTCGGTAAATTTTTGTTAAGCCATTCATGGCATTGTGCAAGAGATTGCGCATGTGAATAGATTTTTTGGACACCAGCAAGACTATCGTGTTTGGAGAGCAGATTATGGTGCACGGCCAGCTCGATTTCTCCACATATCTTAAGGCTGGTTTGCATCAAGAGATCAAGTGTACGGCTTACCGCGCCTTCTGTTGAATTCTCTACCGGCACCACGCCGTAGTTAGCCTGACCAGTTTCTACCTGCCTGAACACTTCGTCGATTGAACTGCATTGCATAGGGGCAGATAAACCTCCAAATTGTTTATTGGCAGCTTCTTCACTAAATGTACCTAGCGGACCTAAGAATGCGACTGAAAGCTCTTTTTCTAGTGCCCTACAATTGGACATGATGCCACGGAAAATATTGGTCACGGCTTCTGCAGAGAGTGGCCCGCCATTCAGTTCAATCAGGCGTCGTAGTACTTGCGCTTCACGCTCTGGCCTATAGATAACGCCATCATCTTTCAGTCCACCGATTTCATGGGCAAGATGGGCCCGGCGGCTTACCAGGCGCAATACCTCGTTATCCAGCGCATCAATTTCGTCGCGGCAAGATTTTAATTTTTCTAGTTTTTGGTCACTCATGCTTTAAATTAGTGCCTACTTTTAAAATCTTGCATATATGAAACTAAGGCCTGGACGCCATCTATTGCCATTGCATTGTAAATTGAAGCTCGCATTCCACCTACCATACGATGACCTTTTAACTGCAACAGTCCATTCTCTGCCGCACCTTTCAGAAAAGCGTCATTCAAGCTCTCATTATGCAAAGTAAAAGGTATATTCATCCGTGAGCGGTTATTCAGCGCAATATTATTAGAGTAAAAATCCGTACTATCGATGTAATCATAAAGCAATTTCGCTTTGGCGATGTTTTTTTGCTCAATAGCCAACACTCCGCCTTGTGCAAGCAACCATTCAAATACGAGCCCAGCAATATAGATGCTGTAGGTTGGCGGCGTATTGATCATGGATTGATTTTCAGCCTGTATCTTCCAATTGAAAACCGCCGGCGTTAATTTAGACGCTCTATCCAATAAATCTTCACGCACAATGACGATACATAAGCCTGCCGGGCCAATGTTTTTTTGCGCGCCGCCATAGATCACACCATATTTACTCACATCCACCGGGCGAGACAATATATGCGAAGACATATCAGCCACAATAGGCACACTGCCTGCATCCGGTAACCCATCAAACTCAACACCGTTAATCGTTTCATTAGTACAAATATGCAAATAAGCGGCGTCTTTATTCAGTTTCCAGCTTGAATAAGCCGGTACATAAGTAAATTTATCCACTTCGCTGCTGGCAACTACATTGATGCTTCCATACGCTTGGGCATCATCCACACTGCGCTTTGACCAAGACCCGGTCACCACATAATCTGCACTACCGCCATTGAGTAGATTCAAGGGAATCATGGCATTTTCAGCAATCGCTCCACCTTGTAAAAACAACACCTTGTAATTACTAGGAATAGCCATAAGCGTACGTAAATCCGCTTCGGTTTTTTCTAAAATGCTGGTGAACTCTTTACCGCGATGCGACATCTCCATCACGCTCATACCAGAACCATGCCAATCCAGCATTTCAGCCTGCGCGCGTTCCAGAACAGGTTTTGGCAACACTGCTGGGCCAGCTGAGAAATTAAATATTTGCTTCATTCGTCTTAATATTTTTCAAGTATTTTTATACGTTATTAATCTATGTTTAATTAGTTTATGGCTTAGATAGAAACACTTATTCCACTGCTTCTGGATCATCCGTTTCCACGATTTTTTCTAAGCCGGAAAGTTTTTCACCTTCGCCTAAATTAATCAATGTGACGCCTTGTGTCGCACGACCCAGTTCACGAATCTCTTTCACTCGCGTTCTGATTAGCACCCCACCAGTGGTAATGAGCATGATTTCATCTTCTTCATTCACCAGTTTTGCTGCTACTACCAAACCATTACGTTCGCTGATCGCAATCGCTTTAACACCTTGTGTGCCTCGACCTGAATGACGGAAGTCTGCCAATACCGTACGTTTGCCGTAACCATTTTCAGTTGCTACCAATACCGTTTGTTGGTCACTATCCGCAATCAGCAAGGATAATACTTGTTGTTTTGCAGCCAACTTCATGCCGCGTACGCCACGTGTTGCACGACCCATTGGGCGTACGCCATTTTTCTCATCGTTTTCCGTGAACCAAACTGCCTTACCACCATTAGAAACAAGCACGATATCGTTACTACCATTGGTGATTTCCGCACCGATCAAGTAATCGCCATCATCCAAATTAATGGCAATAATGCCTGATTTACGTGGGTTAGCGAATTCGCTTAAAGCAGTTTTCTTCACGGTACCTTGCGCAGTTGCCATGAAAATAAAGTGGTTTTCGTCAAACTCTTTAACGGAAAGTATGGCGTTGATTTTCTCGCCCTCTTCCAATGGGAACAAGTTTACAATCGGTTTGCCACGGCCGATACGGCTGCCTTGCGGCACTTCATATACTTTCAGCCAGTACACGCGACCACGGCTAGAGAAGCACAGGATGTAGTCATGCGTGTTCGCGACGAACATCTTGTCGATAAAGTCGTCTTCTTTGGTCGGTGCAGCTTGTTTACCACGACCACCACGACGTTGCGCACGGTATTCATCCAGCGGTTGTGATTTTACATAGCCAGTATGTGAAAGCGTGACTACCACGTCTTGCGGCGTAATGAGGTCTTCCAAGGACAAATCTTGGGCATTTGCAACGATTTCACTGCGGCGTTTGTCGCCAAATTGTTTTCTGATTTCCGTCAACTCATCGGTAATAATCGTAGTTACACGGGATGGTGTCGCTAAAATATTGAGCAAGTCTGCAATGATGTCCATCACCTCTTTGTATTCAGTCACAATCTTGTCTTGTTCCAGGCCAGTCAAGCGTTGTAGGCGCATTTGCAGGATTTCCTGCGCTTGCACTTCACTTAATCTGTAACCATTTGGCGTTAAGCCAAAATCAATACTTAAACCTTCTGGGCGCGACGCTTCCATCGCAGCACGCTTAAGCATCTCTTCAACCACTGGAGATTGCCATACGCGAGCCATCAAGTCCTTTTTAGCTTCCGGTGGCGTAGGTGCGGCTTTGATTAGCGCAATCATGTCATCCACATTAGCTAGCGCAACTGCCAAGCCTTCCAACACATGGCCCCGATCACGCGCTTTCTTCAATTCAAACACGGTACGGCGTGTAATGACTTCGCGGCGATGACGCAGGAACGCCTCCAGCATCTGTTTCAAGTTCAGTAAACGCGGCTGACCGTCCAGCAAGGCCACCATGTTCATGCCGAAGGTATCTTGCAGCTGTGTTTGTTTATACAGATTATTCAGCACAACTTCGGCAATCTCACCGCGCTTCAATTCAATCACTACCCGCATACCGGATTTATCGGACTCGTCGCGCAGGTCCGAAATACCTTCGATTTTCTTCTCGTTGACCAACTCAGCGATTTTCTCAACGAAAGTCTTCTTATTAACTTGATACGGTAACTCGTCGACAATCAGCGCCTGACGGCCACCACGTTCTAAATCTTCCACATGGGTGCGACCTCGCATTACCACGCGGCCACGACCTGTGCGGTAGCCTTCTTTAACGCCTATTGTTCCGTAAATAATGCCGGCTGTTGGAAAGTCTGGTGCAGGAACCAATTCAATCAGCTCTTCAATGCCGGTATCCGGGTTTTTAAGTAGCGTAAAACAAGCGTCCAGCACTTCGTTTAAGTTGTGTGGAGGAATGTTGGTTGCCATTCCCACGGCAATGCCTGAGCTGCCATTAATAAGCAAGTTAGGGATACGCGCTGGCATAATGAGCGGTTCATGCTCAGAACCGTCGTAGTTCGGGCCGAAATCAACAGTTTCTTTGTCGATATCCGCTAATAATTCATGCGCGATTTTCGCCATACGGATTTCCGTATAACGCATCGCCGCCGCATTATCGCCATCTACAGAACCGAAGTTGCCTTGGCCATCCACCAGCATGTAGCGCAGAGAAAAATCCTGCGCCATACGCACGATGGTGTCATATACCGCAGTGTCGCCATGCGGATGATACTTACCGATCACATCACCAACGATACGAGCAGATTTTTTGTAAGGTTTGTTATAGTCGTTTGAGAGCTCGTGCATCGCAAATAATACTCGGCGATGCACCGGTTTAAGACCATCTCGCACATCAGGTAATGCACGCCCTACAATCACGCTCATTGCGTAATCTAGGTAGGATCTACGCATCTCATCTTCTAGCGAAATTGGCAGGGTTTCTTTAGCGAATTGGTTGCTGTCTTGACTCATGTTTAGCTGACTTTTAATAGTTTTTATATCAGCCAAATTCTAGCATGATTACCCTGCTATTGAGCAGATTTTATGAGCTTCTCCACCATTTATCGAGTATGTTTTAACGGTAGAGAAGCTGCATGGTTTTGCGCTTAATTTGAAAGATAAGCGAGATCGTTTTTAATGTCTTCGATATGCTCTAAACCTACCGCGATTCTGACCAATCCATCATTGATTCCTGCAGCTGCGCGAGCTTCTGCGCTGACACGACTGTGGGTGGTAGTTGCCGGATGGGTAATGGTGCTTTTTGCATCGCCTAAGTTAGCGGTAATTGAAATCATCTGCGTAGCATCTATCAATTGCCAAGCGACATCTTTACCTCCAGACTTACTATCACCTTTTACATCAAACGACACTATCGCCCCGCCGCTCTTCTGCTGCTGCATTGCCAGCGCATGTTGCGGGTGCGAGGCCAAACCAGGGTAATAGACACGACTGACTTTAGGTTGCTGCTCTAACCACTGCGCCAATGCTAAGGCATTGCGCGAGTGCGCATCCATACGCACATGCAAAGTCTCCAAACCCTTCAAAAAAACCCATGCATTGAATGCGCTCATGGTTGGGCCAGCTGTGCGTAAGAATCCGTAAACAGGTTCGAGCACATCTTTTTTGCCTAACACTGCTCCACCTAAACAACGACCGTGGCCATCAATATATTTGGTAGCAGAATGAATGATGATATCTGCGCCTAAATCTAATGGTTTCTGTAGAGCGGGTGTGCAAAAGCAATTATCCACTGCGAGTAAAACACCTGCTTCATGGGCAATATTTGCTAGCTCTGCGATATCGCACACTTCCGTAAGTGGGTTTGATGGTGTTTCCACAAAAAACAATTTAGTGTTTTTTTGTACAGCTGCTTTCCAAGCTTCCGGATCTGTTAGCGAAACAAAAGTCACTTGCAAGCCCCAGCGCGCCAATATATTACTGAACAATTGCACGCTGGTGCCAAAGATACTGCGCGATGCCACCACGTGGTCACCTGTAGAGCACAAACCCATTACGCAGGCTAATATGGCAGACATGCCGCTAGATGTAGCCACGCAGCTTTCCGCGCCTTCTAGCGCCGCCAGCTTATTCTGAAACATCGTCACTGTAGGGTTAGTAAAACGGGAATAAATATTACCGGGTTCTTGGCCACTAAAACGAGCGGCGGCTTGAGCTGCATTCTCAAATACAAAGCTTGATGTCAGGAATATCGCTTCTGAGTTCTCTCCGAATGCACTGTGCTCGCTGCCGGCACGAATAGAAAGCGTTTCAGGGTGCCAATTTTGGCCTATAAGTTGTGTTGTTTTTTGTTCTGTCATGCTTACCTCAATTTCTTATTTAAATAGCTTGGGGCATAAAAAAACCCGTTAAAGCATGAGCTAAAAACGGGTTCTTTTTTACTCGCTTTAGCTGTGTTTATAATGCGCCCGCAAGCTGAGTGTGGCCTTGATTAATATTGGCAAACTCAAATCAGCGCAAATCTATGTTATTCCTATCGGTACGAAGCGTCAAGCCTCGATAGCTTCCTCTTCCTCGTTAGAACCCACTAAATTCAAGTCCATTTGCGTGCTGGAGTTCGCTGGTTTCTGTTTTTTATTCATGTCGCCACGCGCTGATTCAATACGTGCCAGATAAGCATCATCGATATCACCGGTGACATATTTGCCGTCAAAACAAGAACAGTCAAATACTTTCATTTTAGGGTTGCTTAATTTGATGTCTCGTACCAAAGCGTCTAAATCTTGATAAATCAATTCATCCGCGCCGATTTCTTTACAGATTTCCTCATCGGTACGGCCAGTGGCTAATAATTCATCACGGCTAGGCATATCAATACCGTACACATTCGGGAAGCGCACCGGTGGCGCAGCAGAGGCGAAATACACCTTGTTTGCACCGGCATCACGCGCCATCTGTACGATTTGCTGTGAAGTTGTGCCGCGCACGATAGAGTCATCTACCAGCAATACATTCTTGCCTTTGAATTCGATTCCAATAGGATTTAATTTTTGACGTACTGATTTTTTACGCAGTGCTTGGCCCGGCATAATGAATGTACGGCCAATGTAGCGATTCTTTATGAAGCCTTCTCGATAATCCAGCCCTAAAGCAATGCCAAGTTGCAATGCGCTTGGGCGGCTGGTATCCGGGATTGGAATGACCACATCAATCTTAAGATGCGACCAATCGCGTTTAATCTTTTTAGCTAAACTGGTACCCATATCCAAACGTGTTTGATAAACAGACACACCATCAATCACAGAGTCCGGACGCGCCAGATAAACATATTCAAAAATACACGGGGTAAGTTGTGGATTCTCTGCGCATTGACGTGAATAGAAGTTACCATCCATATCAATAAAAATAGCTTCGCCAGGTTCAACGTCACGGACCAGCTTGAAGCCCAATACGTCTAATGCAACGCTTTCTGAAGCAACAATATATTCAGTACCTTTGTCAGTATCCAATTTTCCAATAACCAATGGACGGATACCATGCGGATCCCTAAAAGCCAATAAACCGAAGTTCGCAATCATCGCTACTACAGCGTATGCCCCTTTACAGCGCCTATGTACTGCTGAAACAGCATCAAATGCCATGTCTGTATTGAGAACAGCGTTTTGCGAGGTTTTTTCGATTTCATGTGCCAGTACATTCAGCAATACTTCAGAATCAGAAGTGGTATTGATGTGGCGTAAATCCTGCCTGAACATTTCTGATTTAAGCTGCTCAGAATTGGTCAGGTTACCGTTGTGTCCCAGTACAATGCCAAAAGGTGAGTTCACATAGAAAGGCTGTGCTTCGGCTGCTGAAGAAGAGCCAGCAGTCGGGTAACGCACATGAGCGATACCAGCGTTACCAATCAGGCTACGCATGTGGCGGGTATGGAAAACATCTTTTACCAGGCCATTATTTTTATGCATAAAGAAAGTGTTGCCATCACAAGTGACGATGCCTGCGGCATCCTGCCCACGATGTTGCAATACCAGTAAGCCATCGTACAAAAGCTGGTTTACTGGGTTCTTACCGACAATGCCTATGATTCCGCACATGAATAAAGCCTTAAGTTGTAAATTCTGTAAAAATTACTTCGCGCCACAATTCAGGTCATGTAGCGCCAATTTAATCGTATTTGACATGCTTGGCAATGCTTTCCGGTAACCACGGCAGCATATTAATGACCATGGCCTCAATAGGCGCACTGAACATTGCGTTGCGCCAACGCGCATCTTTTGGAATATCGGTTAAACCTGCTAGAAAAACGATAATGCATACAATCAACAGGCCGCGGACAATGCCGAACAAAGCTCCTAACAATCGGTTGAGCAAACCCAGACCTATTTTTTTTAATATTGCTGAAAGTGCAATGGCTAATAATGTAGTTACTAATAGAGTAGCTAAAAACAGTACTAGAAAAGCCGCCAACACCCGTAAAGACTCACTAGGGATATCCTGAGGCATCATCGGCAATATTTCAGTCGTGTAAGTCTTAGCCACAAAAAATGCGGCGATCCAGCCGGCAATTGAGAGTACTTCTGCGACCAGTCCTCTCATCACACTTAATATGATGGATAAACCGATAATTACAAGTACTGCGTAATCGAATATGGTCATCTATTTTTACTTTAGATAAATTTAGCCATATTAATTATTAGTCATCACCATACCTGTGAGTCCTGCCTGTTTCATTTTGCTTAACGCGGCATCAGCATCTTGGCGTGAATTGAAGTTACCGGCCCTCAAGCGGATTTTTTCACCCTTAGCAGTTGAAAGTTTTTCCGTATGCGATGAATAACCTGCCTGTTTAAGCTTATCTTGCAACTGTTTAACATTGGCAGCATCTGAAAATACACCAATCTGCACCGTAAAACTTTCGTTTTTAGTGAGTGTTGCTACTGTAGTTTTAGCCGATTCTGCCTTTTTGCTTTCAGTTTTAGCTACTGGTTTTTCTGCAGGCTTCTCTGTAGCTTTCTCTGCAACGGCTTTTTCGGTAGCAGGTTTTACATCAGTGACTTTAGGCTCTGACTTATGAGGCTCTGCAACATCCGCGGGCGCATCCGGCACTGCAGCTCCTTCTTCCGGCGTTGGTGTGCCAGCATTACCGTCCTGCGGTATCACCGTAGAATTAAAATCATCCGTTTTTGATTCCGGCATACTGATCTTAATGGAATCCTGCACGTCTGGCGCTGCCCTGTCTTTCAATATCATCGGTAAGACAATCACCATTAAAAGCACCAGTGCAATAGCCCCAACCAAGCGGCGGCGTGCGCGTTTTTTTAGTATTAGCTCTTGTTCATTAGGTAATTCAGGTGGCATTGCTGCTTCCTTAAAGATTGGTTGATGACTCAATGACTTGCATGACGCTTGAAACCGTGAAGAAAGAACCGAATACGATTATTTTATCATTTTCGCTTATATCAATACAGGCTTGTGCATAGGCTTGCGCGACCGTATTAAAGATATTGGTATCAGCCGCTGGTATAACTTTTGTAACTATCGCCGCTAAGTCATTCGCTAGCGCGCCTCGCACATGATCTATGCCAGCGATATACCAAACATCTACATCATCCTTGACTGCTTCGACTACCCCAGGGATATCTTTGTCTGCCAGCATGGCAAACACTGCTAAAGTCTTACCCTTAATTTGCCTGCTAGTCTTTAGGTTCCGAGCTAATGCACTGGCCGCATGCGGGTTGTGCGCTACGTCCAGAATCACTTTAGGAGAATGGTTGGGATGTTCAACCGCTACCTGGAAACGCCCAGCTAGCATGACCTGGCGCATCGCATCGGCAATCGCCTCTTGCGTGACAGGCAAGCTACTTTGCAGCGATTCAACAGCAGTAATTGCACAGGCCGCATTATTGAACTGATATGCGCCTTGTAAAGCAGGTGCAGGCAGTTTATATTTTATTTGCTTACCACTAATATATTGCCAGCTGTCATTGAGACGCTGATAATCAAAATCGTGGTGGATACATTGCAAATCTGCATGGATTTCTCGTGCATGTTGGATAAGACTATCCGGCGGAACATCATCACCGCAGATGGCAGGAATCCCTTCACGAAATATGCCAGCTTTTTCAAAGCCGATTTTCTCGCGGGTATCACCCAAAAATTCCTGATGATCGAGATCAATACTAGTCACAATCGTGCAATGAGGCTCAAAGGTATTCACTGCATCCAGCCTGCCTCCTAGCCCTATTTCCAGAATAGCGACATTGATATCTGCCTGCATAAAATGCCAAACAGCCGCTAATGTCGCCACTTCAAAATAAGTAAGCTGGATCGGAGAATTGTCACCGCCATCAATCCTCGCCAATTCTATAGCGGCAAAAGCCGCGCAGAGATCAGCATCGGCCACCTCTACCCCATCAACCCGTACCCGTTCGTTATAGCGTAGTAAATGCGGCGAAGTATAGCAGCCAACATGATAACCAGCTTGCAGGTAAATCTGTTCCAGCATGGCACAAGTCGAGCCTTTGCCGTTGGTTCCCGCCACGGTAATAATGGTGAAATTTGGTTTAAGTTTTAAGCGTGCAGTGACGGATTTGACACGCTCCAAGCCCATGGCAATTGACTTTGGGTGCAAACTTTCAATATAGCTTAGCCATGAAGGTAAATCCCTGGCGGCCAAGTCTTTACAGGCCTGGCCTTCATGCATACACTAGGTCTTCAAACATACGCAAAGCCTTTAGGCATAGTATAAGTAGAGTGAATCGTTTTATAATTCGTATGGATTATTAATTAAGCTGCGGCCTGCAAACCCATGAAGCTAGACAATAAGTTCGCTAGCTTATTACGCATCTCACGTCGGTCTACAATTAAATCAATGGCGCCATGTTCAAGTAAGAATTCAGATTTCTGGAAACCATCCGGTAATGTTTCACGAACAGTTTGCTCAATCACGCGTGGACCGGCAAAGCCGATCAAAGCCTGTGGTTCGGCCATGATCACATCACCCAGCATGGCAAAACTTGCGGAAACTCCACCCATTGTAGGGTCTGTTAGCACTGAGATATAAGGTAAACCGGCATTACTTAATTGAGTCAGTGCTGCGCTGGTTTTTGCCATCTGCATCAATGACAGCAAGCCTTCCTGCATACGTGCCCCACCACTGGCAGAGATACAGACAAATGCCATTTTGTTATCGATTGCGGTCTGCACACCGCGGGCAAAACGTTCACCCACAACAGAGCCCATGGAGCCGCCCATAAACTTGAATTCGAATACGGCAACAACAACCGGGATAGTCTTGATACTGCCTTGCATGACGATCAGTGCATCCGTCTCACCTACAGCCTTTTGCGATTCTTTAATACGGTCAGCATAGCTTTTACTATCCTTAAATTTCAAAGGGTCAAGTGGCTGCACATTTGCGCCAACTTCAAATTGGCCTTCAGCATCTAATAACTGAACCAAGCGGGCTCTGGCGCCGATGCGATTATGGAAGCCGCATTTCGGGCAAACTTCTGCGTTATCTTCAAGATCTTTGCGATAGAGAACTGACTGGCAGGAAGCACATTTGCTCCAAAGTCCTTCAGGAACGGTTTTTTTATCAGCACCTACGACACGCTTAATTTTTTGTGGAATCTTATCTAACCAACTCATTTTAATCTCCTAGTTGCTTAAAAGCATGCTGCATAACAGCATGCTTAAAAAGATGCTTTTTAGCACCTTCTTGCCATATTTAAGCTGCGTCAACGGCAGTTTTTAATTCATCCATCAATGCTGCAACATTCACCAGCAAGTTGTCATCATTAGATGCCTCGATTGCCTGTACCATACGACTCCCCACAACTACCGCATCTGCAATCGCAGCAGTGGCTTTTGCCGTTGCTGCATCACGAATACCGAAGCCTACACCTACTGGCAGATTTGTTTGGGTACGGATGGAAGCCACGCGTTTTGAAACTTCGACAATATCGAGATTGGCAGCACCAGTTACACCTTTTAGCGAAACATAATAGACAAAGCCACTGGCTTGGTTCACGATCAAGTCCACACGTGTAGGCTCGGTGGTTGGCGATAACAAAAATACCGGATCGATATCACGAGCACGTAATTCTTTTACAAAGTCGCCGCATTCTTCAGGTGGGTAATCTACCGTAATCACGCCATCTACATCAGCTGCCTTCGCGCGATCCGCGAACACCACGGGGCCAATCGCTTCAATCGGGTTTGCATAGCCCATTAGGATAATTGGTGTTACTTGATTGGTTTGGCGGAAAGTTTTCACCATTTCCAGCACTGCTGTTAAGCCAACTTTATGGACTAGTGCACGCTCACTGGCACGCTGAATTACTGGACCATCCGCCATGGGGTCAGAGAATGGTACGCCAAGCTCAATCATGTCCGCACCATGTTTAACCAAGGTATGCATCAATTCCACGGTATGCTTAGGGTGTGGATCACCCGCAGTAATGTAAGGGATTAAGGCTTTTTTACCTTGTTGCTTTAGGGTGGCGAAAGTAGATTGGATACGTGACATGAGTGGAATCAGTGATTTAAATTATTGTATGGTTGTGGAGAAAATGTACCCTCTAAACAAGACAAGGCGTGAATAAAAAATAATTGCTAAGCATATGGGTTATATGTGAGCTATTATTTTTTGTGAAACAACGCAGTATTGTACCGAGGTTTGCATTTTATAAAGTGATGTTGGCAAGTTTGGCTACCGTATTAATATCCTTATCGCCCCTGCCGGACAGGTTAACGAGAATAATTTGGTCTTTACTCATGGTTTTTGCCATTTTTTCTGCATGTGCCAGAGCATGGCTGGATTCAAGTGCGGGAATGATCCCTTCAGTCCGGCATAAGCTATGGAACGCGGTCATGGCTTCATCATCGGTAATCGCTACATATTCAGCGCGCTTGATATCTTTCAACCACGCATGCTCAGGACCTACTCCAGGATAATCCAAGCCAGCCGAAACTGAATGCGTTTCAATGATTTGACCGTCTGCATCTTGCATTAAATAGGTACGGTTACCATGCAACACACCGATCGGGCTATTCGCTGTTAATGGCGCTGCATGCATACCTGTTTCCAGACCATGACCCGCAGCCTCTACTCCAATCAAGCGTACATTCGGCACATCAATATATGGGTAGAAAATCCCCATGGCGTTAGAGCCACCGCCTACACAGGCAACGATTGCATCCGGTTGGCGCCCTACCATTTCCATCATCTGTTCTTTGGCTTCTATTCCAATCACCGCTTGGAAGTCACGTACCATCATCGGGTAAGGATGCGGGCCTGCGACTGTGCCGATAATATAGAACGTATTGTGTACATTGGTCACCCAGTCACGCATTGCCTCGTTGAGCGCGTCTTTAAGCGTTTTAGAACCACTTTCTACAGGGACCACTGTTGCCCCTAGCAATTTCATGCGGAACACGTTAGGCGCCTGGCGTTTAACGTCCTCGGAGCCCATATAAACTACACATTCAAGACCTAGGCGTGCTGCGATAGTCGCAGTTGCCACGCCATGCTGGCCTGCGCCTGTTTCTGCGATTACACGAGGCTTACCCATACGCTTAGCGAGCAAAGCCTGACCTATGGTGTTATTTATTTTGTGGGCGCCTGTATGATTCAGGTCTTCACGTTTCAAGTATATCTGCGCACCGCCAACTTTATCTGACCAGCGCTTAGCATGGTAGATTGGGCTTGGGCGACCAACGAAATGTTTTAAATCATATGCATATTCAGCAAGAAACTCAGGATCATGGCGATATTTCTCATACATTATCCGCAGTTCGTCGAGCGCTTCAACCAGTGTTTCTGCTACAAAAGTTCCGCCAAACTGGCCAAAATGACCACGTGAATCTGGCATATCATAAAGCTGCATATCTTTCTCCAATGGGTCGATTAATAGACCACACTTGTTATCTCAACGGTTATTTTATCTTTATGTGTTTAGGTCTTATTGTAAACCTGCTGCATGAACGCAGCGATTTTTGCTGCGTCTTTAATTCCTTTAGCACTTTCCACGCCGCCACTGATATCCACGGCATATGGCTTAACTTGTTTGATTGCCTCTGCAACATTTTCTGCATTGAGTCCGCCTGCCAATATCACGGGTTTTTCTAAGGTTGGAGGGATCAGGCTCCAATCAAACACTTGACCTGTTCCTCCAGCAATACCTTCTGCATACGTATCTAGCAACAAGCCTTTGGCGGCTGAGAATTCTTTTGCATATTGTACCAAATTTGTGTCGTTCTTAACGCGAATGGCTTTGATATAAGGGATGGAATAAAATGCACATTCTTCAGGCGTTTCATCACCGTGGAATTGTAATAAATCCAGTCCCGCCTCTGAAATAACCTGCTGGATAAATTCAGTTTTTGCATTCACAAACAAGCCTACGATGCTTACAAACGCCGGGACTTGCTTGACGATCTCTTTTGCCTGTTGAATGCTAACATTACGCGGACTTTGCTCGTAAAAGACCAAGCCAATAGCATCAGCGCCCTGCTCAATCGCACTGAGGGCATCTTCAACACGCGTAATACCGCAAATCTTAACTCTAGTTCTCAGGTTCAAAGTAGTCTCAAAAAAGGTTATTAGTGATCAAATTAGTAAGCGCTATTGTAACGCCTAAACACCATGCGGGTTAAGCTCTAGTTAACCAAGCAATCGACTGAGAGACGCATCTGCTAAGTTATCTGGTAAACCCCACTTTTTATCATAGCCCACTCCAGTTAGATACAAGCCGCAGGGAGAAAAAGTCGGCGGCGACAAAGTTCTGTCACGTTTTTCTAGCAACTCTCTCATATAGCTTGGCGGGTGAGCACCTTTACCAATGTAGACTAATGCCCCTATCATATTGCGTACTTGGTGCTGTAAAAAAGCGTTGGCGCTAAAGCTTAATACAAAATACTTCCCCACTGTTAGCACTTCAGACTTTTGCAAAACACGGATTGGAGATTTAGCTTGGCATTCCGAAGCACGGAATGCACTGAAATCATGCTCTCCCACTAGATAGGCAGCGGCTTCTGCCATCGCGCTCAAATCAAGCGGCAAATGGAACCAGCCGGCTTTTGTCGCCATTAACGCCGGGGCAACCGGTGCGTTATAAAGCAAATATTGATAGCTACGCTGAAAGGCTGAGAACCGGGCATGAAACTCTTCGCTAACTTCATGCGCCCATTCGACCCTTATAGTTCCCGGCAAATGCGCATTGACCCCACGAACCCATGCCGACAAAGGCCGTACACTATGAGTATCAAAGTGCACTACTTGGCCATAGGCATGAACACCAGTATCGGTGCGGCCTGCAGCATGCACCCGAATGGTATGTTCCGCAATGCTGGCTATGGCTGCTTCGAGTACATCCTGGACACCGCAACCACTGGGCTGGCTTTGCCATCCGCAAAATAGCGAGCCGTCATAAGCTATACCGAGCGCAATCCTCACGGTAGCGCCTCTAAGAAAACAGCTAATCTATTAAGCAGATATTGAGAGATGGGAATGTCCATAGCGAGGCAATTTGGGTCATTAGTTATAGTAAATAATTAAATAAAAAAGCCGAGCAACTAGCTCGGCCTTTTAGATTTACGGGTAACTAAGCTAAGCTCGAGAGCAACTGCTGCGCTCGTGCCTGCTGCTGTACGCCGCCTTCTTTTAATACTTCTTCGAGCAATTCACGTGCGCCTTCCTTATCATCCATATCTATATAAGCGGCCACTAGATCAAGTTTTATATTCACGTCTTCTGATTCAGGCATTTCCACAGGAGTTGAGTCCAATTCGATACCAGGCATGGTATGGCCGCCCAATTCGCCAAATGATTCTTCAGGTTGCTCGGTAAGGTCTAGACTAATCGTTGATAGATCAAAATCATTAGGTGCTCCAGTCATAGCAATATTGTCTTCTGAAACTGCCTCATTTACTTCAGGGAGATCAAAAGAAATCTCATTACTTTCTTGGGCTTGCAGTGAGTCGGGTTCTTCAGTCGTACCCATATCAAAATCAAATGAAATCTCTTCCGCTTTAATTTCGTTGTCTGTTTTGATTTCGTTATTTACTGGTGATTCTGCTACAGAGTCTGTTGGAAGATTGAAATCCATATTAAAGTCACTGGACATTGCTTCTGATACTGGCGCTTCAGTCGTTGCAGGCGTATCAAATGTAGGGGCCATATCGAACGAAGGCGCTTCAAATACCGTTGCTGGAGCTTCCGTAGCCGTTGTCATATCAAAGGCTGGCAGATTATCCATAGTTTTCATGGAGTCTGCTTCAATATTATTAGTTAATGTACTGTCAGTTGTACCTAGATCAAAATCTCCCATGTCGAAATCCATAGTGTTATCAGCAACACTTGTATCAGCAGTGTCTGATAGATTCGGCATGGTTTCATTCAAGGCTGAGTCGTTAGGTAGCTCATCAAGCGAACCTAAATCAAAAGCTACAGATTTATCAGCTTCGTCACTACCTGCAAAACTTTGCATGACTACAGAGTTTGCATCTTCGGCAGGACTTTCCGCATCCAGTGAGAAATCCAGATCGCTTTCATCAGAAATCTGCACGTTTGCGAAATCTGAAATGTCTAGTTTTTGAGTGGCTTCTGTAGAAGCTGTCGCTACTTTACTTACATCATACAATGGGTTTTCAGGTTCCATCGCTGCGCCAATTTCTGCAACTTTAGCCCAGGTCGGGTCGTCTGCCCCCAGGGTGGTGTAAAGCTCTCCGGCAATTGCCTCAAAAGCGGAGGTGTCTTTACGTGCTGCATACATCTCCAGTAATTTGAGATGAAGCTCGTAGCGTTTAGGCTCTTTGGAGATTGCATCCTTAAGAATTTCTTCAGCCTGCGCATCCCGACCATACGCCATATAAACTTCAGCTTCAGCAATCGGGTCTACATCATTGGTATCAATCATGCTGCCGTCTGCACTTTGGGCAAAATCGGTCAGGAATGAGGTGTCTGAAGTACTGGCGTTACCTGTTGTGTTGCCGAACACTGTATTTGCGCGCAACCCACCGGATGTCAAAATGCCGCGCTCAAAACTATCCAGGTCTTTCCTGCGTTTGTTACGCAAGTACATCCAGCCTGCACCTAACAAAGCCACACCTGCTACACCTGCGAGTATGGTTAAATCAATGCCATTTATCAGGCTATCTAAAAAGCTTGGCTCTTCAACCGGCGGGGGCGTAGTTGTAATGACTGCGGGAGGAGCTACTTTTTTATCTTCTCCTTTAGGCTCTGCTGGTTTTGCCTCTGGCACTGGCATTGGAACCTGTGCTGGATCCGCTTTAGGCACTACTGCAGTTTTAGCTGGCTCTTTATTCTCGCGTGTAGCAGGGCTAGGAGTGACTACTGGCGGCGCTTCAGCTATCTTTGCAGGAGCTGTAACTTCAGCAGCTTTAGCAGCTTCGGCATTTTTCTGCGCATTTGCCATCGTCTGGTTTTTCAATGCCAGCAATTTTTGCATGTCCTGAATTTGTTTTTCCAAAGCCGCTGTGCGTTCTTGAGCTTCTTTCAATGACTTTTCGCGTGCAGTAGTTTCCTCCTGAAGTGCGGTTATTTTCGCTTCAAACTCTTTAGCGCCATTACCTGCTTTAGTTTTATCCCCAGCTGAAAGTTTTACAACATCCTGCGGACCGGTTTTAGCGGGTGCAGCTTTATCTTCTGCAGTACTGATTTTTCCGGATGCTGCCTGTTTCTGTTCACCATCAGCCATGGCCGGGGCGCTTTCTACAGTACCAGCAAGTTTATTACGATAGGCGTTCCAGTTGGCAGATTGTACCTTTACCTGTTGATGCGCATCTTTAGTATTGATCGCCGTTAGACTATCTTTAGTCGGCACCTTAATGATCTGGCCTACTTTTAAGCGATTCATATTATTGCCGGCAAAAGCCTCTTTATTACTCTCATATAAGCCAACCAGCATCTGATCCAGACTTACACCTTCTATTTGTAATTGTTTAGCCACGCCACTTAATGTATCACCCGGCTTGGTAGTAAATTCTTCTCCACTAAGCTCTGCTTGGACTTCTTGCTTAGATTCAGGTGCTATTGTTGCTGGGCGTGAATTTTTGCGAGACTTTCTTGATTGCTTGCCGGTTGGCTGGATCATATCACCAGCAGTTGAAGTGCTATTGCTAGTTGCCTTTGTTGAGGGCGGCCTAATGACTAGGGGTGCAGAATTTTCAACCGGTTCTTTGTAACCTGGAGGATCCAATAGCACGGTATATTCCCGTTGCAACCGGCCGGATGCCCAATCTACTTGGATCAGCATATCCAGATATGGATCACTGATGGGTTGGGATGTGCGTAATCTTAATATCGGGGCGCCGCCCGCACCTTTAGCAACTTCTACAAGGATATTATTATGAATGGCTAAACGCGTAACGCCTTGAGCCGCATAGGCTTCTTCAGAAGCGATAGTGGCTACTAGGGTAGAAAGCTCTTCGGGAGTGACTGACAATAATTCAATTTCAGCCTTGAGTGGTTCACCCAAACCTGAACTAACATTTAACTTACCGAGGCCTGCAGCAAAGCCAGAAAATGGCAACAGTGCCAGGCATACCGCAAGTGTAATTTGCTTTATTTTTGATTTATGCACAATCCTACCCTTAATCAAACTCAATTTTGCATTATCAAATTAACATCAAATAGTTAGGTATGCAAGCTCATAATGCACATTATATTCAACTGCTATGTAGTTGTGTATGTACAGTGTTGTGCTAAAACTAAGACGTCAGTCTTAGACCTAAACTATTTTTCTATTAAAATCCGCAACATACGACGCAACGGCTCTGCCGCGCCCCAAAGTAGCTGGTCACCCACTGTAAAAGCAGATAAATAATCATTCCCCATATTCAGTTTGCGTAAACGGCCTACCGGAGTGGTGAGTGTACCAGTTACCGCTGCTGGTGTGAGTTCACGCATGCTTGCTTCGCGCTCATTGGGGATCACTTTTGCCCATTGGTTTGCTTCTGCCAGCATCTGGCTGATTTCGTCCAACGGCACGTCTGCTTTAAGCTTAATAGTAAGCGCTTGGCTATGGCAACGCATAGCGCCGATGCGTACACAAAGGCCATCAATATGAATTGGGTTAGCTTCGCGACCCAAAATTTTATTGGTCTCTACGCCGCCCTTCCATTCTTCTTTACTTTGGCCATTGCCCAAGTCTTTATCGATCCATGGAATCAGGCTGCCAGCCAATGGCACGCCAAAATGGGCTTTAGGGAAACTATCGTCGCGCAGTGTGCCTGCCACTTCTCGGTCAATGTCCAATATTGCAGATGCAGGATCGGACAATAGCGCATTCGCTACACGATGTGCTTCGCCCATTTGTTTGAGCAATTCACGCATATTCTGTGCACCTGCACCAGATGCAGCCTGATAGGTCATGGAAGTTGCCCATTCAACCAAGTCAGCTTTGAACAAACCGTTTAATGCCATTAACATTAATGACACAGTACAGTTACCGCCTACCCAGTTATTATTACCTTTTGCATAAGCATCTTGAATAACATGCATATTCACCGGGTCTAAGATAATGACCGCATCTTTTTCCATTCGCAATGTTGATGCCGCATCAATCCAGTGACCTTTCCAGCCAGCTTGCCTTAACTGCGGAAAAATCTCGCTAGTGTAGTCCCCACCCTGGCAGGAGATGATGACGTCCATGGCTTTCAGATCAGCAATGTTTTTTGCATCTTTTAACGGTGCAGAATCTTTACCGAGCGTAGGCGCTTTTCCGCCGATTTGGGACGTAGTAAAGAATTGCGGCTCGATCAGCGCAAAATCATTTTCTTCCATCATGCGCTGCATGAGAACAGAGCCCACCATACCACGCCAACCTACAAACCCTACCTTTAGCATTTTGTCTTCCAGACTATATAACTACTTAATTATTATATTTAAACGAGCGCCGTAACTAGCGCATCGCCCATTTCATTACAGC
>JBKJOT010000087.1:0-28068 GCA_046595335.1 Methylotenera sp.
GACCAGGAAAGGTATTGATGCACTAAACGAGTATGTATTCCACCGCAGGATTAAAGATAGGTTGGAGCAGCAAATTAATAACGAAGCCTTTGGTTTAAATTCGGCCAGCCGGGAAACGGGTAACATTACTTTACAGGATGCAATAAACGCGCTGGATGCAATGAAGCAGGAGTATGGGGCTAAAAAGTTTGATGATTTTGAGGCCCGCGCAACTATGATGCAGGAACACCTTGATAATGCACTTCTGGAATTGGTTGAAGCCGGTAAATTGTCGCCGGAAGCATATAAAATGATTAAGTCGCAGAATGATTTTTATGCTCCATTCAATGTAATACAAACGCTGCACCGGTACGAGGATGGAAGCGAAAGCATGGTGCCGTCCGCCAGTACCATAATGAAAATAAAGGGTATTCAGCAGAAAGATGGCACTTATACAATAGATGCAATAAAACAAGCGCAAGATGCGGTTAAAGACGGCACTATTTCAAAAGAGGAATTTTATAAACTGTCAGTTGACATTTTAGACCAGCAAAGGGCAAGCGGCGCCATATCGGAAGAACTGTACTTATCTGAAATGGGTAAGCTGGCCGATGCCGGGTTTAAAATATCAGACATATTTGCAAAGTCGGCAGCAATAATCCATGACACCTACCGGATGGCACATAAAAACCGGGTGTTAAATAGGGTGGCGGATTTGATGGAGATTGATAAAGGTGGGCTGTTTGTAAAATCGGTTAATGGCCGGGAGATCCGGTATGATAAGGATGGCAATGCTTTTTCTGTACCAAAGAGGCTATCTGATATTAAGGTTGAAAAAGGGTGGGGCGCAGTAACTTATTTTAAAGACGGGGTTCAAAGGTTTTTGACGGTGGACCTGAAAGCGGCCAACACCATAAACGGCCTTTATTTGAGCGAGTTGACTTCGTGGCAAAAGGGCATAAATTTAATTAACCAGGTATTCCGGATGGCGGTTATTACATTAAGCCCAACCTTCCAGGTAGCAAACATGGCAATAGATACAATCCGCGCTGCTTCCTTTAGCCGCTATGGGTTATTGGGCGGGAAGTCAGAGGTGGATAGTTTTGTAAACATGATCTTGTGGGCGCCGCAATATGTACAGGCTTTCTTCCATGCAGGGGCGGCTAATTTGGCTGGCCACCATACAAAACTGTTCAAAGATTTTATGAATAGCGAAGCATTTTCAAGTGGAATGTTTGATGATTTATTTTTAGATCAATCACGTACAAAGCTGGGCGTTAATAAGGAAAAATCCTTTTTTAAATACCTAACAACAGGGGCAATAAAAGAGGCGTTTAAATTAGCCGAAGCGATTGGAACAACGGCAGAACAATCACATAAAATGGTTGTCTTACAGAGGGGCAAGGATATTGAACTTGGGGTAAGAACTGGAATATCCAAGTGGAAGAATTTACTATATGCCGCCAAGACACCGCAGGATATGACCGCTGCAATGGACAAGGTGATTTACGAGGTACAAAACTTTGCCGGCTCCCCCAACTTCCCGGCTACACATAAGGGGCTAAAGTCTATGTCTGTTATTTTCCAATTCTTTTCTGCCAGGCTTAAAGGTGAAATGGCAGATTACCGAAGGATCTCAACCATGTTTGGTGGTAATGTAGAGGGGTTAAAAATAAGCGGGCGCGAAAGGTTGCACATGGCTTTACAATTATCCGCAGTAATGGCTCCAATAGTCGCTTCGGCAATTTTTAATAATTCAGACGAAGAAGTGGCAGAGGATTTAAAGTCTGTACAGCCATATATGAAAGACAACAATATGATGAAGCCTTTGGGCAAGTTTAAATACGAGTATGAAGATGGCCATGTAGAAGAAAAGCGCGACTATATCATGGTGCCTTTGCGGGGTTTTACCGCTACCGTAAATGTGATAGCAAATAAATTTACACAGTATTTGAAGGACAAAGACCCTCAAACGCTAAAAGCGGCCGTTGTAGCAAGCGCTGGTAATTTCAGCCCTCTTAATATAAACGGTAATACGCCGGAACAAATTCAGGAATCTGTTTATAGCAACTTTACGCCTGTATTTAAAACTGCTTATGAGATACCTTCTAATAAAAATACGTTTACTCACATGAATATTTGGCCCATTCGTTCTTTAAAAGCGTACAATGAAGCGCAAAAATCGGATGAAACAAAAGATGCGTTTTTGCCCCAGCAGTTGATTAAAAAGAACACGCCGGAGTGGGCAATTAAATGGTCAACTTACTTAAACGAAAAAGGTATAGCAAATGTGTCGCCTATTGCGCTTGATTATATAGAAAATACATTCCTTGGTAACATATCTTCAACCTACGGTGGCAACTTTGTGGGGAAAAGATTTAAGAGAAGCAAGGCTAACCATCCTGTATTCATGGACTATGGGCATACGGTTGAGGAACCTAAAGAGTAAATGGTTTTTTGTTGTGGGTATAAATGATGGAGTTAATCACCAGGCAAGATTTTTTATGTATTAGAGCTTGCAGCTTCTTGTCGTGGTAGTGTGGAGAAAGAATGTTTGGTAATTCATTTTTAATTTCTTCATAAAGAGATTGCCTGATATGCAGTTCGGAGCGTATAGCTTCATCGGAAAAACTGTATTGCCTGGCAACATTGATAAAAACCATCATAATCCAGGTATCAGTTTTTAGCCCGGTTCTTTGGTAATTGGATTTGCCGGGGTAATACATATTGCGGCGCATCCCTCCTTTGCCTTTTTGGAAGGTAAATTGCTTTCGGAAGCACGGTACAAAATCTTCCATTTGTAACAAAGGCAAGTAGGTTTTATATTAGGATTTAAACTTGGTGAATCTGTTTCAATAATTCTAAATACTTCCGCGCTGCGTTAGCCTTATTCAGGGCTACCAAATACACAAACCCTTTCATCATTTGCAGTTCTTTTTTAACCCCGCCTTTAAAAGTGGTTGTAATGGAACTGTAATCTGTTTGTTTTACTTCATCAATGATATGGGTTTTCATATCTACCTTCCAAACCTTCTGGCCTTTTTTGGGTGGCGCTAAATGATACCACACCTTCTTTTTAGAAATTTCAGCTACTATTTCCTGTTCGGCTTTATGGTATGTTTCAAGTTCTTTCATTGGTCGGCAAGCATTATTTCGTTTTCACGCAATAGCAACAAAACTTCATTGTCAAGCGTAACTGTAATGCCGCTTCCATGTTTATACATGATCGGCTGGCCTTCCTGTATAACAGACGGGCTTTCTTTTGTACCTGGGCCAACAGCCACGGCCACACCCTTTTTTAAACTTCCAACGGTATCGGGAATAATCAAGCTGCCAGACTTGTGTTCGGATGGAGAAGGTTTTACAAGGACTTTATCGCCAAGCGGTTTAAGTGCCATTATTTGGTTAGGGTGGATTTAACCCTATGGACACAAATTAAATGAATAAAATGGATAATAACAATATTTTTGGTATTAGTAGAAAACTTTTTTATGGCTTCGTATAGCGAGAAGGATTTTAATGCCTGTATGTTTAATCCGTTGGTTAAAAAGAAAATGGGCGATGCCTTTCCGCGGTTATACGAAATAGTTGCTCCGGAATGGGTGGATGAAAACCTGGATGCAATACTTAGGTATGTGTGTTTAGTGTACGACCCCAAAAGCCTGCTGGTCACAGCGGAGAGGGATTTGAATTACAGAAAGAGTGTGGCCGCAGAACTGGCGCGAATAAACATGAGCGAAATAGCTGTTAACGAAGCGGGAGAAAGTTTAGTGGCATCGGTGTTTAATTGTACGCATCCCTATTTGGCGGATTTAATTATACGGTACTTAACCCGGTTTGTGAAAACAAAAGAGTGGATTGCCATTGTTGTTGTAGAAAGTTGCTTTTGGGAATCCACAAAAAAGCTACTGGAGCCTATAAGCGGCAAGAACAGTAAAGAAGAATTGGAGGCGGTGCAGAAAAAAGCGGCTATAAAAGACGAGTTGGATAAAGATATTTCACGGTTGGAGAAATATTACAAGGCTTTTTTTGGAGAGGATGAACAGTTGGAAATGGTGGCTAAGTCTAAAATGTCGCCTGAAAGCATAGCCAGGCAACCAAAAAAAATTGAAAATGTATTATCCGATTGACGAAGGAAGCGAGGAAATAATAACGATAGAGGGGCATGAGTACCGCTGTCAGCTTCCGCCGGTTGGATGGGGTAAAAACAGGTTGACCGGGGAACTTCAATTTGTGGGTGTCCGTAGCGTTTCTTCCAAAAAAAATGACCAGGTTTGGAAGCCTGTTCAATTACCTACCTGGTGGGCGGATAAGCGAAAAAGCGAATTAAAGCGGGCAAACATAGATCCTTCTTATTATGACTTGGAGTGTGAAAAGATAAGGGCGAAATGGTGGCTTCACCGGCTTTGTGGCGAATGGGTGGTGATTAATGGCAGGGAAACCTTTATACCGCCCTCTTTTTGGTATTACTTAAATGTGTGTCCGCTGGATGTGGGCCTTCCAAAATACAGAGATACAGACCGCCGGTTTTATTATGTGTGGGAGTTTTGTTGCGAAGATCCTTTTTCCGCTGGCATGGTGGATATTGAGCGCCGGCGGATGGGTAAAACATACAAGTCTGGTTCAATCCTATTGGATCGCGCAAGTATCTACCCGGAACACCACGGGTCAATTCAATCCAAAACCAATGGTGATGCAAAGGGCGTTTTCCTGAAAACAGTAGTTCGGTTTTTTAAAAAGTCACCAGATTTTTTCCGGCCAGTTTATGACCAAAGTAAAGGTATTACGCCAACCACCGAATTAAGGTTCTTTCAAACAGTAGTTAAGGGTAAGCGGGCAGAAGATATATTGGACGGCCAGGAATTGGAATCCTGGATTGATTGGGTGTCCTCCGATGTGTTTGCGCTTGATGGTACCAAACTTGGCACTTATGTAATGGATGAATTTGGAAAAACTTTAGAGTGTGATGTGTACGAGCGATGGAATGTAGTCAGGTTTTGTCTGGACCAAGATGGCGAATGGTGCGGAAAGGCACTTTGCACCAGCACCATAGAGGAAATGGAATCTGGCGGAGCCGCAGCGCAAAAGTTGTGGGATGCTTCCGACCCATCAATACGCGATGATAACGGCCGGACGGTTAGCGGTATGTACCGGTTTTTCCTTCCTGCCTATGAAACGACCTATTTTGACAAGTTCGGGATGCCTGATGTAGAAAAAGGTAAACTGTATTACCTGAACCAGCGGGCCGGGTTTGCCAACGACCCCAGGGCGCTTTCATCCATGATACGCAAGAACCCTTTTACTATACAAGAGGCTTTCCGGATTGATGGCAACCAATGTTTATATAATAGCGAATTACTTAATGATCAGTTGGATTACTTGTCGTTTCCGGGAGTGGTGTACACAGTTAGGGGCAACTTTGTTTGGGAGAATGGAGAGCGTGATACAAAGGTGGTATGGGTAGAGGATAGAAACGGGCGCTGGGAGGTGGCCACTATGAAAATAGACCAAAGCAACAAGGTGGAGCGCCGGGGGAACGTATGCAGGCCGCTAAATACCGGAACTTTTGTAATGGGTGCAGATCCTTTCAGCCATGATAAGGTGGAGGATAACCGAAGGTCAGACGGCGCCGCTGCCGTTAAAATGAAATTTGATGCTTCCAGCGACCATCCTTATAATAATTCTTTTTGGTGCATCTATATAGCCAGGCCCGAATCTGCCGCAATTTATTACGAGGATATGATCAAGACCGCCGTGTTCTATGGCTGTCAAATCCTGTTTGAAAGCAACAAAAATAACTGGAAAGACTATTTTGTTTTCAGAGGGTACGAAGCCTTTTTAATGAAGCTGCCAGGGTATAATGACTATGGTTGCCCCGCCAATAAAGGCACTCACCAACAATTAGCCGAAGTAACAGAGGACCATATTCTTGAAAACTGTACGCGGGTGTTTTTTAAGCGCCTGATCAACGATTGGCTAAAATTCGATATTAACAAAACGACAAAATTCGATATTGCTATGGCCGCTGGCTATTGCCTTATAGCAGATAAAAAAACGATCTACCAACGACAAAGTGGGGGGTTAAAAAAATTATCAGACTACGGTTCAATTTTTAGAAAAAGAAAAAAACTGCATTACCAATGACAGCAACAACAGTAGCGTTTCCTGATCATAACATAGATCCGAAACAAAAAAATAGTGAAAAATTTATGCTGCAAATGGCAAAGGCTGTTTGGGGTAGTAAAGAATCGGATATGCCAATGTCCGGTATATTTTGGGCTAAACGGTTAAAGTATGAGGAAATACGCGCCTATGCTATGAATCGGCAGAGCGTGGGGAAATACCAAAAGAACATAACCGCAGACGAAGAAAGTGATGAAACGGCCATAAAAATATCCTGGGACCCACGTGCAGACGGTATGCTCCTGCGCAATATTGCCGTGGCAAAATTACAAAAGGCCGGCTATAACATAATTGCCACTCCAATAAATCCACAAGCCCAAGATGCGCAAGATGAAGAATACGCAAAAGCGCGAATAAAAATTATAATGCGCAAAGCTATGGAGCAGCAGGACCAGGAGATGGCCCAGCACCCCATGTTGGCTAAAAAGCCAGGAGAGGCAGAAGATTTGGATGAATTGGAAATGCAAATTGACTTTAATCCAAAATTTGTTAGGGCAAAAGACACCGAAGAAGCTGTTGAAATGGTGTTGTATGATAATGAAGCGGAAGCCGAAATTGATGCAATGGCAGAAGATCAGGTGGATTTTGGGGTGGGGGTAATGAAGGAATGGCTGGATGAAAACAATAAGGTTCGTTTGCGCCATGTATATCCGGGAAGGTTTGGCACTTCGTATAGCCGTAAAAAAGACTTTAGCGACATTGTTTGGGCTTGGGAGGTAGTGCCTACCAAACTTGGCGATTTGGTAAAGCACTTTGGAGTGGATAAAGTAGAAGCCTTATGTAAAAACGTAATGGGAAAAGACGGCAATCCGACCAGTATGGGCGAAAACACCATTGAGGATAACGGACTGGATATGTTTAAAGCGGATGTGCTGGACATTGAATTTATTTCCTGGGATAAGCGGGTTACTCAAATGAATAGCGATGATAATGGCAATATCCGAATCTCAAAAACCAAACCCATTTATGAAGGAAAGGTAAAACCGGGTGTTGAATTTAAAGCCAAAACGGTTGAGGTTGTTTATAAATGTAAGTGGGTAATTGGAACCGATATGGTTTTTAGCTTCGGCAAAGCGGAAAACCAAAAGAGAACAGTTGATATTGCCACAATGAGTAAAACAAAACTGTCTTTCCATATTCACGCCGCCAATTTCCATCACATGAAGGCGGTTGGTTTGACAGAAACTATGATCCCGATAATTGACGACCTGAATGAGGCGTTGTATAAGTTGCGAAACTTCCGTAACCGAATGGTGCCAAACGGTTTTGATATTGATGTAACAGCCATTGAAGGGGTGGCCCTGGGTTCTGGTGGCAAGGGAGAACTTTCACCACAGCAGGTTATTGATAATTTCTTTGAAACAGGGGTATTGACAAGCCGCAGAGGTACCATGAATCAAGATGGTAATACCAATTACAAGGCTATTAATGCCATAAGCAACAATATGGCAGACCAGATCATATCCCTGGCAAACGATATAAGTAATTCAAAACAGGCATTGCGAGAGATTACCGGCCTGAACGAATTAACAGACGGAAGCACACCCAACCCAAAAACTTTGGCAAGTGTGGCTAATATGGCAAACGAGGCCACTAATAACGCGCTTTACTCTTTGGTAAATGCAAGAAAGAAAATAATTGAAAGCCTGGCAAAGGGAATTGTGCAGCGGTTACAGATTGCCCTTAAAAATGGCCCGTATGATGGGTATAACAAAAATACTGGCCGTTGGGTAAGGGTGCCAGCCTCAATTATGCACTTCGATTACGATATTATGCTGGAGGACCGACCAACCCAGGAAGAAAAGCAATGGTTATACGACCTGATCAGGGAGGATATTAAGGCTGGCCTTTTAGACACCAGCGATGTGATACATATTATCAATACCCAAAACCTTAAAAACGCTCAAATGCTATTGGCGCACAAAGCCAAAAAGAGCCGGGAAAAAGCCGAAGCGCAAGCGCAGGCAAATAGTATGATGCAGAACCAGGCACAGGCGCAAAGTAATATGCAGGCAGAGCAAATCAAAATGCAAAACGACCAACTTCGGCATCAAATGGAGATGGAGAAAACCGAAATGGTTAAACTATGGGATTACTTTATTGCCAAATTAAAAGTGGAGCAGGCGAGCCAGGCAGTTGATACAAAAGCTACCGCCGATATTTTAAAATTAGGGTTACAACCGGATCAACTGACACAAGAGGCTGGACAGTCGCAGGAGCAAATGGCAGAACCAATAGCAACATAGTTGGTGGCTATGGACACAAATAATTGCCTAAAAGTAAAAAAGTTTACATATTTGGTATATCTAAATGGTGATGTTATGAATAAATTTTTGCTGGCTTGCGTGGCCATTCAGTTAAGCGCAGAAGATAAAACTTTTTGCGGTTCCGAAGTTCGGTTCAACCGATACGAAAAGGATGAAGATGGCAATGATGTTGGCAAAGATGCCTTTGCCTTGGTTCCTATTGGCGGTGAGGGCTTGATGGTAAAAGAAGGTGAATGGTTGGTAAAAGACCACAAGGGCAACTGCTCCGTAATATCTGATGCAGAACACCAAGCAAATTTTATTGTTGACGAAAGAGAAGAAGAAGAACTGGACGAAATCAAACCAAAAAAAGGTAAAAAAAAATAACCCTCCCCCCCTTCCAAAGACTAAAACAACTGATTTATGAAATTGAACGTAAAATTATTTCGCGATGCGCAAGCTGGCGAAAATGCAGGCGGTGAAACAGATCCACTTGATTTAGCCCCGGCCTATGATACAGGTGGGGATGAAGATGAAAATAATGATCAAGGTGAAGGTGAAAGTGCGCCGCCCGAAGATAAAAATGACAAAAATCAAGCGCCGCCCAACGATGAACAGCAAGAGAAGCAGACAGAAAATACAGCCCCGGTAGTAGATTGGAGAGAATCAATAAAAGCGGCTGACAAATACGAGGCGCTGAAAGAATTGGGGTACGATGAATTTACAATCGGTATGCTAAAATATAAGGATGAAACAGGAGAGTTCACCCCTTATGTAGAGGCAAAAACGGTTGATTATACGAAAATGGAGGCTGACCACCTTTTTAAATTGGAATTAAAAAAAGCCCATCCAACGTATAGTGAAAAAGCTATTGATTTGCTGTTTAACAGGCAGCAAAATGAAAAATACTACCTGGACCGCGAGGACTACCCCGAAGATAGCGATGAGGCTATTGTAGGACAGGAGTTGCGCCAGGCAGATGCGGAAAACCTTCGCAAAAAGTTCATTGACGAGCAAGGAAAATTTAAAGCACCTGAACGCCAGGCCGATGCAGAAGCGCAGCAACGGGAACAGGCAGAGCAGGTAAGGCAGCAGAAAATCCAGAAGGAATTTTTGGAACATCCTGCTGTTAAAGGCTTACAAGAAAAGAAATCAATTTCATTTGGAGATGGGGAAGGGAGTTTCAGCTATCCGGTGAAAGAATTGGAGCCTATAATCCAAAGTTCTTTAAATACATTTTTGCAGTCTGAACACCAGAGTTTAGAAAAGGTGAATGTGCAAGATTTTCTGGAATCTATGGTTATCGCAAGTAATCTGGCTGACTGGAAAAAAAAGTTTGCTGAACACAACCAGGCTATAATGCACCGGAAGGTTCAGGACGAATTGCAAAATCGCCAATCCCCCAACAACACACCCGAAAACAATGAAGGAGAGTTGACACCTGCACAGGAGTTGGCGCGTTATGGCCGCTACTCCACCCGGTAATTTTATTAAAAGTCAACTTAAAAATATTTTAAAATGAGTACAACAAGAGGTACCACAACAAAGCGCCTTGTAACGGCAATAGCCTACATGGACACGCGGGAAATTAACCCGTCAATTATTGACGTAGCCAATGAAAGCGGTTTTGACGACCTGATGGTTGCCATCAAGCGTTACAAAAAAACTGATCAGGGCAGCTATCATCATTTTGTAAATGAAGATTTGTTCCAAATCTGCACCATTGATGCGGGTGGTGTTGCTGGTTCAGGCACCACAACACTTACTGTTACCATCACCGGTACCGGCTTTGTTCGCCGTGATAACCTGGTGAAAATGGCAAACGGAAAGGTAGGGCAAATAAACAGCGCCATTACCACGGCTTCCAGCAAAGACAGCTTTACCATTATAAGCGTAGATGGTTCAAACCTGACTGCGGTTGCCGGTGATAAGTTTTCTGTAATTGGCCTGGCCGCTGGTGAAGGTTCTAATTCGGTTGCCAACCTGAATTACGGACAAACAAAGTATTTCAACCTGATCCAGACCATGAAAGAGGTGAGTAAAATTACCGATATTCAAACTGCTGCGAAAGTGGAAACTGCCAACAGCTACGCCTATGTGCAATCAATAAACAAAGCGCAAGCCTTAAAAACGCAGGTTTCAACTGCCCTCGTTGCCGGTTACAAATCGGTGAATGAGTACGGAACAGCTTCGCCTTCTCTTACCGATCAGAACGGTAACAGTATGCAAACTACTGGCGGTATGGACCAGGAAATTACCACTTACGGCGTTCAGGATAGTGTAACTACTGGCGGTACAGTTGTAATGGCGGATGTAGATGATCTTTGCGACCGTTTAATTGCAGTTAAATCCCCTACCGACTACCTGGTGCTTTCTCCGGATTCTGCTTGGAGGAAATATGACGACATGATTAAGGGCTTGCCATCCAGCGGTGCTTCTCAATCTGTTCGTTTAAATGTTGATGGTAAAGAAATCAACTACAACGTAGAAAGGTTTACAAAAGGTAAGTTTTCTTATGAGTTCACCAGCCTTGGATTGTCTGACCATCCGCAAATTTTCAACTTTACTGGTTCTGCCGGCATTAATAAAAATGTGTACGGTGTGCCTAAAGGAAAGGTGAAAACACAGGGTAATGGAGGAATGGAGCCGCGTATCGGGGTTCGTTATTTCCCAAATCAAAACCCAGGACACGGAACAGAGATCATCCAGGAACTTTATACCGGTGGTTTGGCCCCAAAGCCAACAAGTGCAGAGCAAATTTTGCAATGCGATTGGACAACCCACCAAGGATTAGAGTGCCTTGGAACACGGCAAATGTTTAAGCAAGTAGTTTTAGCATAATTTAAAAGGGGAGGTTTTCGCCTCCCTTTTTTTAAACCCCTTATCACTAAAAAACAATGTTATGAGTTTACAAACTTATCCCGGATTAGACCTGAACAAGGTCCCAAAAGCAATCGAAAAATACCTGGCAGAAAACAGGATTAAGCCGGGCGACCTGAAAAAATTCCGCCTGTTGGGAGGAGTTAAAAATTCTGACCCAGGCAGAAAGCCAAATGATCCGGAAATGTTTTACCCGGCATCCGTAACTATTCCGCTATATGATAAAATAGTAGATCCGGAAGCGGGAGTAATCACAGTAGGCGCAGTAAGGTATTTTGACGACCGCACCAAAGCGCCGGTGTTTAAAAAGTATGTAATTGAGCCGGACAGGGGAAACCCAATTTTCACGCTCCGGGGAAGCACGGCAGCCGAGGTAGAGGTGTACGACTTTTTGCTGTTGAGTAATAAAAATAAATCAAACCCATTCCGCGACACTTCCATTGAGCCGCTTTTTGAGCAGGTGAATGATGAAAAGGAAGCGCAGGAGCGCATATTTAAGCGGAACGCTTTAAAGGAAAGCCTGGATGCTATTTCTGGATGGGATCGTTCAGAAATGCAGGTGGTGGCCGCTGGTTACAATATTTCGCCTGATTTCAGCACCGATATACTACGGGATAAGCTGGAAGAAATTGCCACAAAATCGCCAGAGTTGTTTTATAGAAACATTGACAGCGAGGATATGAGGATCAAGGCGGTAATTAAAATGGCGGAGCAAGCCGGCATTGTGGCTTATTCTGCCCATCAACACGAATGGAAAATGTCTGAAACGGGCGATGTGCTTGCCACATTACCAAGGATTGAGGGCAGAAATGAGAGGGAGCAATTTTGCGAGTTTTTGAAAACGGCTGTAAATGGACCGGCAATATTGGAAAACCTGCGCAATATGCTTACGGACGGCAAATCACAGAGAAAACCAAAGAAAAATGAAAAGTAACCTTATCCCAGGACAACTTTCATAAGTTGTTTTTGGATGAAGGGGAACCCTCCTGCTTTTGCAGGGGGGTTAATTTAAAACCAAAGACTAAAAATGCCAAGTTTAACCGGACAAATATCGTTTACTGTAAAATTTGACCTTACAGGATCGCCGACACTTAAACTTTTGGCCACTACTTCTATTCCCTTAATTGATAAGCCGAATTTAACCGGTTATTTTTCAATAAAACAGCCAGACGGGATAACTGTAACAGGCAGTTACACCAGTCCGGATGTTGCCTGGAATGTGGGCGCTGCTGCATATCCCGAATTTTCAAGCGCTTTACGCCTGGCTTCTGATCAATTATACCAAAGGGGGGAGTATATTATTACCCTATATGCAAATTGCGCCGGCTATACCCCAGGTGTTTTTAGCCGGTCGTTTAATATAAATTACCAGCCTGTAACGGTTGATTTGGAAAATCAATTCGATTGTTTTACTCCTTCATTAAAGTATGAGGATCTTACTAATTATGCGGTAAGTAATTACAATATAGCTTCTTCTACCCGGTCTTGGAGCGCAACCAGCGCCGCCGGAAACCCTACGGGCGTTAGCAATATATTTGACCTGGCTATTGGCGGGAGTTATTACGATTGCAGCTATGCTATAACCTTTATTAAAAACATCACCTACCAGCACAGTAATGATGCTTGGCTGACTGTTGCCGAAAGGTTTACGGAGAATATAACAGAGGCGGCGTTTATTCCGGCCAGCATGAATACAAACCTTACTTATTTGGTTGCGCTAAAAGCTACCAGGGATGCCGCCGCAAACTGCCAAGGTAATTATGAGGTTCTGGATGAATTATACGAAGATGCCAGCACTCTTTTCCACCAAATGCGGGCGCAGGTGTGCGCAGAGAATACCACAAATTTAACTGCCTTGTTTGACGAATTTTATCGTTTAACACACAACTACCAGCCACAGGTATATGTAAACACCAACGGAGCAATCGCGGCTTATGACTTTACGGCGGGATGTAGTGGTGGTGGTTCTGGAACCGCGGCCGTAAAAATTGAGGTGTATTGCAAAGTAGATTCAACCCCGATAGTGCAGGGAACCACAGATGCTGTTACCGGGCTTACGGCCAGTAGTAATGTAATTTCTTGTGCGGCTTTTGCCGGGAAGCGGGTGCGAATTATTCGCGGAAGCATACCAATATTTGGGGGAGATCCTGCCGTGGGCAGTTTTGATCCTGGGAATGGCGGGTATTATTTTACAAAGGTGTTAGCCTCAACAGACATTACCCTACTTCAAAGTGGTGTGGCTGCTCCATTAATATCGGATGAACTTATTTATATCGAAACTTTAGACTGATGAAAAAAGTATTTTATTTATTACTGCTACTTGTTGCTTCTTGTACCAGCTATTCCCAGGCGCCGCTTGGTAATAAAAAAAGCATAGTATATGCCTTGAATTTAATTGGGGCAGATTCGGGTATAGTTTTTAAAAGTTGTATAGTGGACACCACGGCAGCAAACAGGGGCTACTTAGACACTTTGCCTGGGGTAATGTTTAGAGATTGTAGTAATAATATATGGCAGCGATCTGGAAATGCCAGGTTTTGGATCAGGCTTAAAGATACATTGCGAGTGCTTCCTCCATTGGTTATTATTGATTCATCTAATGGGTATAAATATTTAAAAGATACAGCTTCCGCCACGGGTGCTGCATCAACTGACAGTTTGCATCAAGTTCTGGAAAGAGGTAACAGTTCTACGCTTGGAATGACTTTAAACCGGGCATTGACAAAGTTCTTTGCTGGTGGATATGGTACAAACTATTCAGGTATCTGGTTTGGCGATGGGCCGCATGACTTTACTGGAACAGGTGTAGTGGGCGATAATATGGGCAATCTATTTCACTTTGCAACCAACAAACTCCAGTATGATGTTGGTGGCTTTACTATGATACAATCGGCTAACGGGCTATCACTTGTGCCTTATAACTATGCAAGTAATTCAGCCTTGTTTCTTCCGGCCACCAGTTCAACAAGGGTGCCGATAAGATACCAACTTGGAGCAGATTCGCTTACCAGTCCCGTTGCAGGAGCAATAGAGCCGACAAACACCAATCTATATTTCACTACGGCTGATGGGGTCAGACATTCCTTACTTAGTAGGATAAACGGGATAAAACAAATTGGAAATTCCCCTAACAAATTCGGCGCAAGCCTAATACAGGATTCTTTAGTATTGCAACCTGCCAATGCTGATTACCCTGGAATAATAAGTGCGGAGGCGCAGGAATTTACAGGTAATAAAACATTTTTAGGTAACACATACATTGCAGGTACGCTTGATGTAGGTGATAATGCTTATTACAATGCAAACGTAGCTTTTAGTGTAAATAGTAGTAGGTTGAATCTTTTCAATATGTACGATGCAAGTGCTAACCCTTTGTTTACATTGAAACAAACAGGGCGAATTGGTATTAGCAATTATGTACCCGAAGCAAAACTACACATAAAGACTTATGGGATTGGAACAGGTCAGCAGGATAGTTCTGGTATTATCTTGGACAACCCCAAACAAGCAACATCTAATAGTGATTTACAAAACTCTCCAGCTATTGTATGGCGAGGTAGTTCTTTTGTAAGAGGTACAACAAATACTCCTGTATTTCCAACGCATGTTCCTCTTGTCGTACCGAGCGATTGGAGGGCTTATGTAAAAGCGGATAGTAATTATAATGGGAATGCTGAAAAATCTAAGTGGGTGTTAGAACATAAGTACGCCCAAAGATTATACCCAAGTTTAGCATTAGATAGTAACTGGACAGAGAAGTTTTCAGTTGACTATTCTGGAAGGATTACGGCGAATTTTTTAACCCTTTATAGTGATGCGACAGTAGCTGGGAATATAAGTGCAAACAGTATAACTACCAACAGTATCACAGCAGGTAATATCAACGCTTATAATTATGCACTAAGCGGAAACACAGGCGATGCAGGTCAATTTTTAATGGCAACAGGTGGTGGTGGTCAAACATGGGGATCAACAGATACGGTTGCTGCTAATCCAGGGGCTTTTCAAACACATTACCAAGCCAACGGAACTTTAGGTAATGTGTATAGATATAAAGCATTGATGGGTCAACAAACGGCTGCAACAGGAATAACAACTGGTTCACTTACTGTAGGACAAGTTTACACCATAGACACCTATAATAGCGGGGATGATTTTAGCAACATGGCGTTAATTTCAGGTACTATAAATACAACGGGAGCAATCTTTCAGGCTATCAATGCTGACCCGATAAGTTGGGCGGCGGCAAGTTCCCTTTCACACACTAACCTTCCTTATTTCGTAGTCTTACAAAACACACTTCCAGGTACAATTAGTTACACCTATAATGGGGTTGGAGATTATTCATTTCACATTGACGATATTTTCTTGGAAACAAAAACCATTGTTACTATAGGGCCAGGATTTTATTATGCAGGTACGGGGTACACTTACACCTACTATGCTAACAGGGCAGACAATAGCAATATTCATATTCAAACAGGAACAGAAACGGTTGGTGTAAGCCTTGTGGATGATGCTTTCCCAAGATTAGTACCCATCACAATAGAAATTTACCCATAATTTATGAGGATATTATTAACCATACTGATTTTATGTAACACCGCTTTTGCGCAGGTAAAACTGGATGCAAATAAGTGGACTATTATCAATCATACCCTTGTAGGTAATGAAGAAGCATTACGGAGGAACACGCAAGACACCACGCAGAATGTTGTGTGCGGAACGTGGACGGCGCAGCCTTACGATGGCGTGTATTGTTTTAACGTGTATAACAACCATAAACACGGCGGTACATCAACTAAATTCCCTTTAGATATTACGGTAGATTTAGGAGTAACGACTACCCTTACCCGTGTTAAAATGTTCATCGGTACAGATGCCGGGTTTAGCGCACAAGGTAACCATATCCGTATCTACACAGGCACTCCGTATGTATGGCAAACCTTAATAGGTACGATAACCGATAACGGCACAGTACAAGGCACATGGCAGGGATTTAATGTAAACACGGGCAGCACTTCACGATATATTCATATTGTTATTGATGGCCCTATTTTCCCGATTGGCTCCCTTGTAGTGGTGGGTTCAAGCCCGGTGGATGTAACACCCGACCCGGTGGCGGCTGATGTAGATTTCCCGGCTGATAGTTCGTTTGCCGTAAACATAGCCGCTAACATGGGATGGGAAAAACTAACCACGGGAAGAATGTACGCCAAAGACTTTAAACTACTCCGGCAGTTTGAGTGGCTTAATTACATGATAACAGATACGGTTGGTGAGAACTTTAGAAACCTTACCGGACTTGACGAGGAAAATAACACCGTAATTGATACGCTGCAAAAATACACAAATCATTATATCGCACTCAATAACGGGGTAACCAAAAAAATGTGGCCTCCGTGGATTCCGTATAACAACACTTTAGAACAACAACTACCGATAGATTACCAATTAGGCAATGGCGGTGATACCACAGCGCAAGGATATAGGCTGTTTAATAATATCGGGGTGAACGGTAAGATGGTAAGTAAAGACCCTGCCTCCTATGCGCATAGTGCATGGATATTTAAAAGACTGGCACAGACATTCGCCACCCGTCCAATCCCGATGAATATTATAGAACCGGGTAATGAATTGGACGGTTATTTTATGGGTTCCAGTCAGTTCCTCCCCGATATGATGGCAGCGTATTTAAGTGCCGTGTATGACGGCCACGAAGGAACATTAACCTACAACGGGCAAACCACAGGCATAAAGAACTGCGGTTATCCTATGCGGGTAATGATGCCGGGATTAGCGGTGTATGATAGCGTATTTATTAAGGCCTTATTATTTTGGTTCAAACACAATAGAACAGATGGAAAGTTTGCAGCCGATTTCCTTAACACCCACAGCTACCCCAATACATCCGGGGCGCAAGGGTTCAACGGCGTAGGACTTCCACCTGAAAGCCCACAGTTTGATTTAAAAGGTAAGATGCAGCAGTTTAAGCGGTACGGTAACCAGGCGGGCGTTCCTGCCATGAATACCGAGATGGGCTATGACACCTACCCCTATGATGGGTCAAGTTACTGTAACCCTCCACAATCCTTTATGAATACCCCTAACGTAGCGGGGCAAGGTATTGATGAAACACAAGGCAACATGGTGGCAAGGACAATGCTACTGATGCGCTCCGTAAAAGTTCCATTCTTTTATTATTGGTTAGCTGACAGGGATATTAATAAAAGGGTGTGCGGTACATTCCAGGCAGATGGACTTTTAAACCTTGACACGATTATAAGCTACTCCCCGACATATTCAAAAAGGCCTGCCTATTATTATTACAGAACCATTGACAGTATGTTGAGAGGAAAGCAGTTTGTAAGTGACACCTTATATGTTATTGGATCAGATAGCATACGAATACAGAAATACAGGGAAATTGCTAATCCAGACAGCCTTCTTTTTGCTATATGGTCGCCAACGGTTAAAAATACAAGCGTTAATTACACTTTTTATTTTGACACCCCTGGTTATTATAAAATAACCAAATTAGGGAGTAATGATGCGGGGGTGTACGGAGATTCCGGCGTAGGTTCTTCAACAAATACCGCCGTAACGGAAACGCCTCTTTTTTTATCTGCACCCGGCGTTACACCTGTCATGCCAACGCCACCTTCTCCTGTTGGAGCATATATAATATTAAACGATGTTTTAATTAATAATAACCCCTAAAATTTAAAAAATGAAAAATGCACTCCTTTTAATTTCAATGCTCATTTTGTTTGCTGGATGTAGTGCCGGCCCTGATCATATCAGTCAGTCACAGGCTTTTGGATTGGCGTGGAGTTTCACAAGCTACAAGGTTGGGTTCTTTGCCTTTTTTATTATTATGGCAGCGCTCTACCCGGTCACAAAATGGCTGTATGCCAATAAGCCAATATTTAATACCGATGGGTATTATTGGTGGATTATTTATGTGGTAGTAGGAATTGTTTTGCTTACTGCTTTGATCCTGTTACCGGTATCGAATATTATGTCGGGTACCACTATTGAAATGTTTAACCGCGGTGGATATATACGGTAATGAATAAAATGTTCACCATAAAAAAGGGGCGGCATCGCGCTAAAGGATTACACCTTGGCCTTTACTGTCGCCACTTTTTTCAATGGGAGGTATTGTTTGATGATTCTGCCCGGTACAATATCGGTTCAGATCACCAGGCAGATATAAACAAATTGTGCGGGGTGCGTTTTTTCTTTGGCGATAATTCGGCAAGGATTGGATGGAGGTACAATCTTGAAACTGGCCTGGTGGATATTATGGCCTATGTGCATGACCGGGGAAATGTAACGAAGTCAGAGAAGGAGGTGTTTATACGGGCCATTGAAATAGGGAAAGCCTACAGGCTGTCATTGACCATAGCAAAGGACCATTATTTTTTTTATGTAGGGAACTATTACCGGAAAGTTCCAAGAAGCCACAACCAGGTGTTAAGTTATCGGCAAGGATTGTTTTTTGGAGGGGTTAAAACGGCTCCACACGATATAGTGGTTCGGATTAAAAGATTAGTTAACCTATAAACACACCTATTAAAAATGAATTGGGCAGACCTTAAAACTATTGGAGAGGCCGTAGCTGGACTTGGCCTACCCGCTATAGTTATAAAAATGTACCAGACCAAAAAAAAGCGTGATATAGAGTATAGGAATTTTGTAAAAAAGCAGTTTGAAAGCATAAACATACAGTTGAATAAAACAAATAGCCAACTGTACCCAAATGGGGGATCGTCACTTTTTGACCATGTAGTTAGTTTAAGGTTTGGCCAGAAAAACACTTGGGAGATATTAAGAATGGCGGCGTGGGAGTGTGACAAGTACGGCAAGACAACCTACGCAACAATGGCATTGTGCAGGATGCTTGGCTGTACACACATGGAACTTATGGGGTATAGTTGGCAAGGAAAAATTGCGCATGAAGATAAAGCTGATGTGTTGGAAGAATGGGATCGGTCTATAAGCAACGGAAGTGCTTTTGAAATGACTTACGATTTTGTTCGTCCAGATGGTATGCACCAGCCCGTTAGGGCTGTGGCAATTTTTAATAAAGATAAAAATGGGGATGTGTTGTCTGGATTAGGTGTGTTGGAAAAACTACATGATCCATACTGGCCAAAAAAAAAGTTGTGAAAAAAAATGTAACCATTTGTGTTGTTGTTGCTATACTCTTTGGCTGTTTTGTTACAGCCTGGATAGTTTATAAAAATGTGTTGTGGGCAGAGTTGTCGGCGGTGGCAATGATATTAATTTTGTTTTTTACAAATATTAATGTTGACAACATACCGGAAGATGATGATTTTTTTAACCCTTAAATAAAATTTTATGCAAAACCTATCGGCTCCTTTATTCTTTATAATTTTTTGGGCAATCGGTCTTTTAGTATTCTTTATTCTTGCTTTGGCAGTAAGAGAAGATTTTAAGTTTTTGGAACAATGGAAGTGGTACCTGGCTGGCCTTTGTATCGGGTGCGTACTATCTCTTTTGTGCCTATCCTTATATGGACTGTCAGTAGTGGCGGTAGTTGGCGGGGTGTTATGTTACAGGTTTGTAATTCCGTGGGTATCAAAAAAAGTGTTCGGCAATTAACTTAACTATAAAACTATAATTATGGCAAAGCAGCAATTTGGCTTAGACCAAATAAACAACCCTACTCCAACATGGGTAATGAAGGCGCTTCAACTTTATGTAGCCCTGGCGGGTGCGGTTGTAACCTGGTTATCTACCACGGGAGTAGAGTTAATGGGACCCAAAAGCTACAAATTAACTACCGGATTAATTGGATTATCGCTTCTGGTGGCCACGGCCATATCTCCATTCTTTGGGGTGGACGTTAAAAGCAAGTACGTTAAAACTTCTGATGTTACTGCTATGGATCAGCCGGAAGGAAACTAATAAAACCTGTAATTATGAAAAATGTATGGTTAATTTTTATTGCGGTGGTGGTTTGTGTTTTTTTTCTTGGTTTATGCAACCAATGGATAATGCCCATTAAAAAAATAGACAAACCCGACATAACCCCTCCATCCCAAATGGTAGATACGGTTATCAAATACGAGGTGGTTTATAAAAAACTGGACGATAGCCTTATGTCTGTAATAAATAGGCGCGATGCAGAGTTGGCTACATTAAAGCCGGAACTTAAAACCGCAAAGGGAGAGGTCGCCAGGTTATATGAAGCCTTTGATAATAAATACGGCAATGTAAATAATGATTATGAGGATGGAAAAGGTGCCGAATTGCGAGAGTGGAAAAGGTTGCTTAAAGAGGCAACGGGCAAAGCTGATTCACTTTGTCAAACCGGGATGGCGCTGCAAGATTCAACCATTGCGGCCCAAAGGGCTCAAATTTCTGCCAGGGATAGTTTATATGTAGTGTTGAGAGGTGTTTTTGATAAGGGAATTGCCCAGCAGAATACGCTTATTAATTATTCAAAACAGTTGGAACGGCAGGTGTCTAAACGAAAAATTCAAAGTGTAGTTTGGAAGGTGGTTGCTGCCGGTGCAATTACGGCGTACCTAATAAAATAATTATATGATTACCGAGGCAGAATTTTCGTTAGTAGCCACAAGTCTTGGCATTTCCAAAAGCCGGGTTAAGGCCGTGTATGAGGTAGAAAGTAACGGGTATGGATTTTTGCCTGACGGCAGATTAAAAACCCTTTTTGAAGGTCATGTATTTTGGCGGCAACTTGAAGGTGTGGGCCAGCAGCCAGGGCAAATTTTAAAACACCACCCGCATTTTTCAAATATTATATATGAAAAATGGACCAAAAAGCACTATATGGGCGGGGTTGGAGAGTGGGTAAGGGTGAGCCACGCAATAGAGGTTTGTAAAATAATAGGAGCCAACACTATTTTGGCGCTAAATTCTGCCAGCTATGGGGCTTTTCAGATTATGGGGTTCAATGCTGTCAAAGCCGGCTATTCAGATGCCCAGGCTATGATTGCGCACATGAACGAAGCGGGGGAGGTAGAACAGTTGTGGGCTTTTTCCCGGTATATAAAAAGCACTGGCCTGGTTAACTACTTACGTGATGGGAACTTTCAAAAATTTGCATACCACTACAACGGCAAGGGTTATAAAGGTAACTTGAATGTAGATTGGGATGATTATGACCTTAAACTTGCCAGGGCCGACAAAAAATATTCTACCCAGGTTTAGTTATAAGGGTACGTTTATTTGTTTGGAAATTTCAAGCTGCTGTTTGGCTGCATCAATATTATACACTTTTGCCACCATCCGGTCGTCAGAGTGCATATTAAAGTTAGCCGCTGCCCTTATTCCCATTGCTGCGCTTATCCTGGTTGAATGAAGGTGTTTTAAGGCGTAAAAAGTTACTTTTATTTTTAGCTTCCCCTGTATCCACGTTTTCCATCGGCTGGCGATCATATCTACATTCCCTGGGGTATTGCCGGGTTGCAGGTTTTTAGAAAAAATGTAATCCTCCGGCTGGCCGGTTAATAGTAGATTTTGCCAAAAAGGTAGCGCATCCATTGTTATTGGACGAAGTATATCCTTGGCTACCTTGCCTTTTCTGGTGGTACACAAATACTCCCTTTTGTCCAAATTTACATCCTTCACCTTCACCGCCAAAAGTTCGGTGGATCTGGCGCCAGACCGATAAAATATATTCACATACCTGTAAAGCGGGGAACAGAGGTTTGGCAATTTTTGGTGTATAGTGGAAATTTGCTCATCAGATAATACCGTGCGTGGCACCGGTATTTCGGGAAGTTTGTCAATTTCCCTTACCGGGTTGATTTCACAAGCCTCCACCTGGACAAGTTTTTTAAAAAGGGTGGACAGGTATGCCCTATGGCGGTTATAGCTGGGGTTCCCAAAGGATGCGCGGGTTGATTTTAAATATTCCAGACAAGTAAGTATATGCCTCCGCCTAACTTCACTCACCGGTAGGCTTGTTAATCCATTATACCGTGCGGCGGATGTTATATCTTTTATGGTTCCATTAATGCAGTTTAGTGTATGTGGGGCTACTGATATTTTGTCTTTTATAGAATTTAACGCATCAATCCAGTTGGCTTTTGGGCTTACATCAAAACTTCTAAGTGGTGGCGCAAACTTTTTTGTAATTGGGTTGTACCCTTCCAGGGTTAATAAATCAATTTCGTTTGCAATGATGGTTTTTACCGCATCCCGGCGCTGGGAAACCTGGCCAAACTGGTTAATACCCGCCTTTATGATCACCAACTTCCGGGAAGGTGTTGCAGACGGATCGTAAAAATAATACTGAATATACCACTTCTTTGATATGGAAGATTGAGAGGTAGCCCAATTTTTAGGAAAAACCGTTGGCCTGCTAATACAGCACCCGTTTGGTAAATTAATTTTGTCCATTGGTTGATTTATTAACCTTTTTATTAACTTTCTCCCAAAAATCAAAACTCATTTTTTGAACAAAAACCCCTGAAACACTTGCTGGTTAAGCCTTTTAATTTGTGACCGCGTCAGGATTCAAACCTGAAACCTTCTGATCCGTAGTCAGATAAATGGCGCTAATGTTTTTGTAACACGCTGGTTCTCTTTGTTTTTTTGGGAGGTATTTTCTTTTTAAACGCTGTTTTATTAACCTTTTTATTAACTTCTGAAAGTGGGTGAAGTTCGCGCTCTAACTGGTGTGTACGGCTTTCTATCGCGCTCTCCATTTCGATTTTAAGCATACTTGCCTTCTTCCAAGTGGTGTTAGTTAATATTTGCAATACATATTCCAGCAATACTTCTGATGTGGCCTCCATCTTTAAAAGCCTTCGCCTGGTACTGTGTTCTGTTTCAATGTGGGTGTCGGGAGATGAAATATCTATACCATAGACCGCCTCAAACTTCTTTTGAAATTTAAACGATACGCGCTTTTCGGTTTCGTAGCTTTTCATCCCGGAAAAAGTAGCTTTGTTATAACCGGTGGCCTCCGCGATCTCTTGTTCCCGCTTAATTACTCCCCTTTGTTTTAATAAAGCAACCGCCTGGTGCAAGCGGTCCTTTTCTTCTTTCACAACCTTGTTCATAGTACCGTATTTATACCCAATTTTATAAAAAAAGCCTGTGCAATGTTTTTGTAATAAATAAATACATTAATCTTGTTGATCAAAAAGGATTATTTAATGAAAAAGGGTTCTACACAAAAGAAAATTAAGTTGCCTGTTTCCCTTCTTCGCGAATCTTTTCTTCCTCAATCTCTACCAGACGTTGGTAGCTTTCTAAGAGTTCACCTACAAGATATTCGTTTTGTCGCGCGTGTAATTCGGCCAAAACAGACAGCGCCACACGGCCGGTTGCAAGGTTCTTAACGGCCACTTGGGTTAAAAATTTCAAACCATCCGCAATTTCTACTTCATTTTTATCAAGCAAGGCCGCAACTTTGCCGTATAGTCTTTTGGATGGGTTGCCACGGCTTAATTGTACGGACAAATAACTTTCTGAATACCCGGCGTTGGTAGATACTTCCTCCATTGTCCAGCCTTTTTCAGTCGCAACTTTATCTATCAACCTTCGTAGTTCCTCTTTCATAATATCTAATATTATTTGCCAATCTTTAAAGTTTTTCTAATTTTTGTAAAAAAATTGTATTTTGGTTGTATATTGTATTTTTATTGCTATTTTTGTTTTCAAGCCTGATGGTGGCAAAGCATATTTGCAAATATGCAATAACTAACCCGCAAATTAATACAAATACGATATATGCAACGCACCAGATTGGATAAAAAGATTATTAAAGCCATAAGGAAGGATGGCCAGCTATTAAATAAGGTAGCTGACACGTTGGATTTGTCGCCAGATTCTATGGCCCGTTTGTTATACGGGAACGATACGCGGTTGACAGAGTATGATGTGCTGGCTGTGATTAGAGAGCATCTTGGACTAAAGAGTAACAAGAAGGTTCTTACAGGATTGGATAATAAAGATAAGCAAATAATAATGTCCGAGGCAAGAGTATAAATACCGTATAACAATTATATAACATATTTCGGGTACTAAATGCAGACCGCAATAACAAAGGCTTTAAATGAATTGGCAATAGCGAGGTCTGCGCTTGCCCAGGCAGAACTATCCCTTTCAATAGCCCTGGGGCCGGGCGCGGTTCGTCCGGCACCCATCAAGGGTAAGGGTTTGGATCAGGCTCAAAAGCAAGAGTTGTTATATCGAAGGAAAAAGCAATTAACTAAATCCAGATAATATGAGAAATATTATATCAGACGGCTTTATCCGGTTTGCCTTTTGGCTTTCTTTTGAAATTTTAGTTTGCGCATTACTGTTACTGTTCTATGTGCTTATAATAAAAAATAACCAAAACTTAAAAAATGTACGGAAGTATAAGTAATTCGGTAGCGTTTATCCGGCGGTGTATTACAAGTTGCGAAAACCAGCAGCATATACAAGTATGCAGAAAGATGGTGGATGTTTTTTTGCCGGCCATACACGCCTCTTTGCCTGGGGATGTTATAGAATATGAGCAAGAAAATCTAACCAAGCTGATTGATACCCAGGTGTGTTTCTTAAAGGCGCTTGATAAAAAACCATTGCTAAGTGCTTAAAGATTTAATACGTCTTATTGTAATTGAAAAATATAAAGGGTGTGTAATATACCAAGGCTATAAAGTTTTCGGGAAAAACCATGCAAATATCAAAGAGGCCAGAGAATCAATAGACGATGCTTTGAAAAAATTGAAAAACACTATCAATGGAGATAATGGAACCATTGGTTAGAGTGCCGCAAGTCACCGACTTGTAGCCACCGTGAAATTGAAGGCGCGGTGGCTTTTTAAACGCTTCATCCAAAAACAACATACAATGGCAGGTAAAAAGAAAAACGAATTAACGGTTGTACAACCACCAGAAATTATCCCCGCTGAACTATCGCTGGTTGTAGAAAGGTCGGGTTTGCAAAAAGGAAATGATCACGCCTTGGCTTTCGCTCCGTTCAATAAAAAAGTAAGTGAACTGGCAGAGGTGTTGCCCACACTAAACTCCAAACTTCCTACGCTGGAAGATAGTAAAAAGGCCAGGGAGTGCCGGCTTGCCCTGGTGAAAAACAGAACCGCCACAGTCGCAGTAAAGGACGAGCGCAAGTCCGCCTTAATAATCGAAGGCAAGTTGATACAGGACCTTCAAAATGTAATAGTTAACCGGTCTTTATTAATTGAAAAGGATTTGGAGGAAATAGAAAAGTTTGTAGAAAAGCAGGAGCAGGCCCGGATAGAAAAACTAAAAACAGAAAGGCTTAAACGCTTGGAAGAATTTGATTTAGATACCGCGGCTTATGACTTTGGTAAAATGGACGAATCAACATTCCAACATTTGGTTGCTTTTCAAACAGACCTTAAAATAAAAAAAGAGCAAGAGGCTATAGATGCCGCCATTGCCGGGGAAAAAGAGCGCCAGCGGCAAGCAGAGTTACAGTCAGAAAATGACCGTCTTAAAAAAATTGCCGAAGAAGCAGAGGTGAAGCGGGAGAAGGTGGAAAAAGAAAATAAGGCAAAACTGGCAGCTATTGAGGAATCGAATCGTAAGGCGAGGGAGAAAGCCGCAAAAGAACAGCAGGCGCAAATTAAAAAAATGAAAGAGGCGCAAGAAAAAGCTGACCGGGAAAATCAAAGATTGGCCGAAGAATTAAAGCAGAAAGAGGCGCAAGAGAAAGCGAGGGAGGATGAAAAGGCGCTTGCCTTGAAAAAAGCGGCTATGGCACCAGATAAAGACAAGTTGCAAAAGTGGTTGGACGATATGGCATTACCCGAACTGCAATTACAAAGCAGGGATGCCGAAGTGGTGATGCTTGAAATTGCAAAGAAATTTTCCGGTTTTAAAAGTTGGGCATCAAATATAATAACAGAAAAACTTTAAATATGGCAGAAGAAACATTAACCCATTGGAAGCAGCTTGTCAATACGGATTATATCGGTGCGTATATGCTTCAACCTGGGGAAGAAAAGGTTGTTGAAATTATGAGTGTTGGCAAGGGTAAGGTAAAAGGGTCGGATGGTAAAGAAAAAGAGTGTACCATCGCCACCTTAAAAAATGAAAAGCCATTTATCCTTAACCGCACCAACTGTAAAACTCTTACAAAGGTTTTTAGCACCCCTTATATAGAAGGGTGGAAGGGTAAGCGAATAATTGTGTTTGCAGAGAATGTAAAGGCGTTTGGCGAACAGGTAGAGGCGTTGCGAATAAGGCCGTATGAGCCAATATTACCGCCACTTACTCCCGACAGCCCTAAATGGCCGGGCGCCATAGCTGCGCTTCAAAAAAACACCACCACAATCGAAACAATCGAAAAATCATATTCGATTAGCCCGGATCACAAAAAACAATTACTGACCGCTATAAAACCAAACAAATGAGTTCTATAACCTTAAACAAGTTGCGCGTGGGCAACTTTACTTCCTCCGACATACATAAACTAATGAGTTCTGGAAAGCAAATAGGTGTGTTGGGCGCTCCCGCAATGACCTATATCCAGGAAAAAAAATTAGAGAGGCGGTTGGGTAGAAGCCTGGATGTGGATGCTTATTCAAAAGAAATTGCTTGGGGTAATTTATTAGAGGGCGCGGTGGAAGCCTTGTTGGAGTTTGGGGTTGAGAAAATAAGTGATGTTACTAAATGCCATCCAATTATTGAATATTGGACAGGTAGTACAGATTTTTTACTCCCCGGCGAAAAGATTATTGAATTAAAGTGTTACCAGCCTAAAAACTTTTGTGTTTATACCGATGCGATCTTAACAAAAGATACAGAGGTTATAAAAAAGGATTGCCCTAAAGAATATTGGCAAATGGTATCAAATGCTATCATTAACCAGGTGATGGTTGCCGAAGCGATAACCTATATGCCCTATGAATCTGAATTGGATGCTATAAGGCACCTGGCAGATATGTATGATGGGCCTGATCAATGGAAGTACCGGTTTATAATAGAAAGCGAGAATTACCAGCTTGCCTACCTGCCAGACAACAATCCTCACTACAAGAATTTGAACCGGTTTGAATTTGAGGTGCCAAAGGAAGATATGGATGCTTTGACAACGAGGGTAGAATACTGTAAATCTCTTTTGGAAGTGTAATGAATACCAAATGTGTTGTACATATAACTAACGGGGTTATTACCAATAAAAAGGCGGTTGGATTAGCTTTTAATACACTACCTGATGGCAGTTACCTTCTTTATATCGAAACCAACAAACGCAAACGGAGCCTTAAACAGTCTGCATATTATTGGGGTGTATGTGTACCGTTGGTTATGGAGGGGCTGCAAGATATAGGTTATAAAGAGATAGATAATATTGAAACCACCCATGAGATCATTAAAAATAACTGTCTGCCAAAAAAAAGGTTTGTTCAGCAAGGGAGTGAAGATATTATTGAATTACCAGGAAGTACCGCTGAATTAACTACCCAACAGTTTAATGAATTTATAGAGGAAGTGATGCGTTTTGCGGCCAGTTATTTAGGTGTGGTTATCCCATATCCAAACACTCAAAGTAGTTTACAGTTTAGTGATGGCAACTAAGAAAAAACAAGTTCCGGTTGTTAATAGTACCGTGAAGCAGCAACAAGGTGGATGCCCGGCAAAATTTAGCGGGCCTGGCGCGCCTCCATTTACGGGTTATGATCATTCGTTAACGCCGGAGGAAAAAGAGCGTATGGAGAAAAAACAAACTGCCTTTTGGAAAAGCAGAAATATTAAACCTTAATACTATGTACCGTTTTGTTACTTCTTACCCTGTGTG
>JBKJOT010000020.1:0-3412 GCA_046595335.1 Methylotenera sp.
GGAAATCTCGTTCGGGCGTTTGTCTGCTGCATGTGAAAGACCTACTAACTCTAATGCAGCTTTCACCCTTTCGTTCATTTGTGCTTTGGTTTCGTTGGCAGCAAAAACACGCTCTACTGCCAAGTACACGTTTTCTGCACAAGTCAGCCAAGGTAATAACGAATGGTTTTGGAACACGACTGCGCGTTCCGGACCTGGCTTAGCGATTTCACGGCCTGCACAAAATAAATGCCCTTCACTCGGAAGCAATAACCCTGCGATTAAATTAAGCACAGTTGATTTTCCACAACCCGAGTGACCAATGATGGAAATGAATTCACCTTGGCTGATTGAGAGGTTGATATTTTTCAATGCTTCGAAAGAACCTTTTTTGGTTTCGAAGCGCATGCTCACATCTTCGATATAAACGTATCTATCAGTCATCTTCATGGTGTTATCCGTTTTGCTTAGGTTGTTATCCATCGTCATTCCCTTATTCATAACTAAAACGTTTAGCGATTGCAATTAATGTCTGTTCAAGAATCAAGCCAATGATGCCGACTACAAAAATCGCGATGATGATGTGTTCGTAGTTAGATGCGTTGTATTCGTCCCATAGCCAGAAGCCAATACCAGCACCACCGTTAAGCATCTCTGCAGCAACAATCACCAACCAGGCGATACCGATTGAAAGGCGCACACCGGTCATCATGTATGGCAATACGTATGGGAAGGAAATTTTGGTGACTATTTTCCATTCGCTCAAATTAAGCACTTTCGCAACATTCATATAGTCCTGCGGTACCTTACTTACACCAACTGCCGTGTTAATGACCATCGGCCAGATACTTGAAATAAAGATTACCCATATCGCCGCAGGGCCAGCAGCCTTGAGTACTAACAATCCAAGGGGTAACCAGGCTAGTGGAGAGACTGGGCGTAATAAACCGATGACCGGAGCGCACATGCGAGACATGAACTGGAAACGACCGATAATAAAACCTAGCGGAATGCCTACTAATGCCGCCAAGCCAAAACCCAGGCCTACGCGCTTTAATGAGGCGATGATGTTCCAACCTATGCCTTGATCATCTGGACTATTCACATAGAAAGGGTGCGCAAATAGATCCAGCGCTGATTTCCATGTGTTTAACGGGCCAGGCAATACCGGGGTTTGATGGGAAATTAAAGTCCAAATGCCCAAGAACAGTAAAATGCCAAACATAGGTGGTAAAGCTAGCTTCATAAAAGCGTAAATCTTATCGTTACGAAGTTTTGTTTCTATGCTCATGTGCGCTTTCTCTACTTTTACTGTTTGGGCAACTTGCACTGTAACTTCCAGAATCTCATCGTTTGCAGCGATGCCATCTTTTGTGGAATGGCTAGGTTTTGTTTCTGCCTTTTTCATAATCGATTGCAAACTTTCTTTCTCTAAACTTATTGCACTCATCATTTACTCCTCTGTGTGCTAATTGCTTAATTAAGCTTTGATCTTGAAGCTAGCGGCATATGCGGCTGGATTTTTGCCATCCCACACCACGCCATCCATTAATTTAGAACTACGCATCACATCTTTAGGTACGCTAACACCCACCATAGAAGCTGCGGCCGTGTAGACATCGATACGATTCACTTTTTTGGCGATCGCAAGATAATCCGGGTCAGTTTTCAACAAGCCCCAGCGTTTATGCTGTGTCAGGAACCACATGCCATCAGAGAGGTAAGGGAAGTTCACTGCACCGTCGTTATAGAACTTCATGTAGTTAGGGTCTTTCCATTTTCTGCCAATACCGTTGTCGTAATCACCTACGAAACGACCTTCAATGACTTCTTCAGTGGTGTTCACATAAGCTTTGCCGGCAATGAGTTTGGCTACTTTGGCGCGGTTTTCGATCGCTTCAATGTATTTACAAGCCTCAAGAATGGCTGCTACCATCGCGCGTGAGGTGTTTGGGTTTTTTGCGACGAATTCAGCTGTAGTGCCTAATACTTTTTCCGGATGGTCTGTCCAGATATCTTGTGTGGTAGTAACGGTGTAACCTACCTTGTCGTAAATTGCACGTGCGCCCCATGGTTCGCCCACGCAGAAACCATCCATATTGCCGATACGCATATTGGCAACCATTTGCGGTGGTGGCACAACGATGGTTTTTACATCTTTAGTCGGATCGATACCGTTTGCAGCTAGCCAATAGTTAAGCCACATTGCGTGGGTGCCGGTTGGGAAAGTTTGCGCAAATGTGTAATCACGGTTTTCGTTATCGAGCAGACGTTTCAGGCTTTTTCCGTCTTTAACGCCTTTGTCTTTAATCTGGTTTGAAAGCGTGATTGACTGACCGTTATTATTCAGGCTCATCAGCACGCTCATGTCTTTTTGCTGACCGCCAATACCCATCTGTACCCCATATACCAAGCCATACAAAATATGGGCGGCGTGCAGTTCGCCATTCATCACCTTGTCGCGTACTGCAGCCCATGAAGCTTGTTTAGAAGGTACGATCTTGATGCCATGTTTTTTATCGAAGCCCATTTCAGCCGCTACAACGATAGGCGCACAGTCTGTTAATGGGATGAAGCCGATTTTGACCTCTGTAATCTCTGGAGCGTCGGACCCGGCCGCCCAGGCATTTGTTTTGATGGGTGTAGGTACAAGCCCCATGAGTGCAGCAGCACCAAAGGCACCAGCAGCACTAGTACGAAAGAAGTCACGACGACTATTATCAACAGTTGTATTGTCCAGAACAGTGCGCGTTTTATCGTTATTGCTCATTCATATCTCCTAAAAGTAAATCAACTATTACTAAAACGTTTCGCTTAAAAAGCATTCAATTACATTTATTCAGCCCATGAAAAAAGGCGCCTGATAAAAATTAATCCCATTTGGAATCAATCGTTTATCAAGACGCCTTTGCCTTGTATTGCTATTTTATACAGAGCCTACTGTAGCTCTTATATAGATGATGGTTCAGCTTTGATCATCATCATGACTTACTGATTTATTTAATTAAAGCAACAACTGTGCCGCTTCTACAATTTGTTCTGATAAAGCTGCAATTCGCATATTTTTTTGCATTGCCATAGAGCGCAACATGGCATATGCCTCTTCTTCATCTATCTTGCGCTGTTTCATAAGTAGGCCCTTGGCTTTCTCAATCACTTTACGCTCAGTCAATTTGGTATTCGCTTCATTGAGAGCACTACGCAAATGTTTGAATTCTTCGAAACGCGCTACTGCAGCATCAATTACCGGTCTTAATCGCTCATTAGGGATGTTGCCGACGACATAAGCACTGACACCAGCCTGTGTTGCCAATTTAATTTGTTCTTTGTCGCCATCATGGGTAAACATCACAATCGGGCGCGGTTGGTGCATAGTCATCACGCAGATATTTTCAAGCGTATCGCGGCTAGGGGAGTCGGTATCAATAATTAC
>JBKJOT010000042.1:0-45018 GCA_046595335.1 Methylotenera sp.
ATTTTAACATATTAGAATTGACCAAAAGGCGGTATTGCGCTATATTTCTGCCTCTTCGGCGTGTAGCGTAGCCTGGTAGCGCGCCTGCTTTGGGAGCAGGATGTCGGGAGTTCGAATCTCTCCACGCCGACCAATTTTAAGTTGTTGATTTCGTTGTAAACTATCAGCAAGTTTGAAGTAAAGTCGCCCGAAGGCTTTAGTTTGTCTAGAGCATGTAACCAAAATCTGCCCGTAGCTCAACCGGATAGAGCACCAGCCTTCTAAGCTGGGGGTTACAGGTTCGATTCCTGTCGGGCAGGCCAAGTCTTAAAAATCTCTATGGTGGCTGTAGCTCAGCTGGTAGAGCCCTGGATTGTGATTCCAGTTGTCGTGGGTTCGAGCCCCATCAGCCACCCCATCTCTATTCCAATTTATATTAGCATTCTCAAGTAGTCCTAAGAACTCTTAGCCTATCCGTATGCCTAATAATTTCACTCATTAATCATGGATAAATATGAAACTGCTTTTCATACTATCTATAATTTTTCTAAGTTTTAAAGCGAACGCGGAAATCTTCGTATGTAAAGATGATAAAAGCAGGACAATTTATCAAGATACGCCATGCGCTACAGAAACGATCCGCAAATTAGATACTTTGCCTCCGCCAACCATAGAAGAGCAGGCTTTGGCTCAAGAGCGCATCGATAAAATGAATGAGATATCTCAACACCGGGCAGCTATCGCCGAAGCGGAACGTCTGCAACAAGAAAAAAATGATCTCGAGCAGGAAAGAGTTGCTGTTGAAAAACGCAGATTAGAACTGCAAGAAAAGCAAGCGACCTTAGAAGAAGAGCCTAGATATATTTATGTAAACCCTAGATTTAGGCATGGCATTATAAGGCCTCATCAACACAGAGATTGGCAACATCCAAACCGGCAAGATCCCCACGGTTTGTCACCTAGAGACAAGTAAATCCTGCAAATTCCATCACTATTCCATATAGCTTTGCCTTATCAAACTAATTGATACTATAGGCCATTAAGGCTATAGTAATATCGATTCGTAAGTTCCTAATAAAAGGTATTGTTGATGGTGGCACTTCGTCCTGTATTGATGATTGTAGATGATGATCCGTTAATCACTGATACCTTGCATTTCGTTTTAAGTAAATATTTTGAAGTATGTGTCGCTGAATCCCACGCGCAATTACGCAGTTTACTCCGCCAGCTAGATACCCCTCCAGCTCTTGCTTTGGTAGATTTAGGTTTACCGCCTTCTCCCCATACTCCTGAAGAAGGCTTCAAAGTCATTAGTGAGTTATTAACCCATTCTCCCACGATTAAGATTCATGTGCTTTCCGGGCAAAGTGATGATGTCAACGTGAAGCGCGCCATGAGCCTTGGCGCTGTGGACTTTATCCCTAAGCCTTGTGATGTAGATAAACTCAAAGATGTATTGCTCAATGCATTAAAAGTGCAGAACGTAGAACTAAATGAAGTCAATGTTGAGCAGGAAAATGGCGGCCTGTTAGGTGACAGCCTGCCTATGCAAACCCTTCGTATGCAGATTAATCAGTTCGCGGATTCTCCTTTTCCCGTATTGATTGAAGGTGAGTCTGGGAGCGGTAAGGAGTTGGTCGCTGGTAGCTTTCACTATGCCAGTAAACGTATGCTGTATCCCTATCTGTCAGTTAACTGCGCAGCTATTTCGCCATTGTTAGCCGAGTCCATTTTGTTCGGCCACGCAAAAGGTGCATTTACCGGGGCAACCATGGCGCATGCTGGTTATTTTGAAGATGCAGGTGAAGGTACACTATTTTTGGACGAAATCGGTGAACTGCCTATAGAGTTGCAGGCCAAGCTATTGCGTGTGCTGGAGAATGGTGAATATCAACGCATAGGCGAAACTCAGACGCGCACTAGTAAAGCGCGTATTGTAGCGGCCACTAATCGAAATCTGCGTGCCGAAGTGCGTGCAGGGAAATTTAGGTCAGACCTTTATCATCGTTTAAGTGTTTTTGCTGTAAAAGTGCCACCTTTGCGCGAATTGAATGGCGACAAACACTTATTGCGGGATTACTTTGTCCAGTTTTATTCTAACCAGATCGGCCAAAAGCCATTCGCACTGGATACGATCGCACAGGCTCACTGGCTTGACTATCATTTCCCAGGAAATGTGCGTGAGTTAAGGAATATCGTTATTCGCTTGATTGCTAAATACTCAGGTAAAACCCTTAACGAAAACCAGCTGGTTGCAGAGTTTGATTTGACTGAGCAGGTAGATAACGAAGAACCCGGGAATTTGAATAACGAGGCAGGTATGATGCTGCAGGCGCAGCGCCATTTACAGCGCCAGGCCAATGTTAGCCTCGATGCAGTGCTTAAAACTTGGGAGCGCGCTTACATTGAAGCCGCGATGAAAATGACACATGGTAATTTAAGCCAAGCGGCTAAATTGCTTAATGTGAACCGCACTACGCTTTATAGCCGCATGAGTACACAACAAGAAGATTAAACCGTTATAAAATTTAAGGGGATCATATTGTATTACCCGCATTTTGGCTTAAAAGAGCCCCCTTTCAAGATCACCCCTAACACTGATTTTTTCTTTTCCGGCGGTAATCGCGGTGCGGTGCTGGATGCGCTGGTCTATGCCATTACCAATGGGGAAGGCATCATCAAGGTAGTTGGCGAAGTAGGTAGCGGCAAAACCATGCTATGCCGCATGTTGCAAACTATTCTTCCTGAGAAAATAGAAAGCATCTACTTAGCTAATCCGAGTGTCGCACCGGAAGATGTGTTGCATGCAATCGCTTTTGAACTGCAGCTTAAATTACCGAAAAATGCAGACCGGCTGAAAGTGATGCAGCAATTGCAGGCGCATTTGCTGGCGCGTCATGCAGAAGGTCGCCAGGTGGTGATTTTTGTAGAAGAAGCGCAAGGTATGCCGCTGGCAACTCTGGAAGAGATTCGTCTGTTATCCAATCTGGAAACCAAGCAGGATAAGTTATTGCAGATCGTTCTGTTTGGTCAGCCAGAACTGGATGTTAACTTGAATCAAACGCATATACGGCAGTTGCGTGAACGTATTACACATAGCTTTCATTTAGGCCCGCTACAAACCAAAGATGTAGGGGAATACCTGATATTTCGCTTACGCGCAGCCGGTTATCATGGGCCGCACCTATTTTCTGATACTGCCATTAAAAAGCTTTCCAAAGCCGCAGAAGGCCTCGTGCGCAGAGTAAATATACTCGCAGATAAGGCCTTACTGGCCGCGTTTGCAGACAACGTCTATTTAGTAACACCTAAGCATGTGAAAGCAGCAATCCTCGATAGTGAGTTCGGTGCTAAGCCTGTATATTATAAAAACCTCTTTTTGTGGATCTCGGCAGGCATTTTATTATTAATTGTGGCATTGGCTTTTTTTATGGCGGTGAAACAATATGGTAAGGTTGAATCAAAAGCTGTGATAGCGTCTCCGGTGGTGGCAGCTGCAAATGCTCAATCACCTACTATAGCCCAGGAAAAAATAAATAAGCCGGTTGAGTCTAAAGCTGTTGAAAGCCCAGTCAAGCAAGAGCAGACCTTGATCGCCAAGCGTTTGGAATACACCAAAAATTGGCTATTTAACGGCCAGCCCAATACTATTACGTTACAGATAAAATCCTTACCTACAACCAATTCCGCTCAAGAAGCGCTATTGCAAGTAGAGCTCGAAAAAATTGCTCAACAATTGGAAGTCGACAACATCTACTTGTACCGTAAAAACCAAAATGGAGAAATGTTCACGGTAATTCTCTATGGCGTTTTTGCGCAACGTAATGAGGCATTGGATGCATTAAACAAATTACCAAGCCAAATTCAAAATAATCATCCATATCTCCGTACCATTGGTGGCATTAACAAAGATATTCAGCAAGCGCAATAAAAATATGGCGTAACTTATTGTTGTAATTTATTTTTTTGCAAACGCAAATGGATATTTCTTGCGTTTTCTGCCATAGTGGAAAATAATGTAAAAAAGTGTAACAAAGTGATTTGGCGTGGGAGTAATCGAGCTTGGGAAACAACAACAAAATATTATTAGTTTGTATAGCCGTTACTTTGAGTATTTCCGCATGTGCACATAAACCTAGGGTTCAACAACCGTCTAAAGGGCATATCGACGGACACATTAGTGCACCTGTTTCTCCCACTGGCCAAGCTATAAATAAACCTGTCGTTACTGCGGATATACCCAAGCCAGTCATCAATAAACCATATTTGCCGCCACCCAAAGCCAGGGCAAAGGAACAAACATATAGCATTGTTGTTTACGATACCCCTGTAAAAGAAGTGTTATTTGCCATAGCACGCGATAGCAAACTTAATGTGGACATACACCCCGGCATACAAGGCCGGGTTACTTTGAATGCGGTAGACCAAACCCTGCCGGCTATCCTTGAGCGCTTATCCAAGCAAGTAGATTTAACTTATGCAATCAGCAATAACGTATTGACCATCACTCCGGACCAACCTGTACTACGTAATTACAAAGTGGATTACGTCAATATTTCGCGAGATACTTTGGGATCCATCGGTGCGGCGGCTGAGATTACAACCACGGGTAGAGCCGCTGCAGCTGGTGCGCAATCCGGTGGCGCAGCAGGGTCGGGCGGTGGGCTAAGTTCTAATGGATCTAGGACGCAAGTGTCTTCGGAATCCAAAAATCATTTTTGGGTCACCTTAATTCAAAATATTAAAGACATTTTGGCGGAAACCGATAAAGAGGTTATTGTCACCCGTATAGGTTCTACCCAATCCAGCAAAACTACTACGGGTTCTGTAAATACTGCTAATGCCGCTAATAACCAAGCTGATACTGATAAGGCGAATGACGAGAGCCGCGAGCGTGCTAAATCCGAATACAAAACCCTTTTTGCAGCAACTGTCATTGCTAACCCGGAAGCAGGAGTTATCAGCGTGCGAGGTACTAACAAACAGCATGAAAGGGTTCAGGAGTTCTTGGATAAAGTGCTTACAAGTGCAAATAGGCAGGTGCTGATTGAAGCCACCATTGTAGAGGTAGAACTCAAAGATAGTTACCAGGCTGGTATTGACTGGAGTAGATTAAGTGGGGGAAATACTACAGACAGTGGCTTTACGCTTTCGCAAAGTCTTAGGCCATCCGTTGCAGATCCTCTAAGTCCAGGAACGTTATCATCTTTTAAATTGGGATATAGATATACAGGTTCAGGATTTTTAGCTGATATAGCAAGCTCTATCACCTTACTACAACAATTCGGTGACGTTAAAGTTTTGTCCAGCCCTAAGTTAAGCGTTCTAAATAATCAGACTGCTGTATTAAAAGTAGTGGATAACTTGGTGTACTTTACAATCGAAGCCCAGCAATCTACCGTTGGCGGTACAGTTGGCGGTACGTTGGCAACATTTACTACTACTCCGCAAACCGTACCTGTAGGTGTGGTAATGAGCGTTACTCCGCAAATCAACGACTTTAAAACAGTCATGTTGAATGTGCGTCCTACAGTCACTCGATTTGTTAACTCGGTCCAGGATCCTAACCCCAATTTGGTGAGCAGGGATACGAATGGGAAAATTACTGGTACGATCGTTTCGACTATACCTGTTATCCAAACACGTGAAATGGAATCTATATTACGTGTGAATAGCGGAGAGACCACAGTGCTGGGGGGGTTGATGCAAGACGATCTTAAGAAAAATACGGATGCTGTCCCGGGAGTATCTGAGGTGCCGGTTGTGGGCAATGTATTTAAAGCTAGGGCACAATTGAATAAAAAGTCCGAGCTGGTTATTTTCCTTCGACCTACGGTAATTTCCAATGCTAGTCTCGAGAGCGACGAGTTGGCGACTTATAAACAATATCTTCCATCTGAACAATTAAAGCAGAAGCTAGAACCTGATGACGAAAGGTAAACTTAACGATGAGTTTACTTATAAAAGCGCTAGATAACGCTGAAAGAAATAAAAAAGCTGATAAAGCTAAAAAACCGGCTGATGAAAATCAAGCTGTTAGCTCACCTTTAGAGTTAGAAGCCATACAGCCTAGAATAAACTCAGAATCCTCTGCTGTGGATCTGCCGAAAATCAGCGCTGCAAAGCCTAAGCAGAATTTCGCCGATAAAGGATTATCGTTAGAGGAAGAAGCAGGTTTGTCGCTTAGCTTAGATCCTAAATATGCAAAGCCTAAACGCAGTACAGATAAAGCAGTAGAAAAATCGAACTATATATCTGACGACAGTAATAAGTTGGCTGAAAACGAAAAGACATTCAAGGGTAATCCACCGGCAACAATACCTACCTACAGTAATAAAGCGCCTGTATTACCAGCAGTTTTTCAAGCCATCGCTAATCAGAACCATGAAACTGATCAAAAGGCGGCAGCCAAGGTTTTTGTAGCAAACCAATCCGTAAAGGCGAGTAGTTCAAAATCAGCTTTGTTGATTCTAGGTGTAGCGGGTGCGTTAATGATTTGGCTGGGCTTGCAGGGTTATACGTACATTAACACCTTGTTGGCACCTGCTGAGGTGGTGGTAGTAAAACCTGCAGTACCTAACGCGCAGGAAATGGCTACCGTAGTTGCAGAAGCGGACCAAGCCACGCAAGGCAGTACTGAAAATAATGTTACGTCTTTGCCTGTGGTTGAAAAGGTGCCGCCTACTATAGAGCCTCAAAAAGACACTCCAGTTGGCAACTTAACCAAGACTCCAGTAACCATTGTTGAAGCTAGTGATGATGCCGTAAACCAGGCTAGTCCGGAAAACAATTCGTTTGTGGTCGCCAAATCAAGCCCTAAAAATACCCGTTCGAAAAAAATTACCAATGAGGATGATGGGGATGCATCAGCTGTAAGCACTGGCAAAACTCCCATCAAACTTGTGACCAAACCCCTTGTAAATGGAGTAGATCCAATTCTGTTGTCTGCGTATCAGGCATTTAACCGTGGTGAAGACGCATTAGCCCAGCAACAATACCGGCAAGTATTGCAACGCGACGTGCGTAGTGTAGATGCCTTACTTGGTATGGCAGCCATCGCGCAGCGCCAAGGACGAGACGCAGATTCATTTGGCTGGTACCAGAAAGTATTGGAAATTGAACCTAAGAATACAATTGCGCAAGCGGCACTTATCAATGCGTCGAATGTAGATAGCACTGCAACGGAAAGTAGAATTAAAAATATGCTGGCCCAACAGCCAGAAGCCGCACATTTGCATGAAGCGCTGGGTAATTTATATGCAGGTCAAAACCAATGGCCTGCCGCACAGGATGCTTATTTTAACGCCAGTCGCTATGCGCCGAATAATGCGGACTATGCATTCAATTTAGCAATCAGCCTGGATCATCTGGGCAAGTCCAATCTGGCTTTAATCCAATATCAACGGGCATTGGATATGGTGAATAAATCCGGTGCTTCCAGCCCAGACAAAGCCCAGTTAGAAACAAGAATACGCACACTGCAATAATTCGCTGGAATGGTTATTGGTACCCAATCAATATTTAATAATATGGCAAGGCAGTAGGTTTAAATAGGTAAGAAAATGTTGAAATTGATGTTCGAGAAAAAATCCCATGGCTGAGCAAAGACGTAAATTGCGTCTGGGCGAACTCATGGTGCAGCAAGGGCTGATCAGCCATGATCAGCTACGCATTGCGCTTATTGAGCAGGAGCAGAATGACCTGCCTTTAGGCCGCCAGTTAGTGCGCTTAGGATTTGTGACAGAGGCCATGGTGCGAGATATCGTTGCGCATACCATCGGCCACGAAAGTGTAGATTTATCCACAGTGGTGGCAGATATTGATGCGCTGCAAATGGTGCCGCAAGATTTTTCCAGACGTTACCATCTATTGCCAGTCGCTTATGAAGACGCCACTAAAATCATGGTAGTCGCCATGGCGGATATGTTCAATGTGGTGGCGCTGGACCAGCTGCGGGCAATGCTGGGCGGGCAGATACAGCTTAAACCCGTATTGGCAGCCGAAGCGCAGCTTGAAGAGTTTATCGACCAATTCTATGGTTATGAGCTTTCCGTTGATGGCATTCTGCGCGAGATTGAAACTGGTGAAATCGATTATCAAAGTCTATCAGCAGAAGGTGATGAATATACCCAGCCAGTAGTGCGTTTGGTTGGTGCATTATTGATGGATGCTGTAAAACGGGGCGCATCCGATATTCACTTTGAGCCGGAATATGCGTTCTTGCGTATTCGTTACCGTATTGACGGCGTACTGCAGCAGATTCGCAGCCTGCATAAAAGCTACTGGGGCGGTGTCGCAGTAAGGCTCAAAGTCATCAGCGGCCTTGATATTGCCGAAACACGGGCGCCGCAAGATGGCCGCCTGAATATGAACCTATGTGGTCGCCCTATTGATTTCCGGGTATCAACACATCCTACTATCCATGGCGAAAATATCGTATTAAGGGTATTGGATCGTGAAAAATCCATTATTCCGATGGAGCGCATGGGATTGCGTGCTTCGACGCTGGATGAATTACGCCTTATGATGACACGACCGGAAGGCATCCTGATCGTGACCGGACCTACCGGCAGTGGTAAAACCACTACACTTTATTCATTGCTCTCGCACCAAAATACTGAAGCAGTGAACATCATGACTTTGGAAGACCCGGTCGAGTATCCGGTCACTATGATGCGTCAAACCTCAGTAGCTGAGGTCAATAAAGTGGATTTTGCGAATGGTATCCGTTCCATCATGCGTCAAGACCCGGATATTATCCTGGTTGGCGAGATTCGCGATGAAGATACTGCAACCATGGCATTCCGCGCTGCAATGACCGGGCACCAAGTATTTAGTACCTTGCATACCAACTCCGCACTAGGTGCTTTTCCGCGATTGGCAGATATCGGTATCCTGCCGGACATCATGGCCGGCAATATCATTGGCGTAGTAGCACAGCGCTTGGTGCGCGTGTTATGCCCGCATTGCAAAGAAGCCCATGTTCCTGATGCACTGCAACGCAAAATTCTAAGGCTAAAAACTAACGATAAGCCGCAAATCTATAAGCCTAAAGGCTGTAAACATTGCAACCAAAATGGCTATCGCGGACGTATGGCGATCATCGAATTGCTGCGTATAGATCATGATATGGATTCTCTTATCTCGCGACGTGCACACTTGGATGAATTACAAAAAATGGCGCTGGATAAAGGCTTTATCACGTTGGCCGAAGATGGCGTGCGCCGCGTATTAGAAGGCTACACAAGTGTTGCCGAAGTCATGCGCGTGATTGACCTGACCAGCCGCATGAGCACGTAAGCCATTGATGAAAACCAATCATGCCCTCATTCAATTATAAAGCTATTGATAAGTTAGGCCGGCCCGCAATGGGGCAAATCGATGCCTTGAATGAAGTGGATTTGGAGATTCGCCTTGAGCGCATGGGCCTGGATCTCATCACCTTTCGCAGCGCTAAAAAATCGACGAGTTTATTCAATAGCAAAAAAGTCAGCAATCAAGATTTAGTGATGTTCTGCTTCCAGTTAGAGCAATTAAGCAGCGCCGGTGTGCCATTGCTGGAATGCCTGACGGACTTGCGAGAAAGTAATACCAATCCTTATTTTCAGAAAGTATTAGGGGCGATCAGCGCTGAAGTGGAAGGTGGAAAGTTGCTGTCGCAAGCGTTGGCGGAGCATCCTGGTGTATTTAGTGATGTATTTGTGAGCCTGGTTGATGCCGGCGAGCAAACGGGGCAATTGCCAGTAGTGTTCAATAACTTGTTTGAAACCATACGCTGGCAAGATGAGCTGATGTCCCAAACCAAAAAACTGTTAGCTTACCCTGCATTTGTGGCGGTAGTAGTTTTAGGTGCAGTCGCTTTTTTGATGAGTTACCTGGTACCGCAAATGGTATCTTTTCTACGCAATATGGGCCAGGAGTTGCCGTGGAACACTAAGTTATTGATAGCAGTATCTAATGCCTTCGTGAATTACTGGTGGCTGGTGATAGGCTTGCCAATTTTATTGGTAGTGGGGCTGGCAACACTGATTAAAAGTAATCCTTTAGCACGGTACCGGTTTGATATGTTGAAGTTGAACATGCCAATTACCGGGCCGATATTGCATAAAATCATCATGGCACGCTTCGCCCGTTATTTTGCCTTAATGTATCAAACCGGCATTCCTATTTTAGATGCGATCAAGATATGTGAAAACATCGTAGGAAATCGTGTGGTTGCAGATGCGTTAAGTCGCGCCCACGCCCAGATCAACGCAGGTGATTCCATGAGTGAGAGCTTCCAGAATGCCGGATTATTTCCCCCTTTAGTAGTGCGCATGATCCGGGTTGGCGAAAATACCGGTGCGCTCGATAAATCGCTACTCAATATCAGCTATTTTTATGACCGGGACGTCAATGACTCCATGCAGAAAATGCTGAAAATGATAGAGCCGGCACTTACTGTAGTCTTAGGCGCTATTCTGGCATTTATCATGTTCTCCGTACTAGGTCCGGTATATGATTCATTCAGTAAGCTGAAAATCTAATGATTAACCAATGATTAATATAAGAAAAATGCAGAATTTAAGCCATGGCTAAAAGTGCCCTCAACAAATTAGTGTTATGTGCAACGGCTCATACCTTATTGGCCGGGATCTGGCACGCTGGCAAGTTGCACGGTAGCCAGGTATATGCCAACGATGACGAAGGGCATTTGGCATTTACGGAGTTGCTCAAGCAATACGCTGCATCATCTATCTATTTAATTGCCGATGCGGTAGAGGAAGATTATCGCCTTGAAAGCCTACCCCACACCGGCGGCAGTGCGAAAAAGGAGATGATAGAGCGCAAATTGAACCAGTTTTACCGTGGGCTGGTATACCGTACCGCACATTTCATCAATCGCGATACTGATAAACGCCGTGATGATAAATACTTATTTGCTGCGCTCAATAATGCTGATTTCCTACAGCCTTGGGTGGTGTCTATTCAAGGCGTGCATGCCCAGTTAGTAGGCGTTTACTTACTGCCTATGTTAAGCCAGGTATTGGTGAGGCAACTTAAACTCATGGCGCCGCATATTTTATTGTGCGAGCGCTTGTCTTCTGGCTTACGCCAAACCTATTTCCATAATGGCCGTTTGCGTATGAGCCGTTTGGTGCCTAACCTTCCTGAAGCAGCTAATCAGCTAGGCTATTTTTACTTGGTGGAAACAGAAAAGACCCGGCTGTATTTGATCAGTCAAAGATTTATTACCCGTGACACACCATTGAACCTGGTACTAGCCAGTGCAGATGGTAATACTTTACCTATTAGCCAGGCTATCAGCCAAGAGCAAAGCCTGGAAGCCACGGATATTAATCTTAGCCCATTCGCAAAAACTTTAGGATTATCTACCAAAGCTATCCAGCAGATTCCAGAACTAGTACATATGCAATTGCTAGCTAATGGTAATTTAGTAGATAACCTAGCACCCCAGACGCTGACCAAACAATACCAATTCAGCAAGCTAAAACAGGGCATTAAGATCAGCACCATAGTGTTATCTGCATTAGGCCTGTGCATTGCTGCGGGCTTGTTTATACAGGCTTTTACTTACAAGTCAGATTTTGAGCAGGCCACTAAAGACACGTTGATTCAACAACATCTTTATGACGAAGTAGCCAAAAACTTTCCAGTTACACCAATTAACGCTTCTGATTTAAAAACGGCAGTAGAGTTGGAAAGTGCTATAGATGCTTATCCAAAATCTCCTAAACGTTTGATGCAAGTAGTGAGTGCAGCATTGGAAAAGCTACCGCAAATTCAATTGGATAGGTTGCGCTGGGCGTTAACTAACGACCCCAATATCAAAGATGAAGACAAGCTGATTACGGTGACTACTACCAAGAATGGAACATCGCAGTCTGTATCAGCAACAGGGTTTGATACAACCAAACTTAATGAGGTTGGCTTTATTACCGCAGAAATATTAGGCTTTACTGGAGATTACCGTGGCGCCCTTGAAAATGTACGCCTTTTTGAAGCCACTTTAAAAGCAGATAACCGTGTTGCCTCACTGGAGGTGCTGCAAGAACCGGTCAATGTCAGTTCTTTTGTTGATTTGCAGGGCAGCACCACAGATGAGCAATCTACTCAAAAGCAACCTGCAATCTTTAAAATTAAACTCATACTCAAAGCGCCGGACGCTAACGAGGTGAAATGATCATGAAACTGGCACTTATGAAACAGGCACGCTCATGAAATTAACTTCAAAAGATTGGCAAGAGCTTAAAGCACCACTACTCATTTTATGCGGGGCACTAGTGGGTTTGGCATTGCTCATTGGTTTTGCACATTATTATAGCCAGCAACAGCAAAAAGCCTTAGAGAGCCAGAAAAACCAATTGAATGCTGCCCGGCAGCATTACCTTTTGTCTGGCTCCGAGAAAGATATCATTACTGAATATCTACCCAAATACCAAAAGCTCATCAATAAAGGCTTCGTCGGAGAAGAGCGTCGTATCGAATGGGTGGACGAATTGCGCAGCGAACATCAGCAGAATAAACTGTTCGGTATTAAATATAATATTAGCCAGCAGGAGGAATATAAACCCACATTTGCCCTAAATCTCGGTGGGTTCGCACTACATCGTTCAGTCATGAAACTGGAGTTGGATATGCTGCATGAAGGTGATATTTTAAAACTGACGGAATCTATGGCCGCAAAAGATGCCGCACCTTTTATGCTACGGGATTGTGAAATAGTGCGTCTTAACAATAGCACTGTATTCAATCAATTAATTCCAAATCTCCATGCACAGTGTGATTTGGATTGGCTGACCATACATGAGCCAGCATCTATAGCTCAGGTACCTTAACATGAAAAAAACATGGTTAATCCTTGTGATGTTGTTGATAACCGGAGGGGCCACTTCAGTTTTTGCAGCTCCAGATGACGGTTTTGGCAGGCTATTCAGTCGCCCGAATGAGCGTAATAATCTTGATGTTTTGAGGCAAAACCAAAAATTGAAAGTGGTAGCGCCAGACCCGGTAGAAGCAGGAGTGGAGGCGCCGCCAATAGAACTACCAGCACCTATTACCCTACAAGGCTATGTAAAACGTAGCGACGGAAACAAAAGTACCTTATGGATCAATAATCAGCCAGTGCAAGAAGACAGCACAGTTGATGATGTAAAAATCGGCCGGCTCAATAAGCGTGGTACTTCCAGTCAAGAAGGCCTAGACGTAAAAATTCCTGGAAATGGTAGAAACGTTCGGCTAAAAGCCGGGCAAGTCTATGAGCCTGAAACCAACCAGATTAGAGAACTCAAAACTATAGAAAAAGAAAAACGGTTAAATTTAGAAGAAACAGGGGTGATTGATGACCGTGAAGGTGATTCAAAATAAATAACAAGATTATCGGGTCAAAGTATTCTGACAAGCTATCGAAAGTCTCAGCAAAAGAGCGTGGAGCTGTATTAATAATTTTAGCTGTGATTTTAGCTTTGTCAGCTACAGCCTTTGTAATTAGATCATTTAATTCACTTTCAATTCAAGCACAACGTGATGTCAATATATCCATTACGCTCGCCGAAGCAAAAAGCGCTCTTTTAGGATACTCATTTGGACGAGTGGGAGCTGGAGAGCAACCAGGGAATATGCCCATGCCAGATTATTTTGCTTCAACTGAAAGTCCGGTAAATTATGATGGCACTTCTGATGGCGGGTGCCTAGACTCTACTAAGACTAACGGACTTCCTCTAATTAATAATGGTCCTAATATGGTTTGCTTAGGAAGGTTACCTTGGCAAACAATAGGAATGGCGATAGGTCATCCTACTCAAAACGATGTGCTTGGTGCCATGCCTTGGTATGCAGTATCGGCAAATCTAACTGATCCAACTTGTATGAATGTTATCAACCCTGGAATTTTGAATATGACATATACAGGATATGTATGTGGTTCAAATACTGGCTTACCACATCCATGGTTAACTGTTCGTGACAGTAAAGGAAATATTATTAGCAATCGAGTAGCAGTTGTATTGATTTTTCCTGATCAACCTATTGGTAACCAAGCTCGGCCATCTTCACCATTAGCCGATGCCACTAATTATCTTGATACTGTTGTTGTTCCCACAGGTTGCATTGGCCCATGTGTGTCAGGTAGTTATAGCAATTCCGATTTAGATAACGATTTTATTATGGCTTCCGGTTTAACAAGCGCAAACGTCGACCAAAATAATCAGAATCTGGCAAATACAATCAATGACAAGATTTTATATATTACGATAGATGAACTGATTGTGGAGCTGACAAAGCGTGCTGCGGGAGAGGCTAGAACATTACTTAATGACTATAAGGCCAATAATAAAAGCACGTTACCCAGTACACAATTTCCATACGCGGGCATATTGGGGGCAGCTTTAAATTACAACAAGTCAAATGGTGTTAGTACAAAAGGTTCATTGCCTATCGATGTTACCGATACTTGTAGCTGTATTTCTGGAACGAGTTGTACTTGTAATTTTCAAGCTATTACAGATGTTTCTTTTAAACGTGGTAGTGGAACTTGGAATGCAAAAACTTCTTATTGCAAATATAGCGGGGCAACATGTACATGTACAGGTGCTGGTAGTTGTACTAGAGGAACAAGATTTTTCAGTTGCACAAGCAGTGGACTTTGTGCGAATAATGTGACAGGGTCAGGCAACACATATACATACACAGTGCCGAATCAAGCCGATATCGTTTCTGTAAACAATGGTTGTGTAGTTAGTAGTGGAAAAGTTGTTTGTAATGCAGTTGGTTCTTTTGATGTTGGGCTAAAAGAGCCGACTTGGTTTAAAACCAATTTATGGCAAGATTATTTCTACTACCATCAATCATCACTTGCCAATTTGCAAGTAGGAACTCAAACAAGTGTGTCTGCCCTGCTTATTGGCACAGGCAGTATTATTGGAGCACAAATTCGTCCATCGGGGAATGTCGCGGACTATCTAGAGAGCTCAGAAAATACCGATGGAGATAATATTTACGATGCAATTGGGACGCCGCACACAAATATTTATAATGACCAGTCATTTATTGTGGCGCCATAATATTAAAGATCATTTACTAATGACTATGCCAGTTAAATTAAAAAGTAGATTACAAATAGGCTTCACGCTAGTGGAAATGGCTGTGGTACTGGTAATTATCGGGCTGGTGATCAGTACTTTACTTGCACCGCTAGCTGCGCAACGTGATATTAAGGATTTGACCGGCACCCAAAGTTCACTCAACCAAATAAAAGAAGCAATTAATGGATTTGCTATTCTCAATGGCAGATTGCCTTGCCCAACAAATCAGACGGACCCTACGAATGCAGGATATGGCCTAGAAGATTGCAGTATTACAACGGAAGGCTATTTGCCTTGGAAAACCTTAGGCGTTGCAGAAACTGATGAGTGGGGGCAGCATCGGACAGTTGCTACTGATTTGTGGAATGGTTATTGGCGCTATAGAGTTGACAACAATTATGTAACAACGGCACTATTTAATACAAATATGTTAGCGTCCGTGCCAGGGTTCGTGGATAATTTGGTAGTAAAAGATAGTAGTGATAACAACCTGACACCAACTGCTGCCGGAACTGAGAAGCCCATTGCGATTGTCTATTCAAAAGGTAAAGATTTAGTTGCAAATGGTCAAAATTCTGGGGCAGTAGATTCAACTTATGAAAGCGATACTAACAGCGCTAACTTTGATGATATTTTGATTTGGATTACTCGCCCGGTAATTGTGAACAGAATGGTAAGTGCAGGTAAGCTGCCACAATAAGACTTATGAACGACAACCAACTTTTACGTTATAGCCGCCACATCCTTCTACCGCAAATAGGTTATGAGGGCCAAGATAAGCTAGTGCATAGCCATGCCTTGATTGTAGGCGCTGGTGGCTTAGGGTCGCCGGTGGCATTGTATTTGGCAGCCGGTGGTGTGGGCATGCTGACTATATGTGATTTTGACATAGTCGACTTAACCAATTTACAGCGCCAGATCGTTCACACCACGCCTGCTGTTGGTACCAATAAAGCAGTTTCTGCGCAGCAGACTTTATTTGAGGTGAACCCTAGCGTTGTAGTAAATACTATTACTACAAAGTCTACTGAAGAAGAGTTTGCGGAATTAGTGCATCTTGTGGATGTAGTTATCGATTGCAGTGATAATTTTGCTACGCGTTACACCCTTAATAAGCTATGTGTACGTTTGAAAAAACCTTTGGTTTCCGGCGCGGCAATAGGTTTTGAAGGGCAAGTGACCGTGTTTGACATGCGCTCGGATGTCAGCCCTTGTTATTATTGCTTATATCCTGATGCCGGGGAAGAAGCAGAGATGCGCTGTTCAGAGAATGGCGTTTTTGCGCCGCTAGTGGGCATGATAGGCACTACGCAAGCTGCGGAAGCCATGAAGTTATTAATGGGGATAGGCGAAAGTTTGCAAGGCCGTTTATTGCTGCTAGATGTGCAGGCTATGGAATGGCGCAGTATTAAATTGAATAAAGATCCTCAGTGCCCAGTTTGCAGCCAGATTCTTTAAAAGTTGGCTAATCGCTCGATACTTCAGATTAGCCAAAGCTACAACCCATAGTTATTTTTAAATCTAGTTATTTACCGCCGACGATGGATTTAACCGCGCTCACCAAGTCCCCCGGCATGACCACGATTTTACTATTCTCAGAAGAAGACATCTTCTGTAGGGCCGTAATATAACGGTCACCCAGCAAGAACATCGCGGAAGCATTATTTTCTTTTACGGCTTCGGTGATAAATTTAATAGATTCAGCAGAAGCTTTTGCCGCGACCATTTGAGCTTCAGCGTCTTTGCGAGCAGCTTCTAAGCGCGCTTCGGCATTTAAAATTAACGACTGCTTCGCGCCTTCAGCCTCAGTTACCACGGCAACACGTTCACGTTCTGCCGCTGCTTGTCTTTCCATAGCGTCTTGCATATTTGGAGAAGGCTTAATGTCTTGGATTTCTACAGATTTAACAGTGAGACCCCAGTCGAGAGCTTCATCGGCAATGGCTGCCTTGAGTTCAGCTTTAATGCGGTCACGTGATGTAAGTGCATGATTTAATTCCATTCCACCAATAATGGAACGTAAATTGGTTTGAACCATATTGCGCATGGCTTCACGGAAATTTTCAATCCCATACACTGCGCGTTCAATATTACTCACTTTAATAAACGCTACTGCATTGGCTAGAATCACCGCATTATCTGCGGTAATCACTTCCTGTTGAGGTATTTCTAAAATAATATCTTTAGTAGTGACTTTGTAGCTCACCTTAGTAAAAATCGGGTTGATTACGTGCAAGCCAGGAGATAGTACGCCGGCAAACTTACCCAGGCGTTCGACTACCCATTCTTCACCCTGGGGCACAATGCGCACGCCTTTGATGATGGCCACTACAACTAAAAATATGAGGATGATACTGAATTCTGTCATGAGAGTTCCTAATTAAGGTTTTTTAGAGTTAGTTTTTGAAATTTTTAAGGCATTACCGACCACAGCAATCACCGTTGCTTCACTGCCTTCTTCAATTGTTTCATCGGCAATCGCTGCCCATTCGCGGCTGCCCATTACCCCTTGGGCAAAACGGATGCGGCCATTTTGCTTTACGCTTACACTTTCAATAACCGTACCGACACGGCCAATTTCTTCACCTTGCGATTGACCTACGCGTGAGTGAGTTTCATTCTTTTTATAGTAGGTTCTCCAGATAGCCAATGAACCTAGCGATAGAAAGGCAAAGATAGCGAATTGAAAGGCTGGCGTGAGGGACGGAATCAAGCCGGTGATGATCGCCACGCATAAACCTGCGATACCAAACCATAAAATGTAGAAAGTCCCCGTAGCCATTTCCAAGGCCAATAAAACTAAACCTAATGCGCCCCATATCCACATTCCGTTAATCATTGCTCACCTTTTAGCTATATTGTTATGTTTGTTAAAAATTATTTTGCATTTATTTAAAGATTATCTTAGCACTAATTATTTATAACCGCGTTTTGTTTAGATAATTAGTGCTGGTATAGGTGGATAATAAGGGGAAAATGATAGAGAATTGTAAACAAATTATAAATCGTCATTATTTAAGCTAGTGCAGTACAGGGGAATTATTCAGATGAATCCGCAAAAGCTAACAATACCTAGCGATCACCAAGAACGCTTGCATTATATTAAACGGCAATTCCCAATGGCGAAAGGGCCTGATCTTAACCCAGAATGGGCAGGCGGCAGGTTAGCGGCAGCTAGAAAACTAAGCAGTATTGATGCCGTTACCTATTCCCGAAACCGTAATTTCTTAAACGGTGCAGTCACGCATTTATCCCCTTACTTACGCCATGGCTGTTTAACCTTAAATGAGACTTTCGCTTCTATCAAAAAACGCTTTGGAACGGACGCAGAGAAATTATTATTTCAGCTGGCCTGGCGCGATTATTGGCGACAAGTCTGGTATGCAAATGGTGATGCGATTTTCAGCGAAATGGAGCCGCCCAAAGTCGCTATTAGTCATGCAACCTTAAGTGACGATGTCCGTGAAGGCAAAACAGGCTTGCCTTGCATGGATGGCACAATTGCTGATTTAAAACACACAGGATATGTGCATAATCATGCCCGTATGTGGCTTGCCAGTTATATCGTCCACCATCGTAAAATGGATTGGAATACCGCAGCTGATTGGTTCGAAGCACAATTGCTGGATGGCGATTTTGCAAGCAATCACTTATCCTGGCAGTGGGTTACTTCCACTTTTAGCTCAAAACCTTATTTTTTCAATAAGGAAACACTAAGTCGTTATTCCGGCGCCCAATACTGCGCAAGCTGTAAAGTCGATTGCCCCTTCGATGCCAGTTATGAAACCCTGAATGACCGATTGTTTAATAAAACATTGGTGCCTATCGCCAAGCAATACCCCATATTGCCAGTGCCTAACAAAATGATGTCAGGGCATCCCGCAGTTGCGATATTTATCCACGATGAAATGCTCTCAGCAGCAAATCCTTTGGTGAAAAGGCCTTATCCAAAATTCTTCGTATTCGACCCTGAAATTCATGGCAAGTGGTCATTGAACCGCTTGCAATTCGTGGCAGACTGCTTAAACGAAATGGAAGAAGTAGAAGTATGGATAGGCGATACCTACGAAGTGCTAATGAAACGTGGCGTTGGGCAAATTACTACGCAGAATACGCCGAATCGTAAGCTCAAAGCCATATTGCAACCGTTCTCGCCGCAGTGGGAGCCGGTAGAAAAATTTGTAAATGTAGAAATAAGCAGCAAACGTCTGATGCGTTTTTCCCGTTACTGGGAAAAAGTAGGACCGCTGGTATTGGGCGATGCCGAATACCGGAAACCATAAAAAATAAATCAAGGGAGAATAAAAATGGTAGTTTGGATAGGAGTTGCGATTATCGGGTTATATTTTATTGTCACTTACAATAGCTTGGTCAATATTAAAAATAACGTTGAAAAAGCCTGGGCAAATATTGATGTATTACTTAAACAACGTAATGACGAATTGCCTAAATTAATTGATACTTGCAAAATCTATATGAGGCATGAATCACAAACCCTGGAAAAGGTAATTCAGGCGCGTATGGGTGTAGATACGGCACGCCAGACCCATGACCTAGCTAGCTTAAGTCAAGCGGAATCAGGCCTGCAGACAAGCTTAGGCGGTTTGTTTGCAGTGGCGGAGAGTTATCCAGACCTGAAAGCTGACCAGACTTTCTTGACGCTACAGGCGCGTATTACCGGCTTGGAAAACCAGATTGCCGATCGCCGCGAGTTCTATAACGATTCTGTTGCGGTCAATAATGTTCGTATCAAGCAGTTTCCAGATATGGTCGTGGCGGGCGTATGTAATTTTGGTCGTATGAACATGCTTAAATTCACATCAGAAGAATTAAAAGATGTGGATGTTGCAAGCCGTTTCCAGGCTTAACTCTTTAACTTTAAATTTCAAATCTTGATATTCAAAGCTTAGCTCCGCATGTTTCAAAGGTTGCATGCCCAAAGCGTTAATATCGCTACGCTCGTTATTGTAGCTGGAAGCTTGTTCTGGGCTTATGCAGCACACATTAAACCGACCGACAGCCACACATGGGTTTGGCTATTGCCTATCAGTATTGGTTTAAGTCTTTTTGCCACCTTATTCAATTACGGGCGCCTGCTTAAAATCACTGAAGCGCCTACCTCTACAATTGCCGCGGCAGCTCAAGGCTATATCGAGCTGTACGGTATAGCATCCACCCCCCAGCCTTTTAAAACCCCTTTTCAGGGTATTCCCTGCGTGTGGTATCGCGCTTGGGTATATGCCAACCGAACTGATGAAGATGGCAAGCGAGAAACGCGCTTGCTGGAATACACCGAAAGCGAACAGACTTTCCAACTGACAGATGATTCCGGGAGTTGTCAGGTTAACCCAAAAGGCGCTGAAATTATTTATATGGAAAAGCGTACTAGTTATAAGAACGACCATCGCTATGTAGAAGAATATTTACCTGTAAACCAGCCTTTATATTTATTAGGTTACCTTGATACACGGCATAACTTTGGTTTAGAAGAAACCATAAAACGCGATACCGGAACACTACTTTCTGCTTGGAAAGCCAACCGTGTAAAGATGTTGATGCGCTTTGACTTAAATCGTGACGGTATAGTCGATATTCAAGAATGGGAGCAAGCTCGTGCCGAAGCAAGGCGTGAGGTGGAGAGTCAACACCTCATGAAAGCTAATCACGTAACCTTTACGTTAGCTAAACCAGCAGAGTGCAAGCTATTTTTGATTTCGGCTTTATCCCCACAAATTTTGCGTAATCGCTATCAGTATTGGAGTTTGGCGTATCTAGTGCTATTGATTGTATTGCTCATGGCCTATGCAACATTAACCTGACCTGCCAACAAAACTACAATCATAGGCAGCAGATGAGTTGGTCGCTGATGCCTATGTTAAACGAATGCCTATGTTAAAATAGTAGGCTATGACGACTACCAACACTACCCCAAAAGAATTAGCCAAATCCTTCGACCCCAAAACCATTGAAAGCCATTGGTATCAATTTTGGGAGAGCCAAGGCTATTATGCTGCGGGTTTAGATACCAGCAAGCCAAAAGAAGACAATTTCTGTATCTTACTGCCGCCACCTAACGTGACTGGCACCTTGCATATGGGCCACGGGTTTAACCAGACCTTGATGGATGCGCTTACGCGATATCACCGTATGCGTGGTGACAATACGCTTTGGCAACCAGGGACAGACCATGCAGGTATTGCTACGCAGATCGTGGTTGAGCGCCAACTCGATGCACAGGGCGTATCACGTCACGACTTGGGCCGTGAGAAATTCCTCGACAAAGTGTGGGAATGGAAAGAATATTCAGGCGGAACCATCACCAAGCAGATGCGTCGTTTAGGGACATCGCCGGATTGGAGTCGTGAGCGCTTCACCATGGATGAAGGCCTGAACAAAACCGTTACCGAAACTTTTGTACGTTTGTATAACGAAGGCCTAATTTATAGAGGAAAAAGATTAGTTAATTGGGATGTTAAGCTGGGTACGGCGGTTTCAGACCTTGAGGTGGTTCAGGAAGAAGAAGATGGCTTTATGTGGCACATCAACTATCCACTATCTGCCTCAGATACTGTAAAAGGTTTAACACATTTAACAGTCGCAACTACACGTCCGGAAACCATGCTTGGCGACGTAGCGGTGATGATACATCCGGAAGATGAGCGCTATCAACACCTTATCGGCCAGCACGTAAAATTGCCTTTATGTGATCGTGAGATCCCGATTATTGCCGATGAATATGTCGATAAAGAGTTCGGCACTGGCGTGGTGAAAGTGACGCCAGCACACGATTTTAATGACTATGCAGTAGGACAACGGCAAGGCTTGGATAAAATTATTATCTTAAACCTTCAGGGCTATATTCCTTCAACAGCTGAGGTTTTTTCAGCGGACGGCTCTGCAAAAGAATCAATTGATTTGCCCAAAAACTTAAGGGGTTTAGAGCGTTTTGCCGCCCGTAAGCAGGTAGTTATCGATTTGGAGGTGCACGGTTTCTTAGTGAAGGCTGAAAAACACAAACTTAAAGTACCGCGCGGTGATCGTACCGGCGTGGTGATTGAGCCTATGCTTACTGACCAATGGTTTGTGGCTATGAGTAAGCCAGCAGCGGATGGTAATAGCATCACACAAAAAGCGCTAGATGTTGTTGCCAGTGGCGAAATCAAGTTTTACCCTGAAAACTGGGTGAACACTTACAACCAATGGCTCAACAATATTCAAGATTGGTGTATTTCACGTCAATTGTGGTGGGGACATCAAATCCCTGCTTGGTATGATGGTTTTAGAAATGAATATGTTGCGCATAATGAAGCAGAAGCATTAAAGCAATTTGAAGAAAGACTCTCCTACTTTGAAAGCAAAGGAGAATTAGAAACTGCAAAACTACTGCGTGACAAAGGCTTAGAGCGCGATGCAGATGTACTTGATACTTGGTACTCATCTGCGTTATGGCCTTTTTCAACATTAGACTGGACAGGCGATGAAGCTAAAGATAAAGCTAACACAGCGTTAGATTTATATTTGCCGTCTTCCGTATTAGTCACGGGTTTTGACATCATCTTCTTCTGGGTGGCGCGTATGGTGATGATGACCACGCATATTGCCGGCAAGATTCCGTTCAAGCATGTATACGTACATGGCTTGATCCGCGATGCCGAAGGCCAGAAGATGAGCAAATCCAAAGGCAATGTGCTCGACCCGATTGACCTGATTGACGGCATCACATTGGATGACTTGATTGAGAAACGCACTACAGGTTTGATGAACCCCAAACAGGCGGAGCAAATCGAAAAACGTACGCGTAAGGAGTTTCCGGAAGGGATTGCTGCTTATGGTACGGACGCTTTACGCTTTACGTTTGCAGCACTTGCCTCACCTGGCCGTGACATCAAATTTGATTTACAGCGTTGTGACGGTTACCGTAACTTCTGCAACAAATTATGGAACGCCACACGTTTTGTGTTGATGAACACAGAGGGGCAAGATTGCGGTCTGGAAGAATGTAGCACCCAACCTGAAGGCTATTTAAGCTTTTCCCAAGCTGACCGCTGGATAGTTTCGCAATTGCAACGTACAGAAGCCGATTTGGAACGTGCATTCACGGACTACCGTTTTGACTTAGCAGCTAAAGCGATTTATGAATTTGTGTGGGATGAATATTGCGATTGGTACTTGGAGCTTGCCAAGGTTCAAATGCAAGGCGGTAGTGATGCGGAAAAACGGGCAACTCGCCGTACCTTGTTAAGGGTACTTGAAACAATCTTGCGTTTAGCACACCCGATCATGCCGTTCATCACGGAAGAAATCTGGCAGACCATAGGCCCAATGTCAGGCCGCAAAGGCCAAAGTATCATGCTGGAAGCTTACCCAAAATCTCAGCCAAGTAAAATTGATGAAAAGGCAGAAGCTTGGCTTGCTTTACTTAAACAGGCGGTGGATGCCTGCCGTAGCTTACGCGGTGAAATGGGTATTTCCCCTGCGGCTCGTGTGCCTTTGATTGCAGCGGGTGATGCAGAAAAACTTACTTTGGTAGCGCCTTATTTAAAAGCACTGGCTAAGCTAGATGAGGTTAGCATTGTGACCGAATTGCCGGAAGCCGATGCGCCGGTGATGCTGGTAGACGACTTAAAGTTGATGTTAAAAGTTGAAATTGATGTTGATGCAGAGAAAGAACGCTTAGGTAAGGAAATTGCGCGTTTAGAAACTGAAATTAATAAGGCCAATGGCAAGCTCAATAACGAAAGCTTTGTAGCGCGTGCGCCTGTCGCAGTGGTAGAGCAGGAGAAAGCACGCGCTGCAGAATTCAGTGAGAATTTAGAAAAACTGCAAAGCCAATTAGCTAAACTTAAATAACAAACTTTGAATAGAAACACGAATAAAAAAGGCGCTCATTGCGCCTTTTTTATTACCAATCCGTTAATTAATGCGTACGTTTTTTGATATAAAAAATAAAGGAATTCTCCACTTCATCCAGCTGTAATAACTGGTGACCGGTTTGTACGCAAAAAGCGTTAAAGTCTTTTACCGAGCCAGGATCGGTTGAGATGACTTTTAATACCTGCTCGCCACTCATATCGCTCAGGCCTTTTTTACAGCGCAAAATAGGTAGAGGGCAATTCAATCCGGTCGCATCTACTTCTTTATCAAATTCCATTATTTGCCTTTCACTTCATCTTTAGGCACAAACGGATGGCCCGCTTTGCTCCAGGCTAATACCCCGCCAACGAGGTTATATACATTTTTACAACCTTTACTAGCTGCAAATGCCGCAGCATGCGCTGAGCGTACACCGCTGTGACAGTAAAACACAATATTTTCTACTTTAGTGAGCGGCTCATACTGCACGGGCAGCATCGCTAATGGAATATGCACGGCGCTCGGAATAATGCCGCGCGCCACCTCATCATCGTTACGCACGTCTATTAATAGCAATGGTTGCGATGCCATCATGTCGAACAATTCTTTTACTTCAATCTCGTTATAGGTGCTCATTTTGCATAAACCTTTATTAGTCAGCTTAAATAATAACAATTTTGCGGCTAGACCGCACTAACTAATGTGGTTGTACTCTAGGCGATTTAATAGTTAAGCAAAAGTTTAAAGGCCATCCCGCAAATGCCGCATAGCAATATCACGGGAATCACGTTGACCTTGAAACGGAACACCATAACTACTGCTAATGCAGTTAATGCGATAGAGAACCAGTCGATAAATCCAGCCAATCCTGAAGGACAGAATACATGGTAGGCAAAGAACAGGGCAAGGTTGAAAATCACACCCACTACGGCAGCGGTAATCGCACTGAGGGGCGCAGTGAATTTGAGGTTGCCATGCGTGGTTTCTATAAAAGGACCACCCATAAAAATAAAAACGAAGCTCGGTAAGAAAGTAAAAAACGTAACGATTGCCGCTGCTAACAATGCCGATGCAAATACGGCATCTGGACCAAACAGTTGGCCGAGCCAGCCACCGACGAACCCCACAAAAGTCACCACCATGATGAGAGGTCCTGGGGTAGTTTCACCTAATGCCAGCCCATCAATCATCTGTGTCGCATTCAGCCATTGGTAATGTTCTACCGCGCCTTGATAAACATAAGGTAACACTGCATAAGCACCGCCAAATGTCAGTAGGGCGGCTTTAGTAAAGAACCAGCCCATTTGGGTGAAAGTAGCCTGCCAGCCATAAACTACAACCAGACTAGATAATGTGACTAACCAAATGCCGATACCGATTATGGCGACTTTGGCCATTCGCTTCCAGCTGAAATAAGCATGGGCAGGCGTTGGCGTGTTATCGTCAATTAAGGCACGGCCATAATGGGCCTCGCCAGCTTTGTGCCCACCACCAACCTTGAAATATTGAGGATAAGAGCGGCCGCCGAAATGTCCGATAAGACCAGCAGCCAAAACAATGAGGGGGAATGGTAGCTTAAACGCAAAAATAGCCAGGAACGCCAATGCAGCAATTGAGCAGAGTACAGCGTTTTTTAATGCCCTTGACCCAATGCGATAAGCTGCGAATAACACAATCGCCACCACTGCGGGTTTAATACCATACATAATGCCAGCCACAGCAGGAAAACTGCCATACGCCATGTAGATATAAGCCAGGAAAGTCAGGATGAAGAAAGACGGCAGCACGAACAGTGCACCTGCAATAATGCCGCCCCAGGTGCGATGCATCAGCCAGCCGATATAAGTAGCTAATTGCTGCGCTTCAGGGCCTGGTAACACCATGCAATAGTTAAGTGCGTGTAAAAAGTGTTGTTCTGAGATCCAGCGTTTCTTCTCAACCAGATCATGATGCATGATGGAAATTTGCCCAGCAGGACCGCCGAAACTAATGAAACCTAGTTTTAGCCAGTATAAAAAAGCTTGCGTTAGTGAAACGGGGTCTGGCGCTTTATCCGGTGAAGTTTTATTTTTAGTGATTGCGTCCATTGACACTCCTCTGGTGGGTAATAACCCAAGATTGGAGCAGACCTTGGACACGATAGTCTTGAAGCGGGGAGGCTGCTAAATCCCATGTGTAAGATAATGATTATACTAATTCGACGTGTGTAGGCAAATAGCCTGAGTTGTATTAATTTTAAGCAACAGGTTTAACGCGGCCACGGGCTTTGGTGGGATTAAGTTGACCTGGCTCATCTGCATGTGTCCAATCCAGCTCAGTCAAGCCTAATTCCAAATCCAGCCGCCTTAATAGTTTTCGTGCATCAAATGGCGCTTTCACTTTTATATCGTTATCGAAGTAACAGAAAACATCGCGTGATTTTCTACTAGGGGGTTCGTCCTTTGAAATCAGTTGTGCATCTTTAGGTTGCTCACCTTTGGCCCAAGCTGCGATACGCACTGCCCAGCTATCCAGGGCGTTATCGGTATACCCGCTAGCATATAACTCTTCTGCGCCGTGCAGGCGTAAATAGGTGAAATCAGCGGTGATATCTTCCTTGTAAGGCCATTTACCGGCCGTATCAGCGATTACCAGTGCTACCTTATATTTGCGTAAGAGATCAATAAATGCTGGCGTTTCAAAACTTGTATTACGGATTTCTACCGCATGTCGTAAAGGCCGACTTTCGTCAACTTCAATATAATCGCGCCCATACATAATAGCTTCGCGATCTTTGGCTAACTTAGCTGCCGCCTCTGTATTGTGTGGTAACAATTTAAGAAAGTCTTCAAATTGAGTAGCATCAAAACGAAAACTGGGAGGGAATTGCCATAAGATTGGCCCCAGCTTTTCTTTGAGCGCCAATAAGCCGGAAGCAAAGAAATTCGCCATCGGTTTTTCAATATCGCGCAGCCTGAGAATATGCGTAACATACCTTGTGGCCTTGATACTAAATACAAAACCACTGGGTGTTTGCTCATACCATTGTTGGTAGCTGGTAGGGCGCTGTAATGCGTAAAAAGAGCCATTCAGTTCAATTGTGGGTAAGGCACGTGAAGCAAATTCTAGTTCGCGCTTTTGGATTAAGTCTTTAGGATAGAACACTTTGCGCCAAGGTGCATAGCGCCAGCCGGAAATGCCAATACGGATATGTGCAGTCATTCTAATTGGTCTATAGGCCTAAAAAGAAGTTCATAACATAAAAAATCCTTCTATAAATACCTAGAATGCATATTGTAAAATTGATTAAATAGGATTGCGCTAGCTTGAAATGCTGGGGGGTGGTATGCGTATTTGATACCAAACCTAGAAAACTAACTGCTATTCAGCGCACCTACTTAGTAGGTATGGCGGCTGATAGAAAAAGCACTGATTACCTACCTAAAACAGCTTTCTTAGTGCTTTATCCTCATACCATCAAGATGGTATCTCTAGAAGAGAGTACCCCTAGTTTTTCCCTTGAACATTCGCTGCTTTTGTATTGGTCTTGAGTAGGTAAACCTCGTCGCTCAATATATTAGCTGCTTCGTTCAAATAGATATCTTTGTTGTTTTTCCTAGATTTCTCTAACTCCAGATCTTTACTTAGATTCCGTTCACTAGAATTTAAGCCGTCATCTTGCTGAGAGCTATCTTTGCCATTCGTTTTTTTACCATCGGTATCCCGTGACGCTAAACGTAAATCCTGCGCTTCACGTTCTTTGCGACGTTTAGACTCATTAAGCGAAACCATATTTTTGCTAATCAACGCTTTGGCCTCAGCAATATCTTCTGATAGATATTTGAAATCTTTATCTTTGCCAATACGAGCATCATGCTTTGTAACAAGCATAGGAATAAGCTCTTTCAAATTGCCAGCCGGGTTAAAATCCGCAGCTTTAATCTGCGTCCAAGGTAATGCGTTATCAAAGCTCGACTCACCAAAATCCTCAACATTGGTCATGGATGGTAAGCTGATATCAGGTGTTACGCCACGTAGTTGAGTAGTCCCGCCATTAATCCTAAAGAACTGTGCGACAGTCATTTTCAGCTCGCCGAATTTAGGCTTATCATTCCGCACAATGCTATCCAGATTCACTACAGATTGCACTGTACCTTTACCGAAACTCTGTTCGCCAATAATCACGCCACGACCATAATCTTGTATCGCCGCTGCAAAAATCTCTGAAGCGGATGCCGAGGCACGGTTGATGAGTATCCCTAGCGGGCCATTCCATGTCACCCCGCTGTTATTATCGCTATCTACTTTTACTGAACCTTTCACATCGCGTTCTTGCAGTACCGGCCCTTTATCGATGAACAGGCCTGTAAGCTCAACGGCTTCGTCCAAAGACCCGCCGCCGTTATTTCGCAAATCTACTAATACGGCATCAACCTTGTCTTTTTTAAGCTCTTCAAGCAGACGTTTGACATCGCGTGCGGCGCTTTTAAATTCCTTTTCACCTTTTTGGCGCGCGCCAAAATCCTGATAAAAGACCGGCAAATCAATGACTCCAATCTTTCGAACGCTGTCGCCGTCTTTGACTTCAATCACGGATTTTTTTGCATTTTGTTGCTCTAGGCTAATTTTCTTTCTAGTGAGCGTAACAATAGCGTGTTTGCCATCGGGGCCTGCTTCTGCTGGCAGAATATCCAAAGTCACTACTGAATTTTCCGAACCGCGGATTAAGTCCACAGTATCGTCTAAACGCCAACCGGTAACATCAACAATGGCATTGTTACCTTGCCCCACGCCTAAAATGCGGTCACCGATATTAAGTTTTCCAGAAAGTGCAGCGGGGCCACCAGGTACTAACTCTCTAATTGTGGTGTATTCGTCTTTATCTTGAAGTACTGCACCTATGCCATCCAAAGACAACTTCATAGAGATATTAAAGTCGTCTGAAGCACGTATGCCAAAGTAATTGGTATGCGGATCTATGCTGAGCGTGTACGCATTCATGAAGCTCTGGAATACATCATCATTCTTGATTTTGTTAACACCCTTCAAAAAGTTCTCATAACGTTTATCCAACACAGACAAAATACTTTTGTCATCTTTCCCCGCCAGCTTAAGGCGCAGCCAGTCATTTTTAACGCGTTTACGCCATATATCGTTCAGTTCATCTGGAGATTGTGCCCAATTCGCTTTTTCACGTGTGATCTCATAACTCTCATCTTTAGTGAAATCAAAACCTTTGGTCAGCAATGAGCGAGCATAGGTATTGCGCTCGATCACCCGTTGCTGGTAAAGATTGAAAATTGCAAAAGGAATGGTCAGGTCTTCTTTAAGGATAGCGTCATCGAGCTTGCTTCGCGCATCGGCCATACGGTCAATATCACTCTGCAAGAAAAATATTCTTTGGCTGTCTAGCGATTTAATGTAGTTATCAAAAATCTTGGCTGAGCTATTGTCATCCAGCTTTACAGGTTTGTAATGATAGCGGCTTAGTACTTCAGCAGATAAATGCGCGGCTTCGGATTGCTGTGCTAAAGGATTGATTTGCGGTACTAGAGCGGCTGAAGTGGCAATGCCAGCCTGCATTGTTGTCACAAAGGCTAACAGTAAGAGTAATTTATTCTTCATTTATATTCCTGACATCTCTTTTAGATAATCATACATATTTTAACGAAATGTGAGGATACACTTAGTTTTCATATTCACACTACAGACTAATTAATATAAAAATAGTTTTGTGACTATTTTTTAAGAAAGTTTTTTGTACATGAGAATAGATTACGGAATGCAGGCTACGATTTAGCTACCGCACGTCAATAAAAAAGCTCATATCTCTGTGAGCTTTTAAAATACTGGTGCGCCCAGAAAGAATTGAACAGCCGACAGCGAATCAAGTTCTACTTTACTTGTATAACCATGTGCGCATCATCGACAAGAGCTTAGCGACATCAACAGGTTTAGTAATGTAATCAGAAGCTCCTGCGGCAATGCATTTGTCTCTATCTCCTTTCATTGCTTTAGCAGTTAAGGTAATGATTGGTAAACCTTCAAATCTTGGTATTTTGCGAATCACTTTCATCGTGTCATAGCCGTCCATCTCAGGCATCATAATATCCATCAAAACGATTTCAATGTCCGGATTATTCTTTAATACATCGATTCCAGTTCTCCCATTTTCAGCATGCATCACTCTCATCTCTTGCTTTTCGAGTACTGAACTCAAAGCAAATATATTTCGAATATCATCGTCTACGATCAAAACTTTTTTGCCAGAAAGCGCATGGTCGTCACTATGAATTTGATTAATAATAAGTTGCTGGTTTTTTGAAAGATTTGTGTAAGACCTGTGTAAATACAACGCCGTTTCGTTAAATAATCTTTCGGGCGAACGGGCATCTTTTACAACAGTAGTTTTAGCCACTTTGTTTAATTTAGTTAACTCTTTACGGTTCAGGTCTTTTGCTGTGTAAATGATGATCGGCAAGTTACGTAAGCTTGTGATCCCACCAATTTTTTCCAACAAGGCTAAACCGTCTATATCTGGTAAGGTTAAGTCTAAAACCACACAATCAAAATCTTTTTGGGACAGAGTTTCAAGTGCATCCCCTCCCGTACCCACTGCAGTAATGATGATATCGTCATTACCGATTAAGCTAATCAATGCATTTCTTTGTACGGCATCATCCTCAACAATGAGCAAATTCCTTTTCTCTTTGATAATAAATTGTTCAATGTATGAGAACTCTTCAATAATGATTTCATTTGTAAGCGGCTTCGTTAGATGCGAGATAGCTCCTTTTTGCAAAGAAACATCCCGATTTTTATCGTTTGAAATGATATGGACAGGAATGTTACGGGTATTGAGGTCACGTTTTAACCGGTCGAGAATGATGTAACCATCAGATCCTAATGTGTCCACATCAAGAAATATTGCGATAGGCAAGTAATCCCTTGCAAGAGATAAAGCTGAATCGCCATTGAAGGTGAGGATTCCTTTAAAACCCAATAGCCGAGTTTGGGATATCAATTGTATCGCTAAGTCAGGGTTGCCTTCTATAATGAGCACCGAATTATCCGCAGAAGTGATTTTAGCTCTATCATCCATATGATCTACATAGCCAGTGTCGCTGGATGGACTAACTACTATGGTTGTGTTTTCTAGCTCGCCAACAATGGGTGTATCCAAGATTTCAGGAGTATCAAAGATTTTTTCTGCAGTAAGTAGATAACTCAGACCATTTGTGTTCTGAACGAAGTAATTATGATCAATATCACCCACGGCAAGTGGCAAGAAAAGTGTAAAGATACTTCCCTCACCAATTTTACTTGAGACATGAATTTCACCTGTCAACAATCTGGCTAATTCACGTGAAATGGACAGCCCCAACCCGGTACCGCCATATTTCCGCGCCGTACTACCATCCGCTTGCTGGAATGCTTCGAAAATCAACTGTAGCTTATCGGCTGCAATACCGACGCCAGAGTCTTCCACTGAGAATGCAATCACGCCATTCGCTTTGGAAAGAATAGGATGGTCGTGCGTCCAGCCTCTTTTTGCCAAGCCAATTGTTAACGAAACCTTGCCTTGTGAGGTGAATTTGAAAGCGTTAGACAACAGGTTTTTAAGAATTTGCTGGAGTCGAGTAATATCAGTATTGATCACTTTAGGCGTTGATTCCAATATTCTGATATTGAAATCAATTTTTTTGAGTTCAGCCATATGTTTGAATGTTCTTTCAACATAATCTCTCAAAGAGGCCAGCTTGTGATCATTCACTTCAAGTGTCACTGTACCAGACTCAATTTTCGCTAAATCTAAAATATCGTTGATAAGTGTTAACAAATCAGTGCCAGCACCGTGGATGGTTTTGGCAAATTCAACTTCAGCTTCTGATAGATTTGAATCCGGATTTTCACCTAATTGCTGCGCTAGAATGAGTAAACTGTTCAATGGCGTTCTTAACTCATGCGACATGTTTGCCAGGAATTCTGATTTGTATTTAGAAGACAAAGCCAATTGCGTCGCCTTATCCTCTAACTCCAGTTTTGCATGCTCAACTTCTCGATTTTTTTGTTCTACTTCATAATTCTGCTCAGACAGTAATCGTGCTTTTTCAGCGAGCTCCAGGTTAGTTTGCTGCAGCTCCTGAGCAAGAGATTGTGACTGTGTTAAGAGGCTTTCTGTGCGGCTGGTAGACTCAATAGTATTCAAAACCACGCCAATTGATTCCATCAATTGGTCTAAAAATGAGATATGGGTATCGGTGAAGGATTCTAAGGAAGCAATCTCAATGACCGCTTTCACTTCTTGTTCAAATAAAATCGGCAAAATAACGATGTTGCAGGGTCGAGATGAACCTAAGCCAGATGAAATCATGACATAGTTCTCAGGAACATCCGTCAAAACAATACGTTGCTTATCTATTGCACATTGGCCTACCAAGCCTTCGCCTGGTAACAATGACGTTGAAAAATTATTAATCGCTTTATAACCATAAGTTGCTAATAATTCCAAGCGATCTTGAATAGGATCTTCCTTCACCATATAAAACATACCATGATGTGCCATTACCAAAGGCGCGAGCTCGGATAGTATTAGGGAAGTCACTGTTTCCAAATCACGCTGGCCTTGTAATAAACGGGTAAATCTTGCCAAGTTCGTTTTAAGCCAGTCCGTTTGCGCATTTTTTTGCGTCGTTTCTTTTAGATTTCGAATCATTTCATTGATGTTATCTTTGAGGAATGAAACTTCACCTTTTGCTTCTACTTGAATAGAGCGTGACAAGTCACCTCGGGTAACAGCGGTTGCAACCTCAGCAATGGCACGTACCTGGTTAGTCAAGTTAGCTGCCAGTTGGTTGACGTTTTCTGTTAAATCTTTCCAAGTACCAGCAGCACCTGGAACACTTGCCTGACCACCGAGCTTCCCTTCAACGCCTACTTCACGAGCCACCGTTGTAGCCTGGTCTGCAAACACGGCTAAGGTATCTGTCATCTCGTTAATCGTGTTAGCTAAGGTTGCGATTTCACCACGCGTAGCCACTGTCAGTTTTTTCTTCAAGTCACCTTTTGCAACAGCACTTACCACGCCAGCAATACCGCGCACTTGGGCTGTCAGGTTTGCCGCCATGAAGTTTACGTTATCAGTAAGGTCTTTCCAGGTACCCGCAGCACCCTCAACTTGTGCTTGGCCACCCAGTTTGCCTTCAGTACCCACTTCCCGCGCAACGCGAGTTACCTCGGATGCAAATGATGAAAGCTGGTCCACCATCACGTTAATGGTGTCTTTCAATTCAAGAATCTCACCTTTAACGTCTACGGTAATTTTTTTGGATAAGTCACCACGTGCTACCGCTGTAGTCACTGCAGCAATATTACGTACTTGCCCCGTCAAGTTGGAGGCCATGAAGTTTACATTGTCTGTTAAGTCTTTCCAGGTACCAGAGGCACCGGAAACGTTCGCTTGCCCACCTAGGCGTCCTTCAGTACCTACCTCACGTGCAACCCGAGTTACCTCTGACGCAAAGGAATTTAGCTGATCCACCATCACGTTGATGGTGTCTTTCAGCTCAAGAATTTCGCCCTTAACATCTACTTTAATTTTCTTGGATAAATCCCCCTTGGCTACCGCCGTCGTTACCTCTGCAATATTACGTACTTGTCCGGTTAAGTTACCCGCCATCGAGTTCACGGAATCAGTCAAATCTTTCCACGTGCCTGCAACGCCAGATACATTCGCCTGGCCGCCAAGCTTACCTTCAGTACCCACTTCCCGCGCAACGCGGGTTACTTCAGAAGCAAATGATGAAAGTTGGTCCACCATCACGTTGATGGTGTCTTTCAGTTCAAGAATCTCACCTTTAACGTCTACGGTAATTTTTTTGGATAAGTCACCACGGGCTACCGCTGTCGTCACTTCCGCGATGTTACGCACTTGGCCCGTTAGGTTGGATGCCATAAAGTTTACATTATCAGTCAAATCTTTCCAGGTACCATCAGCGCCTAGCACTTTTGCTTGGCCGCCCAATTTCCCTTCGGTACCCACCTCACGTGCAACCCTTGTTACCTCCGATGCAAAAGAATTCAACTGATCTACCATCACGTTGATGGTGTCTTTTAACTCAAGGATTTCGCCCTTAACGTCAACCGTGATCTTTTTAGATAAGTCGCCGTTCGCTACTGCGGTGGTCACTTCGGCAATGTTACGCACTTGGCCCGTTAAGTTCGAAGCCATGGAGTTAACGTTATCGGTTAAATCTTTCCAGGTACCGGCCACTTCCGGCACGTTGGCCTGTCCGCCAAGTTTACCTTCAGTACCCACCTCCCGCGCAACGCGAGTTACCTCGGATGCAAATGATGAAAGCTGGTCCACCATCACGTTGATGGTGTCTTTCAGTTCAAGAATCTCACCCTTAACGTCTACGGTAATTTTTTTGGATAAGTCGCCACGCGCTACCGCTGTCGTCACTTCCGCAATGTTACGCACTTGGCCCGTTAAATTGGAGGCCATGAAGTTTACATTGTCAGTCAAGTCTTTCCAGGTACCTGAAGCGCCAGATACATTCGCTTGACCACCCAGACGGCCCTCAGTACCCACCTCTTTTGCCACGCGGGTCACTTCAGAAGCGAATGAGTTCAGCTGATCCACCATGACGTTGATGGTGTCTTTCAGTTCGAGAATTTCACCCTTAACGTCCACGGTAATCTTTTTAGATAAGTCACCGTTAGCAACTGCGGTGGTCACTTCCGCAATGTTACGCACTTGGCCCGTTAAGTTTGAAGCCATTGAGTTTACGTTATCGGTTAAATCTTTCCAGGTGCCGGCTACTTCCGGTACATTAGCCTGGCCGCCAAGCTTACCTTCGGTACCTACTTCCCGTGCAACGCGGGTTACCTCAGAGGCAAATGACCGCAGCTGGTCAACCATAATGTTAAAAGTATCTTTGAGTTGTAGAATCTCACCCCTCACATCAACCGTAATTTTTTTGGATAAGTCACCACTCGCTACGGCAGTGGTCACCTCGGCAATATTACGCACTTGGGAGGTTAAGTTCCCCGCCATTGAGTTAACCGAATCCGTTAAATCTTTCCAAGTACCAGCAACACTTTTAACTTTTGCTTGGCCGCCCAGTTTCCCTTCAGTGCCAACCTCACGAGCTACCCGCGTTACCTCGGCTGCAAATGAAGATAATTGTTCTACCATCAGGTTGGCAGTTTCTGCAGAACGCAAAAACTGGCCTTTCAAAGCACGCCCATCTACATCTAAGGCCATGGTATGGGTTAAATTTCCTTTTGCGACCGCACCTACCAATCGAGACATTTCTGTTGTAGGTCTTACCAGATCATCAATCAACGTGTTGACGGAATTTATGATAGTGGCCCATCCACCTGATCCATTGATTGGAGCCGCCCGATTATTCAACAGACCTTCTCTGCCAACTGTTTGACTCACATTCATAATGTTCAAAACTAAGTTTTGCTGGGATTCAATGATGTCATTGAAGGTATCGGCAATCTTGCCTGAAACGCCAGTAAGGTCATGTGGCAGGCGAACGGAATAATCACCTCTTTTGAAAGCTATCAGACCCTCTAATAAACTCTTTAAATCGATTTCATCTTGTTGAATTATGATGTCATTCATAAAAAGTCTTTCTATTTCATTTTGAAAATCTAAAAGTATTCATAGAAGAAATATGTATCGCGAAACTTTAAGAGATTATATTTAAAAACCTAGATTGAGGAATTCAATCTTACTCAAATTTAAAGGTTTTGTCAGGTGAAAATCAAACCCTGCATTTAGCGCTTGCTGCTTGTCATTGTCGGTACCATAACCAGTTAATGCTATTAAATAACAATCCTTAGTTTGATCGTTCTTACGTAACAAATTAGCAACTTCATAGCCCAACATATCAGGTAATCCGATATCGAGGAAAATGATTTGTGGATGGAAAGATTTGGCTAATTCAAGACCCTCCTTACCCGTATATGCTGTTTGCACTTCATGGCCGACTATGCCGAGCAAATCGGCTAAAGTATTTGCAGCATCTACGTTGTCATCTATCACCATAATTTTAGTTACTTCACTTTTATTAACAGCCGGTGTTTCGGTTAAGCGGTCAATTTTTGGTGTATCAATCAGTTTCAATTTGAGAGTAAAAGTACTCCCTAATCCAAGTCCAGGACTCTCTACAAATATTTTACCACCATGTAATTCAGTTAAATTTTTAACTAAGGAAAGTCCAATACCCAAACCTTCCTGGCCACGGTCTTCAACACGACCATGTTGCACAAACAAATCAAAAATCGTTTCTAAGTCTTGTTTGGTTAAACCAATTCCATTGTCGGTAATCTTGATGGTCACAAAATCACCCTCCCGATCAACCGTGAGTGAAATTAAACCGCCTTGCGGGGTAAATTTAGCCGCATTGGTGAGTAAGTTAGTTACGATTTGCACAAAGCGTACTTTGTCACCATGCACATATAAATCTTTGCTGTTAATGGCTACATTTATTTGATGGTCGCGATTTTGAATCAAATTACTACTGCTTTCGATAGCAGCTTGTATAACCTCATCAATAGCCAAGTCGGCGGACTGTAGCAGAATTTTGCCCAGTGAAATGCGCGACACATCTAGCAAGTCATCAACTAACCTCACCATTTGATCGGTTTGGCGAGAGATGATATTCAATAATTCTTGGTGTTTGGGTGAGAGCTTTACTAATGTTTCTAATATTTTGACGGAATTGCGTATGGGGGCAAGCGGGTTGCGTAACTCATGCGCGAGTGTCGCCAGAAATACATCTTTTTTCCGATTGATCTCGCTCACTTCACGTTCAGCTACTTTACGATCCTCAACCTCTAATTTAAGTATTTCGTTATGTTTCTTTAATTCCTGATATTGCTTTAGCTTTAAACTTTTATTTAGTGCCGCCAGCTCTTCTGTTTTGTTTTCCAAAGTCAACGTTTTCTTGGCGAGTTCTACAAAAACCTCCACTTTTGAACGTAATATTTGAGGAAGTATGGGAGTAAGCAGAAAATCGACGGCACCTAATTCATATCCCTTTAGGCGATTTATTTCATCGGCGTAATAAGCTGTAATGAATATGATGGGAGTAAATGCTGAGGTAGCTCTAGAGTGGATAAGCTGCGCAGTTTCAAAACCATCGATCCCTGGCATGCTGACATCTAAAATAATCACGGCGAATTGATGTTTCAATACCAATCGAAGTGCTTCTTCACCGGATTGTGCTTCAACTATCTGATAGCCGTAATCCATTGCAGAATTAGTAAGGATGGCTTTCAGCGCAATTAAAGTAGGCTTGTCATCATTAACTAAAAGAATTTTGGGAGTTTGCATATTATATTTGGGATACGTTGATATTCTTTGGCTAAATGACCGAATAGTGATTTAGCAAAAAGTTATATCATTTAGTAAAAAATGGTTTAAAACCTCATAAGATTGAACTCAAAAATTAGCTGGTTTGATATATTCAGATATACCCATGAATGGGTTAATTGTAACTCCTGTAAGTTATGATATATACAAAAAATATCCTATAAAATCCATTCAAATGACATTGAATCACGTCAAACATTCAATTACTAATTTTACTTATGAATCTTCATCAGTATGTACTGATTTCCAATGAGTGTAAGCCTTCTTATATCGTTGCAGCTTCTTTGGAGCGTTTTATGTTAACGATAACATGTAATTCTTTCCTTGCATTAGCCCACCGGTACCATATTGTTTCAGGTATATTTTTTAGTGGCATTCATCAATGGCACCATTCTTAGATTAAACAATACGGCGTTAATGCCTCATTGGATATTTTGTAAATACACGGTTCCCCAAACCAGTAAAAATAGCCTAATACAAATGTAACCTAGCGTACAGATGAATAAAACTCAGGATGGTGAAATTGACTCACTATATATAAAGTATATATTAGAGTATTGCTAAAGGAAGACTGAAAGAAGAAAGTGCGCATGATTACCGAAGCTACAAATAATGTATCTCTTACCTCAGGCAGCGCTGAACACTTCGTCAGATTTTATGATGAAGATGCGCTTTTGCTTGCGGAAGTAGGAGATTTTATTGATACCTCTCTACGCGCAGGTGGTGTTAGCATTATTATTGCCACCGCTGATCATGTAAGTGCGCTCCGCCGCCGCTTGTCCGGCATAGGAGCTGAGCATGGAGGTTTAGCCTGGTTACCAGAGAGGCTAATCACCTTTGATGCCGAACAAATGCTTAGTCAGTTCATGGTTAATGAATGGCCCGACGAAAGCCTTTTTAACGCAACTGTCGGAGAGGTTATTAGAACAGCTTCTGCTGATGCCGGTAAGGTTCATGCATTTGGTGAGATGGTTGCTTTACTGTGTGCACAAGGCTTATTTGATGCGGCTCTTCACTTAGAGAAAATGTGGAATGCACTTGCAGTGGAAACCTCTTTTTCTTTATTCTGCGCCTATCCATGGAAACTTTTTCCCACCGCTGCAACTTCGGCTGCATTTCAACAAATTTGTGAATCGCACGATCATGCCGGTGATTACACCAAACATGTTGATAGCACAGACATCATTGAATTGGCTAATACTAAACACATCAATCTCAAGCTTGTAAAATTGGAGCAAAAAGCCAGGTCATTGGAAGCCGAAGTGGCTCGCCGTATAGAAGCGGAAAGTACTTTGAGGCAACGAGAAAAAGAGTTGACAGATTTTTTTGATAATTCTGCCGAAGGTTTACATCGTGTAGGGCCAGATGGGACAATTTTGTGGGCAAATAAGGCAGAATTGAGCATGCTGGGTTATCGTGCGGAAGAATATATCGGTAAGCACATTACCTACTTCCATGTTGACCCTGCGGTCATCGAAGGTATCCTCGCAAAATTAAATTCGGGCGAGACTATTTACGACTATCCCGCACGCCTATGGTGCAAGAATCGATCAATCAAGCATGTAGTCATAAACTCAAACGCCTGTTTTGAAAATGGCCAGTTGCGTTATACACGTTGTTTTACGAGAGACGCCACGGATCGCTACTTACGGGACGAAGCTTATACAGAAGGTAAAAAACTCCTTGCCCAGTTAACAAATGCTAATCAGGCTAAAGATGAATTCCTTGCGATGCTCGGACATGAGTTGCGTAATCCGTTAGGGCCGATAGTAATGGCATTGGAGTTAATGCGTATGCGTAACAATGAGGCGCATTTTAAAGAGCGAGAAGTTATAGACCGACAGGTTAAACACATGCACCGGCTTGTGGAAGATTTGCTCGACATTTCACGTATTACACGTGGCAGAATTGAGCTAATGGTGTGTGAAATGGATGTATCGCAAGCACTTAACAAAGCGATTGAAATGGCAAATCCGCTTTTGGTAGAGCGTAATCATAAGCTTAATGTCAACATCGAAGATGGCCTACTCATGAGTGGTGACCCAGTGCGAGTTGCTCAAGTCGTTGCTAACCTGCTCACTAATTCGGCAAGGTACACAGATAAGGGTGGAGACATTGTTTTATCGGCAAATTCGGTAAATAGGGATAACAAGAATTGGATACGCATTAGCGTCAAAGACAATGGAGTTGGTCTATCGGAGTTGATGTTAGAGCAGATATTCGAAATGTTCTTTCAAGCGCCACAAAAAATTGACCGAGCACAAGGTGGGTTGGGCATTGGTCTTTCACTAGTGAAAAATATTGTAGAGTTACATGGCGGAACAGTAGAAGCTAAAAGTGCTGGTATTGGCCAAGGTAGTGAATTTATTTTACAGTTACCTATCGGTGCACTTCCCATAGAAACCACTCCAATTTCAGAAGAAAAGGGATTGACTCAGGTTGTAACCAAGCGACGCATCATTCTTGTTGACGATAATTTGGATGCGTTAGATGCTTTGGGTACTTTACTTGAATTAAGCGGACATCTAGTTGAATCTTTTCACAACCCTATTGCTGCTTTATCCGCTATTGAGCGTTTCAAGCCCGAGATTGCAATCTTAGACATTGGTCTACCAGTGCTGGATGGTTATGAACTCGCTATTCAAATGCGTACTAAGCTAAATGCACCTTGCAGTTTCATTGCGTTAACGGGATACGGCCAAGAGGGAGATAGGATCAAAAGCAAAGTTGCAGGATTTGAACAGCATTTTGTGAAACCGGTAAACGTAGACAAAATAATCGAATTTATTGATACAGTTTCATAATGTAAAATTGTAACTGCGTCTGCTTGGATGGGGCATAAGTGGAAAGTAGATTTGGCTACGTTTGACTAGTACATAAAAAACCCAAATCTCTAAGAGCTTTCTAAATACTGGTGGCCGGGGCCAGGATCGAACTGGCGACACGCGGATTTCAACTGAAAAATCATTATTAATAAAGCGTTATAGACTCGCCTTCACTCGTATGTACACGTGAAGGCGTGACAAAAATTTCACGTTATTAAACGGGTTCCTGTCCAAAACATTTTAATTTGGTGTAAAAGTCGTCTTTTATCTTTTCAGATAAACGTGCACTGAAGTAAAATAATACAATGCAGAACTTCATTCCGGCTGAGTTGCGTAGCTTTCTCTTGCGTTTACCATCTATTCCTTATCTTGAAGCAATAGTTCTTCTTCACAGAGGGCCTCATGAGATGTGGAAGAGTGAAGTGCTGGCTAGGCGGCTTTATGTGCCAGAGCGAATGGTCTTACGCATCATGTCCGATCTTTGCTCTTTAGGGATATGCTGCCGTGCAAATGGTTATACCAATCAGTTTTTATATCAACCAGAACCCGAAAGTCTTCATATCTTAATATCCAGTCTAGTTGATTATTACGCTAAAAATTTGATAGAAGTTACAAACCTAATTCATGCAGCTAGTAATTCGAAAGAAAAAGCACAGGAATTTGCGAATGCTTTTATCTGGAGGAAAGAGGAATGATAAATTTCATTGTCACTGGTCTCAGCGCAACAACTGCATTACTCTGTGCAATACTCTCATTTAGAGGATATTTGCAAAACAAGTATAAATTGCTGTTTTGGAGTGGATGGTGTTTTGCTGGCCTAACATTGAGTAACTTAGTGATGGTTATTGATGTATATATATTTCCAGATATAAACTTGGGGTTAGTGCGGTTGTTTCTTGGTTTATTATCATTGCTAGTTTTGATTTATGGACTTATCTTTAATGAATAAGGACTTTTGTTTATGACGAATATGTTAAGTGGCGCTATCGCAATGGCTTCTTTTGTCATCGCAATGTTCTTTCTTCAATACTGGACGAGAACTCGGGATCGTTTTTTTCTCCTTTTTTCTTTATCATTTTTCATACAATGTCTGAACCGGGTTTTAATGGTCGGATTACCGGGGGCATCGGAGACATCCGCACTTTTTTACTCAATAAGAGTTTTTTCTTATCTATTGATCTTGTTTGCCGTGCTGGATAAAAACAGAGGAAAGCACCCACTTAACTAACAAGTTTTTATGCTTCATTTGAGGTATTAATGAACAGGGGTGATGTGAATCAACATTTTAATATGTGCTTGCTGGAACGTAATACCGTACATCAGGTACAAAGCTATAATGTCGGACTCAAGCTAACTTAAAGCGCTTCATCATAATTTGCATATTATCCATGACCCCTCAGATTCTGTAACAAAATCTCCTTTGAGTAGCTACCAGAAGTTTGTTGTTGGCCTGTTAGCTTTCCTGCAATTTTCAGTGATTCGGACCAGATGGCAAATTAATCAATTTCCCGATTGTTGGATACATCATAGTTGGGACCACAATGATTACTGCTTTATTAGTTTGGAATATACATAGATAGATCCGAAAGCAACAAGGTTTGGATAAAGGGATGAATGTAGATAATCCTATTATTTAATTTTACTCTTGAAATCAACATTATATACAGGTTAGTATATACAGACTTTTTGAAATGAACTAACTATTGGAGTTTTTAATGAATATACAGAGCAAAAAGTTTACAACTTTGATCACTGCACTTTCGCTTCTCATGTGTATTTCTGAAGTTGCTTTGGCAGGGGAGTTCGATGGATCGTGGCAATTAGATGATAGTAATGGTAAACCGTTTGAAGCTACGTTCAGCAAAGATGGAACAGCTTCAGGAACTCATGGGGATTCCATGAAGCATGGTACTTGGAAAGAAGGGAATGGCGTTGCAGTGGTTCATTGGAACACTGGATGGATAACACGCATTGAAAAGAAAGGCGATAAATATGTTAAAACCGCATTTAAGCCTGGCGCTTCTTTAAGCGACAAACCTACCAATACTTCTGCGGCTATCAAAAAGAAATAATGACTACAATTGTTTGTATGAATGCTTTCAATACCTTCAATCATAAAACAACTGAATCAAATATGAAGAGAGGCGATCATGGCAGTTGAGCTCGAATGTTTGGCTTTGTCAGTTGTATTAGGTCTTGCGCATATTCTGATAGCGGGCCAAGCACGCACCAATGAGTTGGGTTCGAAATGGAATGCCAGCGCACGCGATGGAATTCCACAACAGCTTAGTACAGTAACCAACAGATTGTTTAGGGCGCAAGCAAACTTTTACGAAACCTTTCCGCTATTTGCAGTTGTTATTCTGATTACTGCAATCACTCAACTTTATTCAGCATACAGTTATTGGGGCGCAATCTTATATCTCGTAGCGAGAATAATCTATTTTCCTCTTTATGCATTTGGAATACCTTACATCCGTTCTATTGTATGGCTGCTTTCGTTGCTAGGAATATTGTTAGTATTGTTCCCGCTTATTTTCTAAAAACTCAGAATCCCTAAGTAAATTATCTTTCAATATATGTCTTTAACCCTTGTAAGCCATTTTGATAAAAAGATGAAACGGCTGCAATGGCTGTGTCATTATCTTGACCTGCCGGTGCAGCTAAAGTATTAGCTTTATTATTAAAACGCCCGATCCAAGTAACAATGGTTTCATCTTTTGTAATGCCTTCTCTAATTTGCATGACATCACGATAATTACTTACTAGAAATTCACCGTCAGTCATTTGGTAATCTAATTTCATTTGTGCATCAGGTGTGTTTCTGCGCTTTTCTTCAAGCGTCACTCCGCTTTTAAACTTTATCAAACGGTGAGTTTCTTGTTTTCCTTCTTCACCAATCTTTTCTAACAGCTCAGTACCTTGAATATCTGGATGCCATAGCGCCATCGCATCAAATCTATTAACCACTTCCCAAATTTTATTTGCATCTCCTTTGATAGTTATTTCCTTTACTACTTTTTGCGGAGTGGGGCCACAAGCGAATGTGTTTAAATTGAATGTGGTTACAAATATAGCAATCGAAACGACTAACCATTTTTTCATATTTAGAATTTCCAGGTCGTAAAAAAAGTGAATTATTGATCAATAAATTGACCGAGAGCCCTGCTTTGGGCTTCAGTTGGGATTGTTTGTAACTTTGTATTTGTCTTAGCATCAATAACAGTTACAACATTGTCCATCCAGCTTGCTACGTAGACACGGTCGTGAGCCATATCGTAAGAAATTCCTTCAGGTGAACCATTCACTTCAATCGTTGAAATAACTTTTTGCATTGCAGTATCTATGACTGAGATAGTATCTTCACCGGTATTGGATACATAAATACGCTTGCCATCAGCATTGCTAGTAACACAATACGGATGTTCACCTACACGAATTTGTCCGAGTACTGTGTAGCTATTAGCATCTAGTACGGTCACGTTATTACTAAATACATTGACGATATAGAGCTCTTTACCATTACCGCTTAAAGTCATGCCAAAAGGATGTTTGCCTACCTGGATTTTGGTGATGACTTGATGAGTAGTTGTATCAATGACACCTACCTCATTGCTATCTCGATTAGCAACAAACAAACGGGTCCCATCTCGATTGAGGACCATACTCGCCGGAGCTTTTCCCATATTGATAGAAATACGGGTTTCTGGGTTTTGAGTATCAACGGCAACGATACTGTCACTGTACCAGGCAGCGACAAATAGTTGGCTACCGTCATGAGTAAGCGCTAGTCCTACCGGGGCGATATCAAACTTATATTCATCAACCACTTTCCGGGTTAATGTATCAATCACTGAAACGGAGTTGGATTCTACATTTGAAATATAGACTCTGTGACCTCTAGTATCGATGGCCACACCGGCAGGGCCCTTACCTACGGTTAGCGTTTGGACAACGGCATTATTTGCGAGGTCCACAATCGATACCGAATTAGCACCTTGGTTGGTGATGTAAGCAAATGGAGCGGCTGAAACTGGGCCGGCGAAACACAGTACTAAGCTGAAAATATTAAAGAATTTGTTAGGATGTAAAGTCTTGCCCATGCATTGTCCAAGTCTGATTACGTAGATTCGTATCATAACGCATGGGCAGTTTAAGTCGATGACATGGAGTAAAAAACGAAGGCTAAAAGTGTCAACCATTTAAGGTTGTATTTTTGAAGTTGAATAAGTCTTGAGATAATTTTATTATAAACAGATACACCTGCTTAGGGTTTGACTCATCTGGAAACCTTTGGGTCAGTTGCTGAGCCAAACGTTATAATGGCGTAAGGTCTTTGATGAACAAGAAAACAGCAACCATCCTTACACTTGTGACTGCACTTGTCGCCGTTTCAATACCCGTTGGATTTGCAATTTTTTAGCCCAGAAACAGAGCACTAAAGCTGAAAAGAGTCGTACTAATAATACGCTCAATCGGACTATTCAAAAGTCAGCTTTATGCCACTTTCTTAGAAAGATGAACCCATGTTGATAAGATGTAAACAATATTTAAATATGGGAACCAGCAACATTTTATAGAATCATACCTTTTCATAAACGAAATGAAAGGATAGAAAAACATGAATAAATTATTAGCGACGTTATTGGCAGGTGCTTTTACATTAACATTAGGATCAACTGCATTTGCAGCGGACTCAGTTAAAACTACAGAGTCGACAAAAATTGAGACTTCAGAGCCAGCAACAGTAGAGATTACAGAGCCAGCAAAAGTTAATACTACTGAGTCGACTAAGGTTGAGACTACATCCTCAGCTAGTGAATCAAAATCGACAGCTACTCCTTCTGTAAAAAAACATCGTCAGACACAAGTAAAAAAAGTGACTACAAAATGAACAGAGGAGGCC
>JBKJOT010000015.1:0-43045 GCA_046595335.1 Methylotenera sp.
CCACATTAAAGCTTTCTGTGTAGCCGTGTAATAGATTCTGGGACGTTGTTTCATTTGCAACACTCCTTCTGCCTACGCAGTTTTTAGTGTGTTGCATCGACCGGTTGAATTCAAGGCAGAGAATAGTCATTGGTGTTAGATATTGATTGATGACTAATTTGAATGACGCCTACATAAACTACTTCACATTGGCATGATGGATTAAAGCGTCAGGTTATTTAACGATGTTGTATTTTGAGTAATAAAACCGTACATGCCAGTACAAGAGTGGTCCCGTTGGCTATGATGATAGGCCAGCTGGTAATCATCAAGCCATAAGCTAGCCAGAACGCGACGCCGAGACTGAACAGACTGTACATAGGCAAGGAGATACCTGAAAGGTCTCGTGTCTTCCATGAATGTAGGGCCTGTGGCAGGAACGCTAGGGTAGTGAGTACTGCTGCAATGCTGCCGATAAGGTTAGGGTCTATCATGATATTCAAAAATATTAATTTTTCGTGAAACGGGTTTTGGCTTTTGTGAAGAGGCTCACCAAAAGCAAGGCAGCCGCACCAGCGAGTATGCCGAATAATCCGTTTAATACAGCAGGCAGAATGCCTGTTAAAAAGCCAATATTCATTGCAACGGCAGTATGTTCTATCCAGTGATGCACGAATGGGATGCCGTGTGTGAGTATTGCCCCGCCCACTAGGAACATCGCGATTGTTCCTACCACTGACAGAGTCTTCATCATATAAGGCGCGAATGCCAAGATAGCAAATCCCAGTTTGCGGGTGAAAATAGCGCCAAAATTATTGCCTTTGCTTTTAGTAAAATAAAGTCCTGCGTCATCCAGCTTTACGATGCCTGCTACCAGGCCGTAAACGCCTATGGTCATGATGATTGCGATGCCAAACAATACGATGACTTGCTGAGTAAACGCGGCAGTAGCGACAGTACCTAAAGTAATGACGATGATTTCCGCTGACAGCACAAAGTCGGTACGCACTGCACCGGCGATTTTTTCTTTTTCGGACGTTTCTACCGTAAGACTTTCATCTCTACCAATTAAATCTTCAGGTTCGTGATGATTGACTGCCTCATGGTGAAAATGCTTGTGGAAGAGTTTCTCTACACCTTCATAACATAGAAACAAGCCACCTAACATGAGTAGCGGAATAATGGCCCAAGCTGCAAAGGCGCTGATGAGCAGGGCAGTAGGCACCAGGATCAATTTGTTAAGTGCAGAACCTTTAGCCACAGCCCATACCACTGGTAACTCACGATCAGCATTCACACCACTGACCTGTTGCGCGTTAAGGGCTAGGTCATCGCCTAAAACACCCGCAGTTTTTTTTGCGGCAATTTTAGTTAATACGGAAACATCATCAAGAATCGTTGCAATATCATCAATGAGCGTTAAGAGGCTGGCACCGGCCATAGTGGGTTCCTGGGTTGCTAAGAATTGCCAAAATTATATATTGAATCACCCGTCTACCTTAATGATTTTAGGTGATTTTTAGTTAAGAGGTTTAGCCATAAGTTTTTATATTAAGCATGGAAACATTTTTTCGATTACCGACTCAAACATAATAATATTCCTACATATAAAAGTAGCTATGTTAGATATCGTACAGACTTAAATGGATAGCCTAATTAATGTGAATCAAGTTCTGTTATTAAGGAGATGCAAATGAATATGTATCAGGTCGTAGGGAATTGGAATCAACTCAAAGGTGCTGTTAAGCAGGAATGGGGAGCAATCACCCATAACCAATTTGACATTATCATGGGCAAGCGCGACCGAACTATCGGCAAACTTCAATGCGAGTACGGCATCTCCAAAGCTCAGGCTGAGCGCCAGTTATATGGCTGGTCCAGAAATTATTAACTATTGAAGTTTAAGGCCAAAACAATGATCAATTGGACCGATGTGAATACTAACTGGGTGGAATATAGCAAAAAAGTCCACAGTAATTGGAGTCGACTTACGCAAGACCAAATTGATAATGTAAATGGTAATCGTCATGAATTGTCTCGTCTGATTCAATTGAGTTACCTGTGTGATGAGCAAGAAGCTGAAAACCAAATTGAGCTTTGGTTAGGTAATTTATTGGGGACAAACCATCTTTCTGAGCAACCAGGAGATCAATCGGGTTTTGATCAACTTTATAACAGTCAACTTCTTCATCAAGTAACACTGGATGATAAATTAAAAGAAAATCAGGATTCAGTTGAAACGATACGAGAGCAAGATGAAATCGTAGGTTCGCCATATCACAAAGGCTACTAGTTATAACTTTCAATTGCGTTAATAAACTAATAATCAGATTAAATATATTTAAGTTAATCTAGACCCAAATTCTTGACTGATATCAGGTTGTGGAAGTTGGCGAATGAAATCTTCAAATTGCATTGGTTTGCCATATAACCATCCTTGGGCGTATTGGACGCCATGATCCCGCAGGAATTCTGCTTGAACCTCTGTCTCCACACCCTCCGCAACTAACTTCATATTCAACTGCTTCGCCATAGCAATAATATGTAGCACAACCGAACTAGTGATTGCCTGTGTCCCAATCTTGTCAACAAACGATTTGTCGATTTTAAGGTAATCAATTTTGAGCGTTTCGAGGTAGGATAAACTAGAGTAGCCAGTACCAAAGTCATCAATAGCAATGCCGACTCCAATTTTACGAATTTCTGTAATCATTTCTCTGGCGATATCTGCATGCATGAACCCACGCTCCGTGGCCTCAACAATTAGGTTGTCCGGGCCAGCCCCTGTTTCAAGAATCAAGTCGCGTAATAGCGCCATTGTCTGGCTAGAGTGCATGTCTGCTGCTGCGAAATTGATGCTTAGGTGGAAGTTTGGATGTGTCTTAAAGACATTAGTAGCGTCTCGGCACACTAAACGGATAACACGCTTGGTTATCCTTTGTACTAGTCCTGCTTCTTCAGCAACTTTTATAAATATTTCGGGTGGGATCATTTCCCCGCTCGGTCGCCGCCAACGGATTAAGGCTTCTGCACCTACCCATTCGCCAGTCTGCAAATTGATCATCGGCTGATAGAGCATAAAAAATTCATCATTCTTGAGTGCGCCTCTTAGCAGGGCGGGCATCGATATCTGAATTTTGGCTAGATAAAAAATAGCACAGGCAAACAGTATGCCAGTCAATAGACCGATAGGTACTAATACTATTCCTAGATTACGGGTCTGCCTATCCATGTAGACTACGGGTAAAGCAGCTAGCGCAGCGGATCTGTACTTAGTAGATTTTACGACAGCGACAACATAGCCACCTTTGAAAAATGTCACTTGGGTTTTTTCACCTAGTTCATTCATCCACTCTGGTTTTATTATCCCCTGAGACTCAATAATTTGGTGATTGTCTTGGGAGAATGTAGCTAGCGAGACATCATTCTCCAATGTTGTAATATTGATAGGGCTATTTTTGTTGATGATGGCAGCAAAGCCATTACGCTCCACCACGGTAAATGCCATATTCGGTGCATATGGAATGTTTACTTTGTTGCGAAACACGACCCCATCTAGGGACACGAAGCTAAGCGGACCGAGGCTCCACCCTGATCGGTGCGCATCAATGGAAGAGCATTCAAAGGCATCCTTTGATACATATCCAATCGCTTGGATATAGGATGAACTTAGGTCAATACTGCGCATGATAGCTAGCCCCTGTTTTGAGCAAGGATTCGCTAGATGAGCATCTAATAGTCTTTTAATACCATGTGCAACCTGATCTGCAGTGGCATCTGTGCGTTGTTGCACATTTTTTGCATAAGCAAGAACTTTTTTCAGCTCTTCGGCCTGACCCTGATGCCACGATTGATTAAGGGCAAACAAGACAGGTGCAGCGATTGAGGCTAGCGCAATCACCAATGTAATGATTTTTATCGATTTTGGCGCTTTTCTGAAATTATCCATGGAGGAGTACGATATTAAAGTTCGGGCAGGATTGTAGGATATTGTAGCGCAATGATGCTACTGACGGAGAGTAGGCAATTTAGCCTAACATCTATAGTTAAATAAAAAGGCCCGTAAACAGACCTTTTTATTCATTGATGCAATTATTTTTGTACAAAAGCCCGTTCGATGACGTAGTCGCCTGGTTCGCCGATACGCGGTGAAACTTTAAAGCCTCTGGCATCGAGCAGGTTAGCGGAATCATCCAGCATATGCTGGCTACCGCAAATCATCACGCGATCATTCTCAGGGCTTAGTGGCGGCAAACCGATATCATCAAATAATTTACCTGAGTTGATTAAGTCTGTTAAACGGCCCTGGTTGCGGAAAGGCTCGCGAGTCACGGTGGGGTAGTAAATAAGCTTGTTACGCACTTCCTCGCCAAAGAATTCGTTATTCGGTAACTCTTGTTCGATAAAATCTTTATAAGCCAGATCGCTTACATGGCGCACGCCGTGAATTAATACAATCTTTTCAAAACGGTCATAAGCTTCGATATCCTGGATCACGCTCATGAATGCAGCCAAGCCCGTACCCGTAGCAAACAGGTAAAGGTTCTTTGCTGGTTTCAAATCATGGATAACCAAAGTACCGGTTGGCTTGCGGCCAACCAAGACGTCATCGCCTACTTTTAAATGTTGTAAGCGAGAGGTGAGTGGACCATTCGGTACCTTAATGCTGAAAAACTCTAAAGTTTCTTCATAATTCGGGCTTGCGATACTGTAGGCTCTAGCCAAAGGTCGACCTTCAACCTCAAGACCAATCATCACGAACTGGCCGTTCTCAAAACGCAAGCCAGCATCACGCGTGGTTTTAAAGCTGAATAGTGTTTCATTCCAATGATGAACGCTTAATACGCGTTCTGTAGAGTATTTGCTCATAAGTGTTTTCTGTCAAAACTTAGTAATTTTAAAATCAATGTTTAGTTAAGTGCAGCTGTCAGGCTCGGTATCGCCTGGAACAGGTCTGCCACTAATCCGTAATCGGCAACCTGGAAGATTGGTGCATCGGGGTCTTGGTTAATCGCGACCACGATTCTACTATCTTTCATGCCATAGGTGTGTTGAACCGCGCCGGAAATCCCCACGGCGATATATAGCTCAGGCGCAACCACTACACCGGTTTGACCTACTTGAATGTCGTTTGGCGCATAACCAGCATCAACCGCGGCGCGGGTTGCGCCAAGCGCCGCCCCAAGCTTAGTTGCCAGCGGTGCTAGCACTTCCTCGAATTTCTCGGCACTGCCTAAAGACCTGCCGCCTGATACTACGATCTTGGCCGAACTTAAAGCTGGGCGGTCTGATAAGTTATGTGTTTCGGATACCCAACGTGTTTTGGCAAAAGCTGCAGGCGCATCGATATTAATGACTTCTGCTGTAGCTCCTAAGCTTGCGGCAGCAAAATGGCTACTATGTATGGTGAGTACTTGGGTGCTATCAGTACTTTGGATCACATTATGTACGTTACCGGCGTAGCCAGAACGTGTATAAGTATTGTTTGCCTGAATGGTCAAGGCATCAGAAATCATCGCTACATCAAGCAGGGCGCCGACGCGCGGCAAAATGTTGCGGCTGAAAGAAGAATGCGCAGCCAAAATCACTTGATAGTCGTTAGCAATAGATAGAATCAAGCTGGCTACATCTTCCGCTAGGGGATGTGCCAGATGTGCTGCATTAGCATGAAGCACACGGTAAATGCCTATAATCGACGATGCTTCATGTACTATGCTCTCATTACCGCCAGCTACCAGCAAATCAACAGGGGCTTGCCAGAATTGCGCTGCAGTAACGGCTTGCTGTACTGATGGGCTTAATTGCTTGCCGTTATGTTCAGCTATTATTAATGTTTTCATAGTTTGATACCTTCTTCAGCACGCAATTTACATAATAATTCTTCAACGCTATTAACGCGGATGCCGGGTTTTCGCGCAGGCGGCTCGTTTACTTTCAATAGTTTCAAACGTGGCTCCAAGTTGAGACCCAGTTCGGTTGCGTTGATGGTTTCAATCGGTTTTTTGCGCGCCATCATGAGGTTAGGCAGTTTTACAAAACGCGGCTCGTTCAAGCGTAAATCTGCGGTAATGATAGCCGGTAAATCCAGCGCTAATGTTTCCGTACCACCATCCACCTCACGCGTTACCGTGGCTACATTCCCTTCTAAGTTGATAGTAGAGGCAAAAGTCGCTTGTGGGTAGTTTAAAAGCCCAGCTAGCATTTGTCCCATTTGCCCGGCATCGTCATCAATAGACTGCTTACCAAGAATAATCAGATTAGGTTGCTCACGCTCGACCACAGTTTTTAATAATTTAGCGACGGCTAGGGACTGCAGTTTTGCTGAGCTTTCCACTAATATGGCACGATCTGCGCCCATGGCTAATGCATGCCTTAATACGTCGTGGTTGACTTGAGTACCAAATGAAACGGCTACAACTTCCGTTGCTTTGCCTTGTTCTTTCAGGCGTAGCGCTGCTTCAATGGCGTTTTCGTCAAACGGGTTAATGCCCATTTTTACGCCGTCGATATCGACATCAGAACCATCGGCTTTAACACGGACCTTGATGTTGTAATCAACCACGCGCTTAACCGCTACCAATATTTTCATCACTGCTTCCTTTTGCGAGCTTTTCCTTAATTGCCGTGCATTTTATAGTAAAGTACAATATATGTTAAATGGATTATAAAGATAATATATATCTATTTTGCGGATGCATTTCGCACCTTTAATAGTTAGAATCCATAATATGAAATATAGTTTGAGACAGCTTGAGATATTTGTGGCTATTAGCCGTACTGCTAGCGTGTCTCGGGCAGCCGAAGATCTATCTTTATCCCAGTCAGCCACTAGTACTGCTTTAGGAGAATTCGAAAAGCAATTCGACCTGCAATTATTCGACCGCGTTGGTAAGTCATTACGTATTAACGAGACAGGCCAGCAATTGCTGCCGCGCGCGGTAGAGTTGCTGGATAGGGCAAAAGAGATCGAAGCGATGCTACAAGGCCATACCAGTTTTGGCCACATGAAAATCGGTGCTACTTTGACTGTAGGCAATTACCTGGCGACTATATTAGTAGCAAGATTTTTGCAGGAACATCCGGAAAGCCGTATACAACTGCAAGTCCATAATACCAGTACCATCGTACAGAAAATTGCTAATCATGAACTGGATTTAGGTCTCATTGAAGGTGATTGTCACCACCCCGATATTGAAGTACAGCCATGGATCGCAGATGAGCTGGTAGTTTTTACCGCACCGGGTCACCCGTTAGCAAAACTGGCAAAAGTTAGCATTGAACAATTATTACAAGAACCTTGGATTGTGCGTGAAAAAGGCTCCGGCACGCGAGAAACTTTCGATAGGGCTTTTCATGGCTACAATGCTGCACTTAATATTCGGCTTGAGCTCGAACATACAGAGGCCATCAAACGTGCGGTAGAATCAGGCTTGGGTATAGGCTGTATCTCTCGATTAGCGCTTAAAGATGCATTCCGCAGGGGCAGTTTAGTACCTTTGTCCACGCCAAAATTAGAGTTAAGCCGGTTCTTTTATTTTTTATGGCATAAACAGAAATACCAGACAGCGGGCATACGCGAGTTCCTGATCCTGTGCCGTGAATTAACAGCAGGTATAAAAAGAAGTGATTTGGTAAACTTATCCGAAATCGCTTAGAAATAGCTAAATAGTTAGAGGAAAATAATGCAACGAGATATGATGAATTATGACGTGTTAATCGTAGGCGGCGGCCCGGCAGGCTTAGCAGCTTCGATCCGCATCAAACAACTGGCACAGGCAGAAAACCGCGAATTAAGCGTTTGTGTATTGGAGAAGGGCGCAGAAATCGGCGCGCATATTTTATCTGGTGTCATCATCGACCCGATTGCGATAAATGAATTATTCCCGAACTGGCGGGGACTTGAGGCTCCATTGAACACCCCCGTTACGGAAGATGGCTTTTTGCTGCTGAGCAAAGAAAAATCCTGGAATATTCCGCATTGGCTTTTACCACCCATCATGCGCAATAATGGCAACTATATCGCAAGTTTGAGCGATGTTTGTAAGTGGCTGGCTGCACAAGCGGAAGCCTTGGGCGTAGAGATCTATGCAGGGTTCTCTGCTCAGGAAATGCTCTACGATGACAATCAACAGGTTGTTGGCATCATTACCGGCGATATGGGTCGTGCAGCTAATGGCGAACCTACTGCACAATTTGTTCAAGGTATTGAGATTCGAGCACCTTATACGTTAATTGCGGAAGGCACACGGGGCTCACTGACGCGCCAACTTGAAACCAAATTCAAATTACGCGCCACACCGCAAAAATATGGTTTAGGTGTTAAGGAAGTATGGCGTGTTACCCCTGAAAAACACCGTTCCGGCTATGCCGCTCATACTATGGGATGGCCGCTGGATGCGCATACGGGTGGAGGGTCATTTATTTACCATTATGGTGAACAACTGGTTTCCATCGGTTACGTGATTCACTTGGATTACGCGAATCCGCACCTTTCACCATTTGACGAGTTCCAGCGCTTCAAAACTCACCCGACCATTAAAGCGCTGTTGAAGGATGGCAAGCGCTTAAGTTATGGCGCCAAAACCATTAGCGAAGGTGGGCTGCAATCCTGGCCGGAAATGATATTCCCCGGCGGTGCCTTGATTGGGTGCAGCGCTGGCATGGTGAATGTGCCACGCATCAAGGGTAGCCACAATGCCATGAAATCTGGCATGCTGGCAGCAGAGGCAGTATTCGAAGCCTTAGGCAAAGAGGGTCATCCGCAACCCTTACTCACCGCATATCCGCAAGCGCTTCGTAACTCATGGGTGTGGCAAGATTTACATGCGGTACGTAATATCAAGCCGCTATTATCCAAGTTTGGTACTTGGGGCGGTACTATGCTGGGTGGCATAGAGATGTGGCTGGGCGCATTCAAAGTGCAATTACCTTGGACTTTGCAGCACCAGAAAGCGGATCATGAAAGCCTCAAACCTGCTAATGAGATGCCGAAAATAAACTATCCAAAACCAGATGGTATTTATAGTTTTGACCGCCTGAATTCCATCAGTTTAAGCAATATTGCGCATGACGCAGATCAGCCTTGCCATTTGCGCTTAAAAGATAAAACAATTCCTATCAAAGTCAACTTAGCTGAGTTTGACGCGCCAGAACAGCGTTATTGCCCGGCAGCGGTGTATGAGATTGTGAAGAATGAATTGGATGAGCCATATTTGCAGATTAATGCGCAGAATTGCATCCATTGCAAAACTTGTGATATTAAAGACCCATTGCAAAATATTGTTTGGGTTCCGCCTGAAGGCGGTAGCGGACCAGTTTTTACCGGTATGTAATGAATTAACGCACCAAAGTGGAACAAAAGTACGCCCCACTTTGATGCGTTAACCTTACCTCAAGCCACCAATATATTTACTGGCATCGAGAACTCCATCAGCTTCTTCCTCTTCAACTTCCGGTTCAGCCTCTTTTAGCCATTCATGAATATCCGCTTTAGCAGTTTCTTCGATAGATTTAGCGCTAATAGCCACAACTACCGGTTGTTTAGATTCCCCGAATATTAGTTTTTCAAGGTGGTCCGCGTATTCATTGAGGTCTTCAAGCTTCTGCTCGCGGCTAATCTTGATGATTTCGCGAGCATACGCTTCATTTTCAATCAGCCATTTAACATCTATAGTGCGGTTGATGCGGCGTCTTAATATCACGCCAATCAGTGCCGCAACGGAAAGTTTTTCGGTTGTGCTCATTTACATCACTCTTTCTGCATGCTGTGTTAAATCAAGCCCGTCATGCTCTTCTTCAGCGTCTACACGTAAGCCTACAAACATATTGACTACGGTCAATATGATCAAGGTCATGATTGCGCTATAAATCAATGTGCCAAAAGCTGCAATGGTCTGCATCCCCAAGTTGGCGTCCAAGCCGCTAATGGCTTTATCGGCAAATACTCCGGTCAGGATAGCGCCTACTAAGCCGCCTATGCCATGGATACCGAATACGTCTAATGCATCGTCTGCCCCTAACAGGCGCTTTAAGGCAGTCGCGCCCCAGTAGCAGAATATACCAGCAGCCAATCCTATAGCCAGAGCACCGTTCACATTTACAAAACCGGAAGCAGGGGTAATCGCTACCAAGCCTGCCACAGCGCCGGATGCGAAGCCTAGCATGGTGATACGTGATTTGATAAAGTACTCGATGCTTATCCAGGTAAGGGCCGCAACTGCCGTGGCGATCTGTGTTACCAGCATGGCCATACCGGCACGGCCATCAGCAGCAACGGCGGAACCCGCATTGAAGCCGAACCAGCCTACCCACAGCAATGAGGCGCCTACTAAGGTGTAGACCAGGTTGTAAGGGATGAAAGGTACTTTACCGAAGCCTTCTCTAGGCCCTAACATATAGGCGCAGACCAGCCCGGCAGCACCGGCGTTGATGTGAACAACGGTCCCACCTGCAAAATCCAATACGCCTTTAGAGGCCAATAAACCTGATGGCTCCCATACCCAGTGAGCGACCGGCGCATAGACCAATATAGACCAGAGGCTCATGAACATCAGCATCGCGGTAAAGCGCATACGCTCGGCGAATGCACCCACGATCAATGCCGGTGTAATGATGGCGAATGTCATCTGGAACATGATAAAGACGGATTCTGGAATGGTCGGCGCAATATGACTCACGCTTAGCTGGCTAGTGGCTTTTATATAACTCAGGCCATTCAGCAAGACACGGTCAAAGCTTCCTAAAAAGGGTGTGGAACCTGGCGTGAATGCTAAGCTGTAGCCAATTAATACCCATAGTACGGTAACCACACAACAGATAGCAAAGCTCTGCAAAGCGGTGGAAAGTACGTTCTTCTTACGCACCATGCCTGCGTAAAATAATACCAAGCCAGGTATTGTCATCAATAATACAAGTGCTGTGGAAGTCAACATCCATGCGGTATCCCCGGAACTGATCTTGTCAAAGCCGACCTCAAAAGGGGCAGTTGGTGCTGGCGCCGGTGCTTCTACAACTGGCCCCGGCGGTGGAACGGGTGCAGTAGCAGCTGGAGGCGGTGTGACAGAAGCGTCGGGCGGCGTCCCAGTCATTTCTGTAGGTGTTGGAGTCGCAGATGCAGCCGGAGCGGGTGCATTGGGGTCAGTTGTGATGGTAGGCGGCGTTGCGGGGGTGCTTGCTGCGCCAGGAGTGACTGGTATAGCAGTTTCTGCAAGGGCTGGCCCTACGGTAGATAACATTAAACCAGCGACAAGAAGCCAGCTATTTAGATTGATTTTCCTGCGATTCATATAGTCCCTTAATTTAAGTAATATGTTTTTTGTCTTGCATCAGGATACTTAAAGTGCTTGCTACTAAATCTTGTTATTTATTGTTTTATATTTCTTACGCTATTAACAATTAGCAAAAACCGTGCCCCTTAATAAATATTTAGAACCTAAACAAAATTCAATGGTGAATATTTAGTGCTTACGGTTTGGTGCTCTGTTTCCTTAATGGCTTGAATGAAGAGTGTTTCTGCCTCCTGTTTGCCAATCTCGTCTACCAACCAAGAACGTATATGTTTCAAGAAGGTTTTTAATTGGTCGGGCCGATAAGCACGCATTTGTGTAGTTGTTCCGGCATCAATCAGGATAATAATTTGCTGTTGCTGGGTTTCTGACCACGGCATGCTTTGGATAAGCTCGTTCAAGAATGGCATCAAAGCCGCACTCGTTTCAGGGCTATAGGCTTTTACCAACTTCAAGATCTTGGTAAACAGATATTCAAAGGTCTGGAAATCCGGTGTGCTGATGGGTTGTTCCATCAATACAGGTTCATGCTTAGGCTCCTCAATCTGAGGAACAGATTTGATTACGGGCTTTTTGGTTTCTGTGTTTGTAAGCACTTTATCCTTGTAAAAAAGCGCCCGGTTTAAAGCCCTGACTAAATCACGGTGCTGATCGTCCTTGTTATAGCTTTTGCAAACGTCACGTGCGAAATTGTTCAAGCCGTTATAAGCTGAGCCGGTTTCGTTGATAAAAGCAGACCATTGCTCAAGCGCCTCGTTGGCTTGGTCGTCGGTCAAAATGCTGGTTAAGCCTGTGTAAAATGCCTTTCGTTGGATTTGTTGTGCTGTTGAAAGTGATTCTGTTGAATTAGCTACTGAAGTGTTCGCCATGATGTAAAAATATTCTCCTCGTTAAAAATATTTACTAAGCAAGTCATGAAAAGCAAAATGCATACCACGATCAATAGACTGAGATGAATTTGTTAAAACTAAAAGTAATATTTGATATCGAAGAGAATTAGCCATAATCTTTGGTTGGGTAAACTTCCTTAGACTAAAATGAACGAATAACGATAACGAGCAGTTTGGAGAATGCAATGATCACTTGGAATGAAGTATTAACCTTTGCACGCAACGGTCAACCTAGGCCAGATCATAAGGTAGATAAAACTGCTGCAGAATGGCATCAGCAGTTAACTGATGAGCAGTACAGAGTAACGCGCGAAGCAGGTACCGAACGTGCCTTCAGCTCTGCTTTATGCAATCTGTTCGAACCTGGAATCTATAGCTGTCTGTGTTGTGGCACTTTATTGTTCGATGCGTCGGAGAAATTCGACTCAGGTACAGGGTGGCCGTCTTTTACCCAGCCTATTAAAGAAAATGCCATTGCCTACCGCTTGGATAATGCGCATGGCATGGCAAGGGTAGAAACGGTGTGTAATACCTGCGATGCTCACCTGGGGCATGTGTTTCCGGATGGTCCAGGTGAAAGCGGCCTGCGCTACTGTATGAATGCCGTGGCTTTACAAAAAGAATAAGTCACTTAATAACTCAGTACGTTTCTGCAGTTAAGTTTGTATAAGTAAGTTAGTGGAAGCTAATCTGAAACTAATTTTCTGTAGAGAATACTTTATAGCTGTCCCTGCCGCAGGCTTTTACCTCATACAAGGCAATATCTGCTTCTTTCATGAGACTTTTTACGGTGCCATGAGTGTGTGGTGTATAGATAGAAATGCCGATACTGAAGCCAATCTTGATATCTCTACCCATGATATGGACCTCATGCTTGAAGCTAGCGAAGATTTTCTTGGCGACTAATTCAACGTCACTTTTGTTCACCAGTTGTTCAATCACTACCACAAACTCATCACCGCCTATACGGCTTAAAGTGTCCACGTTGCGGATACAGTCTAATAATTTAACTGCCACAGTTTTTAATAGCTCATCACCGAAATCATGGCCGTAAGTGTCATTGATTTTCTTGAAATGGTCGATATCAATAAACATGATGCCAAAGTAGCGATCCAATCGCTTGCTCTGTGCCAGGGCTTGATCCATCCTGTCATAAAGTAGGCGACGATTCGCTAGCCCGGTCAGGCTGTCGTACATGGCGTGTGAGGAAAGCGTGGATCTTTCTTTCAGGAAAAAGAACACAATGTAAGCAAAAAGTAGACTCAAGACAATTACTAATGCCCTTATAAAGAAAGGCATGGTGAGGTCTTTGCCGGATTTATCCAAAATTGCCCATTCCCATTCTGCATTAGGTACCGAGCTTACGGTGCGATATGCCAGGGGATTCATAAAAAGCCTGTCATCTCCATAAAAAGCTTTGCTAGTCTGCCCGTTTAAATCCCTTATGCGGATTGCAAATGCATAATGATCCGACACATCACTAAACGCCGCATTAAGAAATGCATGAGTATCAATAACGGTTGAGAGTAATCCCCAATATTGACCATCAATAAACACTGGATAGCGATAAATCAAGCCTTTTCCACCCTGTATCAAGTCCAGTGGCCCCGCTAAAACACCTTCATGAGTATCAATCGCCTTTTTGACCTGTGGCCATTGTTTGCGTAGGTCTTGGTAATCCAGCCCAATAATCTGTTTATTGGTTTCAAAAGGATACGCATAAGTGATTTTGGTATTAACGGCAATCGCAAAATTACGTACTAGTTTGGTGCGCGAGTATAGATCGGCCAAGATGGCATTTACTTTGTTTGGATCAATATGCTCATGATAAACCGTGAAATAACTCGATAAACCAGTCGATATAAATAAGATCGAATTGAGCTCGTGATCGATCTTGGATTTTAGAATGCTGGCATAGTTACTGATTTCGATTCTTTGCTGGGCTTGGATTTTTGCGGATTGTGCAGAGATGAGATATTCAAAGATAATCAGGAATAAACAAAAAGTAATAAAGGCATAACCTAGTGAAGCTAGATTTCTTTTCAGTGAAATACGAAATTTGCCAGAGTTGTAATAGTTCATGTTCATACCATGTGTTCATAATAACTTATATCCCTTTAAGAATATACCGATACCCCATATGGGTGATCATTGGCAGCCGTTGAACGTATATCGAAACAAGTTTTCCAACTAGAGCATCTACATAGAAGTTGTAAGGATTGCATGTGATTGCCGACAAAAGTAAGCAATCAACTGGAGACTGAGTATCATGAAACCGAATGACAAACTAGAGGACGATAGCGCATTAAACGCCCGTCGCAATATCCTTAAATACGGCTTGGCTTTTGTAGCCGCCAATTCGTTCATTGCCAAGGCAGTGTCTGCGAATGCGACGCCTGCAAAATCCAGCCCTGAAATTAATATTGAAAACTTTTCTGCTAATGCAAAAAGCCAAGGCGTAGTACGTGTAGCCAAAGTAGTTAAAGCGGATGCCGAATGGCGCCGCCAACTTCCTTATGAGTCTTACGACATTACTCGCCGAGCAGGTACCGAAGCACCGTTTACAGGAAAATATTGGAACAATCACGCCAAAGGTATTTATAAATGTATTTGCTGCAATACAGCGCTTTTCGACGCTAAAACCAAATTTGAATCTGGGACCGGCTGGCCGAGCTTTTGGCAGCCTATCTCTAAACTCAATGTAACGGAAAGTACTGACAGCGCGTTTGGCATGCAGCGCACAGCCGTATCGTGCAGCCGTTGCGATGCTCACTTAGGACATGTATTTAACGACGGCCCCAAACCTACCGGCTTACGGTATTGCATGAATTCGGTAGCACTTGCTTTTACCGCACAGTCTTAATCATTCGGAGCACATGATGTTATTTCATAAATTAACTACCAGATCCATTCTGTTAGGGTTGATGTTAGGTTTTTCCGCATTGACCTGGCAATCGATGCTGCTGGCGAAAGAAGCGCCGACCCTCATCGCCCAGCCAGCATTAGATAACCCTAAAGTGGCAGGTCCCACACAGACAGCGGTCATTGCCGGTGGCTGCTTCTGGGGTGTGCAAGGGGTTTTTGAGCATGTAAAAGGTGTGCGCAAAGTGGTGTCAGGTTATTCAGGCGGTGCTAAATCAACCGCACAATATAAAACGGTCAGTACTGGCACTACGAGCCATGCGGAATCCGTTGAAATCACCTTTAATCCAGCGGAAGTTTCTTATGGTGAATTACTACAGATTTTCTTTTCTGTCGTGCATGATCCAACCTTACTGAACCGCCAAGGACCGGACAACGGAACCCAGTATCGCTCAGCTATTTTTTATACCGATGCTACTCAAAAGAAAATCGCAGAATCTTATGTGCAACAGCTCAATAAATCGCATGCATTCGCCAGCAACATCGTGACCAAAATCGACGCGTTTAAAGCGTTTTATCCTGCTGAAGATTATCATCAAGATTTTTTGATCAATAATCCTTACTACCCTTATATCGTGATGAATGATATGCCCAAAATTGAGAACCTGAAACGCGTGTTTCCGCAGAAATATGCCAGCCAACCAGTGATGGTGAATTCGAAATAGGTTGGTCTCGCCTACTTTAAGCTATTTAATAACTTCCCAGGCGTTAATGGTTTGATCTTTGAGGTTTTCGGGCGGTAAATGGGTGTGATGATAATGTCGTCCGCCCAGCCATAAGCCTAAGCCAATGACCGCAAATGCCAGTTGTCCTGCTGCAAGCCATAATACCGAGTGCGATAAGAACGGCGCAATCAATCCTGACACGATGGCGCCTAGCATGGTTTGCGTAAAAGATTGGCAGGAAGCTACCGTGCCACGAGTATTAGGAAAAAGATCCATCACCAGTAAAGTCAGTACTGGCGCTATTAATGACATGCCCAATGTATAAAAAAATAATGGAATAACCGACCAAGGAATGGCCGGCGGAAAGAACATGTGGTACAGCACGTTGCCTAGGGATGCGCCAATCAGCAAGGAATAGCCCATCAACATCAGATTATCTATAGAGACCTTACCAGCCAGGCGATTGGCAGTTAAGGCGCCTAAAAAGATGCCTGCCACGGCCGGTATGAATTGCCAGGCAAACTGTTCCGGTCCCAGTCCCAAATGTTTGGTGATAAATACTGGGGCGGCCGCCACATACAAGAACAAACCGGCAAAATTAAAAGCGATAGCCCCGGCTTTTAATTGAAAAAGCGGTGAACGGAAGATTTGTTTATAACTGAACGCTAAAAAACGCGGGTTGAAAGGCGTTCTTTTACTAACTGGCAAGGTTTCCGGCAGTTTTTTGTAGCAGTACCAGAGCAGCAAGGAGGTATAAACAAACAGGATGAGGAAGATAGTACGCCAGTCATAGAGTTTGACAACCCAACCGCCTAAAATGGGCGCAATTGCCGGTGCGATGGAAAATATCATGGTCACTAAGGATAACAAGCGGGCGGCGGGAACATCGGAGTAGATATCACGAATAATAGCCCGACCAACCACCACGCCAGCGCCAGCTGATAAGCCTTGCAGCATGCGGAACGCCCAAAGGTATTCTACACTGTGGGCTGCAGCGCAACCAAGGGTAGCTACTGCGAATACTGCCAATGAAACTAGGATGATGTTGCGCCTGCCGAATGCATCGGCGAGTGAGCCATGCCATAGAATCATGATCGCAAATGAAAACATATAAGCAGTCAACGTCTGCTGAACTTCTACTAGGTTTGCGCCTAATGAAGCTTCTATATTGGGAAAAGCGGGCAGGTAAGTATCTACTGAAAATGGGCCTAGCATGGCCAGTGCGGCCAGCATTAAGGCAAGCCTGTTGCTCGATGGCAATCGAATAGCCCCTGGAAGGATGGCTAAATGCGGTGTTGCTGGGATTTTTTTGTTATCTGTAGACATGGTGGAAAATGAGATTGTTGATTTTTTAAATAGTTTGACTTGTTATGGTGTGGAAATTAAAAACTAATGATGATTTCTGCTACCGATCAAACCCAAGCCGAATTTATACATGCCATAAGCTATCCAGGAAAATATGCGTTTGGTTCTATGTCCGCTCATCCACTTTTCTGGCTCTACACGATGAGCGCAATTGGTAATACAAGCTAACAAATCTTCCCTTAATGCACTGGCAAAATCCTGGTCACGGATCACTAAGTTGGCTTCCTGCGCTAAAAGCAAACTGAAAGGATCGATATTAGATGAACCTACAGTTGCCCAAAGGCTATCAATCACCGCAACTTTGCTATGCATGAAACCTTTGCGATATTCATAAATCTCCACACCGTTTTGTAGCAGGACATTATAAAAAGCGTGGGTAGCGAACATCAGAAAGTATTCCATGCGCCCCTGAAGTAACAATTTCACCTTAATTCCACGTTTAGCTGCAAAAATCAAGGCATGGCGGAAGCGCCTGCCGGGCATAAAGTAGGCATTTGCCACGATGATTTCGGTTTTAGCATGGCGTATGGCGTACAGGTAAGCCTGTTCAATGTCATGCTTATGGAAAATATTGTCCCTAATGACAAAAGCTGCTTCTATACCGTTGCCCGGTGATGGTTCCGCTGAGTGAATAGGTTGGTCGCTTTTCCTGAATTGCCCCCGACCCCACTGGCTAGAAGTCCAGTTAGCTGGGGTCCAATTGTTAGGTGTCCAATAAGTACGCTGCCACATTTTTTTTACACTCCCGGTAATTTGACCGAGTAAATTACCTTCGATCCGTATTGCATAGTCCAATCGCGGAGGGGTTTTATCGGATATTTCGGAGTCATTGATAATATTAATGCCGCCTACGAAAGCGACTTTACCGTCTATTGCTGTGACTTTACGGTGTAAGCGACGTAGCCTACTTCTTTTGAAGGTCCAGGGCGAAATCTTTGGTCGGTAAAACCTTACTTGCACACCTGCAGTTTTGAGTTCTTTTAAAAAAATAGGAGATAGGTCTTTGCTGCCAAATCCATCTATCAATAGGTGAGCTTTTACACCGCGCTTTACCGCCTGCTTCAACGCATTGCCGATGAGCCTGCCAGTTTCGTCACTGGCATAGATATAAGTCTGTATGTAGATTTCTTGCTGCGCGTTATTAATGGCAGTTACCAAAGCGGGGAAGTAATCGCCGCCATTTCTTAACAACTCAAGTTGATTACCTTTTGCAAAGTGAATCATGACCTGACTAGCTTGGTAGTGAGCACGGCATGATCAGAAAGCTTAAGGAACCTAGGGCCTGAGTGTACTTCCGCATGCTGGATATCAAAACCGCGTACATAAATACGATCTAAAGTGAGCATGGGCAGCCAAGAAGGGAAGCTTCTAGCCAACTTTCCAGTGTGGCGCTCGAAAACTTCATGCAAGTGTAGCCGCGCAGCAAATATTTTACCGCCGCGCGTATTCCAGTCATTAAAGTCGCCGGCAATGATTAAGGGTGCGGTAAGTGGAATATGTTTTTCAATATAGGTCGCCACCGTGAAAAGCTGCTGTTTGCGCCAATGCGCAAACAAGCCTAAGTGTAGGCAAATGGCATGCAGCGGTATATCCCATCCTGGTACTTCCAGCTCGCAGTGCAACATACCGCGCTGTTCGGATGTATGCGCTGAAATATTGACGTTATGGGTTTTAATGATGGGAAACTTGGAAAGCAATGCATTGCCATGATGGCCCGCAGGGTATATGGCATTTTTACCATAGGCAAATTCGTCCCATTTCTCTTTCGCTAAAAACTCAGTTTGACCCATAGCCGGCCATGCGCCAAACCGCTTGCTATGAGGCAGGTGAGCATCGCGCACTTCCTGCAGGAATACTATATCGGCATGGAGAGTGCGTAATAATTCCCTTTGCTTCTCCAGCGAAAATTGCGCACCAAAATGGGTAACGCCTTTGTGAATATTAAATGTTGCAACGTGTAAGGTGTTTTTCATTGTTATCCTGTACTAAATTGCTCATGAACAAAGTAACACGAAGTTTGAGAAAACTGAATGATAAAAATTCTTCTTTGGCTGTAAGAAATTGCTGACAAGAAATTAAGAGATGTCCTAGTTCCAGTGCAGACTAAAGCTCTTACTATGGGCAAAATTCACTAAAAAAGGATTAAATCATGAAAACAAAGACCTTGTTCCAATTATCTGTTCTTGCTGTTGCGGTTAGCTGTGCGATACCCGCTTGGGCGGATGTTTCAATGGCTGACTCACACTTTTTGCAAAAAGCAGCCCAAGCTGGTAACTATGAAGTAAAAGGCAGTGAATTAGCACTCAAAAAATCTAAAAATGCAGAGGTACAAAGTTTTGCTCAGAAGATGGTAGATGACCATACAAAAGCTGGTGCAGAAGTGAAGGCGTTGGCGGATAAGAAAAAAGTAAAAATCTCAGGCGAGCCTAGTTTTACGCAAAAAACATCTTTGATGTTATTAGAAAAAAAAGACGGTAAGAATTTTGATGATAGTTATGCGGACAATGTAGGCGTAGACTCTCATAAATCAACTGTGAAATTATTTGAGAAAGCTGCTAAATCTGCAGATGATCCGGAAATCAAAGAGTTTGCTAACAAGACTTTGCCGACATTGAAACATCATCTGGAAATGGCTAAAGAACTTGATGATAAAATAGATAAATAGATAAATAGATAAATAAATAATTTTAAATATCTAATTTATATAGGCATTAAATAAATAAAAACGCAGTAATTGCCGCGTTTTTATTTAATCTATATTTTCTATCCGTTATAACCAACGTTCATTTCATCTTCATTCAGTTCCATTGCTTCTTCAATCTGATCGTCTTCTTCAGACAATGCTTCGTTCTCAAGGCGGTATGCAAGTCCATCCATGCGTTCTTCTAGGGTTAATTCTCCAAGCACTTCTTCCCACATTTCATCTTGCAAGTTTGTCACTTCCTGCGCATTTTCCACATAATCAAGTACTTCCTGAGAACCTTCATCTAAGTCACTGATATAGTTTAAATACTCATCATAAAGTGTTGCTACGTTTTCATTGTTCTTAGTGTAAGTTACTAAATATCCACTGGTCAGTCCCATAAAAAATTCTCCTATAAAAAGTTTGTTTAAACGAGTGGTGGGTCTGTTTCGCGTGAATGGTCGCGCGGTTTCCCCAGCACTTTAATAAATTTTTGGATGCCTTGCCCCCAGTCACCCCCAACGATGAGTGTGGGGTCCGTATCACCGTTCGGCAATATCTGGCTAATATTGGCTTTTTGTAAAAATATTTCCGCCTCACCAAGTATTAAAATTGGCTTGCAATGGCGATATTGGTCGCGTAGAAATTCCAAGATATGTGCTGATTTATTCAAGTTTTTAATAGACTTCTCACCATCTGCAATAATCATGGCGTCATATAAAACTGATGGCGTAGCCTCTAGGGTGGCCTCTACATTCAGCTCTTCACTGTTGGCACCTGTCAACTTGCCTAAGCGTATGCTTAATAAACGCGGTACAGCGCCTTCTTTCAGCAAGGCTTCGTAGATACCAAGAACGCTTTGAGCTTGCACGCCATCCGCCGCTAAAATCGCTACTCGTTTGGTCTCGATGCTGCCGTCACCCGGATAATGCATTTCTGATAGCGCTGGGCTTTCTGGCAGTACGCGGAATTCTTTTTCACTAGCCAATGGAGCGGCAGCGGGTAGAGGGAAACCTAGACCGTCTGCCACGCTTTGCGCTAATTTTTGGTCAACATTTACCAACAATGACACCATACGTTCGCGTATAGGCTGTATCTGTACGCGAGTTAATTCAAACCGGAACGCACTGATAATATGATTCTGCTCGGCCGGGCTTTGGCTTAACCAGAACAAGCGCGCTTGGGAATAATGGTCTGCGAATTTTTCCGGTTTACCGCGTACTTTGTCTTCGGCAATCGATTCCGGGAATGATGTAAAACCATTCATCCCGGCTTGGAAAGGGCATCCTCCGCCCAAAGAATTAGGTTCATAAGCGACGCGGCCGCGAGGAATATTTTGCCTGTGCATGCCGTCGCGCTGATTGTTATGCACTTCTTTCAGAGGAGCATTGATAGGGATTTCATGAAAATTCGCCCCACCTAAACGAGAAATCTGCGTATCAATATACGAATGGATGCGGCCCTGCAGCAGTGGGTCATTGGTGAAATCGATTCCAGGGATAATATGTGCGGTACAGAAAGCCACTTGCTCGGTTTCTGCAAAGAAATTATCCGGGTTGCGATTCAGCACTAATTTGCCTACCGGCGTTAAAGGGACAAGTTCAACCGGGATAAGCTTGGTAGCATCCAGGATATCGAAATCGAAACTTTCAGCCTGTTCCTCCGTAAATACTTGTAAGCCAAGTTCCCATTCAGGATAAGCGCCTGCTTCAATCGCCTCCCAAAGGTCGCGCCTATGGAAGTCAGGATCAGCGCCGCTAATCTTGACCGCTTCGTCCCATGCTAAAGAATGGGTTCCTGCAACAGGTGTCCAATGGAATTTACAGAATACAGATTCATTATTTTCATTAACTAAACGAAATGTATGCACGCCAAAGCCTTGCATCATGCGGTAACTACGTGGAATGGCACGGTCTGACATGTGCCACATGATCATATGGGTAGATTCCGGCATCAGCGAAATAAAATCCCAAAAAGTATCGTGCGCAGATGAAGCTTGCGGAATCGCATTGTGCGGTTCGGGTTTTACTGCATGTACTAAATCAGGGAATTTCATTGCATCCTGTATGAAGAACACTGGGATATTATTGCCTACCAAATCCCAATTACCGGCATCGGTATAAAACTTCACCGCGAAGCCTCGTACATCACGTACCGTATCGGCAGAACCACGTTCACCAGCGACGGTTGAGAAGCGCACGAATACTGGTGTGCGTTTTCCCGCTTCTGTAAATGGTGCTGCTTTTGTGAGTTTGTTCAGTGGTTTATAGTTTTCAAAATAACCATGTGCAGCAGAGCCGCGGGCATGCACTACACGTTCTGGAATGCGTTCATGGTCAAAGTGCGTGAGTTTTTCACGCAGGATAAAATCTTCCATCGCCGTTGGGCCACGCAAGCCAATTTTAAGTGAGCTTTGGTTATCAGCCACTGCAACGCCTTGGTTGGTTGTCAATTCCTGTTGTTTAGAATCGCTGCGCACGCGGTCTAAATTGCCGCCTGCGTAGTTAGCACTTTCAGGCGGTGTCCCGGAGCCGGTTTTATCTGACCCGTTGGCTTCAGTCACAGTGCTGGCGGTAGCAATATGCGCTGCAGAATGCGTTATTCCTGCGAACGGGCAGCCTGCAGGCTCGCCATATTCATGGACTTTTCCTTCATTATGCGGCATTTGAGAGGCCAGGCCATTGGAAGTAGCAACCTTGCTAACTAGGTCCTGCGAAACATTATCTGTTGCTTTAGGAATGTCATGACTGGCAGGCGCAGAAACTGTACTTAGTACTGAACCTAGGCCGATTGGATTTTTTGCTTTTGCCATACAGCTTGCTCCTAATTGTTACCTTAAATTTGGATATGAAAAACGACAGCTCTTGGTGTATTCCAAAACAACATGCTATGTAGAGGTATACACCAGACTAATGGCATTGTAGGAATGACTATGTTTGTTATCTGTAGGGGCAGTCTGATTCGACTGTAGGATTTAATCTATTGCAAGGACTACTAGGATTTAACGGTCCAGATGCCCGTGCCATCTGTGACAAAAACTTTCTTGGCTTTTGCAGTATCAATCAAAAACCCGCCGGTGAACGCACCAAACGAAGGTAGCAAAGTGAACGTAGGTTCATGATAAAAGCAAGGCAACCGCAAGCGTTGGCGGCCTCTGCCCTGTAACTCGAAAGTAGGGTGGATATGCCCGGCAATCACGTGATGTGTAGGATGTAGTTTGGGAATGTGCTGCAAAGCAAATTGATGAAATAAGTAAGGTTCGGTAACGACATCAATGTTGAGGTAAGCAGGCGGATCGCCAGCTTTAAGATCATGATTCCCGCGTACCAGAGTGCATTCAATTTGCGCATGCTTTTGCCGCCATTGGTGTAAAAGTGCCAGTGTGGCGGGTGCGTGTGATTTCGGGGCATGCAAAAAATCCCCAAGGAAAATAATATGGTCTGTTGGGTAGGTTTCAATTAACGCCTCTAAGCGATCCAGGTTCTTTTGTGTAGTACCACGCGGTACGGGTTGACCGAGCGCCCGATAAGCCGCTGCCTTGCCGAAATGAATATCCGCTATCAGCAGAGTGCGTTGTTGCGGCCAATAGATGGCTTTATCGGCTAATAGCCACAGAGTCACATCGCCAATGATTAGAGGCTGTTTTGTCTGCATAAGGTTGAATTAGAAACCGTGCCGAGGTTTGGGTAATTTGATGCGCGGCAACCCTGTTTTACGTACACGCTCCCGTTTACGACTTTTCGGTTCAGCCGCATTAAACTTAGTTTGTTCTTGCACGCTTTCAATAGGTCTAAATCCTCCATCGCCAGCAGCTTTTTCCAGGTCCGCGACCATACGGGCAATGCGGTCTGCAAGTTTTTCTGAACTGGAGCTTTCCCTGAAGCGTTCTACCAACAAGGGAAACGCAAACGGTGTAGGGCGCTTTACCTGCATCAAATGTAGGCTTTTCTTCTGTAGGTTTATCAAAGTTTCCGAAAGCCTCTCTATCTCTAATTCTTGTTTTAAAACCTCCTGCTGCGCTTGTGTGAGTAATAAATTATCCGGGTCATACTTCTGGAATACGTCATAAAATAAGCTAGAGGAAGCCTGCAACTGCTTGGAGCTTTTAGGGGCACCAGGAAAACCTGCAAAAATCAGTCCGGAGATGCGGGCAATCTCCCGGAATCTACGCTGTGCCATTTGACTGGCGTTCAAGCTGCCAATCACATCTTCCAGCAAATGATCGGTGCTGAAAATGTTAGGCGTAAACTGGCTTGCCCAGTCGATCTCAGTGGCAGAAAGCAGCTCAAACCCATAATCATTCACTGCGATAGAAAAGGTATTGGGCTGATGCTTGCCGATACGCCACGCCAGCAGGCTAGCCAAACCCAGATGCACGCTCCGACCTGCGTATGGATAAAGGAACAAATGCCAGCCTTCGCGTGAGTGCAAAGCCTCGGCGAGCAAGGTGTCGTTAGTCGGTAGGGCAGACCAGTCGGTTTGTACATCTAGCAATGGTTTTACCAATTGCATCTCAGGACCATCAAAATGCCCATGCGCGGCGGCATCCATGCGAGCGACGATGGCATTGGATAGCTCAGTTGAAAGTGGCATGCGTCCGCCATTCCAGCGCGGCACGGCAGCTTTTTTGCTGGCGGCCTTGCGCACATAAGCCGTCATTTCATGTACGCGTACCAGTTCTAATAATCGACCGCCGAACAAAAAATGGTCGCCTGGTTTCAATCGCGCGATAAAGCTCTCTTCAACAGAACCTAAACTTTTACCGGAAGTGCCTTTGCTCCAGAATTTAACCGTCATGCTGGAATCGCTGACGATAGTGCCGATACTCATGCGATGACGTCTGGCCAGATGTGCATCCGGCACATGCCAAACGCCGTGTTCGTCTGGAATAGCACGGCGATAATCAGGATAAGCATTGAGCGAATTGCCGCCATGCCTCACGAAAGCCAGCGCCCAGAGCCATTCTTCATCGGTAAGGTCGCGATAAGCATAAGTGGCGCGGACTTCGGCCAGTAAGTGATCGGCTATAAAGCCGCCACCAAGGGCCACTGTCACCAAATGCTGCACTAGGACATCCAAAGGCTTGTGTGGCGATTCGCGCGGCTCTACATTACGTGCCGCAATCGCATCCTGTGCGGCGATGGATTCAATCAGTTCCAAACTATGGGTGGGGACCATCGTCAGGCGGGAAGGGCGGCCAGGTGCATGCCCGGAGCGACCGGCACGTTGCATCAGGCGGGCCACACCCTTAGGCGAGCCGATCTGGAGTACACGTTCCACAGGCAGAAAATCCACACCTAAATCTAGACTAGAAGTACAAATGACGGCTTTTAACCGACCTTCCTTTAAGCCTAATTCAACCCATTCGCGCACATTTCTATCTAGTGAACCATGATGCAATGCGATCAAACCCGCCCAATCAGGGCGTTCTTCAAGAATCGCTTGATACCATATCTCGCATTGTGAACGTGTGTTGGTGAATACCAGCGCGGTGCTGCTCTTTTCAACCTGCTCAATAACCTGCGGCAACATGCGCAAGCCCAAGTGACCGGCCCAAGGAAAGCGCTCGATCCCTGGCGGTAACAGCGTATCAATAAACAGGTCTTTGGCAATTTTACCTTGAACCAGTAAAGTATTTACTGCTGATGGAATCAGGACTTCCATGGCATGTTCTAAGTTGCCCAATGTTGCGGACAAACCCCAAGTGATGAGTGGCGGCTGCCAAACACGCAAACGCGCTAACGCGAGCTGTAACTGCACGCCGCGTTTATTACCGATAAGTTCATGCCATTCGTCGACCACCACCAATTTAACCGTAGCGAAAATCTCAGCGGCGTCAGGTCGAGTTAACAATAAGGTCAGGCTTTCCGGTGTGGTAATGAGCGCGGTAGGTAACTTTTTAGCCTGTCGCGCACGTTCGCTGCCAGTGGTGTCACCGGTACGCAGGCCTATCGTCCAATCTAAACCCAGGTCAGCAACTGGTGCAGTTAAAGCACGCTCTGTATCAGCCGCCAATGCTCGCATCGGGGTGATCCATAACACGGTAAGAGGTGGGGCATGGAGTTTATGTTTAGGCTTGGATTCAATTTTGTCCAGTGATACGGAATCAGGAGTGGGTGGCACTTGCACATGGGCGAATTTAGTCAGTGCACCCAGCCACACTGCATAGGTTTTGCCGGCGCCGGTAGTCGCATGCAGCATGCCTGAAGTGCCCGTGGATATTGCCTCCCAGACCTGCCTTTGGAAGGGGAAAGGTTGCCAGCCATTATGGGTAAACCATGCTTCACCATTGCTTGATATTTTGGCGGGCGCTTTGACAAAGGTTTTTACGGAAGTTTTGGCAGGAGCTTTGACAGTCGCTTGCACAGGCTCAGTAGGTGAAGTTGCTAGAGTTGGTGGAGTTAGTGGCAATTCCGGATGTCCCATTATCAAGCCGCCTGGGATTTTATCAATTGCTGCGATGCAGTTGGCAGCAGTTCATGTAAGGTCTCCAGCGTATCAGCCTCTGCCAATGGCTTATCTTGTCGCCAGCGCAACATACGCGGAAAGCGCACCGCGATACCGCTTTTATGTCGTGTACTCAAAGCAATACCTTCGAAGCCAAGTTCAAACACCATGGTTGGCATGACGCTTCGTACCGGCCCGAATTTTTCTACCGTGGTTTTGCGAATGATAGCGTCAACTTCACGCATCTCAGCATCCGTCAGGCCAGAATAGGCTTTGGCGAATGGCACCAATTTACGTTCCAGTACATTTTCGGCCGCATCCCATACCGCAAAAGTGAAGTCGGTATATAAACTGGCACGGCGTCCATGGCCGCGCTGGGCGTATATCAGTACAGCATCAATCGTGTAAGGGTCTATCTTCCATTTCCACCACACGCCCACATCTTTGGTGCGGCCAACGCCATAACGTGCATCGCCACGTTTCAACATCATGCCTTCCACGCCCAAGCTGCGGGATGATTCGCGTAATTTATCCAGCGCTTGCCAGGATTCACCAGACAACAAAGGAGATAGTTGCAGTTGGGCGCGATTACAAGTGGCAACCACTGATTCTAGCTGTGTGCGACGAGCTGATTGGGGTTGGTCGCGCAAATCTATGCCTTGCCACTCCAACAGATCGTAAGCTAACACTGCCACCGGTATATTTTCCAATATCTTTGCGGTGATGGTCTTACGACCGATACGCTGTTGCAACAAAGCGAAAGCCTGTACTTGTCCAATACCGTCTTCACCGGCTTTCCACACCACAATTTCACCATCAATCACCGTGCCGTCCGGTAATGCCTCAGTCAAAGATGCAAGCTCTGGAAAGCGGTCCGTGACCAATTCTTCGCCACGCGACCATACCCATAATTGCCCATCACGCTTAACCAGTTGTGAGCGTATGCCATCCCATTTCCACTCCACTTGCCATTGTGATGGCGGGCCGATCTGCGCTTCAAAATCGGTGGTAGGTAACTGTAAAGGATGCGCCAGGAAAAATGGGTAGGGCTGGCCTTCCAGGCGCTCGTCTTCATCTTCTTTAATGGGGGCAATGAGCCGTTGATAATGTTCTGGAGTCGGTCTGGCAGAAAGGTCGGTATAACCTACCAATCGATGCGCAATGCGCTTGGCGTCGATATTGGCAACGGCGGCGAGCGCACGTGTGACCAGTAAGCGCGAGACACCGACGCGAAAACTACCTGTAATAAGCTTGATGCAAACGAGTTGGCTGCGTTTATCCAGTTCATTTAGTAATGGCAATAGTTTCTGCATTAATACTTCGGGCTGTAAGCCGCGTAATGGCAAGAGTTTTTCTTCAACCCAAACTGCTAAGCCATCTACTGAGGTGTGGCTGGATTCGGGTAATAGCAGCGTCATGGTTTCGGCCAAGTCACCCACGGCCTGGTAGCTTTCCTCGAACAGCCATTCCGGCAAGATTGAAGCTTGTAAAGTGAGTTGCCGCAATAACTTGGTAGGGACTAACTGACGTGGACGGCCGCCCGAAAGGAAATATACCGCCCAAGCAGCATCTTCTGGTATGTTTTTTTTAAAATACTCCTGCAACGCTGCAAGCTTGGCATTGCTGCTGGTGGTAGCGTCCAGGCTTGCATAGAGGTCGGCAAAAGCTTTCAAACAGTGGCCTCGTTAATATTTACCTTACCAATAGTGGTTTCATCGGGGCTTATTTGATTGGGGCTGGTTTCATTAACACTAACTTCACTAATATGATTTTCGTCTGCTTTGAAATCAGTTTCCGCTTCAGCGGCTTCTTCACCATATTCGGTGCTGAATCCCTGTGCATCCAAACCTTGTTCGCGTAGCCAGCGCACCATCACATTCACCTGGCCGTGTGTGACGAATACGCGCTCTGCACCGGTGGAGGTGATCGCACTTTGCAAACCTGGCCAGTCGGCATGATCGGACATGATAAAACCGCGATCCACCCCACGCCGTCTGCGTGTGCCGCGTAGTTGCATCCAGCCGCTAGCAAATGCATCTGAGTAATCACCAAACCGTTTCATCCAACTGGTGCCTTGGGCAGAAGGTGGTGCAAGTACGATACTTTTGCGAATCTGCGTAACATCCGTCACCTCACTTACGTATTGTGTATCTGGCAACGCCACGCCAGCTTCGCGGTAGACACGGTTGAGCGGTTCTACCGCGCCATGGACTAGTATTGGTCCAATGCTAGGATTCAAGCCTGAAAGCAGCCGCTGGGCTTTGCCAAATGCATAACAGAACAGCACGCTGGAGCGATTGTTATTCGCATTGTTTTGCCACCATTGGTTGATATCAGCAAAGATTTCGGCCTGCGGGCGCCATGTATATATTGGTAAACCGAAGGTAGATTCAGTGATATAAGTATGGCAAGGCACGCTTTCAAATGCTGCGCAGGTACCGTCATCTTCAACTTTATAGTCACCTGACGCGACCCAGACTTCGCCTTTATATTCCAGTCGTACTTGCGCAGAACCCAGCACATGCCCAGCAGGGTGTAGGCTTAATTTAACACTGTGGTGATTAATACTTTCGCCATATTGCAACGCTGTCAGATTGATATCTACACCCAGGCGTTTACGTAATATTCCCTCGCCAGCTGCTGCTGCCAGGTAATGGCTGCTGCCAGTGCGTGCGTGGTCGCCATGACCATGGGTAATGACTGCACGTTCTACAGGACGCCAGGGGTCTATATAGAAATCACCTGGTGGGCAATATAAGCCTTCAGGCCTTGCGATGACTAAATCCATATTAATTCGTGCTTATTCGTACTTTGAATGAACAGATGTGACCTACTGCAAAGTTTCAAGTTCATCCTTTGAATACTCTATGAATAATGCATAAATCAAAACGTATAAGAAAAATCTTACAGCACAATCAGCTCATTCATGACAGGTTAAAAATTTACATAAACCTATAATTAGCTAAATGATTCAATAGGATAACACTATGCCAAGACCATTGTGGAAGGGTGCCATCAGTTTTGGCCTGATTCATATTCCGGTGGATTTGTATTCAGCAGAAAGCTCACAACAGCTGGATTTATCCATGCTGGATAAGCGTGATTACGCGCCTATTGGATATAAGCGGGTCAATAAAAAAACCGGTAAGGAAGTAGAGTGGAAAGATATCGTCAAAGGCTATGAGTTTGAAGATAACCAGTACGTAGTGTTAAGCGAAGAAGATATTAAACGCGCAAACCCGGAAGCTACCCAGACGATCGATATTCAGGCTTTTATAGATGCCGATGAAATTTCTCCTGTCTATTTCGACCAGCCTTATTACCTTGCACCAGCAAAAGGTGGTGACAAAGTTTATGCTTTACTCCGTGAGACTTTAAAGAAGTCCGGCAAGATCGCGATTGCGCAAGTGGTCATCCGAGTAAAGCAACATATTGCGGCACTAATCCCAATAGAAGACATGATCGTGTTGAACCTGTTGCGCTATGCGGATGATATGCATGAAATGGATCAATACAAAGTGCCTAAAACCTTAACAGGCAAAACTGCGGTATCGCCTAAAGAAGTGCAGATGGCCTTATCTTTGGTAGAAGGCATGACTGAAAAATGGGATCCCAAGATTTATAAAGATAATTACAGGAATGACTTGATGAAGCTGATCGAAAAGCGCATCAAATCCAAGCAGACCAAAGTACTGGATGAAAGCGAGCCACCGGAAGCCGCACCGGCTTCCAATATTGTTGACATCATGGCTTTGCTGAAACAAAGCATTGAATCTAAAACCAGCAAGTCTAAAGCTAGCAAGTCACAGGATATTAAGTCAGCGCATACCCAGTCAGAGCATACCAAATCTGAGAACGACAGGACAGAAGGTACTAAAGAAGAAGGTGATAATAATACGAAGTCTTCTGCAAAAGGCGCTGCCAAACCAAGGAAAGCAGCATGAGTTTACAAAAATATTGGCTCAAACGCGATTTCAAGGAGACACCTGAACCACGCGGCGAAGTCAAAAAATCAACTAAAAGTCTTTCTTATTTTATACAACGGCATCATGCCACACGTTTACATTACGACTTTCGACTTGAACTGAATGGCACCTTGAAAAGTTGGGCAGTTCCCAAAGGTCCTAGCCTAGATCCCGCAGATAAGCGCTTGGCTGTGCATGTGGAAGACCATCCCATTTCTTATGGGACATTTGAAGGGCAGATTCCTTCAGGCCAGTATGGTGCTGGCAAGGTAATTTTATGGGATAAAGGTCAATGGATACCGCTAGGCGACCCGGAAAAAGGCTATCGCGAAGGTAATCTAAAGTTTGAACTGCAAGGTGAGAAGCTCTCGGGCAAGTGGGCGCTGGTAAAGATGAAGTCTCGACCTGATGAGTCCGGTGACAAAGAAAACTGGTTACTCATAAAAGAAAAAGACGATGAAGCAAAAGTAGGTGATGAAAGCCACATTACCGATTTAAGGCCAGAAAGTGTCTTACATGTAAAAAAGTCCGTTAAAAGTAAGGCTAACCAAGCAACTGCAAGCCTTGCTAAAGAGCATATAGCGACGCTTATATCAATCCCATTGCCAGCACAGATCAGTCCGCAACTGGCAACCTTAGTTAAAACAGCACCTACAGGTGATGATTGGTTGTCCGAGGTGAAATATGACGGATACCGCGCTTTAAGTCGCATCCAAGACTCCAAAGCCGTTATATATACCCGTAATGGTAATGACTGGACACGGCACTGGCCGCAAATCGCAGAATTGTTAGCGAAATTACCCATAGATGAAGCATGGCTGGATGGTGAAGTGGTCGCAATCAAAGATGGCAAGATCAATTTTGGCGCGCTACAAAACTATGACTCCGCGCATAAGAACTTGGGTATTGAGCTCAAGTATTATATTTTCGACTTGGTCTATTTAAACGGTCAGGACATCAGCCACTTTCCTTTGCTTGATCGAAAAAGCCTGCTGAAAGAAATATTGTCATCGCAAAGTAAGGACTCGATGCTGCAATACAGCGACCATGTTGTAGGTCATGCCAAACAAGCTTTTGAAAAAGCCTGCAAGGAAGGCATAGAAGGCATTGTCATCAAGCAGAGCAGTTCGCCTTATGTGCAAGCCCGTAATCACAATTGGCTTAAGCTGAAATGTTCACAGCGGCAAGAGTTCGTCATTGGCGGTTTTACCGACCCGGAAGGCAGCAGGCAAGGCTTTGGCGCATTGCTATTAGGCTATTACAACGATAAAAAAGAGCTACGGTATGCAGGTCGAGTAGGTACGGGGTTTAATGGCGACATGATAGATAAGCTTGCAGCGCGCTTCAAACCTCTCACCCAATCTCACGCGGCCTTTATAAATCCTCCTAAAGGCTATGAAGCGAAAGGGGTGCATTGGCTACAGCCTAAATTAGTGGCCGAAGTTAATTTTGCGGAATGGACTGCAGATGGCATCGTACGCCACGCTTCATTCGTAGAGATGCGTGATGATAAGCCAGCCGAACAGATTGTTCGTGAAGTTCCGGCTGATGTAAAAGCAATCGAATCTAAGGAAGCGCCTGCTATGAAAGAAGCCCAATCAACTCCTCATGCCAAACCCAAATTAGCAGATAAAACCACTTCAAAGAAAGCCGCTGATGTCAGCAAAACTGATCCTAAAATAAGTACTACTAACATAGTGCATGATGTCACCATCAGCCATCCCGAACGGATTATCTATACCCCAGAAAGTATTACCAAATTGAATCTGGCGGAATATTACCTTTCAGTAGAGCGATGGTTGATGCCCCATCTAATAGGGCGGCCTTTATCATTGTTACGCTGTCCGGATGGGACTGAAAAGGAATGTTTTTTCCAGAAACACCTAGATGATTTTAAGCTCAAACATATACAGAAAATCGCTGTGGATACTGACGATAAAGGCAAGTATCTGATTGCTAATAATATCTCGGCTGTAATTGAATTAGCACAAATGGGTGTAATCGAGCTCCACACCTGGGGCTCAACTAGCAAAGCGATCCATAAACCCGATCGCTTTATATTTGATTTGGACCCTGATCCGGGTGTGCCTTGGGAAAAAGTGATTGAAGGCGCTAGCTTGGTTAGATATTTATTGGAGAATATGGGACTCGATTGCTATCTTAAAACCACTGGGGGAAAAGGTTTGCATATCGTAGTGCCTATTAAGCCTGAGCATGAATTTCCTGTGATTAAAGCATTTACAAAGAGTATCGCCATACATCTTACCGAGACCATCCCCACTCATTTTGTCGCGGTAATGAGTAAGGAAAAAAGAAAGGACAAGATATTTATTGATTACCTCCGAAACGGTGAAGAGGCGACAGCGATTGCTGCATATTCATTGCGGGCAAGGCCTGGAGCGCCGATTTCGGTGCCGCTAGATTGGGATGAACTGAATAAGGATTTGAAATCTGACAGCTTCACTATGCAAAACATTCATGAACGTTTATTGGATTTATCCACTGACCCTTGGCAAAAATATTTCACCACTCAACAAGTGATCACTGGTGAAATGTTAAATACTTTTGAATAGTTAATAACAGGGGATTTTTCGAATATTCATGTTAGTTATCTTCAACGCTGAAAGCACGCCATTGACAATTCCTACCTATGTTAAAAATAATTATTCACTCTTACCATCGAAATTCTTTTATAGAAAGTATGTGGGAAGTATCGCTTAGTGATTATTTAATTTCTTAAAACAACCATCTTTATTAATAAATTCAAGATATTAAATTCCTTATGTTCGCTAGAGTACGGAAGGTCAAAGTAGGAAGTGATGCAATTATGAAACTTGAGGTTTATGGGCACTGACTTACAAGGCTAAATACAAAAATTAACGAGCCTGTCAGATAAAGGCAGAGCCATTGTTGGAGGTAATGATGCTATGAAGAATACAGCCTTTGAGACTTCCTTTTCTTCTAGATTAGCTGATTCATTATTTTACTTAGTGAGACTTGCCTTATCAAGCGGTATCTTGAATTACAAATGAATATTTGTCATCTGAAACTCCCTTAAAATGCGGAATTTATTAGTCCGTTCAGACTATAGCTAAAGTAGTGGAGTAGGGCGTAGGATTATCCTTACGGGAGAGTGCGTCTGACCTGTGTTGAATGTAGCAAAAAAGCATTAACTGTATTAAAAAAATCTTAATAACAAAATGTCAGACAAGTTTTATAAAAAGTCTGGCTTAAAAATATTTGGAGAAAAGCTATGATCACGGTGACACTATCAGAAGAAAGGTCAGAAGGCCTTGTCAGACGCATTGCTAAATCCAGAGATAAAGAGGTGTGGTGGGAGATTAAAGGGCCGAGTGAGGTTCTTCCATTCCCCCTGGACCTACATGATATGGCAGCAACCTGTTTTATCTTTCACGCAATGACTAAAGGGGAAGATTTATATATCGCAGGTCCTGTCAGTCATTCTATGCTAGAAAATCTTGAAGACCTGGTAGCTTCATGGGTTAACTGGTGTCCACATCTTTACAAAAGTATCCGAATATTTTCAGACGAGGAAATATACGACAGATCTCGCATCTCACCTCCTCAGACAAGAAATCTGGCTATTACTGCTTTTTCAGGAGGCCTGGACTCAACGTTTACTGCATGGCGTCATCACAACGGAAAAGTTGGTCGCAAGAATCGTAAGTTATTTGCCGGCATCTTAATTCATGGTTTTGATGTTCCCTTAGATCAAGTAGAAGCGTTCGAGATATCTGCAGCTTCAGCTTCTGAAACATTACAATCAATCAATCTCCCCCTGATGACTGTACGGACCAATTGGAGAAGCCAGGTTTGTGCTAATTGGGAAATGGAGTTTGCAGCTGGAATAATCACTGGTCTGATGAATTGGCAAGGTTCTGTAGATACAGCACTACTTGGATCTGATATGGATTATCGTCGACTGGTATACCCTTGGGGAGGGAGTCCTATCACTTACAGCATGCTTTCAAACGACGGGTTCAAAGTGGTCTACGATGGTGGCGAATGTGCGCGCACTGAAAAGGCTCAAGGCATTGCCGATTGGCAAGTGGGTTTGAAGAATTTAAGAGTTTGCTGGGCAGGGCCGTTTACCGGTAAAAATTGCGGCATTTGCGAAAAATGCGTAAGAACTAAAATGAATTTTCTGGCGGTGGGGGCCTCGTTACCACCTTCATTGTCAGGCATGCCATCCTTGGCAGCCATTTCCCGTCTACGTACTTCAAATGAGCAGCAGATAGCGCTTTTGAATGATATTTTGGAAACAGCTATACAAAGAAATATTGAAGGGCCTTGGGTTCAAGCGCTTAAGTTCGCTTTATTTAAAAACAAACTTGTTCATCGAGTCATATTCCTCCGCTTTATGCGTACTAAATGGAGGCAAACTAAGATTGTGATTAAAGCGCTTTTGCACGTGTTGAATAATTATGGGCTGACGATAGAGAACAAAGTTAAACCAAATGCGAAAACCACTTCGTAAAGCGGTTTCCTGGGCAATTGTTGATAGTGCATCAACTGGATTGCTAGGGATTCTAACCCTCTCAATCCTTACAAGAGTATTAAATGCAGGAGATTTTGGCGCAGTTGCTTTAGCTCAATCCATTGTTATTTTAATTCAGTTGCTGACCTCGCTTGGGTTAACGGAAGCAATCATTCAACGCCGAGCTATTAATGATCTTTACATTAATAGCGCCTTCTGGCTTAGCAGCTTGATGGGGGTCTTGGGTTTTTTGCTCTCGTTATCAATAGCAGGCTATTTCCTACTGGGTACATCCCAACATCTTTTAGCGGTACTGATGTTAACCGAAGGCTTATCTTGCTTATTTGTCGGCGTAAATCTAGTGCCTGCTGCGCTACTTGATAGACATCTAGAAACTAAAGCGGTCGCTAAAAGAACTTTCGCTGGAAAAATAACTTATGGGATTGTGGCTATAGTGTTAGCTACCATGCATTTTGGTGTGTGGAGCATCGTCATCGCAGGCATTAGTCAAAACATCATTTCCACAGCAGTTCTATGGTCATACTCACAAAAAAAACCGGGTAAGGAGTATTCAATACAGCATGCCATGGAGCTTTGCAAATATGGCATACCCATTATGTTCGAGAACACACTATGGGCATTTTTGACAAGGGTATTTAATCTACTTGTTGGTGCATTTCACGGTTTAGAAGTGCTAGGAATCATTAATATCGCCACTCGTACAGGCGAAGTAATCGCAAATGTCATTTCTTCAGTTTCCAATCGTATCGGACTGCCTCTTTTCTCTTCTATTCAAGACCAGCCTAAAAAACTAAAACAGTCCTTCAAAGTGGCTACTGAAATGGCGGCTCTGGTCGCGATGCCAGTTTTCACGGGCCTGCTGTTGACCTCTAGTGACTGGGTCCCTCTATTCCTAGGAGAAAAGTGGGGAAATCTCGTTCCTTTGATTAATATTGTCTGCGTTGTATGGATATTTTCATTTACCCGCGTATTTGCAGGCCCTTATCTACGGGCTATAGGCCTTTCTAAAGCTATGCTTTTACCTGCATTTTGTGCTGCAGCTGTTACGTTGATTGCAGTTTATGTAACTCAACATCTTTCTCCTGCCTTTGTGATGCTTGCTTGGGGCTCCAGAGTAATAGCAACATTGCCTTTAGGCATTTACATGTTGCAAAAACACGGTAACTTTAATTGGAGAGAACAGCTAAGCCCATTAATAAGGCCGTTTATGGCAACTATTTTAATGGCGATAGTAGTGCTAGCTTTCCGGTTCGAAACATCCGCCTTATCACTTAATGGGATCCTCAACCTCATCACTTCCGTGCTGGTGGGAGCCGCGGTATATATAGCAATAGTTTTTCTCCGTTATCGTAATGATGTTAAAGCATGGAGGGATGCATATAAAGTTGCGCAAGCATAATGGTGTTGCATAATGATGGTCTTCGGACCAATGTAGCTTTTATAAAAATAAAGGCAATAAATCCTTGCGAGATTTATTGCCTGTTTGCATCAACACAAGCGAACCTATTTACTAGATTTACCGGCTGATTTTTTTGAATCACTAGATTTTTTTGATGAACTAGCTTTTTTGTTTGAGTCTTTTGATGAATCTTTACTTTTTTTAGTCGTAGCCATGATTACTCCATAAATTGATTGCGGACGTTCATTAAATCGCAGCAGCAGTAAAGCCAATATAAGTAGTTCACTGATAAAAAGGTAAGAATGTATTCACAATTCGCAAGTTCATAATGCTTTCTTTAACTCCAACCATTCAGACATTAGTCTAGCCACTTTAGGAAATGCCAAATTTATAAACGGTCGTTTGCTGGTAAATGGCTCCTGGCAGCAACACCGTTGATGGAAATTCCGGGTGGTTAGGCGAGTCAGGATAATGTTGTGTTTCCAAGCAGAATCCCGCGTGTTTACCATATTGCATGTTGTTTTTACCGAACAAGCTACCATCCAAAAAATTGCCGGTATAAAACTGAATCGCAGGCTGCGTTGTATAGACCTTCATACTACGCCCGCTTATAGGTTCGTTTACTAATGCTGCTAATGGCAGATAATCCAAAGTGTCATCGCGAGTATTCAATAACCAAGCGTGGTCATATCCGCCATTGGCATTGCGTAGCTGGGGATGGCTTAAGTCCATGTTCTGGCCAATAGCAGTCTGCTTGCGGAAATCCATGCAAGAGCCGGTCACTGCCTGCACGCCAGTGGGAATCAACGTAGCATCTACAAGCAAGTAACTGTCTGCATTTAACTGAACGCGATGGTTCAAGATATCATGTTGCTGTACCTCAACCAAATCGGCACCAGCTAAATCGAAGCCAGCCAGATTGAAATAACTATGGTTGGTCAGATTCAGGATGGTAGGTGCATCAGTGCTAGCGGTGTAATCGATGCGCAACTCGTTACTATCGCTCCATGTGTACCTAACTTCCACGCTCAATGTTCCGGGGTATCCTTCATCACCGTCTCCACTGATATAACTCAGCACTAGACAACATGCATTACTCACTTCCTCTATGTCTGCGCGCCATATCTGTTTATCAAAGCCACGTACTCCGCCATGCAGATGATGAGCGCTATTATTGACGGCCAGTTGGTACTGCTTATCCTCCAAGGTAAATCTACCATGGGCAATGCGGTTAGCATAACGTCCGACTATCGCGCCAAAATAAGGATGTTCTTCAAGATAGGGTTGCAAGGTATCAAAACCTAACACGATATCAGCAACCTTACCGTGGCGATCCACGGCTTGTAGTGTTTGTACAATACCCCCATAAGTCAGAATGCAAACATGAAGCCCATCTTGATTAACAAGATGATAGCGGTCCACCGCAATACCGTCTGAGGTGGCTCCAAAAGGCTCTTTAACGATAGGCACATTGGCTCCTGATGAATGGTTAATTTTAAGTCTGATTGTTTTCTATGATTTAGGTTTAACTTAAGAGGAGGGGGAGTGCACAGCTAAGCCTAAAATGAACAGCTTAAAGACGGTCAGGCAAATTTCTCCTACAACTTAATCAGCATTTTTCCTATACCCCACAACAGATTGGTCACATAACCTTGCTATCATCCGTGCCCGGTAATATGCAGGTTAAACCGCTTCTGACCTACTTGAGAACTTAATTTTTTGAGAACTTAATTTTAAGAACTTAAACTTTGTAGTCACATGTCATTTGCTAAAGGAGAGCGGCACGGTATTTGACCCAAATTTTTTATAAAGCCGCTATGTCATTTATTGCCAATAAAAAAAATATTGATCCACAGGCGATGTTGCAATCTGCAACCTCATTTGAGTCATTTTGGATGGCTGGTTACGAAGGTGCAGACCATGTAAACGGAGCTGGCACTCCATTATCCATGAATGAGGCTAACCGGCATGACAGTCGTGCTTATGAAGACTATGCATTGCTGAGTGAGTTTGGCATCCGCACAGTGCGCGAAAGTATAGGCTGGCGCCTTGTAGAGCAAAATGGTCATTTTGATTTTTCTTCAATATTGTCCCGGCTTAAAGCGGCTAAGGAATTAGGCTTGCAAATCAACTGGACCTTTTGCCATTATGGCTGGCCCGCCGATATTGATCCTTACTCACCTTTATTTGTCGAACGATTCGCTCATTATTGCCGCCGTGTGGTCGCCTTCTTGGCAGACTATACGGGCGATACACCCATCTATTCCCCGATCAACGAAATTTCCTTTGCTAGCTGGGCCATAGCAGGCAATAAATTCGCCTGTATCCATTCGGAAAATGATGGCGGTGCACGCTTGAAGCGTCAGTTGGTAAGGGCAACGCTACGGGCCTGCGATGAAATCTGGAAATTGCAACCTAAAGCGCGCATCTTGCAGTGTGATCCAATCATTCGCGTAGGGCCTGAGTCTGACCCTGCGGCAAGCAACTATAACCTTTCCCAATACGAAGCCTGGGACATGATCTGCGGCAGGGTAGAGCCTGAACTTGGCGGCGCACCGCACTACCTGGATATGATTGGTATCAATTACTACCACAATAATCAGTGGGGAATGGGAGTGGAATATCCTTGGCATTTGGGCGACCAACGTCGTATTCCGTTTCATCATATGCTCATGGATGTTTACCAACGCTACCAACGATCGATGGTCATTGCCGAAACTAGCCATGTCGGTAGCGGCCGTGGGGCGTGGATACGCGAAATCGCGCAAGAAACGATTATCGCCAGGCAACATGGCGTACATATTGATGGGATTTGCATTTACCCCGTCATCGACCGTCCCGACTGGAACGATGCGCAGCACTGGCACCATAGCGGCATTTGGGATATTGCCGTACCGCATGAGGCTGCACTAGATGAAAATGGTCTTCAACAAGCTAATGCGGCTATGTCCGCTCCACCAGATTATGAGCGCATCGCCTGCATCCCTTATGTTCAGGCCCTCCATAACGCGCAGCATCTCACTGACACATTTCTAAATTCGCAGGATCATCCTGCCATTACCCAGCTCTCTAATAAAAATACTTCACCATCGAAAGGAAACAATATGTCTACCATCTTTGTGTTCTCGCATCTGCGCTGGAATTTCGTGTTTCAACGTCCACAGCATTTACTCTCCAGGCTGGCGGAGCATTACCAGGTTATCTTTATCGAAGAGCCGGTGTTTGACGACAAAGAATGTTTCCTCGCGGCTACTACGCCAGTGCCGAATGTAACGGTGTATACGCCGCATGTGCCAGTAGAAGCGCATGGCTACCATGATGATTATTTACCTTATTTGAAAACGCTGATTGCTAATTTAGAGGCGGACTATGATGACTATCTGGTGTGGTTCTATACCCCTATGGCTTTGCCTTTGCTGCAAGGCATGCGTCCTGCAATGATTGTATATGACTGCATGGATGAGCTTTCAGCATTTGCTAATCCACCCAAGCAATTGTTACAACGTGAGAATGCGTTACTGGGTATCGCCGACATTGTATTTACCGGCGGGCCAAGTTTGTATAACGCTAAACGTGTACGTCATCCCAATGTGCATTGCTTTCCAAGCAGTGTCGATGTGATTCATTTTCAACAAGCGCTGGATCGGGCCAACGGGCATCCTGCACAGCAAGCGATTAGTGGGCCGAAATTAGGCTTTTACGGAGTCATTGATGAGCGATTCGACTATGAACTGATCGCCCATCTGGCAAAAGCACATCCTGAATGGCAGATTGTATTAGTTGGACCTATTGTCAAAATTAACCCGACTATATTGCCACGCTTTCCCAATATTCATTACATCGAGCAGCAGCCTTACCAGGCATTGCCTCAGTTCTTAGCGGGCTGGGATATCTGTTTGCTGCCATTCGCTTTGAATGAATCCACACGCTTTATCAGCCCGACCAAAACGCTGGAATACATGGCTGCGGAGCTTCCTACGGTCAGCACCCCGATTAAGGATGTGATCGATCTTTATGGCAGTGCTGTTTCAATTGCACAAAGCCCAGAAGATTTTGTCGCCGCTTGCGAAAAATTACTGGCAGAGACCGAACAAGAAAAAACCCAGCGCATTGCGGAAATGCGGAAGTTGGTATCGCAAACTTCTTGGGAAAACACCGCTTTGTCCATGCATGAACTGCTGCAAGGCATCTTGAATGAACCCGAGCCTGAAGATACTACCAGCATTCAAAAATTGAGTGAATATCTGAAAGCGAAGGACAGGAATAGTGAGCGTGCTCAAACTGCATTGGCCACTGGCAGAGGCGGTGCCAACTTGAGCCAGAATTTGGTGCGTATGCAAGCACCGGTGCAAGATGTGCGAAATGTGATCGTAGGTGCGGGTCCCACTGGTTTGAGCGCAGCCTACCACTTGGGCACAGATACCGTACTGATAGACAAGAATGCCCAAGTCGGCGGCTGGTGTCGTTCTATTCAGGACAAAGGTTTTACCTTCGATTATGCCGGCCACATCATGTTTTCGAATGATGAGTACGTGCTGCAGCTTTATAAAATATTGCTCGGCGATAATATCCATTGGCAAAATCGAGAGGCTTGGGTATACAGCAAAGGCGTGCACACACGTTATCCTTTTCAGGGAGCGTTGTATGGCTTGCCGCCTGAAGTCATTAAAGAATGCATTGTCGGCGCTGTAGAAGCACGCTACGGCGCACTGAAAGAACCGGCAAAAGATTCGGCTGTGTGTGCAAATAACACAAATAGTGCGACCAATAACATGACGAATAGCACGAATGCTGAGACTCAAAAAGAAATCAGTGATTGCTGCGCAGATGGCACAGTGCCGTTGCCAGTAGGGCAGTCTAGCCAAGGTAAATTAGCTAAGCCTTCATTAGGCGCTAATAACCAAACGGCTCCTGCCAACTTTGAGGAGTTTATTTACAAAGTGTGGGGTAGCGGCATTGCCAAGCATTTCGCAATTCCTTATAACAAAAAAATCTGGACCGTGCCGCTCACCGAAATGGAAACTTCGTGGCTGGGCGGACGCGTGCCATTGCCAGATATCGAAGAAATCATTAACGGCGCATTAGAGCCGGTCGGTACGCCCATGGGGCCAAATGCGCGGTTTGGCTATCCATTACAAGGTGGTTTCCAGGCCATTATGGATGGATTCTTGCCACACATCAAAGGCACGCTGGAGTTGAATGCGGATGTCGTTCATATTTCACCCAAAAAACGCATGGTTGAGTTAGCGGATGGCAGACGATATCGCTACGAAAATCTCATCAGTACTATGCCATTGCCACAGTTGGTGCGCATGATAGGCGACGAAGCGCCGCAAGCCGTTATTGATGCTGCTAATGGGCTTAAACATATTTCGATTCGCTGTGTGAACCTTGGCGTAGCGCGAGAAAATATTACCGATAAACACTGGATTTACTATCCTGAAGATTCTATTTTCCATCGCATATTTGTGCAAGGCAATGCCAGCCCAGGCTGCAATCCGCCAGGTGGATTCGGCTTGACTTGTGAAATTTCTTATTCTCCTTGGAAACCATTGCCTTATAGCGGTCAGGAACTAATAGACCGTTGCTTCCAAGACTGTATAAAGGTTGGGTTACTCAATGAGTCCGACACATTAATCACTGCCAGCGAAGTAGACATGCCCTACGCCTACGTGGTGTATGACCACGCCCGGGCGCGCAATGTCGCAACCGTAAAACAATGGGTGGCATTATTCGGCATCACCCTGGCCGGCCGTTACAGCGAATGGGAATACTACAATTCCGACCATGCCTTCCTGGCAGGAAAAAAAGCAGCGGAGGCAGTGGAAGCTGCCAGTCACCAAAGTGTACCAGCGGTATAAGGCTCATTATTAGTACCTGGAAAATAAGGAGATATTGATGGCTTATCCACGTCCTCAGTTGGTTCGTGAGCAATGGACCTCATTAAACGGGCCATGGAAGTTTCTGTTTGATCATGATGGTATTTATAGTCAACCGGACGAAATTGACGATTGGTCCTTGAAAATTGAAGTGCCTTTTCCGCCGGAATCAAAAACCAGCGGAATAGGTGACAAAAACTTTCATCGCGCCTGCTGGTATCAGCGTGAATTCGAAATGCCAATTGATGACCCGGAAGCGGGTGAGAGTTGTGATGGCAAAAGTCGCGTGTTGCTACATTTTGGCGCAGTGGATTATTTTGCCAAAGTTTGGGTCAATGACCTTTTAGTGGCAACGCATGAAGGTGGCCACACGCCATTTACCGCAGATATTACATTTGCATTGGATGTTAGTGGCACGCAGGTAGTGACGGTGATGGCGGAAGATGATCCGCATGACCTGAGCAAACCCAGAGGCAAGCAGGATTGGCAGCTTGAGCCGCATTCCATATGGTACCCACGTACCACTGGTATTTGGCAAACGGTTTGGCTAGAGCGTGTAGCAGAAACCTATGTGCAAAGCATACGCTGGACGCCGCATATGGAAGAGTTTTCCATTCAATTTGAAGCGTTTCTTTGTCATTTTAATCACGAAGAACTTTGGATAGATATTACGCTGCGCCACGGCACGCGGTTGCTCGCAAGCGACAGTTATCAGGTGCTGGATGCGCAAACCGATCGACGTATTATTCTTTCGGATCCCGGTATTGACGATTTCCGTAACGAATTGCTGTGGAGCCCGGAACGACCGACCTTGCTGGACGCCGAAATTACTTTGAGAAATGGCACTGAGGTGCTTGATCGTTTCAGTTCATATACTGCACTCCGGTCCGTCAATATTCTACGTGAACGTTTTATGCTCAATGGTAGGCCCTACATGCTGCGCATGGTGCTGGATCAAGGCTATTGGCCAGATACTTTATTGACCGCGCCTGATGACGAGGCATTGCGGCGTGACGTTGAATTGGCTAAAGCTATGGGTTTCAATGG
>JBKJOT010000065.1:0-15833 GCA_046595335.1 Methylotenera sp.
CCTCTTCCCCAGTATCAGATCGGCCTTTGATAAATTGCACTACAACGGCTTTCATGCCATGCCCCAATGAACGGGCGAGCAAACCAAAGGCAGCGGTCGATTTACCTTTGCCATTACCGGTATTAATCAATAGCAAGCCACGAGAGGTTTGTGCCGCGTTAATGCTGGCATCCACCACAGATTTTTTACGCTGCATGCGCGCTTGGTGGCGATCTTTTTTAGAATCAGTCATGAGATTAGCTTGTAAGACAATTTTAATAAAAAAAACCGCGCTAGAATTGCAATCTAACGCGGCTCGATTAACACTTAATAATTTATAACAAAACTATTATGCAGCTGTGTTTGATGTTGTTTTAACTGCATTGCTTAGTGTAGGTAATGCTTTAGCTAAAGCCCAAAAAGCCACTAAATACATCACGGTAAAGCCCATGTAGCTAGGTAAATATTCCCAACCATGTTGCATAGATTCAATCACACCGTTGGCTGGAAAACGGCCTGAAAATAGGTAATAACTTTGTGTTGAAATCACAAATGCCAAGAAAGTAGACAATAAGCCAGCAAACGTAAATTTAAGCACATCAAAACTATTATCTTGCTTACTTAGCCATAATCCAGCTATCCACATCACTGCATATGTAGGCAGCATGCCCCAATAGCCAGCAGTTAAACAAAAACCTTGTAGACTATCAATCTCTGCAGCCCCGAAATCAATAGCTGTTGCTAGCACCACGAATAATACAAACCAACCAGCTTTTCTTAAATATAAGCCACCAATTAACAATAACGCTAAACTCGCGTCAGGTAGAGAAACACTGGTAAGTACATGGCTTCCGCGTGTAAGCAACATTAAAAAGGCGATTGCGGTCGCAATGATTAAATGCTTTGCTGGATATTGTTTTAAAGAAAAATTCATTACTTACTCCAAATTGGTAACGGCATATTACTGTTCTATATATATTATAACATTCATCACTAGTAGTGATGGTTGCTGCAAACATCGCTATCACCACTAGTAACTAACCCGCTGAACTCCTTTATTTTGGTGACCAACGAGCATTTACAAAAAGATTAGTCCCGGATGTATTGTAGTCAGGATTGTTTGGGCTGAAGATATTTGCAGTCGTTGCAAGTGTATATTCACGATCAAAGAGATTGTTGATTCTTGCATTTATAGACCAGCTGTCGTCGATTTTGTATTTTGCAGTTAAATTAAATAAAGTATAACCACCTAATTTAAATTGATTTGCAGCGTCATTGAATCGTTTGCCGCTTGCGATGATTTCGCTACCGATTTCTAAGTCCCCCCAGCTTTGGCCTAACCAAATGGAACCATGTTGTTTTGATCGGCGTGAAAGTACTTTGTTAGTGTCCTCATTTTTTGGATCTTGTATATCTGCACTTGCACGCACATGGTAATTTTCTACCCAACCTTCATATGTTAACGTTACGCCCTTGATTTCAGCCTTGCCTACGTTCTCAGGATGATCTGTTGCGGTTCCGTTGCAACAAACTAAAAGATTATTAATTTCATTTTGATAAGCTGTTATGGATGCACGATGGTGGCCTTGGTCATATGCTAAAGTCAGTTCTTTATTACGTGAGGTTTCTGGTTTTAGATTTTTGTTGCCTTCATAGGTGTAAGGGTGAAAGCCGCTGCCATCAGTGTAACTATAATCAGCAAATGGATAATAAAGATCATTAAACGTAGGTGCACGAAAAGCTGTTCCAAAGCTTCCAGTGGCGCGCCAGTTTGAGTTGATTCGATAGCCGTAGCCAACATTACCAGTTGTGTACTTGCCAAACTGAGAGTTGTTATCACGTCTTAGTCCAAATTTAAATGCATGAGCATTTTCTTCGAGCAAGTAACTAGCAAGGTAGCCATTATTGAAACGATTTTTTTGGCTGAAATCAACGTTGCCTTTTACTTGATCTTCAAGACGATCGTAGGCTAAAACTAAACTACCTAGAGGTAGTTTAATGTCATTTTGCCAACCATATTGTCGTTGTACGGTTCGTAAATCGCTCTGACCAAAGGATAGTCCCGTGCTGTCTTGGTCATCCATGCTTTCGCCAATTTTCAGATTGCTAACCCAATCATCCATTATTTTGTTTTTACTGAATAACGAGAGTATTTGTTGTCTACTATTACCAAAAGCAGGGGCATTGCTATCATCAAAATTATAATGTGCTTTAGAAATATAGACTTGCGCGCCAATCTCATGGCCCTCCACGACAACTTGACTGATATTGCCATTGATAGTTAAATTCCGAAAAGCATCATCGTCTTTATCGAAACCAGTATTGGTTCTTAAGCTTGAAATACCGTCTGTAGTTAATGAGCCAATGCCGAACGAACCGCTAGTACTTCCATTTGAACCACTAACAGCAGCGGATAATTCTTTAGTATTATTGCTACCAATTCCTGCTGAAGCGGAAACGTGAGTTCCACCTTTGCCTTTTAACGTAAATATTTGAATAACTCCGCCAATTGCATCTGCACCATAAAGACTAGATGCTGGACCCCTAAGAATTTCTATATGGTCAATTTGTTCAGGCAAAATCTGGCTAAAGTTAGTTGTTCCTAGTGTTGCAGAAGCTATACGCATACCATCAATCAAAACTACAACGGATTGTGAGCTGTTGCCACGGATATGAATATTTGATGTTGAGCCGACACCACCATTAGATTCAATCTCAATTCCTGGTTGGGTGCTGAGTAATTCAGTTAACGTAGATTGACCTGAACGCTCTATTTCATCACGGCTAATGACGGATACATCGCCAATTACACTGTCTCGAGATTGAGGTATACGACTTGCTGTAACAACAACATCATCTAAACTGATGGATTCTTCTGCGTACGCAGAGGTAGTAAATGCCAAACCGACCAGGCTGGCAATAATAGTTTTTTTCATTGTGATATCCCTGTAACACGCGACCCCGCGTGAATTTAACTAAGAGGAATACCGGGAATGGGAAAGGACTAGAGCGATGGCGACATCAGTATTATTGCTAACCCTGATGGCACATCACGTCTTAATCACCGTCACCCCGCGGCATTCTAACGTAGCTCATGGCAAAATAGCGATGAGCGAGTTGTTTAGGCCGGTCTCCGGGCTTGTGAACTGTGGGTTTAACTTAACCCATGTGTTTCGCGCCTTCCCAAATCTCAATTCTTGCGAAAGATTAATTCAGTGGCATATTGCAAAACTACATTCACTCACCGTTGCGGGGGCAGCACAGGAATTGTCAACTTTAAATTAAAGCTTAACGCACCTATTTCCCAGTTTCACCAAGCTGCAAAAAGCAGGCTTAGCACCTAACAACATTGCAAAATTATAGCGTTCTTTTGCTTAACTATCTGGAACTATTTTTATATTGACGGGGTGGATTACACTGTAACGTATTGTAATACTTTGAAAAATCCTCGTTAGCTATTGACTATAATCATTTTTTTAAATTATAGTGATTACATGGATGCAGATTTAAAAGTGCTTGAGCAAAAATTATCACACTTGATTTCATTGTGTAGTGACCTACGCAATGAGAACTCACAGTTACGCCTCGACTTAAATGCGATGCAAAGCGATAGTGTATTACTGAAAGCCAATATGGTGAAAGCGAGCGAGCGTCTAGAAGCTTTGATGGAGAGTCTGCCGTAAAGCAGGTTTGATTAAGAGAATATGAGTGAAATCAAAGGTGTAGACGTTAATATTATGGGACGCGACTTTACGGTATCTTGTACCGATGAAGAGCGCCCCGGCTTAATGGATGCAGTGAATTTTTTAGACAAAAAAATGCGTGATATCCGAGATAGTGGAAAAATTGTTGGGGTTGAACGTATTGCCATTATGACTGCATTGAATCTATCTCATGAGTTGTTGAATAGTAAAAGCGGCAATGTGGATGTAGGGGATTTCAAACGCAGGATCACCCAAATGCAGGACCAAATCGATAAAGCTTGCGCAGCCAAGTAAGATTTTTGTTTTTATTATTTGTTGAAATTATCTTCCAAAATAACCTAAGAAATAGAGTAAAATCTTTTCAACGGCTTTAGTATTTATAAAAGCTTCTTCGTTACGAAACTAATTTGAACTGGTTTCGAACGTAAGTATCAAACCACCGATTTTAAAGTTTGTTCTCTGCGGTGCGGTCTAGGCTAATAATTCCTTGAACTAGTCTATAGCATCGGTTTTAGTCATTCGAGTTGTTGTGTGCGCGCCCTAAGTTGAGTGTACTTTTAAGTTGCTCTTGGCGGGTGTACCTAATGCGCTCTAGGCTTTTACCACTTGAGCCTTTTTGGTTCAGGATGCTGGTCTAGGCTTTATCCGTAGAGAACTCCCCTAATTTATTTTTTATTAACCGATACTTTGTCGACTTAGACTTGGCGTGTGAATAATCTGCTTTAGCAGATATATTCCACGGACAAGCCAAATACTGGCTTAACCGAACTAGTCGAACTGCCTGGGTCTTGTTTTCTCGTCTCGCTTGTAGTAAAAAAAGAAATGTTTACCGAAGCTCGTGATATTTCAAGTCCGCCAAACTAACGATTTCCAGGCACTTTTCATGGCATGCCTCAAGAATCACCGGCGGCGCAAAACCTTCTTCTGAAGCTTCAAGCCAACGTGCGGCGCATATGCACCAGCGGTCTCCAGCTTGTAACCCTACAAAACCATACTCAAGCCGCGGCGTGCTGAGGTCATTGCCGCGGGAGATTGAATAAGCTAGGAATTCTTCAGTCATCTGGGCACATATCGTATGGCTGCCATTATCTTCTACCCCAGTTTCGCAGCAACCGCTGCGCGTAAAACCCGTTACCGGGTCTAAGCTACAGGTTTGTAAGGTTGTGCCTAATACATTGCGCGCCATTTGCTTTGCCTCAAAGTTTTAACATCGCTTATCATACCTAAAATCAGTGACACCCAAAATTAAGCTTTAGCAAAATTAAATTTTTAGAAAGATGAATTGCAATGCGTTATTGGCTAATGAAATCTGAACCCGGAGATGTGTCTATAGATGACTTGGCGGGTTTTCCAAATCAGACCGTAGATTGGTATGGTGTGCGTAATTACCAAGCCAGAAACTTTATGCGTGACCAGATGAAAGTGGGGGATGGTGTGCTTTTTTACCATTCTAATTGCGAACAGCCTGGCATTGCTGGTATCGCAGAAGTAAGTAAATTGGCGTATCCAGACAGATTTCAGTTTGTAAAAGGTCATAAATATTTCGACCCCAAAGCAACTTTAGAAACTCCTCGTTGGTTTAATGTGGACGTAAAATTAGTACGTAAAACGCGGCTGTTAAGCCTAAAGGAAATGCGCGAAACACCAGAGCTGGAGAATTTGCGTATTCTGCAACGAGGTAACAGACTGTCGATTACACCTGTTGATCCGCGCGACTGGGAATTTATTTTGAGTAAATTAAAGTAAGAAATTAACATAGCATGCTCTGAGAGGATTATGGATATTGGCTCGCGTGGCAGAGTAAAAAAAGGCTCCAATCGGAGCCTTTTTAGTACTTAAAATTATTAACTAAATTACTTTAGTTTTGTATCTAAACTGCCCATCGATTTAGGGTAAGTCACAATGCCCCAAGGCATTCCTTTGTCTTCGATGCGTTTAGTCACTTCCAACGTATCGGTGTCTATCACTACAATTTCACTCGATCTGCCACACGCCAGTAGGATGTTTTTGTCATCTGGCGTAAAGCTGAAATGCCAGCAGCGGTCGCCAGTAGGAATGTCTTTGATCTTCTCGAATGTGCTGGCATCGTAAACCTGCAAAGCCTTTTCTTTTGAGGTGGCGATGAAGATGCGTTTACCTGCGCGGTCATACGACACGCCGTAAGGGGATTTGCCAGTGGCGATAGTTTTGATGGGTTTAAACTTACTGTCCAATATCAACAGTTCGTCGGAAAACTCCAGCGTGGAGATGTAGGATTTGCCGTCTGGCGCGACCTTGATACCGCGAGGGCGTTTGCCGAATTCACCTATGGCAACATTTTTCAGCAGCTTGCCAGTCTTCAGGTCATGCACGGTAATGGAGTCATCAGATTCGTTGGTCACGATCAATTTTTTACCATCTTTGGAGAATTCCAAGCCTTCGGTTTCTGGCTTGCCAACAATATCTTTAATCACTTTGCCCAGTTTCAAATCAACAATTGCGATGTGGCCAGGCAACTTGTCATCATCGTCGTCGTCTTTGGCTACAGGTTCGGCAGGCTTTGGTGCACCTCCTGTTGTGGGGCTGGGTTCATAAGTCACATACGCCATATTGCCGCGAATACGCACAAATTCAGGGTTTTTGCCAATAGCAACTTTCTTCACAAGCTTGCCAGAAGCCGAGTCAACAACAGAAATATTATTGTCGTCTTTGTTCGCCGTCACCAGCCATTTGCCATCCGCTGTAACGCCTATGCCGCGTGGGCCGGAGGCTTGAATGTCAATACTACCTGTCGTTTCCATTGTGGCAAGGTCAATGACGGTAACGCCGCCATCTTGATTCGATACGTAAGCTTTACCGCGGTCTGCAGCATTCACATGCATAGTTACAGTCATGCCCATTGTTGCGGCAATTACCAAATGCGCTAACTTCATTCTTTAGATCTCCTCAAAACTTTTTAATAGTGCTTAATTATTGTGCGTGTAGGGCAGATTTAATAAACTTAGGTTCAATAGGCGGCAAGTTTTAATGAAAACCCTTAGTCATCAATTTGTTATGGAATATATTAATTAAGCAAAACCCATTCTTAACAATATAGTGATAATAAACAAATGGTTAATAATAAATATTGCTTATTATTGGCTAAATAAACTACCTAATGGCTATTAATAGCCATTTTAGCTAATCAACCTAAAAATAGCTGGTAAGCGGGATTGGCGTTCTCATCCCAATATGGATAACCCAAGGTATCCAGGAACTGTTTGAAATCTTTAGCGTCTTCCGGTGGTACCTGCATGCCGACCAATACACGGCCAAAGTCTGCGCCATGATTGCGATAATGAAATAGGCTGATATTCCAATCGTGCCCCATGGTGTCCAGGAACTTCATTAAGGCACCAGGTTTTTCTGGGAACTCGAACCTGAAGACTACTTCATGTTCCGCTTGCGGTGCATGCCCGCCTACCAAGTGACGTAAATGCATCTTGGCCACTTCATTGTCGCTAAGGTCAATGGTGGGTAAACCTTGAGTCTGTAACGATTTAACTAGGCGTGCGGACTCGGCTGGGTCTGCAATGGCCACACCTACAAAAATATGCGCATTTTTAGGGTCAGAATAGCGATAATTAAACTCAGTGATACTGCGGTCGCCTAATAAACGACAAAAGGTCTTGAAAGCTCCTGGCTTTTCTGGAATTGTCACGGCAAATATCGCTTCACGTTGCTCACCGATTTCTGCGCGCTCTGCAATAAAACGCAGACGGTCAAAGTTCATATTGGCGCCTGAAGCAATCGCCACAAGGGTCTTACCTTTTAAATCATGGCGTTTAACGTATTCCTTTAGCCCGGCAGCAGCCAGCGCCCCTGCAGGCTCCAAGATGCTGCGCGTATCTTCAAACACGTCTTTGATCGCAGCGCAAATCGCGTCGTTATCGACGACGATCATTTCATCCACATATTGCTGACTTAAGTTAAAAGTATGTTCGCCTACTTGTTTGACTGCGGCGCCATCGGCAAATAGACCCACTTGATCCAGCATCACGCGATGGCCAAGTTTTAATGACTCTGTCATAGCTTCCGCATCTTTCGCTTCCACGCCAATGATTTTGATCTCCGGACGTATCGCTTTTACATAAGCAGCGATACCCGCAAGTAAACCGCCGCCGCCTACACAGCAGAATATTGCTTCAATTGGCGCTGGAAACTCATTTAAAATTTCCATGCCTATGGTGCCTTGGCCGGCAATCACATCGGGATCATCATAAGGATGCACGAAGGTGAGGCCTTCAGACTTTTCCAGCTCCAGCGCATGGTTGTACGCATCGGTATAACTATCACCAAACAGCACCACTTCTGCACCGCGGCTTTTTACTGCATTGATTTTGATCAGTGGTGTGGTGGTGGGCATGACAATGACAGCACGGCAACCTAATTTTTGTGCACCCAGTGCAACGCCCTGTGCATGGTTGCCTGCAGAGGCAGTAATGACGCCTCTTGCCAGGGCATCTGCAGACAAGTGAGCCATTTTATTGTAAGCGCCGCGCAGTTTGAACGAGAACACCGATTGCATGTCTTCACGTTTCAGTAGCACATTATTATTGATGCGCTTGGACAGATTATTTTGCAATTCTAGCGGCGTTATTTTTGCGACCTCATACACGCGCGAGTTTTTTATCTTGCTCAAATAGTCGGTGATAGTAAGAAATTGGTTGTTCATTAGTTTGTTCTGAAATAGTAGTCACAGCTTTGGCAATTTCATTCGTTGCCATGCAGTGTTATAGTGTTAGATGTTTGTAATTATAAAGAAAATGTAAGGAATTAAGTAAAATGGCTTATACGCAAGACGAATTAAAGCAACAAGTAGCAAAAGCAGCTGTTGAATATGTGAAAAGTGGCATCATTGGTGTGGGCACAGGCTCAACTGCTAATTACTTTATTGAAGAACTCGCTAAGGTAAAACATAAGATCGATGGCGCGGTAGCGAGCTCAGAAGCCACTGCACAGCGTTTGCGTGGACACGGTATCGAGGTATTTGATTTGAATAGCGTCGATGGCATGGACATCTACGTGGATGGTGCAGATGAAATCACTGAGCATATGCATATGCTTAAAGGCGGCGGCGGCGCGCTGACGCGTGAGAAAATCGTCGCAGCCTGTGCAAAACAATTCATCTGCATTTGTGATGAAACCAAATATGTACCAGTGCTGGGCAAGTTTCCATTACCCGTAGAAGTGTTGCCTATGGCCAAGAGCTATGTAGCGCGTGAGTTAGTTAAATTAGGTGGTCAGCCAAAATTACGTGACTTCACGACTGATAACGGCAATGTGATTCTGGATGTATACGGTTTAACGATCAGCGACCCAGTTGCTATGGAAGCTAAGATTAACCAAATCGTCGGTGTTGTGACCAATGGCTTGTTTGCTGCTCGTCCGGCTAATGTGTTGTTATTGGCCACAGCGGACGGCGTTAAGACTTATAAAAAATAAGTTATTACGCTAATACCGTATTTGAAATATTACTGTCATATTTCTTTATTAATATAGCTAGTTAACAGCTATAAAAGCAAAAAGGAAGTCTAATGCAATCTGAACACATCTTTAAGCAATATGACGCCGAATTAGAAGCCGTTCGTGCCAAAGTGCTAGAAATGGGCGGCTTAGTCGAGCAGCAAATCGTCAACGCGCTTGAAGCATTGATTAAAGCTGATCCGAATCTTGCTAAAGAAGTGATGGAAAATGACCATCGCGTCAACAATCTAGAAGTGCAGATTGATGAGGACTGCAGCCATATTATCGCCCGTCGTCAGCCAGCAGCGGGCGATTTACGTATGGTGATGATGATGGTAAAAACCATTACTGACTTGGAGCGTATCGGTGACGAAGCGACCAAGATTGCCCGTACGGCGCAGAAGATTTATGACGAAGACCGCATGTATAAACCGCGCTTCAATGAAATTAAGGCAATGGTGGCATTGGTACGCGAGATGTTGCGTACCGCTTTAGACGGATTTGCCCGCCTGGATATAAGTAAAACGGTAGAAGTGGCTAAGCAGGATGAGCAAGTGGATGAGCAGTTCCGTGCTTCTATGCGCCAACTCATTACCTTTATGCTAGAAGACCCACGTACTATTTCAATGTCGCTGGAAGTGTTGTTTGTAGCAAAAGCCATTGAACGTATCGGTGACCATGCTAAAAATATTGCAGAATATGTAGTGTATATGGTGAAAGGTAAAGATGTACGCCATATCTCAGTGCAAGAAATGGAACGCGAAACATTGCAGTCCTAGAACCCAAAAATAAAAAAGCGCCTTAGGCGCTTTTTTTATTTTAATGTAAAGATTTAGCTTTTTTCAGGCACGTAACCGCTGGCAGTATCAGCACCGTCACCGAAGAAATATTTTTCGGTTTGTTCGCTTAAGTATTTACGGGCTGCAGGGTCGGCTAGGCTTAGCCGGTTCTCATTGACCAGCATAGTCTGCTGCTTAAGCCATGCAGCCCATGCCTCTTTGGAAACTTGCATATAGATGCGTTTGCCAAGCTCGCCTGGATACGGAGGGAAGTCCATGCCTTCAGCTTCTTTACCTAATTTAATACAATTGACTGTACGTGCCATAATTTACCTGCTCTAACCTAGTGTAATGTGACTAAACCATAATGATAGCGCATGTTAAAATCTATGTAGTAATATTTGCGCGACTCTATTTAATTTACTAATCAAAATTAATCAACCGGCGAAAGTAAACGATGCAAGCTCCAGAAAACAATCATCAAGATGTCAGCCCATTTAAAGGTAAAACTGGCCTCCCTAGATTAATCAATGCCTTCGGCTATTCTCTGGAAGGTTTTAAAGCTGCCTTTGAGCATGAAGACGCATTCCGTCAGGAAGTGTTTTTAGCCATTGTCCTTATCCCACTGGGTTTTTACTTAGGTGAAAATGGCGTGGAAAAAGCCTTGATGATAGGCAGCGTCTTATTAGTGTTAATCGTTGAGTTGCTTAACTCTGCTATCGAGGCAGCGGTAGACCATACCTCTACCGAACACCATGCGCTTGCAAAGCGAGCTAAAGATATTGGTAGTGGCGCAGTATTCTTGGCACTGACTACCGTAGCAGTAGTTTGGGGTTTGATGCTTACAAACTAACAAGAGACATATGTAGAGCTATTGCTGCTGACTGTAGCGGAAATGCCAACCTTGGTTGCCGTTGCTATCTTCCCTATATTCAAATAGGGCTAAATAGCCAGCCGCAACTGAAATAAATAATACGATACCTAGAATCACCAATTTAGCTGTACTCATAAAATCTCCAATCACATGTCATTTTGAGTAATTGAAGATTTTTTGGTTCAGTGGTGGCAGCATCCTTAAAAATCAGTACGTAATCCTATCAAAATGGAACGTTCACCTTGCGGAGCAAGGTCTTTCAGGAATGAAGCATGCTCGCGAATTTCCTCATTCAGCAAGTTATTAGCCTTGGCAAAAAGCTCAATGTTAAGTTTAGTTGGTAATTTGTAAGAAACTAATGCGCTGACATCGGTATAGCCATCGGTAGCTAACTCATTCGCTGCTGTGCGATTCTGGTCAAAAGCATGTAGCACATCGACCCTGACGCCAAAGCTGCCCTGTTGATAATGCAAGCCACCGCCTAATCGTAGCGGCGCAATGCGTGGCAAAGCATCCCCGTTATCACGATTGGTAGCCCGGACATAATCACCACGCAGGATGAGATCCAAATTATTCGCGACATTAAATTTACCTTCGGCTTCAAAGCCTTTGAAATCCGCTGCAAAAGCACTGAATTGAGCAACAGGTAGTGACCTGCCGTTTACAATTACATTGTTACCAGTTTCTAGTAAACCCAAGAAACTACTGAATCGCGTGTAATAAGTACCTATGCTGAATGAATTTTTAGCATCTTTCCAGCGTAGCTGAGCATCGATGCCATTAGAGCGTTCCACATCAAAATTATTGTTTCCCACCTCAAATTGTCCGGTGGCAATGTGCGCGCCATTTGCGTACAACTCAAAATAGCTAGGCGCACGTTCGTTATGCGAAAGGTTACTGGCTAGTGACCAGTTAGGCGTCAAGGTGTAGATGCCACCCAGTGCATAGCTGGTGGGATTAAAGCCATGATTCTGCCCGGCACCGAAGTTGGGATTATCACTAGAATCTACCGTAGTATGTTCAGTGCGCCCACCAAAGCTCAGTTTGAGTTTTGGTGCATCAATAAAATTTAAAGGTAACTCTTCATAAATATAAAGCGCTTTGGTCTGGGTGTTAGAGCTAGGCACAAATGCTTCATCGCCAAATGCTTCAAAAGTAGTGTTCTGGAACTGCAAGCCAATGACCCCGTTTAAATTACCTAAGGCTGTATTAATGGGCGTATGACCAGCTTCCAATGAACCTTCAATGCCGTGGTTCTTAAATGTTGTGCCTACCACATCACTTTCTAGTTCCTGATGCTCATAATCGGTATGGGCCAAACGAAACTTCACCCGATTGATTAAATGCCCGAAGCCTAGTTTATCCAAGTCATGGAATTCCGAACCGATATCCCAGCGCTGGCTTTGCATATCAATACGTACATCAGGTTCGACGACCGTGCCATAGTTACTGTTGAAACCGGAATAGGAAGCGCCTATGTAACCGCTGTCGAATGTGAGTGAAGCGCCTAATGCCCCGCCATCGCCATCTGCACTGCTATTGATAAGCTTGCCATTATTGATGCGCGCCGTGCCATCAGCCTCACTTTTGCGTTTAGAAACAGCGTAACCGGGAATTTCCAGATCACTGGTTTTACGACTATACAAATCACCGTGAATCGCTAACAGGCCATTGCCTGCGTCAACCACTCCGGCGATATTATTCTGGCTGTCTGGTCCGCCAACGCGCGTCTCTGCCCTGCCTGTTACACCATTTAATTGCTCAGTGGGAATGCGGTTATCCGTTGAGTTCACTACGCCACCTACGGCGCTACCGCCATATAACAAGGCGGCAGGGCCACGTACTACATCTACCTGCTCAATAATAATCGGGTCTACCGTAACCGCATGGTCAAAACTTAATGAAGAGGCATCTAAAACACCAACACCGTTTTGCATAATACGTACACGCTCGGCATCCAGGCCGCGTATTACCGGTCGGGAAGCATTAGGACCAAAGTGGGTTGCACTAACGCCGGGTATGCCATCTAGCGTGTCACCGATCGTACTTTCGCGCTTGAGCGATAGCTCACGGCCATTTAATGTGGTGACAGGAACAATCAGCTCATCAGAATTTACGCCTAAAGGATTGCCTGTGACAGAAACCGAGGGCAAGTCAATTTCGGTATTAGTATCAGCAGCAAAGGTTGGTGAGCTTGCTAATACAGCTAAAATACTTAAATAAATAGGGTTGTAACGCAGTTTTTCACTGAAATACTTGCAGCTATGCGGCAATACAGCGCGCCTAGCGTTGGTAGGGATATTCATATAGACCTCGTAATAATAGTTGTAATGCCATCAGAAATAATGGCAGTAAAGAACTAAGTACTAAACGAGGTTAGGCGGTGCGCGGGCACTGTAGGTGCGCGGCTTGGCATATGAAGGGGTTTGGGAAGTGACGCTAAAATAATGATTCGTTGCATTAACAGCGAGTAATGGTGCATGTGTGCTATGCACAATATGACCAAGTTCTGCGTAACTGATACATTTTTCACATACTTGATTATGCGAAATGGGCTCAGACTGACCAGATTTTTTGGAGATATTCTTAGTGGAAGTCGTTTGCTGACTTGCTGCAGTGAAATCACTGTAATGCGAAATCTCATGCGTCACAGCGCCGATTTGGGCCATGCCAAATGACACTATCAGGGTAAACGCAAAAATTAACCGGTTAAACATGCCATCATTCTAACAAACATTATTCCTTACGACTAAATTTAAGCTACAAAAAAGGACTGCATATAGAGTCCTTTTTTTATAATCAAATGGCTAAAATATTTCACAAGAATAAAACGTACTTTGTTGTTGCCTAAGTTCTTCTCCAAGCATTTATCAAACTAATTACTCTATAACAGTCATTTAAACAAGTGACTATAATTACCTAGGGACTGGCAAAAAAAGTCCCTAAGCAGAGATTGAGATTAACTATTATAAATATTGAGAATGTCACTTTATTCTAAATTTAGTGGGGAAAGCTTCCTATGCCTTTAATACAACTTCCAATAACTTTTGAGGGTTATCAATAAAGCCAAAATGCCCAGAATTCTTGATTGTAATGATGTTTGTATTTCCCAGCTCACTAGCTGTGCGCTGTCTTTCTTGCAAGGTTGACCAATCATGATCGCCATACACTAACGTCACGGGTGCTTTAACTCCAGAATAAAGCGCTCTCGCTTTACCCCATGACCTCCAGTTCGCGAATACATTGCGTTCTACATAGCGAAACCCTTTTCTATAACCTGCGCGACTTATTTTAGATAACAATTCATTTGGCAACCAACTTTTATTTTTTAACCCTCCGCGCATCACAAAACCTAAAAATAACCAATTTTCTAACGCTGCGAATATAGCGCCATGTATTGGAATGGCATAATTTGCAATGACAAGGTTTGAAAACATATTGCCGCGACGGACACCATCCGCATATCGCGTATCGTAATCGTATGTGTTGGAAGCCACCACCTTAGTAATACGTTCTGGTATGGTGCTCGCTACAGTTAGTGCTAATACAGCACCGATTGATTCACCAACCAGCGTTACATTATTCAAGTCTAGCTTTTTGATTACGGCTACTACAGCTTGCCTCATATATGGCTCATCGTAATTAGCCTGCTTGTCTATGGATGATTGTCCGTGACCAGGTAAATCCAATGCATATACCGTGTAGTGTTTAGCGAGTTCAGGGATTACATCTTTAAAATAATCCAACTGCGTGCGTATGGTATGCATCAAGATAAGTGGCTCACCTGCACCAGCTTTGAGTACTCTTACTTTCTGGCTATCACTTATATTGACAAATAATTCAGTTCCGCTAAATTTTAAATCCTTAGGTTCATTCATTTTGTTATCCCTTTATGATTTCAATTGTTTCATTGGTTTAAAAAGTTACAGCTTTATAACTGATACAACATCAAATACTTATGCGGCGGTCAACCTCTCAGAAGTTGTTGACAACAGCTCATGGTTATTGAATTGGTTTCTTCACTTTGAACCATATTGCATAAAGCGTTGGCAAGAATAATAAGGTCAATACCGTGCCGACCGCAGTCCCGCCAATCAAGGTGTAGGCCATGGAGCCAAAAAACACGGATGATGTTAGTGGAGTAAAGGCTAACACCGCTGCAAGCGCCGTAAGAATCACAGGTCTTGCACGCTGTACAGTGGCTTCAATCACGGCTTGGTAGGTTGGCAAGCCCGCTTTCTCGTTGGTGTTGATTTGACCAATCAAAATCAGCGTATTTCGCATCAAAATCCCTGACAACCCAATTAACCCGAGAATTGCATTAAAGCCAAAGGGCTGATGAAAGATGAGCAAGATAGGCACCGCTCCCACAAGGCCCAGTGGCGCGGTTAAGAACACCATGAGCATCCCTGAGAATGAGCGCACTTGAATCATGATCACCACCAAAGTAAGAATCAGCATAATCGGGAAGATTGGCGCCAACGCATCATTGGCTCTGGCGGCTTCTTCGATAGAACCATCTAACTCGATTCGGTAGCCGTAAGGTAGTTTTTCAATAATTGGCGTCAATGATTTCCAAATTTCCATAGACACCTGGGGCGGCTGCAAGCTTTCATCAATATCGCCACGTACAGTGATAGTTGGTAACCGATCTCGCCTGATGAGCTTGGGTGCCTCATTGCGAATTTCGACTTCACCCACCTGACTCAGCGGAACTAACTGACCTGAACGGGTCGTCAGGCTAAAGTCCTGAATTCTTGACGGATTGAAACGTTCAGCGCCCGCGCTTCTGGCAACGATATCAACTGTACGAATATCCTCACGCACTTGTGTAATCGGTACGCCAGTCAGTAAAAACTGTAATTGCTCTGCGGCTTCATTGGGAGATAGCCCAATCAGCTTTAAACGCTCCTGATCAAGTTTAAAGTGCAATGTGGCTTGTAGCGCACCCCAATCCTGGTTAACTTGACGCATATTTTTATTATCACGCATCACCGTGCTTACTTGATTGGC
>JBKJOT010000002.1:0-2824 GCA_046595335.1 Methylotenera sp.
TGGAGCGGGTGAAGGGAATCGAACCCTCGTTATCAGCTTGGGAAGCTCGCATCATTGCTTGATAACGCGAGAGCGCCTGACTATCTCCCATTCCCAAGTAATTTTGAGGCAATCGATGGGCAAGAGAGCCCAACGATCGTCCGTCAGTGGTTTAAATTTACTAAGGTAATTATAAGTCTAAGATGCTATCTAATTTGTTGAAGTGCAATCTCAGCTGTGTAAATTCGTCCTTGGTTAAGTTTTTAGCATGGGCTTCTGGGCGACCGAAGGTGTTGATTTCCTCCAACATAATGACCAATTTTGCTTTCTCAATTTCAAGAGATTTTTCAAATACGGCCCACTCTCGTTTTATTAGATTGATTATCTCTAGAAAGAAAAGTGGCGATTTGTCGCGGTCGAGTAGTAGGTTAATGTCAACTCCCGTGAGCGCAGGTCTGCGGTTCTCAGGAATTGCAGCCAATACAGTTGCAGCAGCTTTCGTCGGGCCGAAGGAGATTTTTAATACGCTTCTCGAGAGAGTTCTAAGGTTCTTTTCTAGAAGATTTCTTCGAGAGGAAACTTCTTGCACCATTTCTTCGTTGGATAAGTTTATTTTTTCGTTGTTATGTTTTGTCTTCAGTAAGTCGGCAATGGCTTCTAAGTTAAAGGCGTACCCGTGGTCACCTTTCTGTATTAGGCCGTAACCAATTAGGTGGCGAGTTAGCGCTGCATTATCAAATGCAAAACACTCGAAGCTTTCTTTGTCATCTTGTGCAAGAAAGCGTAGCATTTCATATTCGTCAGGATACCAGTCGTTCAGTACCTGCAGCATCATATCTAGATAATCTTTGGAATGTAATTTGAATTCTTCTTTTGCTTTATTGTAGATTGCTTTGTCAATAGTTACTGGGCGCTTTAATCCCGCCATTTTGTGAATACAGCTACACATTTGTCGAATTAAAAATGGGTGTCCGCCAAAGTCATCGGTAAGCTTGGCAGCAATTAGGTCGTCAAACTTTAATCCCATGTAGTCGCCTAACCTGACAACCATTTGTTTAACCTGTTCTACCAAGAATGACGGAACGTATTGGCTTGGAATGGAGGCGTATATAGGATTGTCATGACCAGAAAACGAAGGGGCTTCAACACAGCTAGGATTGGTTCCTACTAGCATGTATGAGAATACTTGAGGATTTTTTTGGTAGAAGCCACGTAAAGTTTGCCAGAAGTAAATAAAGTCTGTACCTCCGCGCCAGTGATCGGAAGATCCCGTCCCGGGAGATAAGCGCTCAATCTCATCAAAAATAAATAACATGCTCGAATGTTTTTTTGATTCGTGAATTTTCAACATGTCAATTTCAAAACTGTCTGCCGCGTCTTTTTCGGCGTACCGATCTTTAGTGTCTATCTTTATTTTGGTCTGCTTGGCTTTTGCATATAAATTCACTAGTTTTTCGAGAAGTTCATTCCAGCGACATAAGTGGATTGATGGGCTTTCGCAGTCCAGCATCAATGCATGTTCGCCCATAGAGGCGAGTTTCCGCTCTATGGCGTATACGATGGAGGTTTTACCGCTCTTACGTAATCCAAATAGGCTGGTGTGTTCGCCTGATTGGTAGCGATTTATTAACTCGGTTATGAGACTGGATCGACCAAAGAAATATGTATCCTTCTTAAGTGGTGATAAAAACCCGAATAAGTCTCTAGAGTAAAAATGTTTTCGAAATTTATCCTCCAAGATTCCAATGCAGTTCGAGTTCATTAATTCTCGATATGTTGCAGGAATGACTATGGAATGCTCAGGGTCTGCTTTCAGTAACCGTTCCACCTTTTCTTCAACGTCTCCGGCGCGACTGATTAATAGTCCGCAAACCGTCTCTGTTCTCATTTTTGGGAGTAGTTGTAAAACCTTGTCAAAGATGTCAAAGGATCGGGGTTCAAAAAATTCATAGTTACTGAATACGCAAATTATTTCCCGTTCGATATTGAACATCTCAGAAGTTCGTTGGCTCGGCTTCATAAGGAAATAAGTGTAGCGCGATTGGGCTACTTGTATCTGCTGTCCGGAATTAGTTAGATACCAGTCTTTTGAAAGGTTTATTAATACTTTTTTTTCATCGTCGGAATAGTTGGACATCACAAATTGTTTGTGAATGCCTGGATTGGTTATAGATTTGTCAATCATGAAATAGTCCTTTATGTCCAGGCATTAAAAATTTTACCTGCCTTATTTAATTTATTTTACGCAGCAATAATTCTATTTTGCCATCATTCGTTTTGTGTATCTTTTTCAAGCGCATGGTCAGTCAGGGAGCTGTCTGCGTAAGCGAGCTAAACCTTGTTTGATATGACCGGCATTTTCACCGATCGCCTCAAAGGCACTGCGGATATTTTCCCCTACCTCGTGAAAACCGTCCTGCTCCACCCGCAGCGTTAACTCCATCACTGCGGCCTCCAAGGCCAGCTGGTTCTGGTAGATCCTTTCCAGTACGTCGGGCAGTGAATATTCGCTTGGCATGGTTACCGACTCCTTTCGAAAGAACTCAAGCATAGCAGCGACAGTGCTCAGGATTGGAGCCGAAATTGATTGCTTAAAATTTGCTACAGCGTATGAGAGAGGGGGCAGGATTTGAGTGTGCACGAGGGGTACTGGTACGAAACTGGTACGGGGGATTTCAAGCAGTAGTAAGGGCCCTTGTTTACTGGGGGAGGGCTGTTAGTGCGGCCAATCCATCATCGAGGCGACGGAGAAGCGGTAGGAGAGTGGGCGGGTGCGGGGAGGCTTAGTCGAGTCTTGCAGCGGTTCTTCGGGGGTGTATGTGTCGAGGAAGTCGAGGAATCAGAA
>JBKJOT010000111.1:0-6433 GCA_046595335.1 Methylotenera sp.
ACCGTCACCATCAACGGTACCAATGACATCCCGGTCATCGCAGGCAGCAGCACTGGCTCGGTCACGGAAGACGTCGCGGTCACGGGCGGCAACCTCAGCACTGGCGGCACGCTCACCATTAGCGATGCCGACACGGGTCAATCAAGCTTCGTTGCACGTCCAAGCGTTGTCGGCAGCTATGGCACCTTCACGCTGGGCACCAATGGCGCCTGGACCTATACTGCCAGCAACAGCGCCACTGCTATCCAAGGCCTGGGCGCCGGTCAGACCCTGACCGACAGCTTCGTAGCCACCAGCTTTGACGGTACCGCCACACAAACCATCACCGTCACCATCAACGGTACCAACGATGCCCCAATTGCAGTCGCTGATAACGCAACAGCTGTTGAAGCAGGTGGTATAGCTAATTCTACTGCTGGGACGAATCCAACTGGCAATGTGCTGACTAACGATACTGATGTGGATAGCGGAGATACGAAAACAGTTACTGCTATCACCGGCGGTACAGTGGGCGGTAGTACAACGGGAACCTACGGTAGCTTGATACTGAATAGTGATGGTACTTATACCTATACAGTGAACAATGCCAACGCTACGGTGCAAGCATTGAATGTAGGTGGCACCCTGACAGATACCTTCACCTATACAATGAGAGATGCTGCTGGACTTACATCTAGCACCACTTTAACCGTGACGATTAATGGAGCCGATGACGCCCCAGTGGTAGTGGCTAGCACTGCTACCGTTTCAGAAGAAGGCCTCACTGGGGCAAATCCCGATACTACGGGTACCAGTGATACTACGAATAGTGCTACTGCATCCGGCACTGTGGCTATTAGCGATGTAGACAACACTACCTTTACTGTAAGCCTTACTAGCCCAGTTACAGCGTTAACCTCAAATGGTGTTGCTATCACATGGAGCGGTAGTGGTACTAGTGCATCACCTTTAATTGGTTCAGCTGGCGGTAACACTATAATCACCGCAACCATTACCAATGCAGGTGTATATAACATTACGCTTTCTGGGCCGGTGGATCATGCTACGGCCGGTGTGGAAGATGTGAAAACATTTAATATAGGCGTTCAAGTTTCTGATGGGACACTCACAACACTTAGCACAATCAATGTAAGTATAGAAGATGATAGCCCTATCTATAGCGGCACTGCCAATACTGCAATCTTGGAAAATATCCAGGGTGCAACGCTAACCGGTAATCTAGGTGCTATCAGCATAGGTGCCGATTCAGGATCAAATGCAAAAATAAGCTTTGGTTCTACAGCCGCTACTGGCGCCAGTGTAGATGGCAGCGGATATATACAGGCGAGTCATACTGAAACCAACTCAAGCGGTACTTTGATAACAGTCACACAAGATTTGTTATATCAAGGTTATAAAGTCCAGTTTGTTTTGGGGGCAGCTGGCGAACTCATTGCCCAAGCGGTTGATCCAGCTTCAACACAAGTATTCAAAGTGACGGGTGACCTTAGCTCAGGACAATACCAAGTAACCATGCTTAAAACTCTGGATAGCCCAACAGTAGCAGCTGCAACTATCGGGTCACTGAGCGGTGGTAATGGTGGCGTATACACCTTTAGCGATGGCGCTAATAATTACACGGTTAATGTAATCGGCACCAATAATGGGGGAACGGCAACAGTGAATACCAGTGCCAGTTCTTTTGGCGTAGGCGCAGGTCAATCGGTTGACAATGCCATTGGAAACGTAGAAACACTCACTTTTGATTTTGCCAGCAAAATGACCGGCATTAATCTGACCTTCAATAAACTCAATTTAGGAGAAAGTGTAAATTATACAGCTTATAACGAGTTAGGCGCTGTAGTTGGCAGTGGCACTGTCAATGGCACAATTACAGATCCCACTCTCAACTTGACCTCTGCTTCTTTTAGCGGTGGCTACTTCAGCTCTATCATCTTTGCGCCAACACTAGGCACCAGTTTCAAATTGGTAGTCAATACTTTTGTGGGAACCAGTACGCATGCTGACCAAGTGATAACCTTCGGAGCCGCTGCTACGGATGCTGATGGAGATACCAGCGCTTACCAAACTATTGGCCTGAAGCTGGATGGTGACAACTCAATTACTGCTGGCGCCAGTGCAACAGCTATTGGTGGCGGGAGTGGCGCAGATACGCTAACGGGTAGCAGCTTTGACGATATCATTACCGGTGGTGCAGGCAATGATACATTGATAGGTGGTGCTGGGAACGACACTTATATTTTCGGGCTAGCAGATGGTACAGACACGATTAATGATAGTTCTGGCACTGATTCAATCTTAATAAAATCCAATGGGGCGGTACTTACAAGCTTGGATTTCACAGATTCAAGTACTACTTCTCTTGCGGGTGATCTTGTTATTTCATTGAATGGCCAGCAAATAAGTGTACTTAACCATTTTGGTGCGGTAACTAACGTGGAGTCTTTAACATTTACTGGAGGTGCAACTTATGATGGATACAGTTTAACTGGTCCATACAGCTTGAGTGTTGACGATACTGGACCTAGAACGAGTTTTGCTGGAGTTAACACTATCCTTGCCGGCGACAGTGCTGCCAATACCTTAACAGGAAACACCGGTAATGATTTGTTGTTTGGAGGTGCTGGAGCTGATACCCTTGACGGTGGTAGTGGTAATGATCTTTTAGTAGGCGGTACTGGAAATGACTCCTTAATTGGCGGAGCCGGAGCGGATGTATTGGATGGCGGAGCTGGTAACGATACTATGACTGGTGGAACGGCTGGCGCTAATGATTTTGTAACAGATGTTTTTGTTTGGCATCTAGCTGACGCTGGTATTGCAGGGACACCAGCTATTGACACTATCAACTTGTTTGATAAAGCTTCTAAAGCTTCTGGAGGTGATGTGCTTGATCTGAAAGATTTATTAGTAGGTGAATCTGGTACGGCTACTGCATTAGATAACTACCTACATTTTGAAGTAACCGGTGGCAATACAATAATACATATTAGCTCAACTGGTGGATTTGGCGATAATAATAATGTGGGCAGCAATCCAACACTTAACGCCATGGATACTCAAAAAATCATTTTAACGGGAGTGGATTTAAGTACTGGTGGTTTAACTAGAGATCAAGACATAATCCAAAGTTTACTTACGAATAATAAGCTTATTACAGACTAATGTAATACGGTAAATAATTTGTAAAGTTTAAGGTAAATACATACCCCTCAATCAATAAAGCCCTTAAGTGGGCTTTTTTTTACTAAATTTTTATTTTAAAATCATTGCTATTGAAGGCAGATTGTCTATGTTTAGGCAGGAAAACCATTGAAAATTAGAAGGCATTACCAATATTATTAAATCATATAACTTATGATGATAAATTGACACTTTGATGGAAGTGCAAAGAAAAAAGATTATCTATCAATGAATTTAGTTTTTATTTAAAACAACTCATCTTTATGTAGTTGAAAAGTTAATAAATTTTTTTATTTACTTAAATATGTAAACTACTGTTAAATAGATAAATAAAATTCTAAATAAAACAATGGTTTGTTGATTATATTTAATCTTACAAGTATCATCAGAACAAAATTAAAAGTGAAGTATTAGTATTGAGTAAGCTTTTCTAGTGTTTATATAATTTTTTGGCATTAGATTTGCTGATACAAATTTCATAGTGAATGATATTAGTGATATACGCGGTAAATTACAGAGATCGTTAAATGGAATTGAATGAACAATAAATTTACATACAAATTAATTTTATTAAGTCTAACAGTAGCAGTTGCTGCGTTGTACTCTCCTTTTTCCCTAGCAGAATCATTAATTCCATTAAAAGATATGGTGGAAAAAACCGTCTCTTCTAATCCTGAAGTGCAATCCAGATATCACCGTTTCCTAGATTCAGGGTATGAGCAGGAGGCTGTACGTGGTGGCTTTTTGCCAAAGCTGGATGTGCAATCTACTTATAGGGCAATAGATACATACCCGACTTTATCAAATGGTATTAATACTCCTCGCTCCGCTACAGATCTTGTACTAAAGCAAATGATTTTTGACGGCTTTGCTACTAATAACGAAGTGAAACGTTTGGGTCATGCGAATCGGGTGCGCTATTACGAACTGCAAAGCGCTATGCAAAATACCACCTTGGAATTCATACGCGCTTATATCGATACTTTACGTTATCGTGAATTGGCGCAATTTGCTAAAGAAAACTATGTTGTGCATAAACAGTTATTTGATCGAATTCAAGAGCGCGTCAATGCCGGTGTTGCTAGAAAAGTTGACTTGGAACAGGCGACAGGTCGTTTAGCCTTAGCAGAAGCTAACCTTTCTACAGAACTTACTAATCTGCATGACGTTACTGCCCGTATTCAGCGGTTATATGGTGAACTGCCTCCCGAAACCCTGGAAATGCCAACTTTCTACAACGCAGGCGTAGAACCTACGGCAACAGAAGCGCTAAAGGTTGCGTATCAGCAAAATCCTGATTTACTTTCTACCATTGAAGATATTGAAGCTAGTAAAAACGATATTAAAACAAAGGAAGGTAAATATTACCCAAGGTTAGATTTGCAAGCTCGAAAAAATCTGGATGTTAGTAACGATGGCCGAAATAGCAGCAGTGCTTCTGATGTGTTAGAGCTCACGATGAATTTCAATTTGTTTAACGGGTTTACGGATAGAAACCTTATTAAACAATCGGCTCAAAAGTTAAATAACTCACAAGATTTACGTGATAAGGCCTGTGTTGATACGCGTCAACTATTGGTGATAGCCTACAACGATATTTCGCAATTGAAGGAACAGCAGGGTTACCGGATTCGGCATAAAAACTCTATCGAAAATGCCAGAGAAGCTTATCGTAAGCAATTCGATATTGGCCAGCGTACGCTATTGGATTTACTAGATACAGAAAATGAGTATTTTCAGGCTAAACGCACCCTCGCTAATACCGAATATGATATCCAGACTGCTTATGCAAGGACGTACGCGGTACAAGGCGAGTTGTTGAATAAAATCGGGGCGAAACGCGCGGGATTGCCTGATTTTAATCGCGAAAGTTATATGGATAGCGAAAATGTATGTCAAGCCATTGCACCAAGTCAGGTGGAAGTGGACAAGGCGGCTTTATTGGCAGATGCAAAACCGTTATCAAGTACTCTAGCTTCGCTAGGTAAACCAATGGGAGTAACTCCTATAGTGCCAGCAGCTCCAGTGCAGGCACAATCTTGTAGCGTGCCTGAAGTCACCAACCGAGTAAATGATTGGGCAACTGCATGGCGCCAGAAAGATGCAGATAATTACCTTAAGTTTTATTCTGATAAATTTATACCTGACCCGCCAATGGACAAAGCTGTTTGGGAAAACCAACGCAGGGAACGTTTAAGCACCAATAGCAAAATCGGCCTGAAAGTTAATGACTTGGTAGTGACATGCGAAGGTAACAAAGCTACGGCTAAATTCAAGCAAGATTACAATGTGACTACTTATAAAATTAAGAAAACTGCTCATACAGCTTGTGAAGTTTGCAATATGAAACGCATTCCAATAGTGGAATATAGTGCCAGTACGAATAAAGAACTACAGTTTGAGCGCGGTACAAATGGTCAATGGCAAATATTAAAAGAATTAACTAATAAGCCTTAGAACACGCAAGGGGAATTAAAAAGCACATGATTTTTCATGTGCTTTTTTTATCGCTGAAATATTGAGCAGCCTTTAAGATTTCATCAAACGATTGATTCGAAAGGTAAATTAATTAAGGATGCTCAAGAATAATATCGGATATTAAAAATAAATGAAAAAGCTGTGAAATAGTGCTGAAAAAATCCTAGTAAGTGTTAAAATACGCACCGCAATTTGTTGTACCGCTTCCATCCGCCCGGGTGGTGAAATTGGTAGACACAAGAGACTTAAAATCTCTCGATCGCAAGGTCGTGCCGGTTCGATTCCGGCCCCGGGCACCACATATTTAATCTACTTGTTACTATTGTCGGCTCGATTTTTTGAGTTCGGCTATTAGTTTTTGAAGCTCAGATTAAATAATCAATACTAGCTAAGTTAGAACCCATTAATTAACCATACTGCTATCGAATATCTTCGATTGGTTCTTACCGTTATGTTTGGCTTGGTACATAGCCATATCAGCATTAATCACCAGTAATTTTTCATCTTTGCCATGCTGCGGATAAATAGAGATACCTATACTTGCGGAAACATGCAGATTTAATATCGGTATATCTTTAAAGTTTTCTAGCAAGATGGGTTTCACTACCGCTTCTACAATTTTATTAGCAACAAACATGGCATCCTGCTCATGATCAACGATGGGTAGCAGGATGATAAATTCATCGCCACCCATACGTGCAACAGTATCAGACTCCCTTACGCAGGAAATTAGACGTAGAGAGGTAGCTTGCAGCACCATATCACCGGTCTC
>JBKJOT010000017.1:0-3569 GCA_046595335.1 Methylotenera sp.
CTTCTTACCCTGTGTGGTTGCAAAATAAGGATGGAAAGTTTGCAAATGATACCTGTAAGGTGATTGCAGCAATGGTAGAATTAGGTGGGGTGTGTACAGACCATGACCTTCGCGACAGATTGGAGAGTATAACAGGGGAAAGGTGGGAGAAAGGGCGGTTATCTGCCCGTAGGAACCCTTTGGTTAAGCCGGAGGGGTATAAGGGGCTTAGGGTTGAATCCCGCGGTAAAATCAACCAGAATGGTAATGAGTGTACATTATGGAGGTTAATTGAGGTTACAAAAGAACCACTACAACAAGCAAATTTATTCCAATAATCAAAAAAACTACTGTTTATGGCAAAAAATCCAATATGGCCGTGTTATTTTAATGATCTGCGAGGTTCTACCCAGGATTGGACAGATGAAGAATTTGGCGCCTATGTCCGGCTTTTAATATTTGAGTGGGATAAAGGCGGGGTCCCGGTAGAGGAAAAGCGGCGGGTGAAAATTGCTGAAACTTCTGCCAAACATTGGGGGTTGTTAAAAACAAAATTTGAGGAAAAAGACGGGGTATTGGTAAATAAAAAAACAATAGAGGTACGTGAAAAAAAGAAAAAACATTCAGAAAAACAGGCTGAAAATGTAGAAAAGCGCTACCAAAAAGCTACCAAAAAGCTACCAAATGATTACCAAACTGATTACCAAAAGCCTACCAAAAATATACCTTTAGAAATAGATATAGAAAAAGAAAAAGAAAAAGATATAAAGGGAGGGGTACGGGGAGGGGAAGTGCAATTACCAGTAAATGGTTTCCGGGCTGGACCCGAAAAATTAACTTTGGTACTTCCTGCCGAATTTATCAAATCAGCCATCAAGAAATTTAAAGCTGCCAAGGATCTTATTGTTTCCGAAGAACGGGTGTTGTTACTTTGGGAGAGTTTTAAACAAGAGAAGTTTATCAACAAACCATACTATGCTTCATCCGAAGCAGTTTTTACCCATTTCATCAATTCTATCAATTTTATTAAACTGGAAAGTAATGGAAAATCTATTAAAGGCGCTAAACAGCCAGGAGGCGGATTATCTTCAACGGCTGTTATCGAACCCGGTAGAGCGTTTAACCCTGCATTGTGATATTGAACTAACTGAATCTGAAATAGCAGAGGCATTACTGGAAGCGAAATCAATGAAAGGACGAAGGATTGAAATAGAGCAAAAATTAACCAGGCAACGGCAAAAAAATAAAATAATGCTGGAACCATTTTCACCAGAGCAGCTTATTGAATTTTGCCACGAAAGTTACATGGAAAGATTTAAAAAACCTTTTGAGATCAACCATATCAACGAAGGTGTAGTAAAATTATTAAGCCTTTATTTCACCGGTTCAAAAGAGTTTGAGAAGGGCGGTTATAGTTTAAGTAAGGGTATCTTATTAATGGGTAATGTGGGGGTAGGTAAAACAGAATTAATGAAGTTCTTCCAGAAGAACAAAAAAGGGTGTTATGTAATCTACTCCTGCTCCACTATTGCTGATCAATACAATTTTTATAAAGATGAAATTTCAGAGGTGTATAGCGCCTTAATGGAGAGGCCGGTAAACGATCCAGATACTTTTTTTCAAAAACATATAGGCTATTGTTTTGATGATCTTGGTACAGAGGATATTAAAACTGATTTCGGCAACAAAAAAAATGTAATGGGTGATATAATTATGGATGTGTACCGGAAGGGTAAGTTTGATAAATTCCACATTACAACCAACCTATCCGGGAAAGAAGAAATTGAGCAGAAGTATGGCAGTCGTGTGAATAGCAGATTGCGCGAAATGTTCAATGTATTAATCATTGGTGGATCAGACCGCCGAAAATAAACCATGTATGAAATTTAACAGGCAGAGTATATTAAAATCAAAAGTGGGGTATTTAAACCAACATATATTCACGGATAAAAAACCCAAAATAAATATCCCGGCGGAATATTTTAAGAAAAAGAGTATTGAAAAAGAGTGGTTGGATCTCAACCTGACTTACTGGTGTAATTTTAATTCACTTACCCTTTACACGGAATATTTATTTGCCACCAACGGAAGAAAATGGCGGTCAGATTATTTTATAAATATTTATGGTATTAAGGTTTTAATTGAATACGAAGGTGTGTTTGCAGAAAAATCCAGGCACACGACCGCAAAGGGATATTCTGCGGATAGTGAAAAATACAACCATGCCAGTTCAGAAGAATTTATTGTATTACGCTATACCGCCTTAACATACAAGAAGGTGTTAAGGGATTTAGATAATATTCTTTCTGGTGTTACTACCAACCTTTAAACAACATGGAACAGAAAAAAGAAGTACCCGCTATTGCAGCAAACCCCGTGTTATAAGAAGCCCTTATCAGGGTGTTTAAATTATTGATTGGAAATGTTAGAGACAAACAAAATAATACAGGGTAATTGCTTAGAAGTTTTAAAAACGCTTCCAGATAATAGTGTTGATTGCTGCGTTACTTCACCGCCTTATTTCGGCTTGCGTGACTATGGTACAAGTGAACAAATAGGATTGGAAGAAACACCGGAGTTATTTGTTGCTGCTATGGTTGAAGTATTTACAGAGGTAAAAAGGGTTTTAAAAGATGAAGGAACTTTATGGTTGAATTTAGGCGATAGTTATTGGGGCGGTAAAGGTGCAAGCGGTACGCAATCGCCTGAACAGGCAGACGAACGTAATAAGCAAGGCTTAGCTTTAACATCCAAAGCACAGCAACTTGGTGGCAAAGGATATACAAGACCTACAGATAAAAAACATACTGAAATAAAAGCAAAAGATTTAGTTGGCATACCCTGGATGGTAGCATTTGCCCTTCGTTCTTCCGGTTGGTATTTGAGACAGGATATTATTTGGCACAAACCAAACCCGATGCCGGAAAGTGTTACTGATCGATGCACAAAAGCACATGAGTATATATTTCTTTTGAGCAAATCGGCAAAGTATTATTACGATATTGATGCAATCAGAACCACCGTAAAAGATAGCACCGTTCAAAGAATGATGCAGCAAATAGAGGATCAGAAAGGTAGTGATCGTGTGCCTGGTAAAACAAATGGAACCATGAAAGCAGTTGGACCCGGAAGAAAACCTGCACCACAAGATAACAGAGGTGGCAATCAAGGATCATCAACGGGAATAAAGGCATACAGCCACCGGGGAACTGGAGATAAGAAATTAACCGGACATTCAGGAGACTTTGATAGTGATGGTAATTTGATTGGTGACGGAATGGCAAACAAAAAAAGTGTTTGGACTGTAACAACCAAACCTTTTAGTGAGGCACATTTTGCCACCTTCCCACAGGATTTGATATTGGATTGCATTAAAGCTGGATGCCCGGAGGGTGGAATTGTTTTGGATCCATTCATGGGAGCCGGAACCACAGCTGTAGTGTCAAGAAAATTGCATAGAAATTTTGTCGGAATAGAACTTAATCCTGAATACATAGATATTGCGAATAGTCGTCTATTTAAAGAATTAGGGATGTTCCAATAGGTATCCGATAACGAACAGGGCTTGGCGATGGTTTGGAATTTGAAAA
>JBKJOT010000001.1:0-5295 GCA_046595335.1 Methylotenera sp.
CAGCTTACGTTGCCAAACCGCTTTGTCGTCTCGGTCGACTCCGTGAAGCTGAAAAACATCCTTTGCCAAATCTACGCCAACTCGTACAATTCTCATGATGAACTCCCTTTCTCTAACTGGTTGTGTGGAAACTCCAGTTTGACACTTCGGTGCCCTTTCGGGGAGGGGAGTCCATCCCATTGCTTTGGGGAACAATAAGTCAATAATTGTAAAAAGTCCTTCAGGGTTTCTTTATACAGGTTGAAGCTTAAAACTGTGGCGGTCACGATCATTCAACTTTATTGTCAGCATAATTGAAACAATACAAATGTCCGCTTAGGTAGCTCTTATTAACCAATTATCTCATAGTGGCAATAAACCTAATCACTAGTGATTTATTAAAATATAATTACTAGCTTTTCTACAGTAATACGCGAAGGAAATCCGCTATGTTAGGATGGCACATCAACGTTTTTAAAACAAATTTAGATAAATTCGTAGCTTACGACTCTTCAACAAATGAATTACGTATTGCTTCATGGTCTACTGGCATGAATGGCATTGATTGGCTGAAAAAATTAAGCCAAGAAAGTTTAATTCAAGAACTAGGTGGCAATGGTTATCCCTATAGGTTTTCTGCGAAAGCTTCAGTAATAATTCCAAAAATAAATTTCGATCCTTTAATATCGGCAGATTTGATTATTAGCGATCAGTGCTTATTAGACGAATATGAACGGCAAACTCTTAAAATAGATGTAGTGAAAATTTCTAAGTGCAGAGCGAATGATCTTTTATTAATTGAAGCTTGGGACCAGAGTTAATTGATATACAAAAAGGGCATCGAATCAGTACATCTTTTATTTCTGCTCTGGAGACTTAGGTACTAAAGCCTATACTATTCAAATTGTAAATTACATTGAGATTGTTTTTTTAATAAGCTAGGAATTGAAATACGATGAAAACATTTATTAAGAAACTTGGGAACAGAGCAGCTATTTTCATCCCAGCCTCAATCATGGGAGAGCTTGGATGGTCTATAGGACAAAACGTCAACATTGAAATAGTTGGTGACAATTTACTGGTAAAGCTCAAAAACTCAAAAAAATACACTCTCAAAGAGTTGATTGACCAATGTGATATTAAAGCACCTATGCCTACTGCGGTATCTGAATGGGAATTCTGACACACAAAATTGGAAAAACTTTAGAGTTTAAATTATTGAGTGTCGGCAGATTCGGTTATGAATAACTCAAAAGAAAGTCATAAGATTAATACGGCATTGTGTAAAAAAGTCTTTAGCTTCCTCACTATGACTAATGAATAAATTTAATTATAAACATCTGCTTTGGACATAACTGTAAAAGCAAATGTCCATTTTTAAGTTCTTAGGCAGTTAAACTATGAGACTAATTTATGCTTCCAATTTGATGGTTTAGCTATAGTTATGCTTCCGCATCATAATTCAATATTGGCTTAAATAAAATTTAAGAATTTCAATGTCGGAATTTATGGTATTTTTTTAGATTAATTTATGTGACCTCCGACATGGTTTGACAGAGGAAGCATAACTTTATCCAAAAGTCAGCTTTATGCTTCCCAGCCCATCCGTAATATTAATTATTCTGGCACATTAATTGAATTCAACGCTTTGAATAATTCAATGTATTTTTTAACTCCTTGATCAATTGAGTAATTATCCAATACTGTTTGTCTAGCCCGTAAATCCAATTCCTCATTTTTTTTATTATCTAATACTTCATCAATTGCATCAGCGATCTCAGTAGGCGAGAAAAAATCAACCAACATGCCATTCCTTCTGTGGTCTATAACCTCACGTACAGGCGCTGTATCAGACCCAATAACAACACACCCTGCTGCCATGGCTTCAAGCATTGACCAAGATAATACAAAAGGGACTGTCAAATAAATATGGGCTGAAGATATCTGTAAAATCTTTAAATATTCTTGATAAGGCAGATTGCCTAAAAAGTGAACCCTGCTCTCATCTATATTCACTTCTTTTAACATTTTTTGGCGCCATGTTTCCCCTTTAGGTAGTTTCCTGCCATAGCTTATTCCATCACCACCTACTATTAATATCTGTGCTTGAGGTCTACGTTTGCATATCAATGCTACTGCTCGCATCAGAGAATGGAAACCTCTATAAGGCTCTAAATTACGAGCTACGTACGTAACCACTTCGTCACTTTTGGATAAAGTTTTTCCATTTGGCAATTGGAAAGTCGCTTTAATATTCGGAATCGCTAACTCAGTATTGATACCTTCGTGTATTTGATGAAGCTTGTAATGAAACTCTTTAGGATGCGTATTTTTCTGCCATAGCGTGGGGCAAATACCCAAATCGACCGCTTCAAGACTTAATAAATGGGTGAGGTTTTTACTGCGTATCCTTAAAACATCATCCAGAGTCTGTGGGAATTCTGGATCAAAGTCTGTGTCAGTTCCATATGCATGATAGTAGAACTCAAAAAAGCCTATCAACTTTGTATTTGGAAATACATCTTTGACGTATAACGCCTCGCCCCATCCAGTATGAGCAAGAACAATATCTGGAATAAAACCTGACTGCTTTAGCTGAAGTAAAACTTGAGCAACTGCTTGGCCATTTAGAATATGGCCCTCTACAGGCCTGACATAATGATGTGTATGTGGACTTGATGTTCTTTTAGGTTGGTAATGAAAAGTTTTTATGTCTTTCATTTTGGGTGCATGTGGCTGGCATAGGGCTATTACTTGGTGATTTTGGTCGTCTTTTAAATGACGTGCAATATGCCGGAATTGTCCAGGGAAGTTTTGATGAATAATTAGAAATCGCATTTTTAGAATTACTGAAGCTTAATATTGAATCACATTGCGATCACTTAACGTTCTCTGCCAGCCTCATGAAATGCTTTAGTGACTGGCGATAGCAAATATTCCATTACAGTTTGATCTGCCAGTTTGATTTCTGCTACGACTTGCATACCTGGTGCTAATCTCAGTTTGTCTTTTTCAATTTCAAGATTTTGTTTGTTGAGTTGAATGATTGTCCGATAAGCAAGTTGGGCGCTTGTGTCTGATTGATTTTGTTCTGCATTCTGGTTGTTATTAGATGCCGATTTATCGGTTGCATCAGCACTGACTTGCAACACCTTGCCATCGACCATGCCATATTTCTGAAATGGATAGGCTGAGAGTTTAACCTTCACCGGTTGATTGGCATAGACGAATCCCGCATCTTCATTTTTGAGCCAGACTTCCGCTTGCAGCTCTTCATTGTTAGGCACTAATGTCATTAATACAGTGCCAGGGGATACCACAGTTCCCGGTGTATGCGTCGCTAAGTCTTTAACAATCCCGGCCTGTGGGGCACGAAGTTCAAGTAAGCTATTCTTATGCGATTGTTTAGCCCACTCCTGTTCTAATCGTTGGAATTCAGCATAGGTGGCTACACGCTCAGCTTCCAGCTTTTGGCGATAGTCTGATTGGACCTGGTTCAGACGTTTTTGAGATTGAGCGATACTGGCTTGCAAGCTTTTAGCGTTGTATTCCTGCGCACGTAAATCTTGCTCTGCAGTTATACGGTCTCGTTGTTTCTCTTGGCCCATGAGTTTGCCGGCAAAGCCATCTTTAACTAACTTATCGTAAGCAGCTTCCTGTGCCTGATAACTTGGTAAGGTTTGTTCTAACTTGTGCTGGATCTCTATCGTTGCACTCAAGTCACTACGAGCCTTTTGAAGGTTGGCATTTTCCGCGGCGATATCGTCCTCTAACGCATGGCGATTGGATTGATACTCAGCATAGATACGATTATAGAGTTCGTTAGAATCATTAGTTTCACGCTTAAATGGCCGGCCAGATAGTTCAGCCTCAATGCGACGTAATTCCAGAGACTTATGTTGTAATGCTGCTTGTAAGGATTTGCTATCAGCTTCGGATAGATTAGCATCCATACGAATGAGTACCTGATCTTTGCTGACAAGCTGGCCTTCCTTGATGGCAATCTCACGAACAATTCCAGCTTCGGAAGGTTGCACGATCTTGATGTAACTGACTGGAACCAGCTTACCTTCCGCTACTGACACGATATCCAGGCGACCGAAGATCGCCCAGATCAGCATCAGTAACATCAACACCATAACCCCGCGCAACACCATGCGGGGTAAAGGAGATGGTGGACGTTCCTGTACGCCTAGAACACCCGGTGAGAAATCAAATTCATCAAGATTTTCTGGTAATGATTTAGATGTAGACGGATTAGAAGCTGGATTAAGAAAGTTCATTCGAACTCCTTAATCCATCCTCTAAACAATTACAATCCAAGGTCGAATCCTGATACCTAAATAAAACCAAACAATTAAGCAAGTTTTGCCACCTCGGCCTGCCATACGGTCGGATTATTAAGGGTTTGCGCTGTTTGACCAAATGAAGCAGCATTAATCACACTTTGTGCATTCAAGACGCCCATTCCAGCAAGGCTACTGTTCTTACCATATTGGTAAGCCAGGTCACCACCGATCGCTGCTGCATCACTGCCGGCTTGAAGGTGAGCAGTAAGTCTTGTATCGGTGAGTTTCCAATTTGTAGTTGCACCAGATGCATCGAAAGCCGCAACTAAGTTAGTAAAGTTGAAATTTTCGATCCTATTGTTACGTAGGCTATCTGCTGACCCCAGGCTAAAACCTTGTATGGCTTCTGCAATGACCTGCAAATTAACCACGGAATGGTTAGTAGTGCCTAAGTACCAATCTTTTAGTGTGATCTGATCCGTAGTGCCCATTTTAAGGATGAGGTTGTTACCGGTTTTAGTCAGACTTAAATCACTGTAAGCAAAGTTTCCACCCAAGCTTAATGTGTTATCCGCACCTGCAGAGGCATTAATGATGTCTTGACCATCACCTTTGTTAAATGAAATAACGTCATAGCCAGTACCTGTAGTGAGGGTGTCATTGCCTTTACCCCCAATGATAAGATCGTTAGCATTTCCCGCAATTATTGAGTCGATATCCACCCCACCATCGAATACATTTTTACCTACGGTATCAGACAGCAGGTCATTACCACTCATACCTTGCATAATGTCATTACCATTACCACCATACAGATTATCTGCACCATTTCCGCCATCTAATAGGTCATTACCTGCTTCGCCATAAAGGTTATCAATACCGTTACCACCATACAATTTATCCTTACCTAGGCCACCATAAAGAATATCATTGCCATCTTCCCCAAAAAGTACGTCGTTAGCACTGTAGCCATAAATCGTATCTTGGCCAATACCGCCGAAGATGGTGTTATCGTTGCGGTCACCAA
>JBKJOT010000092.1:0-15847 GCA_046595335.1 Methylotenera sp.
GGTATAGAGGTGTCAATTGATGATTTCGGTACAGGTTATTCATCATTAGCCTATTTAAGAAAATTTGATATCGACTACGTAAAAATAGACAAATCTTTCATCTTTAATATTCATAAGGGCTCTAGCGATATGGTCTTGTGCGAGGCCATTATTGTGATGGCCCATAAACTAGGAAAAAAAGTGGTGGCAGAAGGTATCGAAACCCAAGAGCAGATGGACCTGCTGATTGCTGCAGGCTGTGATTTTGGTCAAGGCTATTTATTTTCTAAACCAATTATTGCGGAAGCGTTCGAAAAGCTTGTGTGGGAAAAAGTTTCAGCTTAGAAGTTATGCGAGGATTCAACAGTTTTAAGTTAAAAATATTTTAAGTAAGGAATTTAGCTATGCTAGCGCCAGCCATGCCAAATGATGAAGAGGTCCGTTTAGAAAGTCTGCGAGCCTTGAAAATACTGGATACGACCCCTGAGGAGCGCTACGACCGGTTAACAAGGCTGGCTAAGCGTTTGTTCGGTGTGCCTATTGCGCTGGTGAGTTTAGTAGATGCTGACCGCCAATGGTTTAAATCTTCAATTGGTCTGGATGCGAAAGAAGGCCCGCGTGAAACTTCTTTCTGCGGTCATGCAATTTTAGGTGATGACGTATTTGAAGTTCAAGATGCATTGTTGGACGAACGTTTTAATGATAATCCTGCAGTGATCAATAGTCCTAACGTTAGATTTTATGCTGGGTATCCACTCAAAGTTCCTAATGGCAGCAAAATTGGTACATTATGTATCGCGGATCAGCATCCAAGACATTTAGCAGAGGACGATAAAGTGCTACTTCGCGATTTGGCACGTATGGTGGAATCTGAAATTGCCGCGGTTCAGTTAGCCACTATGGATGAGCTTACGCAGTTGTCTAATCGAAGAGGCTTTGAGTTTCTAGCCCAGCATGCCTTGAACCTGTGCAAACGCTTAGATAAGCCTGCCACATTACTGTTCTTTGATTTAAATGATTTCAAGCGGATTAATGATGAACATGGGCATGCAAACGGCGATTTAACCTTACAGAATTTCGGCAGCATTTTAAATCATGCTTTCCGTAATTCAGATGTAATAGCGCGTATGGGTGGCGATGAGTTCGTGGTGTTATTGACCAATACCAAACTAGACCTAGCAAAAAAAGTACTTAGCAGATTGGAATCCATGATTGCTGACCATAATTTACTTAATAACAATGGCCGTGATATTTCTTACAGTATAGGCATTGTGGAATATGATTCAGCCAGACATGAAAATATTACAGCACTAATCAAAGATGCGGATAAGCAGATGTATACCCAAAAGTATGTATATAAAAATAAAGTGGTCAAGTAGAGATGTCATAGATTCAAACCATTCTTTAGCCACTTGATAATGAAGGTAACGATAGAATAACTTATCGAAGCAACACCATGCTCCAGAAGTAACTGTGGTGTACGCTTGCAAAACCTTGAGCAACCAGTCCAAAATTATTAAGAATAAAACGTAACCAGTTAAATTTACTTTAAGGGTGAAAATTGGATCTAAGTTGCAAATGGAAATCAATTTACCGCTGGTCTGATTTGGCACGTATTTTAGGACTAGCGCTTACATACGCGATACTTGCGAAGATTGTATTGAGCTTTTTTTCGGCCAACAGTGTTGTGTCGGTAGTATGGCCATCTAGCGGACTTGCATTAGCCGCCTTACTGATGGGAGGTAAAAAATACTGGCCTGGTATTTTTATTGGTGCCCTGATTGGGAACCTTCTTCAAGATAGTCCTTTTCAAATATCCTTTTTTATTGCCATAGGTAATACGCTGGAAGCGCTTGCTTGCATGTGGCTACTGGCACACGTTCCACGCTTTCAGCCGGATTTGAAGCAACCACGTGACATTCTATGGCTGGGTCTTAGTGGTGCTTTAGGCTCATGTTTAAGCGCGCTCATTGGTGTTACGACACTCGTGCTTAATGGAGTGTTGACCAATGAGGACGTAGCAAAAAATCTCCTGGATTGGTGGCAGGGGGATATGCTAGGCATTGTCCTGGTAACACCCATGATATTAGTCTGGCGTCATTTTCCATATGATTGGTTTAAGCGGGATCGCATCACAGAAACGATTATCTGTTTCGGCTTAGCCTTCCTCTCTGGTCAGATTGTCTTCTTGGGATGGCTTAACGATATCTTTGGTGTGACAGCAAGAGGTTACTGGGTCTTTCTGTTTGTCACATGGTGTGCTTTGCGTTTTGGCCGCCATGGGGCTTTGCTAATAATCGCCATGACAGCTACGCAAATGCTATTGGGAATGGTACTTGCCGTGGGCGGAGTGACTAATAATCAAGTTCCTGTAGGGCTGCTTAACTTCTGGTTATATATGCTGGTATTGACCTGTGTCGGCCTCTCTCTGGCATTGGTGATTGATAAACTAAAATCTACAGACATATCGCTTTGTCAAAGCCGCGATCTTTTTAGCAAAATTTCTCAGCGTGTACCAGGCGTCATCTATCAGTTCCGACGCACCCCAGACGGTAGGTCTAGCATTCCCTTTGCCAGCAAGGCCATATTTGATATGTTCGCTGTTAAGCCTGAGCATGTGAATGAAGATGCATCGGCTGTATTTGAGACGGTATACCCTGCGGACTATGACGGGGTAATGGCTTCCATTGATGAGTCCGCCCGTACTTTATCTTTATGGCAATATGAGTTTCGTGTGGTATTGCCATCGCGCGGAGTTTGCTGGAGATTAGGCGAGGCTCATCCGGAAAAACTTGAAGACGGTAGTGTGCTTTGGCATGGTTTCATTACCGATATTACTGAGCGTAAACAGTCGGAAGAGCGTATTCAACGCCTAACAAAGCTCTATAAGGCATTAGGTGAAATCAACCAAGCAATCGTGCGTATGGAGAAAAAAGAAGAGTTATTCCCCTTGGTGTGTAGATGTGCTATCGAATTGGGTGGGATGAAACTAGCTTGGATAGGCCAGTTAGATCAGGCAACTGGTATGGTAACTCCGGTTGCAAGTGCTGGAGACTCAGCTGATTACTTGAAAAACCTGAGAGTGTCATCAAGTCTTGATGCGCCCGAAGGGCTGAGTACAACAGGCACAGCAATACGAGAGAATAGACCAGTTATTGTTAATGACTTTCTCCAGAACCCTATGACAATGCCGTGGAAGGCCCACGCTGACAGAATAGGCTGGGCCTCTGCGGCTGCATTTCCCATTCAGCGTGGCGGCGTGCCATTTGCAGTACTCACTGTTTGTCACGAGCAGGCTAATGCTTTTGATTCAGAAAATATAGAACTTTTAAAAGAAATATCGAAAGATATTTCTTTCGCTCTCGATAATTTCGACCGGGAATTGCAGCGCATAGCTGGGGAGGAATCACTGCAATTGGCCGCCTCTGTTTATAAAACAAGCAGTGAAGGAATCCTCATAACCGATGCTGACAATTGGATAATTGCCATCAATCAGGCATTTACCAAAATTACCGGCTATGAGATTGAAGAAGTTCTTGGCCAGAATTCCCTAGTATTCAACTCAGACCATCAGGATGAAGATTTCTTGCAAAACATGCGGCAAGAAATTGAGGTAAATGGAGAATGGGAAGGCGAAGTCTGGGACCGTCGCAAGAACGGTGAAGTCTATACCAAGTGGCTTAATATCAATAGCATTTACAATGACACTGGCTCAGTGCAAAGAAGAGTGGTGATGTTTACTGATATTACCCAGAAAAGGGAAACGGAACAACTTATATGGCATCAGGCAAATTATGACTTCTTGACGGCATTACCGAACAGGCAAATGTTCCATGATCGTCTTGATCAGGAAATGAAAACATGTAATCGAGCAGGGTTGCAACTGGCATTGTTATTCATAGATATCGACCACTTCAAAGAAGTGAATGATACTTTAGGTCACGATCTAGGCGATGCGCTGCTTAAAGAGGTAGCACTGCGCCTGAGGGGTTGTGTAAGAGAGATCGACACTGTATCGCGCCTGGGTGGCGATGAGTTCACGATCATTCTGGGGAGCTTAGATGACCACGACGTCGTTCAACGCGTGGCTCAAAATATTCTTAATAAGATGTCTGTAGCCTTTCACCTGGGCAATGAGGCTATGCATGTTTCCGCTAGTATTGGTATTACACTTTATCCGGAAGACGCCACCACAATCGAAGCACTACTCATCAACGCGGATCAAGCCATGTATGCCGCTAAACAAATGGGTCGAAATCGTTTTCATTATTTCACCCAAGCCATGCAAAAAAACGCTCAAAACCGACTGCGCCTGACAAATGAATTGCATGGGGCACTTGCTGAAAGTCAATTCAGACTTTTTTATCAGCCTATTATAGAAATGTCGACCAATGTAATCCATAAAGCAGAAGCATTGATTCGTTGGCAGCACCCTGAGCGTGGAATTGTGAGTCCACTGGAATTTATACCTATCGCTGAAGAAACAGGGCTTATCATAGAGATTGGTGAATGGGTTTTCCTCGAAGCTGTCCAACAGGCTTCAATCTGGCGTAAATCATTACATCCAGATTTCCAAATTAGTATTAACAAATCGCCCGTGCAAATCCGTGATGAAGCCTTAAAATACCCGACATGGCCTAAGCAATTACAAGAGTTGGGTCTATCTGGTCAAAGTATCGTAGTTGAAATCACCGAGAGCCTCTTGATGGACGCCAGCAACTTTATTAATAACAAACTATTGGCATTTCGCGATGCAGGTATCCAGGTAGCACTGGATGATTTCGGTACAGGTTATTCCTCTTTGTCGTATCTGAAAAAATTCGATATCGACTATTTGAAAATTGATCAATCGTTCACACGCAATCTCGCTCCAAACTCAGACGATATGGCGCTATGTGAAGCCATTATCGTGATGGCGCATAAATTAGGGATGAAGGTGATTGCAGAAGGGATCGAAACTGAACAACAACGAGAGTTATTATTCACAGCCGGGTGCGATTATGGGCAAGGCTATTTGTTTTCCAAGCCCATTCCAGCTACTGAATTTGAAGCGTTATTTAAAAGATATAAATAGGTATGGGTTGAAACTCTATAGCATTGATTGACTCGATAATTCGGGAGGATGCTTTGTAAATAATTATCCAATTAGGAGATTAATGATGCACACTCACCTTAGTAAATCCATATTGCTTAATGAGGTCTTAAAAGTAATGGGGTGGGTTAGAAGCCAAGGTGGGAAAGCCAAGTAGTAGCTCCCTATGAATCTCGTATAGGTAGGTGAATATGTCTAGGTTGATGCTCTCAATTATCGAAAGTTTACTATTCTTTCTTAGGGCTATCGAATTCGTCCCAAGAGGCGTCTGAAACGTTATATTTACCCTGTTCGTTAGCTAGCGTTCCTACCTCATTAAAATACAAATCATCTTCCTGGGATTTAATTTCTATTTCTTCAGGCGTATCGTCTCTTTGAAGCTGCACAGGGAAGCGCCAATAAATTTTATCAACCATGCACCCTGTTTTTTTGTAGGTATGTGAAATTAAATTACTTTCTAAAATATTTGAGTAACGGAATCGTTTGAGAGGCTGTGACTGAATCATCACCACAAAATGTCGACTGCCCGGCAGTTTGTGACACGTAACATCAACCTCTGCTCCAGTGTTGATAAAATAATCTGAAATAAAATCGGAGATAAGTTTAATGGACTTTTCTAACTGCCTTTTTTTATGAAATAGATAAAGGACATATGCTAGTAAAACTAGCACGTCAAAGGCAACAATATAGAGCGATAGCGAATCTAAACTAAGTGTTAACGTAAGCAATTTTAACCTCCTATTATTTTTATCACAGACTCAACAAGGTGAGGGAGTTTAAGCCATCTTATGGGACTATTCTAATATTATCAATTAAATAGAACGATATACAGCTTTAGCAGACACTAGTTTACATTTAGGTTTGAGTTGTCGTTTATTTCGAATTGTTTCTTTTGATTGTTGCTTGGGTTTAGGAACGGTTAATACTTATTGTTGTGATGGTTTTATATCACCACAGTTTGAGCTAAGCCATTTTCCGGTGATGTCAGCTGTTTCATTAATAGGCGTACCTTGTACGGCGCCATTGAAAATAGTTCGGCCAGTAAAGCTTTCTACCGATGTCAAGGTCCCATCGGCGCTGCCAGTTCCTTTAATTTGAGAATTGTCACATACGTAATCTGCATGATAGCTATTACCGCTGCGGCTTACGCTTTTCACCACGCATCCCGCTGGAGTTTGGATAGAGTCGGGCACCACTTTCTGGCTTGCCATTTCCGGAGCGATGCAGGTATTTGACTTAGCAGCACCATTTTGAATAGCCGGCATGTCAAATCCGTACTCCTTAGCTAAAGCCTCCAGGTTTTTCATCTGATCCAGTGGGATTTGCGATGCGAAATTCAATAAGTCAGAAGTCGTAGTAATTTCCCATAATCCTGGCCGCATTGAATTTTCTGCTGCGATAGTTGAATTTGCTAATGATAAAACCGTAATAAAAAATAGAAATCTGCTCATTAAATTACCTTAATAAAAAATGACATACCACCTTAAGAAGCCTTTATTTTGGGTAAGTTCTGAGGCTAATAAAATTAGCAGCAATTAATAGAAAGATAAGGAGTAAAGACGGGGGATACAGGAGGAAAGAGTTGGTTGGGTATACATCAGAAAACATACTCTTTTAGTTAGTGGTAAATATTAATGTATACACCAACCAATATTTCTAGTTTTAAAATAATACGCTAATTTATCAAATTAATTTTATTTAACCTCAGTACCACCGTTTTCAGGTGTTTCAGTCATTCTTTTGCTTTTCTCTATATTGGTAGCTTTCGCACCTTTAGATTTAGCTTTATGAGATTTCTGAGCCTGTTTATCCATTTGTTTATCGGTAGTATTAGCTGTTGCACCGTTTTCATCTGGTTGAGGCTCAAGGTAATTACCATTTGAAGTTGAGTCAGGCACCTGATTTTTCTGAATCTGTGCTGGGGGTACAACATCATTGTTATCTACTGCAGCAGCCATTACCTGGCTCGACGGGATGGCTATAAAAGTAGCCGTAATTAAAGCATATAGTTTGTTCATGATCTTCTCCAAAAATAGTGAATGCCCAACAAACGTTGAGTTAGATAAAATATAAACAAACACAATAGTGATTAATGTAAGTGTATCAATGATTATTTTGTAGGATTTGATTGTATTCAACTAGAATTATATTGAATGAAGGGTCCATCAGTCAGGCAAATAAGGATACTTTATCCACCACTTAAGGATTGGAAAATATATAGGATTCCGTCCTTCGGTATACAGTCAGAAAGCTTGATTTTATCAATCACTATGTTGTCATTAATACAGATATTCACATGGCGACGCAGGGCACCATGTTCGTCAAGCACGTAATCAGTAAAGCCTGGGGCTATTTCATTGATTACAAACAAAGCTTCTGCGACCGAGCCGGCTGGCACAGTGATTGTGCAGTCCTTTAATTGCGGAAAGAACCGATAGAGATGTTGTGTCATTTCAACACGCGGCATGGTATTTAGCCAAATCGTACCGAATAAACGGGCGGAAAATTATTACCCAAGCATTGCCATGTTTCACCACGGTCTTCTGACAAATAAACATTCCCCGTGGTGCTCCCAAAACATAAACAATCACCCGATGCATCAAACCCATGCCTTAGCACGATATCGTAAGCGTTCTCCTGCGGAAGACCGTTACGAAAAGTTTGCCATGTCTGCCCACCGTCAGTCGTTCGCGCGACGAATAAAGCACCATCAATTGCCACACGTTCTGCATCTGCGCGCGCCGGTACGACCCACGCCGTGCGACCGTCATTTGCATCAGCCACTATTGGAAAACCAAAATTCACACCAACATCAGGCCGACTGACTCTTTTCCAATTCTTAGCCCCGTCATCACTGTAAAAAATACCGAAGTGGTTTTGCTGCCAGAGATGATCAGGCTGCTCACGACAGCTAGTCACGAAGTGCGGATCGTGACCCCACTCGGATTCTGGATTCGGCATGTAATCATTCAACATGCCTTGGTTACAACTGTGCCAACTTTGGCCTCCATCAGTAGTCTCGAGGACGCCTGCCGTTGATACCGCAACATACGTATGATTTGCATCGCGCGGATCTACAATGATGGAATGGATGCCAGGCTCAAACACGCCATAATCAATACTCGCAGGCGTGCCATTCCATTTGTTTTCAGACGCCGCATCCTCTGCGAATAAATCACCACCGCGGCTATCATGATTCCATAGGGCTCGGTTGAGTTCCCAGCTATCGCCGCCATCATCGCTCACAAACAAACCACCGGGGATAGTGCCTGCATATAACCTGCCAGGCTGATCGGCATTCCCAAACGCAATATTCCAGATTTTAAGCACGGTTGCATCGGCATATTCTGGCAGGGCGGACGGAGACTCTGGGTTGAAATCTGGAGTAGGTAGATATTTAACGATATAGCGTGCGCCTTTGGGGTATTTGAGGGATGTAATATCCTCCCAGGTTTTACCTCCATCTCGAGACCGCGAAAGCTTAGGCCCCCAGTGCCCATGGTCTAAGGATGCCCATAAGGTGCCTTCACGCGGATCACGTGCCGCGTAACACACCGGTATGCCCGCATGGGTAATTGGGCGAGGGCGCCAGTTAGCGTTTATACGATCGAATATTATGGTGCCCTTGCGAGTACCTAGTAAAATCATATCAGACATAAAGTTACCCTCTATATACTAATTCATAAACTTAACGGTGAAATATAACACTATGTTAAAGCATGTGCCCAATAATAGAAATCATCGACCAAGTGCTTTAATTGTAAACACCAAGGCTTGATGCGCCAACGGTACTGCTTCGGTTATATGTCGGAGCAATCTCATAATATAAAATATATGGTAACAAATATTAGGTGGTTATAAATCTGGAGTAGAGTGCAAGTGTAGAGACAAAATAATATGGATGGGTTTTGAAATATACGGTGAAGTGAGTTGCTCAAATGAAAAAAGCCCCGCATTTCTGCAGGGCTTTAGTATCTTGGCTCACCAAAGCAGATAAAACTGCGAATTGGTTTATCACAATTTCAATAACTTCAACTAAGCTTAGGCCAGACCCTCAAATTCATAAATAAATATGATCTGGCATTAAGTCTGCTTGATAGCGCTGGTAAACTTGGGTATAGGCAGCTTCAATATGTTGGGTGAATAGTTGGGTATCAAATAAATGGGTTGTCAGACGGTTGTCTGCTAACTTCTGTTTAATGCGCATCAGCTTATTAGGGTGCGTGGCAAGCGTTACTGCCAGCGTCTCATATTCTTTTTGCGTAGTTGTGATTAACTCGGGTAGGTGAATTGCATTGAGCAGGCTAGCAGCTACCCTGCCTGCAAATGTCTCGCCAAGACAAGTTAAAACAGGTAACCCTGCCCATAGTGAATCGCTAGTTGTTGTGTGGGCGTTACATGGAAGCGTGTCCAGAAATAAATCAGCAAGGCGATGCCTTGCTAAGTGTTCAGGCAAGGGCAATCGTTTGGCAAAGATCAGGCGTTTGGAATCAACACCTCTAAGCGTGGCTTCTTTTGTTAAGTTGTTAGCAGCAGTTTCACTGCCTTCAAGTAACCAGAGTACACTGCCTGCCACCTGCTTAAGTATGCGCATCCAACTATCAAAGGTGCTTGGGGTTATTTTATAGTTGTTATTAAAACAACAGAATATAAAGCCTGTAGATGGTAAGCCCAATTCTTTTCGTGTGAATACTTTATCTGAAATTAGCCGATTGGTATCGTTAATTTGATAGCTATCCGGAAGATAGACAATTTTTTCAGAGTAGTCATTCTGGTGTAATTTAGGAATGAGTGTAGTATCCGCAATTAAATAGTCAATGTATTCAGCGCCCATTGTGCCTGGGTAGCCTAGGTAGTTGATTTGCAGAGGTGCTGCACGTAAGGCAAATATGCCAGGTCTGCAGTCTTGCGTAAAACCTTTTAAATCAATCGCAATATCAATTTCAAGATTCCTAGCCAACATGGCAACTTCTTGATCAGATTTGTGACGTACATCAATAAATTGATTGAACGCCTTTATAACACGCGTCCTCATGCCATCCTTTACATTTGGTCCAAAAGAGAATGCAATAATTTCAAACTTGGATTTGTCGTGCTGCTCAAACAATTCTGCCATTAAATAGGTAGTAGCATGATTATGTAAGTCGGCAGAAAAGTAACCGATGCGTATTTTATCGTGCTTAAGGTGCTTAGTTATTTTATGGAGCACGTCCTCTACAGTCCATTTGTTTCGCACATAAATTTCTGCAGATTTTTTTTGTAGCGCCCGAGAACTTGAAAGTACAAGAGTTACAAACGGTGATGAGGCATTTTCCTCATGCTCAATTTTGTCCGCAAGCTGAATCATTTGATCATCGTAATTACGCCAATCACATAGCATCATTTTGGTAAGTAGCCAGTCCCCATACCAAAGCTCATGGTCAGGCTTGAGCGTATGCGCATGACCATAATTTGTTAATGCCTCATCTAATCGCATCAGACTGTCAAGTGTGAGGCCACTATTGTAGTATGCCTCTGCATAATCAGGCTTAAGAGCAATCGCACGATCATAACTTGCTAATGCTTCATCTAATCGCATCAGGCTGTCAAGTGTGAGGCCACTATTGTAGTATGCCTCTGCATAATCAGGCTTAAGAGCAATTGCACGATCATAACTTGTTAATGCCTCGTCTAATCTATTTAAGTTCTTAAGTACAACGCCCCGATTGTTATATGCCTCTGCATAATCAGGCTTAAGAGCAATTGCACGGTCATAACTTATTAACGCTTCGTCTAATCGCTTCAGATCAATAAGTATTCGACCTTTATTGTTGTATGCACTTGCATGATCAGGCTTGAGTGCAATGGCGCGGTCATAACTTGTTAACGCCTCGTCCAATCGCTTCAGGCAGTAAAGTGTTAGACCACGATTGTTGTATGCACTTGCATAATCAGGATTAAGTGCAATGGCGCGGTCATAACTTGTTAACGCTTCGTCCAATCGATTTAGACCACCAAGAACAATGCCCCGATTGTAAAAAGCACCTACAAAATCAGGTTTAAGTGCAATGGCATGGTCATAACTTGTTAACGCCTCGTTTAGTCGCTCCAGGTCGTTAAGTGCTAGACCTCGATTGCTGTATGCTTCTGCAAAATCAGGTTGAAGCGCGATTGCACGGTCATAACTTATTAACGCCTCGTCTAATCGCTTCAGATAGTAAAGTGCAACCCCCCAACTTTTGTATACAGCAGGTTGAGTTGGATCAGCTTCAAGGGATTGCCTGTAGTAAAGTTCGGCCTGTTCTAAGTTGTTAGCTTTTAACGACTGATCGCCTGCATTTTTGAGAGCCTCTGCAGTATGCACAACCTTTTTCTCTTCCGCTAAGGATTGGGTAATCTCTTTTGACTCGTTGATTTTATTGTCAGAGAACTTTTCTTTAGATAAGAGCTGTATTATTTTTTTTAACATAACTTAATTATGGCACCTAAAAACGACTATTTCATGTGAAGCACAAGTTATTTTGTCACAATATCAACAAAATCTGTGGTATGACCAATTTCTAACAATCTCCATCTAAATTCATTTGCCAATTTATGTTTTTTATCGAAATTAGGATTACCAGTTTGTTTGTATTGGGTAATAAAAAGAAACGGATTGAGATTGATCCTGTTGAGTCCGTTATTGTTAGACGGATATTCGATTTATATCTACATGGTAGCGAGCTAGGTTCTATGGGGGCTAAAGAAATCGCCACCTATCTTAATAATAAAAATACCCCTATGCGATTGCAGCCATGGAATCGAAGTAGGGTGCATTAAATTCTTTCAAGCCGTATCTACATTGGCGAATATTACTTTAATAAAGTAGACATTAAAGCTAAGCGCATCAAACCTGAATCCGAGTGGATAAAAGTTGATATAAAGCCTTTAATGTGCCGTCAAGATTAGTAAACTCACCAACATTATTATTAGGGCTTTTAAAATGCGGTCGCTGCGGTGCTGGATTGACTACTGCAACAGGTAAGGGTGGTAAATATCGTTATTACAAGTGCAATACGCGCATTGGTAAATGTAATCATCTATGCACGACACCAGCATTCACGATGCAGAAAATGGATGATGTTGTGCTAAGTACGCTTGCAGACAAAGTTTTTACGTCTGATCGTGTAAAATGATGATGGATGAAATGCGTCATAAACAGAAGGAATCGCAAAAAGATCAATCCTCAAAACTTAAACCTCTGCAAAAAGAACTTGATACTTTAAAGCAGAACTCTGAGAGGCTATTTGAAGCGCAAATTTCTGGCAGCTATCAAGCATTAGCTGGCGCTATTGCGAAAACAAAAAAGGGCACGCTTGGAAGGGTGCCCACTTTTGCATCTAATTGGCTCCTCGACCTGGGCTCGAACCAGGGACACACGGATTAACAGTCCGTTGCTCTACCGACTGAGCTATCGAGGAATCGGTGAAGGCGTGATAATACTGGCTAAGCGGTGTTTGGTCAATCGTTAACGAGCGAAAATTAAAGGTAAATGAGTGAAAAAATATAAAAAAATATTAATAGTTTCTGGCTTGGTAATTAGTCTGTTGATTATTCTGCCTTTTTTAATTCCTGTGCAAACTTACTTAAAGGAAGCAGAGAAGATTGCTAGTGATAAATTAGGGGCGCCAGTGACAATCGGTAATGGTCATCTGGCTTTTTTGCCGAGTCCTCGCATAGTGCTGAATGATATTTTTGTAGGCAGGGCACAGGAAGCACAGTTCGGTAGAGTGGTTGTCATACCAACGCTAAGTACATTACTCTCTGATACGAGGGTCATTGATATCAATGTCAGTAAGCCTGTCATTAAACAATCGGCTTTGGATATTGTGGCGGTATTATCTGCTAAGCCTGTAAGTGATACTCCATCACCTGTCAATATTCATCATATCAATATCAACGATTTAGAGCTGGTCTGGCCCAATTCAAAGTATCCGCTATTAAATATAGATGCCACCCTTAAAGATGGCACTCACCTGGATTCTGCCGTTGTGGAAACACAAGACGGCAAAGTGAAAATAAATATTACGCCGGATGGTGATAGGCAATTGGTGAAGGTGGCTATTGATAATTGGACATCTCCTGTCGGGTTGCCGCTATTAATAGATACTGCGAAGCTAGAAGGACATTTGAAAGGTAGTCGTTTAGAAATTCCTAACATTGATGCAGCACTATATAACGGCAAATTGACGGGTAATGCGATCGTGGATTGGCAAAAAGGCTGGAAGCTGAATGGCAAAGTAAAAGTAGATAAGCTCGCAGTAAAAGGGCCTAGTAGCCTGGTGAGTAAAACTGTTTATTTAAGTGGCAATTTGTTTGGAAATGGTGACTTCTCTTCTAATGCCAAAGAGGCTAGTGGAATCGCTGATAATTTGCAGATTAATTTTAAATTTAAAGTAAATGAAGGTGTATTGCATGGCTTGGACTTAATGAAGATGGCGAGCCTGCTAATTAGACAAAGCGAAAAAGGCGGTGAAACTCAGTTTGATGAGTTTTCTGGGTTACTGAATTCAAATGGTAAACAATATCATTTGAAGGATATTAAGATCAGTTCCGGAATGTTGGCTGCGAGTGGCCATGTAAAGATGATGCCTAGTAAAGAACTGGATGGCAGGGTAGATGTTGATGTGAAAAGCGGTATGGGTTTAGCGGCGATTCCATTAGATGTTTCTGGCACCGTGAGCAATCCAGTAGTCATGCCTTCTAAAGCGGCTATCGCCGGGGCTGTAGCAGGCACTGCGATATTAGGTCCTGGTGTGGGCACCAGCTTGGGCGTGAAAGCCGGCGGAGCGGTTGATAAGCTTAGAGGATTATTCGGCAGCAAAAAATAGCATTTTTAAAAGTAAAAGGTTGAGTTTATGTTCGAGATGTCAGTTCCATGGTGGGAGTTTGTAGTACGAGGCGTGGTGGTATATGGTTTTTTAGTAATATTGCTGCGCCTGACTGGCAAGCGCCAAATTGGCCAGCTTTCACCATTTGACCTCGTGCTGTTGCTGATCATTTCTAACGCGGTGCAAAACTCGATGAATGCCGGCGATAACTCATTGATAGGCGGCCTTATTTCAGCTGCTTCATTGGTGGCGATTAATTATATATTGGCGCTCGTAACTTTTAAGAATCCCAAATTGGAAGCGATTGTCGAAGGAAGGCCGCAAATATTAGTTCACAATGGCAAGGTGTTTGAGGATGTCATGCTGGATGCAAAACTCACGCATCAGGAACTGGATTCTACCTTGCGGCAGTTAGGGTATTTCAATCTTGAAGATGTGAAATTGGCGATACTAGAAAATAACGGCAAAGTCACCGTGCAGGGTTTTGATAAGAAAGCCCAGCAGTAAATTACATTTTATAAGTTCGATATAAAAAGCCTTCATCTGAAGGCTTTTTGTTGTTTCTTTTTTGTTACGGAAGTCAGGCTAATTTAAAGCTTTTTCAATACGGTCCAAGGCGTTTCTAAGGTTATCCATAGAGGTAGCGAATGAAATGCGGAAATAACCTTCTGCACCGAATGCTGAACCAGGTACCACTGCGACATCAAATTCTTCCAGAAGATATTCTGCCAATGCCATATCAGTTGCGTCTTTAATTTTGCCTGCTTGATGTAGCGTGTTAATTGCACCGCGCGCATCAGGGAAGGCATAGAACGCACCGCCGGCCATGAGGCAGCTTAAACCCGGCATGGTGTTAAATCGCTCCACCACGTATTGATGGCGCTCTTTAAATGCTGTCACCATGGGTTTAATGCAGTCTTGCGAACCTTCGAGTGCGGCTTGCGCGGCTACCTGCGAGATGGAAGTCGGGTTGGAAGTTGATTGCGATTGTAAAATCTCCATGGCCTTGATGATGTAAGCTGGGCCAGCTGCGTAACCGATACGCCAGCCTGTCATTGAATAGGCTTTAGAAACTCCATTCAGCACGATACAGCGATCTTTCAAGCCAGGCGCAGCGTTCAATATGTTATAGAACTTGTCACCAGTTAGATTCACATGCTCATACATATCATCGGTAGCGACCAGTACATGCGGGTGTTTAAGCAGCACTTCACCCAGCGCTTTTAATTCATCAAAACTGTATACGGTGCCTGTAGGGTTGGATGGGGAGTTGATCATGAACAGTTTGGTTTTTGGCGTGATTGCAGCTTCTAATTGCTCAGGTAATAATTTGAAGCCTTGCTCAATACCACACTCAATAATCACTGGAGTGGCTTCCGCCACTAAGGCGATATCTGCATAAGACACCCAATATGGCGCTGGTACGATAACTTCATCATCTTTATTCAATACAGCCAGGCATAGGTTAAAAATGGTTTGTTTGCCGCCTACGCCAACGATTACTTCGTTCAAGGCATAGTCAAAACCGTTTTCATTTTTGAATTTATTGACGATGGCTTTTTTCAAGCCGGGAATACCGGCAACGGGCGTGTATTTAGTAAAGCCGTCATCAATGGCTTTTTTTGCAGCGTCTTTAATATGTTGCGGAGTATCAAAATCCGGCTCACCAGCAGCTAAGCCAATAATAGGGCGGCCTTCAGCCTTGTATTTGCCAGCTTTAGCGGTAATAGCAAGGGTGGGTGATTCTTTAATAGCTTGAACGCGGACAGATAAAACAGAAGACGGCTGTGACAAGATGTGTTTCCCTTAAACAGATACTTAAATAGTGAGAAATTTTAGGTGCAGATTATTAGCTTAAATTTTGCAAATGGCTGAATAAACGTCATTTTACGCACAAAAACGGCGATTAGGAACAATTCCGCGCATT
>JBKJOT010000044.1:0-28472 GCA_046595335.1 Methylotenera sp.
ATTTCTGAACCGGTAGAAACACCTGGCAATAGTGACAAACCGATTTTGCGGGCAAACTGACCTAATTCTGTTGTATAGCCTGGGCTCACTGCAAATTTACAGCCTACATCCAATGAAGCTTGCGCATCTTTTAAGTTACGGACAGTGCCTGAACCCATAATAGCGTCTGGGACATGTTTAGCAATTTGTTCCATCGCCTCTAGTGCGCATGAAGAACGTAAAGTCACTTCAAGAACTTTAATACCACCCTCAAGCAATGCTTCTGCCATTGGCACTGCATCTTCGACTTTATTGATAACAATAACAGGAATTACCGGGCCTTCTTTTGCTAAGTCTAACGTGTTCATAGTGCTCTCTAAAGTTTAAATAATTCGAATTCGTATATTAGGCTTAAGATTTAAAACCTAAACTTTGATAATCACAGGATAACAAGGCGCGCGAGTGATGACAGTACCTATTTGTACGGCGAACGAGCGCAACAAAGTAATCATTTGATTTATAAAGTTATAACCAGGTGATAGCGCCTTCTTCGGCTGAAAGTACATTCCTCCGCATCCCACCAAACAACTCTCGACCAATGCCATGTGAGTTGTTGTGGCGTTTACTGTCAGACAACTGTTCCACTTCACGTTCTGCCCATGTATCTTCATCTACCAAGGCGTTCAAAGTACCTACAGCAGCATTTAAGCGAATAATGTCGCCATTACGTATCTTGGCTAGCGCACCGCCTGCAGAAGCTTCCGGGCTCAAATGAATCGCAGCAGGAATCTTGCCTGATGCGCCACTCATACGACCATCAGTCACAATTGCCACCATAAAACCTTTGTTTTGCAATACTGCTAATGGTGGTGTCAATTTATGTAATTCAGGCATACCGTTCGCTTTTGGGCCTTGGAAACGTACCACAGCGACAAAGTCACGCTCCAGTTCACCACGGTCGAACGCCGCTAATAGCTCTTCTTGCGCATCAAATACAATTGCGGGGGCTTCAATAATGTGTCGATCTTCAGGCACTGCTGAAATCTTAATCACTGATCGGCCAAGGTTACCTTTAAGCAAACGTAAACCGCCTGATTCGTTGAATGGGAACGCTGCGGTACGAACAATCGTTTCGTCGCTGCTTTCTTTAGGTAAGTCTTTCCAAACAATAGCTTTGTTATCTTGTGCGTCCGTTTCAAGACTTGGAATTTTACCGTAATCACGCAAACCACCGTAAGCTACAGTGAATACGTCCGGATACATAAATCCACCGTCAATCAGTTCACGAATCACAAATGCAGGACCACCCGCAGCTTGAAACTGGTTAACATCAGCTTTGCCATTTGGATACACACTTGCCAATAGAGGCGTTGCTTTAGCTAAGTAGTGGAAATCTGTCCAATCAATGATGATACCTGCTGAGCGTGCCACGGCTACCCAGTGAATCAAGTGGTTGGTAGAGCCGCCTGTGGCTAATAGCGCTACCATGGCATTGACGATTACATGCTCATCTACCAATTTACCAATTGGCGTAAAACGTTGACGCTGTGTATTAGCCAGGACCATACGCACAGCCTCGCGAGTTAACTCATCGCGTAAACCATCATGTGGATGCACGAACGCTGCACCCGGAACATGCAAGCCCATCGCCTCTAATAACATTTGGTTACTATTGGCAGTGCCGTAGAAAGTACAGGTGCCAGCACCGTGGTAAGCAGCTGATTCTGAGTCTAGCAATTCTTGGCGGCCTACTTTACCTTGTGCATAAAGTTCGCGAACTTTAGATTTTGCTGTGTTATCCAGACCAGTGCTCATTGGGCCAGCGGGTACAAATACACATGGTAAATGTCCGAAATGCAATGCACCGATTAACAAACCCGGCACGATCTTGTCACAGACGCCTAACAATAGCGCAGCGTCGAATACGTCATGCGATAGGGCAATCGCAGTACTCATGGCGATGGTATCGCGGCTAAACAGTGAAAGCTCCATGCCGGGCTCACCTTGCGTAACGCCGTCGCACATTGCTGGTACGCCACCAGCCACTTGCATGGTAGCGCCACGTTTATGGGCTTCATCACGAATAATATCCGGATAATTTACATAAGGCTGGTGCGCTGACAGCATTTCGTTATAAGCAGTGACAACGCCAATATGCGGATTTTTTTCTGCAACTAAACGTAGCTTTTCATTTTTTGGTAACACGGCAAATGCGTGCGCCACGTTAGCACAGCCTAGTCGGTCAGCGCCTTTGGGGCGGTTGATGATGGAGTCTACGCGCTGCAAGTATGCAGCGCGAGTTGGACGGCTGCGCTCTATGATGCGCTCTGTTACTTCTATATGAGATTGTTTCATGATTCAAGACAGTGCAAAAATTAATAAACTGGATAGATTATCCCCAATGCGGGGCATATCGTCAAACAGACTTGTATATTTCTAGATAGCTCAAGGGAAGCATAAGCCCTTAATTTCTAAATCTTTATAGGCTAATTCTTGATAATTAAGCTTTTGTTAACGTAACTCTTACTGACCTAAGGTCTTGGTAACTAAAACGTCTTCCATCATCAAGTACTCCAAGTCGCAGCCGTAAAACATGTTCAATGCGTCGGTTGGCGAGCAAATCATAGGCTCACCACGTCGGTTTAATGAGGTGTTAAGCACCACCGGCACACCGCGTAGTTTTTCTAAATGTTCTATCAACTCATAATAACGTGGATTAGTTTCCTTGGTTACAACTTGCGCGCGTGCTGTGCCATCTTCATGCACCACTTCAGGGATACGAGACTTCCAATGTTCAGCCACATCGAATGTAAATGTCATATACGGCGCTGGATGTTTCGTCTGCAGGATATCCGGTGCAACACGGTCCAGCATGCTAGGGCAGAATGGACGCCAGCGTTCACGATATTTGATCTGCGCATTGATGCGGTCTGCAACGCCTGGATAGCTTGGATCGCCCAAAATACTGCGGCAGCCTAAGGAACGTGGCCCAAACTCCATGCGACCTTGCAGCCATGCCAAGGGATTACCGCTAGCCAACAACTCTGCACCTTTTTGCGCAGCATTTTCTACGCGGGTAAATTTAGGTTTTGCCGGATGCTCTTCACAGGCAGCGATACATTCTTCTGTTGTATAGGATGGCCCTAGATAAGCATGCTGCATCGGCTCAATGACATCACCAGCCAAGTGCGCTGCATAAGTCGCCGCGCCTAATGAAGTACCGTTATCACCAGACGCAGGCTGTACGAATAATTCTTTTACGTGCGGCATGGCAATAATGCGCTGATTGAGTTTTACGTTAAGCGCAACGCCGCCAGCCATAGCAATACGGCCTGTTTCGCGGATGATATCACCTAGATAATAATCAATCATTTTGAGTGCGACATCTTCCAACAATGCCTGTACAGAAGCGGCATAATGGATGTAAGGATCATCAATCTCATCACCGTGGCGTTTAGGACCGAGCCATTCAATGAGCTCTGGCGCGAAGTAATAACCTTTGCCACTCTCTTTGTAACGACGTAAACCAACAACGTTCACAAGATGCGTATTAATGCGCAATTCACCATCTTCAAACGAGACTAGCCTGGATAAATCATACTTGCTGGCATCGCCGTAAGGCGCCATGCCCATGACCTTGAATTCGCCATCAAGCATTTCAAACCCGAGATACTCGGTGATAGCACCATACATGCCGCCTAGTGAGTCTGGATCGTAGAATTCCTTGATTTTGTGGATTTTACCGTTTTCGCCATAACCAAAAAAAGTAGTGGCATATTCGCCTTTACCGTCAATGCCGACTATCGCCGTTTTTTCCTTAAAGCCACTTAAATGATAAGCGCTGGAAGCGTGCGATAAATGGTGTTCTACCGGTACGAACTTGGCATTGGCCAAACCCAAGTCTTTCATGAGCTTGAGGGATTTATCCCGGTTGCGACGGAAACGACGGTTGCCATTAAATATGGCGTCTAGAGCCCTGTCCGGCGCATACCAGTGGCGCTTGGCATAATGCCAGCGGGCATTGGTGCTGAGCGGAATCTCTGCGTAGGGGAAAGCAACGATATCTACATCTTCTGGTTTAACTCCAGCCTGTTTCAAACAGAAAGCCGCTGCCGCATATGGAAACTGGTTCTTTGCATGCTTATCGCGAAGAAAACGCTCCTCCTCTGCCGCAGCAATTATTTTTCCATCAACCAAGATAGCGGCGGAGGCATCATGGCCTAAAGCACCGGATAAACCTAAAACAATCATGTGGAAATCTCTTAAAAATCTAATTAAAACGCATTAATCAATCTGCGATAACTTCAATGGCTCATGGTCGATATAAACCACTTTAAACACTTTTTTAAATGCGTTTGTTAAACTTACATCCGTCTGCCAGTTACGCATAAAACGGCGCAAATCTCGTGCATGACGATATTTTGCAATCAAGCCAAACCGATGGTGTTTCATGCTATCTAAATCCAGCAGCACCGGCTGATGTTCTACAATCTTAAGATTGCTTGCCTTCATATCACCATGTGAGATTTTAAGCAGGTGTAAACGGTAAAATAGTTCAACGATATGTTTCACCAATTCTGCTCGTTTGGTTTTATCGCACTCGTTTGCAAAGTACTCATCCACATTCGGCGCATCTATAAATTCGCTTAGAAAATAGCTCCGGCGGCTTAACTTGCCAAAAAAGAACCGCTCTTCCAATAAACAAACTGGCTGAACCGCTGTTATGCCAAATAATTTTAGGCGATGAGCATTGGCCCATGACATGGCCGCACGTGTTTTCCTGAAGCTGCGCATCATGCCATGCCACCAACTTTTAACATTGTACCGCTTGATGACTATTTTTTGCGCATCAATCGTCTCTAGATTTGTTTTAAGAAGGCCAACAGTGCAGGTATTACCTTTTTTAAAATTAGGCACCTGCAAGCTTTTATCCAGCAATGCAACATTGCTTAACGCCGGATTATCTGCATATTTTCTTGCCACTGCTAAAAATCGATTTGCCTCTCTAGTGACCTGTACATCAGTGCATGTGCGGAATACTTTTTTATCTGCGTAGTTTCTAGCAATTTTATGGCGGTGTACATTAATCAGATGTTTTAGCAGATCAAGCCTGGGTAATGTCGTCCAGCGCCTGGCTTTTCCATAGCTTTTTAGCAATGGACTAAGCCACTTCTCAATTTCAAGCACATCCAATTTAGATAGCAAGGCTGCCAAATTCCTTAAACAAGCTTGTCCATCATTGAATTTTGGCAGAAGCTGGATACCATCACCATCCAGTGTATAAATTAAGCTGCCTTCCTGCAGGAAATTCTTAAAGTAAAGGTCAGTCTGGTATAGGCCAGCATTATGATGGCGCGCCACTTCAAACACCAAATCAGTAGCTATCTGTAAACGCGAGTTAGAACATGGCGGCAGGCTATTCCATGTCTCTTCTATATTTTGAGCATTGCCAACTGCTTCTAAAATCAGTACATGGCTTGCATTATCTGCCGCAACACCATAAAACAAAATTTTAGGCGTTGGAATCTTGGCATGTATTAACTGCTGAATACCTTGCTTATCACGCAATGCATATTTTTCTGCATCATTACCAAAGAAAATCTTGGAATAAACCGCTTGGTTATTCCATGAACCTTGGCAAACAATACGTTTGCCTGGCACCTTACGTACGACATGTAATTCGGACAAGTTACTGCCATCTGCCAATGCGATTGTGTTAGGAAAAATAATAGCCTGCGAAACAGCGTCAGTGGTATTAATCAACCTAAACCTATCATTCTTTTAACTTTATCGATTAAGCTTTCCTGATGATCAGGATTGAATTTTTTAGCACGTTTATCGCGCTTAGCTGCCAACTTTTTAGCTTGTGCGATATTTTCCGGAGTGTCATTAGGCCGCGCCACATAAAGTGTGTGCCTAGATTCACCGGAGGTGTTTTCAATTTCTTGAGCAGTATAATAATAAAGCGCTAAGGATTTACGAGTGATATCGGCAGGCGTGGTGAGCGGGTCCGGATGACCGTGAAAGCTATCTGCATCCGTATTGAAAATGACACAGCGGTTAAACAAGGGGGCTACACTTTTCGCCTTATTTTGCATTTGCCTATCCCAAAGCTCCAACTCGCCACCATATTCTGGTTTCCAGTCTTTATTGAGATAGATCAATACATTGATCCGACGTCTTAACTGCAGGCCCTCATTCACCTGGAAATCGGCATGAATGCCTAACTTGCCACCCGTGGTGATTTCATGCAATCCGCCACCTGCAAAATATGGGTCTGGAATTAGCCCTTTGATATTAGTTAAGCCTTCTAGAAATTCCAACATGGCCGGCGAATTAAAAAATGCGAATGCACTTTTGAGCCATTCATCGCAATCGTAAGGGGATATTTGTCGTTTGAATTGACCGCCATAGCCTTTGTCGTAGACTTTATCATTCGGTTTAGTATCACGCGGAAAGTGCGCCAGTACTTCTTCCGCCATTTTCGTTGGTAGAAAATCATCGATTACAGTATGCGCGAACGGTTCTGCAAACGCATATTCGCCCATATATGCTTCGCCAATCTGGCGTGCTACGGCATTATCTAAATACAGGCCATCCTTAAACTCTATCGGTAAAAAACCAGTCATTATCGCTGCATTCTAGATATTATTTTTGTGGTTGATTGATTTTGTTCAGAATCGCCATTTTACGCTTAACTCGACGGTTCATGTCATCATAACCCGCTATTAAACCCACTGTACCTGCCTCTACATGATCCAAGAATTTAAATAGCCACATCGGTGAAACCGTGTGAATACGTTCGTCGCGCATTTCCAATAAATCCTGCAACTCGTAAGTGGGGATGCGGTTTTGCATAAAGAATATATAGCCATGCTCCTTCATCCATTTTATATTCCATAAGGCAAAAAAGCTTTTGATATATTGTTCGCGCCAAGGTTTTGGCTCGCGGGCATCTATTCCGAACAAGCGCTTTGCACGTCTGGTGTAATGTTTAAGGAATCTTGAAAAGAGGCGCCAGCTTGTTCTGAAATAACCGCGATTGAGTTGTTCCAAGCAACCGACTGCAACCGTTGTATCGGAACATCGCTGCAGGAATTGACTGAACACTTCGGGTTCGTAAACGAATGTATCGGTATGCATTAGAAAAAGGTAATCGTCTTGCACTTTTTCCAGGATCATATCTAAGGCTTTGCCGTGTGCTGCGAAACCTTCTTCTTTGCCTTCTGGAATACGCTCTATTAAATGTATCCAATCAAGGCTTTGCAGATATTCAGTACTTTCGTCTTGCGAATTATTATCCACCACCCACACCTGTACACGATTAGCATCCAGCATGCCGTTATCCAAGTGTTGTTTAAGCAAAGTTAAAGTCACCTTGGTTAATTCAGGTGTTTTGTAATTTACCAACGCAATACTAAAATTAGGTAAAGATTGTTTATCGAGCTGCACGTTTTAGTATCCTTTTGAGCAACCATTGTTGCCAAGCATTGAGCTCTTGTTCAGGTGATTTTATACAATAGGCCTTAAAAAAAACCAACTGATTTTCTATACTCCACCAAGTAGCATGCCGGAACAAAGCCGCCAGATCAAAGTAAGTACGATACCAAGCAAGATTAGTCAAACGGGCTTTTTCAAGGTCAATAACAGCAATCTGTGATGGCTGTTCAACATTAACGAAAATGTGTTTAGGATAAAGCGCCCTGTGCACCATACCCAAGCTATGAAAACGCCGGATACTTTTTGCCAGTGTACGCAAATAATCCGCTTTCTTCGACCCAGGCCACTTAATATAATGAGACTCCGAAAACTCATTCAGTGGCTGGTATTCGGCTAGTGCTATCGTGACTAGTATTGCCCGCTTCGATACATTATCTTCGCCGTAATAAATAACAATAGGCGCGCCAAATTGATGCTTATTTAAAAACTGCAGGTTATTAAATTCTCGCTTGAAAGTAGGCTCACCTTGTATCGGATGGCTAAACGTCTGCCTGCTATGATTTTTCTGCTTCTTAATAAACACATGTACATCATTGCCATCGCTTGTTTTTAGCGTCAATCGTCCTACACCACTCCAACCCCCGCGCCGTTCGTTAGGCTCTTCAAACCATTCTATTTTTGCATGCCAAATCGCCTCGAAATCGCCAAGCCCATTCGAGACAAGCAGTGCTTGGTGTTGAAGGCTAGTAAATAAAGTGCTCATTTCTTCAACGCCGCCTTTTCTACTTCCAAGCGCTGCTGGAATTTATTGCTATGAAACTTAGCATAAAGTCCATCCGCTCGGACAGCGACCTGTTGCCAAAATGATTTATTTACAATCGGAAAGCTTTGGGAGTAATAATGTTCAAAGCGCAGATAATCGCGTGTAGTAAACCCCATGCTCATGCTTGAAAAATATAGTGCTGAAATGTCTTTCATATTGCTGCGAGTATTAGGAGTTTTATGGATCAGCATGCGATGCAGATCAATCAAATATAGTTTGATTTCATTCTTATTTAGCGCGTCCGCATCGAGGCAAAGATGACACAGATAAAAATCCCTATGGTTTAACCCATTGATATGCAGGGTTTTAGAAAGTTGCGCTACAGCCACAATCAATTTGCGTTTAAAGCTTGTTGATGGCGGATTAACTTTCCAGCTCGCACACAAATCTTCCAAAGAAATGATATTGCCTAGGTCTTTGGTGATCAGAAATGACTGCAAGCTAGCAGGGTTTAAGCCACGTTCACCAAACCCTACTAAAGGCGTAGTGGCGATACCAATACTATCCAGTTTTTCTATCGCGAGCTTCTCTGTCCTGGCGCCTAAAATCGGCAACTTAAAAGTGAGCAGGTTCTTAACGATCTCCCCCCAGCCAACGCCAAAATGCTGCTTGATAAAGTAGCTATTTGTACCGAGTTGTACTTGTATTGTTTTGCGCCCAGGCACATCGCGGAAGGCCTTACCTTGCAAGTGCATCACCTGTGCAAAGACATCTTCATTATTGAGATATTGCGAAATCTCGCTAGCAATCTGTACCTTTTTACAATTACTACTCATTACAAGCCTGCAACTTCTTGCGTTCAGCCAGTGCAATTAGAATTGTAGCCTCTGCACTGCCGTCATTCTCCTGCATCAACTTCTGAGCATATGCCAAACCATTCTCAGACCACTCATGTTTTTTAGGCGATTCCAACATGGTTAAAAATACTTGGTTGAATTTTTCTTGGGAAAAAGGCATTTCAATCACAACCCCAGCATTCGCTTGCGTGACATGCTTTGCATAGCCACAGCTTTCCGTAACCAACATAGGCGCTCCACTTGCCAACGCCTCTAGTATGACAAGTCCGGTATTTTCTCGATAAGCTGGGTGAATACAAATATCAGACCCTTGCATAAGTTGCGGAATATCTGGTCGACCTTTTGAAATGACTAAGTTTTGCTCTACCCCTAGCTTTTTAGCCATTTTTTTGAACGGCTTAGGATTATCTTGTCCTACAGCAATTAATCGCACATATTCACGAAACTGTGCTGGCAAAACGGCCAAAGCATTAATCGCACGATCAAGGCCCTTCATATGAAAACCTGAACCCGTCAGCATAAATATAAAGTCGTTTTCTTTAAAGCCGAAAGTTTTCCTCAAATGCTCCCGCATGGCATGTTTATCCTGTAGCTTAAAGCGCTCAGCCGAAAGATACGGGGGAATAAAATGAAAACGCTTCTCAGGTGTGTTATACCAATATTGGAAATACGCCTTTTCAGTCTCTGACACCATTAATATTTCGGTTTTAGACTCTTTTGCAAAAATCACACGTTCACAGTTTGCAAACCATTTTACTCTCGGCAATAGTCTATATAGAAAACTACGTTGCGTATGTGCTCGCTCTATGAAACACGGGTCGGCAGCAAAGTGTGCATCCAAACCATACATGCGGTTATATCCGAAGACAAAATCAAAATCTCCAGCTTGGTTAATCGCTGCATGTGCTTGCTTAATAAATTTCTGGTAGCGCTGATAATTCAACCAAGCTTTTGTATGTATGACGTGCACCTTGATACCATTAGCCGGCTGATCCCCTTGCCAATCAATCGCAAAAATCTCTACGGAATGTCCGCGCTTAACTAATTCGTTTGCTGTGCGCAACATATCACGTTGCATACCGCCAAAAGGGAAATACTTAAAAATGAGGAAAGCAAACTTCAAAGTCGGAATTGGAAAATAATGAACTGGGGTCGTTAAAACTGAATTGTATGCGAAAATATCGCATATGCTGAAATTGCTTATCGTTAAAACATCGTCTCTAGGCGATATCGTCCATAACTTACCCATCATCGCCGACATTCGCGTTCATTATCCAGATATTGAAATCGATTGGCTGGTAGAGGCCAGTTTTGCTGACATCCCCAAATTACATCCGGCTGTGAATCATGTCATCTCAGTATCGTTCCGGCGTTGGCGAAAATCTTTATTCAGTAAGCAAACATGGCAAGAAATTAATGCTTTAAGACAGCAGTTGTCATCCCGTCATTATGACATTGTGCTGGATACACAAAGCCTGCTTAAAAGTGCGCTATTTACTTTATTTACGCACGGCAATAAACATGGGTTCGATAGCGACTCTGCACGAGAACCGCTCGCGAGTATTTTTTACAATACTAAGCACAGAGTCTCACGGTCTCAACAGGCTGTAGCTTTAAATCGGGCGTTAGCAGCAAAGGCTTTTAATTATGAAATGCCGGATACCCGCCCTGATTACGGCATCCAAGCTCAAAGCCAATTAGGTGTAGTTCCTCCCGGGCCCTATGTAATGGGTCTGCATGGTACAAGTCGGGATAGTAAGTTATGGCCTGTAGACCACTGGATAAAGCTTGGGGAGTTATTGTCTAAACAACAATTGCAGCTACTATTGCCTTGGGGAAGCGAAGCTGAGCTCAATCGTGCTCAACAGATTGCGTCAAAACTAACCAATGCCACTGTATTGCCTAAATTAAGCATTGCACTCTTAACAACGCTTCTCAGCCACGCCAAAGCAGCTATAGGTGTGGATACCGGTTTGTCGCATCTAGCTGCTGCGTTGAATATTCCGACCATTGCTATTTACACAGATACTAATCCCCAACTTACTGGCATTACTGCAGGAGCTTTCTCACTTGCAATTAATATTGGCGATATTAATCAAACTCCTACCGTGGAAGAAGTATTTCAGGCATTTCTAAGTTTGCAATAACCGGACTTAAATTACCTCCGTTATATTTTTTTAAAAAAACGTACTTAGATTTAATTAACCGCACTTGGGATTAACCGCACTTGGGATTAAAAGCCCGCTTTTTTTGCTTTAGGGCTTGAAATCAATTCAGCTATCCCCATTTTTAAAACAATGTTATTCAATTAAATAAGTTTTGGGGAAATCTATGCAACAAGACCAGAAGAATCAAGAAGCACAAGAAAACGCTGATATTCAAAATCCGGAGATTGAAACAGCTCAGGATGACTTGCAAGATGCCGGTGCTGCTGGCTCTTTAGATGAGCGTATTGGCCAGTTAGAAGCGCAATTGGCTGAAGCCAGGGCCGCAGTGCTATACGTGAAGGCAGAAGGCGAGAATATCCGCCGCCGTGCAACTGAAGACATTGATAAAGCACGCAAGTTTGCCCTAGAGAAATTCTCCAATGAATTATTGGCAGTTAAAGATAGCCTAGATGCTGCGCTATTGATTGAAGCCACCGAAGTACAAAGTTATAAAGATGGCGTTGAATTAACTGCCAAACAACTGGCTTCGGTGTTCGACAAATTTAATATTTCAGAATTGAATCCTGTGGGCGAAAAATTTGACCCTAATAAACATCAGGCCATCAGCATGCTTGAAAGCGACCAGGAACCTAATACGGTGCTTACAGTGTTGCAAAAGGGTTATACCTTGAACGACCGGGTGTTACGCCCCGCCTTGGTGATGGTGGCTAAAGCCAAATAAACAATTAATAAACCCTAATCAATATAGGGGCTTGAAAACAAAAAAAATAGCCCAATGATTATTTCATTGGAAGTACAAATTAAATTTATAGAATATTAGGTAAGGATTAGAACATGGGAAAAATTATTGGTATTGACTTAGGAACCACCAACTCTTGTGTAGCAGTGATGGAAGGTGGCAAACCTCGCGTAATTGAAAATGCGGAGGGTGCACGTACTACGCCTTCAATCATCGCTTATCAGGAAGATGGTGAGATCTTGGCTGGCGCACCTGCCAAACGCCAGGCGGTAACCAACCCCAAAAATACATTGTATGCGGTGAAGCGTTTGATTGGCCGTCGCTTCGAAGAAAAAGAAGTGCAAAAAGACATTCAATTGATGCCATACACCATTGCAAAAGCTGATAATGGCGATGCATGGGTTGAAGTGCGTGGCCAAAAAATGGCACCGCCACAAATCTCTGCTGAAGTATTACGCAAAATGAAAAAAACTGCGGAAGACTACTTAGGTGAAGAAGTGACTGAGGCCGTCATTACTGTGCCTGCTTACTTTAACGATAGTCAACGCCAAGCCACTAAAGATGCTGGCCGGATCGCCGGTTTGGAAGTTAAACGTATCATCAATGAGCCTACTGCTGCCGCATTAGCGTTCGGCATGGACAAACAAGAAGGTGACCGCAAAATTGCCGTCTATGACTTAGGCGGCGGTACATTCGATGTTTCTATTATTGAAATCTCCAACATTGATGGCGAACACCAGTTTGAAGTGCTTTCTACCAACGGTGACACATTCCTTGGCGGTGAAGACTTCGATAATCGCTTGATCGATTTCTTGGCTGATGAATTCAAGAAAGAAAATGGCTTAGATTTACGCAATGACTTATTGGCAAAACAACGCTTAAAAGAAGCTGCAGAAAAAGCCAAGATCGAGTTATCTGGTGCACAACAAACTGAAGTGAACCTACCTTACATCACTGCTGATGCGACTGGGCCGAAGCATTTAGTAGTAAAAATCACCCGTGCGAAATTAGAATCACTTGTTGATGACTTAATCGAGCGTACGATTGCTCCTTGCCGCACAGCGATTAAAGACGCTGGCGTGAAAATCGAAGATATTACTGACGTGATATTGGTCGGCGGTCAAAGCCGCATGCCTAAAGTTCAAGAGAAAGTAAAAGAGATCTTTGGCCGCGAGCCACGTAAAGACGTAAACCCTGATGAAGCGGTTGCAGTTGGTGCGGCAATTCAAGGTGGCGTATTACAAGGTGACGTGAAAGATGTGTTGTTATTAGACGTAACACCATTGTCATTAGGCATTGAAACACTAGGCGGCGTGATGACTAAACTCATCAAGAAAAACACCACGATTCCTACCAAGGCAGCGCAAGTGTTTTCAACTGCTGATGACAACCAAAACGCTGTGACTATTCAAGTGTTGCAAGGTGAACGTGAAATGGCTTCCGGCAATAAGAGCTTGGGTCAATTTAACTTAAGCGACATTCCACCGGCACCACGTGGCACACCGCAAATTGAAGTGACTTTTGACATCGATGCCAACGGTATTTTGCATGTATCTGCAAAAGACAAAGCAACAGGCAAAGAAAACAAAATCACCATCAAGGCAAACAGCGGCTTGTCAGAAGCTGAAATTCAGCAGATGGAAGAAGATGCAGTTAAATATGCCGATGAAGACCGCAAGTTGCGCGAACTTGTAGAGGCACGTAATGCTGCGGATGGCATGGTTCACTCTGTGAAAAAATCACTAGCTGAACATGGTGATAAACTTGATGCAACTGAAAAAGAAGCGATTGAAAATGCGCTTAAAGAAGTTGAAGAAGCCATGAAAGCGGATGACAAAGACACCATTGAAGCCAAAACTAACACACTGATGGAAGCTTCACAAAAACTTGGTGAGAAAGTTTATGCTGAGCAACAAGCACAATCCAATACGGAGAGTGCTCAACAGCCTCAAGGCGAAAAAACGGTAGATGCAGAAGTGGTAGACGCAGAGTTTGAAGAAGTGAAAAAAGACTAACTTTGAAATTGTGTAATAAAGGTTAGAATATGCAAAACAAGAGCCACGACCTTCGTGGCTTTTGTCTATGCCTAACTAAACAGTTCACTCAAGCATTTGGATAAAAAATGGCTGCAAAAAAAGACTATTACGAAGTATTAGGCGTCAATAAAGATGCATCTAGTGAGGATATTAAAAAGTCCTATCGCAAACTTGCGATGAAGTATCACCCTGACCGGAATCCGGATAATCCTAAAGCAGAAGAGCACTTTAAAGAGGCTAAAGAAGCTTACGAAATGCTGTCTGACGACCAAAAACGTGCTGCGTATGATCAGTATGGTCATGCGGGCGTAGACCCTAGCATGGGCGGCGGTGCTGGCGGATTTGGCGGAGCAGGTTTCGGCGATGCTTTTGGTGATATCTTTGGAGATATCTTTGGGGCCGGCGCCCGCGGTCAACGTAGCAATGTGTATCGCGGTGCAGATTTGCGCTACAACATGGAAATCAGCTTAGAAGAAGCGGCAAAGGGAACTGAAACCAAGATTCGCATTCCTGTACAAGCCAGCTGTGAAACATGTAAAGGCAACGGCGCAAAACCCGGCAAATCACCCGTCACCTGTACTACCTGTAATGGACATGGACAGGTGCGGATGCAGCAGGGCTTCTTCTCTGTGCAGCAAACTTGTCCAAAATGTCATGGCTCCGGCAAAGTCATCAAGGAAGAAGATAAATGTACTACTTGCCACGGTGCTGGCCGTGTAAAACAGAATAAAACGCTGTCAGTCAAAATCCCTGCCGGTGTGGATGAAGGAGATAGAATCCGTCTCTCCGGTGAAGGTGAAGCTGGCGTGAATGGAGGGCCTACAGGCGATTTGTACGTAGTTGTCCATTTGAAAGAGCACGAGATTTTCCAACGTGATGGTGGCAACCTGCATTGTGAAATGCCAATTAGCTTCAGCACTGCGGCTTTAGGTGGTGAAATTGAGGTACCAACACTGGGTGGCTCTGCGAAAATGAAGATCCCGGCAGAAACGCAAAGCAGTGCAGTATTCAGATTACGTGGTAAAGGTATCAAGCCTTTGCGCTCAAGCGAACAAGGTGACTTGATGGTGCATGTGGTCGTGGAAACCCCGGTGAAACTAACTGAACATCAAAAGAAACTATTACGCGAATTTGATAGCAGCACTCAGGCCGATGCCGGCAAGCATAGCCCACGCAATAAATCGTGGGTAGATAAAGTTAAAGATTTATTTGAGTAGAAAAATCCCACTTTTGTGGGATTTTTTATTTTTGATTACGGCTTTGTAAATGCTTTAACAAGGCTTTCAACTCCTCAGTTGCATCTGAAAAATCCTCATAATGACGCCCGCCGCTACGGGCATACCAGTATTTACTATTCCCCTTGTCACCTTCTATTTTGTGCAATATTGCATGCAACCAATGTGCGTCAGCCTCTTCAATATCCTGAGCAATATTATGCGCCGCATGCCAATCTCCGGACAAGGCGGCATTCACTGCTAGCTCTAACTTATTATCCATAATTAAAAGCTATCATTAATTTTACTCTAACCGGGTAATATTAAGATGCATTCATTCCAACAACGTACTCCATGCTATGATTTTAACGTGATTTCAGACAATAAAAATACAAGCCCTCTTGAAAAAGACTGGATAATTACCAGACTTGGTATCGATGATCTTGAAACTGTTTCTCGTTACGAGCACACTGCTTGGCCAGCGTCGATACAGGCAAGTCGCCAAACATTTTTAGAGCGATTTGAATTCGGCCATTTTATGCTTGGCATCTGGCGGCATGAACAGCTTATAGGATTAGCGAGCTGGCGGCGGAGTTGGTTTAACCCAACTAATGAACTCGACTTTCCTCAAACGTTTGAAGGCTTTTCTAATGCTCCCAATGCAGAGCCATACAATGCAGCATTTGCTTACAACTTAAGTATTCGCCCAGACCAGCGGGGTACTGAAATGACACGCGCCCTAATCTTGGCAGTGATTGATTTTGCAAAACAGGATCATTGCCATTACCTTGTAGGAGATGGCCGTTGTCCATCGTACAATGGCAGCGACACGAGTACAGAAAACATTGCATATTCTGGCAAGTTTAAAATAGCAATCGACCGTCAGCTAAAACTTGGCTATACCCCTACTTTAGACGACTACTTAGCAGACCCTATACTACGCTTCTATTATCGTATGCTGAACTGTACTTTTCTTTGGACTATGAAGAACTTTATTCCAAGCGATATTTCATCTGGTGGGCACCGAGTGATTTTTTATAAAACATTGTCATGAAGTCATCTTTATTCAACCCTTTAGATCCGAATACCCAGTTAAACCCTTATGCAGCGTATCAACTTTACGCACAGCAAGGGCCTATCCAACGTGGTCATGCAAGCATTCCTGGTTATGAAAGCACCTGGTATTTCTTTGGTTTTGATGAGGCTAGGCAGGTACTGAGAGCACCTTTTCATAAACCTTTATTTGGCAATGAAGTGCCTAATAAAGATGATGATGCAACATTTTCCAATGATAGATCATTAATATGGCAACATCTTTCCGAATGGCCGCTCTTTCAAAATCCCCCCATACATACGGCTAGACGTGCATTACTGGTGGATGCGTTTAAAGAGTCTCACCTATCAATATTAGAAGCGTCTATCCAAGGTGATGCGGATAGACTATTAGAAAATGTGCTAAATAAAAGCACTTTTGAAATTCAACAAGAGTTTTCATATCCATTAGCCGTAGGTGCAATTAGCAGGGTATTAGGCATACCGTGCCCGGACATTCTATGGTTTAAATCGACAACTAAGAAATTAGCTGATGTATTAGACTTAGGCTACGTGCCTGAAGCCTATGCGCCTGGAATGGCCGCCTTAAATGAGTTAATCAATTACACTGAAGAGACTATTGAATGGAAAAAATCTCATTTAGCTGAGGATTTAATCTCTCAGTTAATTAAACCCCTAAATGGCAATAGCAGCCTAGCACATAACACAATTGTAAGCCTCGTCACCCAGGTGCTATTTGCAGGCCAGGAAACAGTGGCTGATAGCATAGGCATAGCGGTACACACCTTGACTAACCATCCTGACCAGCTTACGTTACTACAGAATAATCCTGAGCTTTTAGACAATGCCATTAAGGAAATCCTACGCTTTGATTGCCCAGTGCAATTTACTGGCTCACGTGCAGCGAGTGAAGATATCAATTTTGGTGAAATCAAAATAGCCGCAGGCGAAACAACTATTATTGCTTTGGGCGCATGTAATCATGATGCCCGGCGTTTTCAAAATCCGGAAATATTCGATATTCAAAGAGACTTATCAGGGCCTGAACTCTCTTTTGGACATGGCATACACTATTGTTTAGGGGTGCATTTGGCTCGCATGGTCATGCGGGTTGCATTAGAAAAACTACTTGAACGCTTACCTAAAACTTGGGTACTAGATAGCCCTACCATTTGGAGAAATAATAATGTTCTTCGGGGCCCTAGCGCTTTAACGTTAAAACTAAAGAATAACTAGGTTTTACGATAATTCGGATAAGAACTCTTCAAACTTTCCGTTTTTCACATTCACCAAACTGGGGTGATAAGTAAATGTAATTCGATATGGGTAGTCAAATTGCTTTTGAAAAAATGTAGTAATCTGCACCTCCAACTCAGATGAATAGGACTGTTCTACCACCGCTCTGACTTCTATCCAATCTGGCGCTTTTTGTACATATTGAGCCTGTCTTATTGCAGGTAATGCCGCATACATTTCATCAGTAAATCTTGGCACACTAGGCCAAAACTTTTGGCCATCAGGCCGGACAAACATATTCCTTGAGCGTCCTACTACTTTCTTGAGCACAGTCAACCCACGTCCACACTGGCAGGGAGTCCCTACTTCTGCATAATCGCCAATCGCATAGCGTATCAACGGTTTAGCGAAGTTATGCAATGTGGTCAGTACTACTCGGCCAACTTCCCCGGTTTTGCATGGTTCGCCAGCTTCGTTTATTACTTCGAGTAATACATTTTCAGATTGCGCATGATAATGCTGGCTTGATGGGCACTGCATGGCAATATAACCGATTTCTTCGGCACTATAGGTATCAATAATCTCTAAACCAAACGCTTCACGGCAAGTGTTGCGCTGCTCTATTGAAAGCAACTCACCCATCGTGGCTATTTCTTTAAGGTTGGAAAATTGAATTTTCCCTTTGCTGCAAAACTCCGCTAAAGCAGCTAAATTACTGGGGTAACTAATCAAATAATCCGGGTTTTCCTTAAGCAGCCATTTTGCCTGTTCTGCTATGGGTGTAGAGACATTTAAAGCAATCACAATGCCGTGTGGCAGAAACATATCGGCAGCTGTGCCCCAACCTTTCTGCATCGCGCCTAAAGGTGCAGCTGCAATATCCCCCTCAAAATAACGAATCGCCGCGCGTTTTTTTGATAAATCCCGTTTGTACCAAAGGTGCGAACGCAAAGTAAATGCATCCCACATCAAACTCGTGACTCGAGTGCGTAACAAGCTGATAGGGCGACCAGTAGAACCCGATGTTAATCCAGCGCCTACCGGTAAATGATCAGGGGGAATAGCTTTGCTGATTAGATTCTGTGAATTTTCCTGCACGTCTTTTCTTTCAAGTATTGGAATGCGTTGCCAGGCATCCCAATCTAAATCTGGGGTTTGATCAATTAGCGCGTTAGGAATGGTCGCTTGATAATAGGGAATGGTAGCTAGAGCGTGAGTAAGTAATTGCTGCGCCTGTTTAAACTGGTTTTGCTGTATCTCTTCAGGTGTCAACCATTGGCTACGTTCGAGCTGGTATTGCAGGGCCAGCAAGGTCGCATCATTAGGCGATGCAATAGCCGGCCATGCGTTACCTGAAGTATTGCTGCGGATAATCATTTATGTCACTGGAGGGAGATAAGGATTATCGAAGTATTGCAGCTTTTTGTGTCTAGGTAAGCTTTTTAATTGTGCTTCGGCAATGCTGGCTTCAGAGCGGCCTGCATATAACTGGCTTGCAATGATTTTGATGGGTGGGTTAGCCCTGGTATAGCGGGCACCTTTACCAGAAAGATGCGCAGAAAATCGTGCTTCCAGGTCATTGGTGATTCCCGCATAATAAGCGCCGTTATTACATTCCAGCATGTAAAGGTACCAGCTCATTTGTACTTGATAGCTAATAGTACTTAATAGCAAAGCGAGTTAATAGGTACCGGCTTGGATGAACTCAACCTTATAGCCGTCCGGGTCTTCCACAAAAGCAATCACAGTTGTTCCGTGCATCATAGGCCCAGCTTCACGCACCACTTTTCCTCCGGTTTGCTTGACTGCCTCACAGGCTTTATATGCATCGTCTACCTCTAAGGCAATGTGTCCATAGGCCTTGCCTATTTCGTAGCTTTCTACACCGTAGTTATAGGTAAGCTCAAGTACGGTATGGTCGCTTTCGGCGCCATAGCCGACAAAAGCCAAAGTGAATTTCCCGTCTGGAAAATCATGCTGACGCAGCACTTTCATGCCTAATATTTCTGTATAGAATTTGATTGAGCGTTCCATATTACCAACGCGAAGCATTGTGTGCAGCATGCGCATATTAATTATCCTTTTTTGTAATACTTTCTGAAGTTAATTGATAGTATTTTTCGAGCAACTGTTCTGTGCTTTCAACCATCTCCGGGTCTAGCGGAATGCAGTTTATCGGGCACACTTCAACGCACTGCGGTTTATCAAAATGCCCTACGCACTCTGTACAAAGATTCGGGTTGATCTCATAGATCATTTCACCTTGGTAGATAGCGCCATTTGGGCACTCCGGCTCGCAGACGTCACAGTTAATACATTCATCAGTAATCATCAAAGCCATAAATTCGCTTTGTGAACAAATCGCGGCGTCGCGTGTTCACTCACTCCTAGTCTATGCATTCGATATGCCTGCGTCGTTCGTTCCGCGGCTTCTTGCACTTTATTTCGCAAAACAAATTTCATGTTAAATCATGCACCAAGCTTTAATTTGATTGCGTCTTCCACAGTTGATGATACGAACGCATGCACATCACCGCCAAGTGCAGCGACTTCACGCACCAGGCTTGATGAAACAAACATGAACTGCTCTCCAGGTGTCAGGAATAAGGTCTCGAATTCCGGGTATAGCTTGCGATTCATACCTGCCAATTGGAACTCATATTCAAAGTCTGCCGTAGCGCGCAAGCCACGAATCACCATATGCGCATTTTGCTCTTTGACAAATTGCATTAGCAAGCCTGAAAAACCGCGCACCTCCACATTTCTATGAATGCTAAAAATATCCTTGGCTAGGTTCACCCGTTCTTCCAAGCTAAACATGGTTTTTTTATTTGAACTGCCAGCGACAGCGACAATGACATGCGGGAACAATTTGGCGGCGCGATGTACGAGGTCTTCGTGCCCCAACGTGACAGGGTCGAAAGTACCAGGGTAAACAACTCTAAGGGATGTGTAGGTCATGCCGCGATTTTAGCAGATGATAGAAAACATTGCCCGCCTTGCCTTGTTTGAGCACTTGCCAATCAGTAGCGAATTCAGATGCTTCTGTAATCGCATACTCTGCTTCTACATAGATCAAGCCTTCTGCTAGCAAATGCGGGGTGAGCAATGGGAGTATTTTTTGTAGCCATTGTTGGTGATAGGGCGGATCTAAAAATACCAAGTTGTATTTTTGTTTGTTGGCTGAGAGGAACTGTAGCGCATCCTGGTTAAATATAGTGGCGCAGTCAGCTTTCAATGCTTGTTGGTTACTAATTAATGCTTTATAAGCCGGGACTGATTTCTCTATCATGGTCACCGCAGTTGCCCCTCGGGATAGTGCCTCAAACCCCATCACACCAGTGCCAGCAAATAAATCCAAGCACGCCTGACCCGTTAATTCCTGCCCCAACCAATTGAACAAGGTTTGCCGCACTCGCTCCGGCGTAGGCCGCAAGCCATCAGCATCGGGGAATTTGATCAGGCGACTACGCCATTCGCCAGAATTGATGCGGATGGTACTGAGTTTGCTGTGGGATTTAGTTTGGGGTCTGCTCAAAAGTAAAATGAATTTAGAAACAAAAACTCATTTTACTACTTATTTTGTTTAAGCATTATTTCGGGCTGTATTACTTCGGGCTTGGGTCGCCTACAATTACCGTAACAAAATTTTCCGGTTTCAAGCGGCGATTAAACACCTCCTTGATTTGTGCAGCGGTCACCTTGGCAACATTTTTGTTGTATTCATCCAGATAATTCAACGGCAATTTATAAAATCCGATCATTGCCAGATAATCCAGTATCTTGCTATTGCTATCAATGCGCATAGGGAACCCGCCGATAATATTATCTTTTGCGGCTTTTAGTTCTGCCTCGGTCACGCCGTTTTTAAGGAATTTATCCAAGGTCTGGTTTACCAGTAAAATCGCCGCTTCGGATTGGTCCTTCTTGGTTTGCAAGCCAATTTGGAACGGGCCTAACTCACCCATCGGCATAAAATAACTGTATACACTGTAGACCAGGCCGCGCTTCTCGCGCACCTCTTCAGTCAATCGTGACACGAAGCCTCCACCGCCTAAGATATAGTTGCCTACGTACAATGGGAATAGGTCTGGGTCGCCGCGCTTGATGCCCGGATAACCGATCAGGATATGCGATTGTGAAGCAGGATGCGTAATGCGCTGTACTACAGGTTTGCTCGGTAACTCTACTGCAGCGATTGGCGGTATTTCAGCAGATTTCGGCATGCCGGTTGCGATATTCTCGGCGATTTTATTCGCCTGTTCGCGGGTCATATCGCCCATCATGGCGATTACAGAACTTTTAGCGCTGTAATATCTGGTGTAGAAAGCTTGCAAGTCTTCACGCTTGATTTTACTAACGGTGTCTACCTCCCCACTTTCATCCAAGCTATATGGATGTTTACCATATAACGCAGCCATAAAAGCTTTGTTTGAGATACTTTCCGGCTGAGTGGCAGATTCTTGCAGACCAGCAATGATGCGGGCCTTTTCGCGGTTCAGGACTGCCTCAGGAAAATCAGGTTTCTGTAGAACTTTGGTGAATACATCCAGCGCTTGGGTTTGTTCACGCTCACTACTCAAAGTGCGAAGTTTAAATGAAGCACGGTCAGCATCAAATTCACCGCCTAGAATGGCGCCAATATCCGCCATTTTATTAGCGATCACTTCGTCCGTCATGCCTGCTGCGCCTAAAGTCATCATATAACGCGTGACGCCAGCCAGACCGGATTTCTCAGCGGTATCGCGTACACTACCAGCTGGGAAATTCACGCTGATATCTACAATAGGCAAATCATGGTTTTCTACAAAATAAACCTCTGCCCCACTGCTAGTTTGCCACTGCTGGATTTTGACTCCAGCTACGACACTAAAGCTGCTGAACAACAATATGAGCGTGAGGAAGTTTTTAATGTTTTTTAAATTCATTCTAGCCTGCCTAAATTCTTTCAGTAATTTTGGTCAATTCAAATATGCCTTGTAGCATTAATGGATATGCGGTTTGCCTTGCGGCTTGGCGTTTGGGTCCAAAGGCTGCGGATCCAGAGTTGCAATGGTCAGGTTATCCAACAATAAGTATTTTTTCGCGACTTGCTGTACTTGCTCAGGAGTGACCGCGCGCAATTTATTTGGATACTCATCAAGGAAGCGCCATGAGAAGCCGACCGTTTCTATAGTGCCAATCTGCATAGCTTGATAGAACATGGAATCGCGCTGATATACATCGGCGGCAATCACGCCCGCTTTAACCCGGTTTAGCTCTTCATCAGTCACTCCAGAAGTTTTAACTTTCTCAATCTGGTCAAGCAAGGCCGCCTGTAACTCTGCAACAGTTTTACCTTCACTAGGCGTACCATCTAGTTCGAATATGCTTAAGCGGCCGCGTGATAACAAATCGTAACCAGCACTTACATCAATGGCTAGCTGCGATTCACGTACCAGCTTCTGGTTCAGCCTAGCTGCAGGATTGCCACTTAACACACCTGCTAATACTTCCAACGCATATGGCTCCCAATCTTTATCTAAGCTACTTAACGCCGGGACGTGATAACCCATGAGTAGATACGGTAATTTAGCAGGAGCTTTTACATTGACGCGACGCTCACCGATTTGGACAGGCTCAACCTGTGGCTTACGTGTCGGCAAGACTTTTGGCTTGATTTTGCCAAAATACTGATTGGCCAGTTTTAACACTTCTTGTGCTTTTACATCCCCCACCACGACCAGTGTGGCGTTGTTCGGTGCATACCAAGTGTGATACCACTCACGGGCATCTTCGTAGGTCATATTTTCTAAATCGTTCATGAAACCGACCACCGGGCGGCCGTAGGGATGCGCCCTGTAAACAACGCCCTGGAAAGCTTCATTGACCATAGATTGGGGCTTGTCATCCGTGCGCCAGCGGCGCTCTTCCATCACCACCTTAATTTCCTTGCTGAACTCTTCTTTGCTAAGTTGTAAGTTTTCCATGCGGTCCGCTTCCAGCTTGAAAGACAGCGGTAATTTAGACTTTTCCAGCTGTTGAAAATAACAAGTGTAATCTGCACCCGTAAATGCGTTTTCCTTACCGCCAGCAGAGGCAATCAAGCGCGAAAATTGCCCGGCTTTTACTTTTTTTGTACCTTTGAACATCATGTGTTCAAGCACATGCGCTACACCGGTTTTACCGTTCACTTCATCCATACTGCCGGCGCGATACCACACCTGCGACACTACCACAGGGGAGCGATGGTCTTCTTGCACGATGAGTTTCAGGCCATTTTTGAGTTTGAATTCTTCGATTTTTTCTGCTTGGGCATTCAAGCTGAATAAGGTAGGTAATATTGCACAAATCAGGAGTATTTTTTTTGTATTGACCATATGTTTATCATTAAACTATTAATTGAGGATTTAATTGCGCTGTTGTGAAATGCCTTTAAAACACTACCGAAAGACCCAGCAATATCACATTAGTTCAGACGGGCTATTGACTTAAATTCATTGCGGCAAAATTATCCTACATTTGCCTGCTAGTGACGAGTTTACGCTAAAATACAGGCAACCTATCTAGTGTGCATCAATGTCTGTGAATCCATGTTTAATATATTCAAAAAAAATCCGGCTGAAGAAAAAGTAGCAGAAAAACCCGCAGAGAATGCAGTAGGCATTGCAGGAGATAGCGCAGTACAAAATGCTGCTGAAATTACACCAGCTCCCAAACCCAGTTTCTCTGAACGCCTCAAACAAAGCTTAAGTAAAACCCGTCATCAGTTCGGTTACCAGTTTGCTGGGCTGTTCGGCGGTGGCAAAATTGACGCTGAAGTTTACGAAGAGCTTGAAACGATTCTGCTGACTTCAGATGTGGGCATGAACGCCACACAGAAGCTCCTAGCCGACATAAAAAATCGCGTCAAATGGCAAAACCTAGATGATACCGCTCAGCTTAAAGTCGCTCTTAAGGCCGCCCTTTCTGATGTACTGACGCCTTTGCAAAAGCCTTTAATCACTACTACTCATAAACCTTTTGTCATCATGTTGGCCGGTGTCAATGGCGCAGGCAAAACTACTACTATCGGCAAGCTCGCAAATGCCTTCCAGGCCGAGGGGAAATCCGTGCTAATCGCTGCTGGCGATACATTTCGGGCTGCAGCGCGCGAACAATTGCAGGTTTGGGGCGATCGTAACAATGTCATTGTGATCTCGCAGGAAAGCGGCGACCCGGCTGCTGTGATGTTTGATGCTATCAACTCTGCTAAAGCAAAAAATATTGATATCGTATTGGCTGATACTGCCGGCCGCTTACCTACGCAAATGCATCTAATGGAAGAAATCGCCAAGGTAAAACGCGTGATGGACAAAGCCTTGCCTGGCGCACCGCATGAAGTGCTGTTGGTGCTGGACGCTAATACAGGGCAAAACGCTGTGACGCAAGTCAGGACTTTTGACGATGCATTGGGTGTGACTGGCCTGGTGCTAAGTAAGCTAGACGGTACAGCTAAAGGCGGCGTCATCGCCGCCATTGCAGAGGCGCGACCCATCCCGATCCGATATATAGGCATCGGCGAAGCGATCGATGACTTGCGGCCCTTTGTTGCCAGCGAGTTTATTGATGCGATGTTTGATTGATCAACTTTTCAAACGCCTTTTTAGCGCTACAATACGAGCCATGATTCAATTCGACCAAGTCACCAAACGTTACCCCGGTAGCGATGAAGCATTGAAAAACATCAGCCTCAATATCAATGCGGGAGAATTGGCTTTTGTGACTGGTCATTCCGGTGCCGGCAAAAGTACCTTATTAAAATTGATCGCAGCCATTGAACGCCCTACCAGCGGCACCGTACTCATTGCCAACCAGAACATCAGCAAACTCAAGCCCTCAGCCATTCCGTTCATGCGGCGTAGGTTCGGCCTGATCTTCCAGGATCATAAATTACTGTACGACCGCAATTGTTTTGAGAACGTCATATTGCCGCTACGCATCAACGGCGTTTCGGGTAACGAAGCAGGTAAACGTGTACGTGCCGCGTTGGATAAAGTTGGCCTGTTGCATAAAGAAAAAGCCATGCCGATTACCTTGTCCGGTGGCGAGCAGCAGCGCCTGGCGATAGCCCGCGCAGTTGTGAGCCGTCCTTCTATCCTCATTGCAGATGAGCCTACCGGCAACCTAGATGCGAGCTACGCGGCGGATATCATGGCGATTTTCTATGCATTCCACCAAGTGGGCGTAACCGTGATTGTGGCAACCCATGATGCATTAGGAATGAGCGCCACGCACAATCGCGTGATACATCTTAACCAAGGCATGCTTACATCTCCAAACATTCAATCAACAGGTATCAATGCATGAGTTGGCTCAATCATCATACCCAAGCCATCAAACTAGTGCTTAGCCGCATGCAAAGCAATAAAGCTTCTACATTGCTGATTTGCCTGGTGGTAGCTGTTGCCATGTGCCTGCCGGGTTTGTTTTACCTAGGCGTGGATAATTTATCCAAACTCACGAATCATATGCAGGATGAGACGGAGATCAGCCTTTTCCTCAAATTGGATACCAGCGCAGAGACCATTAGCGAAATCGATGATTTATTGGCCAAAAACACAGCTATCAAACATTATCGATTAGTCAGCAAAGAAGATGCCTGGAAAGACCTGCAGGCCAAGTCCGGCACGGATAGCGCGGTAAAACAACTTAATAAGAATCCACTGCCGGATGCCTTTTTTATTCAAGCCAAGTCCGTTAATCCGGAAGAGCTCGAAATCCTTAAGACCGAATTACAGAATATTCCCGGAGTTGAACATGCCTTACTTAATTCGGATTGGACTAAGCGCTTATCTACACTCTTACAGCTTGGCAAAAAGATTGTTTTCTTTATCACTATCTTATTAGCCATCGCGCTTCTAATGATTATCGGCAATACCGTGCGCATGCAGATATTGACGCAAAAAGATGAAATTGAAGTCAGCAAGCTCATGGGCGCTACCAGCAGTTTTATTCGGATACCTTTTCTCTATGCCGGCATCTTCTACGGCTTATTCGGCGGTTTATTAGCCATTTTGATGATGACCGTAGTGATCGGCTTCTTTAACTATTCTGTGTCACAGATATCTATGCTGTACAACAGTGACTTCCGTTTAAGTTTATTTGATAGTCAATTGTTTTTTGGCATGATTGGTTTGGCTACCTTTATTGGCTGGCTAGGCTCATATCTGGCAGTCACGCGCTCTATCGCATCTATTAAAATAAACTAGCAAACTCAGTTAACAAAAATAACCGATTTTCTAATATTCATTACTGTAACTTTCAGCTGGAAATGTAATATTTTCCGGACAGAAAATCCCCCCCTATCCTAATAAATACAACGCTTACCTAGCAATTTCCATAGCTTGATTCTCAGTATACTTGCGAGTATATTAATTTTTGTTGCCATTTCATTCTCTACCCTTTGGGGGATGTATGCTTAAAAATAAGAATCAACGCAAACAACCCTTACGATTTTCATTGTTGTGGTTTAGGCTGCGCTTAAATCCGATCAAATTGCAGCATCAAGAAAAAGCTGCGAATGCTGTTGCTTCTCTCTCCGCATTCCTTTGTATTTTTTGGAATACGCCGGTGATGGCCGATACAACTCAGTCAATTTCCCCGGAAAACTTCTTACAAATGTCCTTGGAAGACTTGGCTAATATAGAAATCACTTCTGTATCAAGGCAACCAGAACGCATTATTGATGCGCCTGCTGCAGTCACTGTAATTACCAATGAGGATATTCGTCGTTCTGGAGCAACTAGTATCCCGGAAGCATTGCGACTAGCAGATAATTTAACCGTAGCTCAGAAAAACTCGCATGACTGGGCGATTAGTGCCAGAGGCTTCAATACTGAATTAGGTAATAAGTTATTGGTGATGATCGACGGTCGTACCATCTATTCCCCATTATTTTCAGGTGTATTCTGGGATAGACAGGATTACCTATTGGAAGACATCGACCGCATTGAGGTCATTAGCGGCCCAGGCGGCACCCTGTGGGGAGCTAATGCTGTCAATGGCGTCATTAATATCATTACCAAGAAGGCTCAAGATACGCAAGGAACTCATTTGGAAGCCATCGGTGGCAGTGAGTTACGCTCGGCTACGGCTCTACGTTATGGCGGTAAACTTGCTGAAAATGTGTCTTACCGCATCTATGGCAAATATTTCGATAGGGATGACGAGGCTTTTGGAAACGGGGATAACGCGCATGATGGCTGGCATATGAGTCAAGGCGGTTTCCGTGTTGATGCAGAGGCGTCTGTAGCAAATACCTTTACGGTACAAGGTGATATTTACGGAGGCCGGGAGGATGTGTCTACCGGCGGAACAGGCCAAGTGAATGGAGGTAATATCCTAGGTCGTTGGACGCATAGATTTTCTGCAGGATCTGACATGAGCCTGCAAATGTATTACGACAAGACCGATTTTTCCGTCCCACAGCCCGGTAACGTTTTCATGGGGATACCATTGACCCCTGCAGGGGTATTTAAAGATACACTTGATACTTATGATGTGGATTTTCAGCATCGCTTTATTTTAAATGACCGCAATAAGATCGTTTGGGGTTTAGGGTACCGCTCCACCCATGACGCGGTAGATGCTTCGCCCAGTTTGACATTCGTTCCAGCACATTTAGACCACGACCTATATAACGGCTTTATACAGGATGAAATCAAGCTGCACGACAAGCTTTCTTTAACACTGGGAACCAAGCTGGAACATAATGATTACACAGGCTGGGAAGCAGAGCCAAGTGTGCGACTACAATGGAAAGTGTCGCAGAATCAATTATTATGGTCTGCGGTTTCTCGAGCAGTTCGGATGCCATCTCGCATAGACCGTGACGTACGATTCCTGACAGTATTGCCCGCCCCACAAAACTTACTGATAGGTGATAGTAATTTCAAGTCAGAAAATGTCCTTGCATATGAATTGGGTTATCGTGCCCAATTAGGGCCGAAGTAGTGACTTTCGGCCC
>JBKJOT010000103.1:0-12003 GCA_046595335.1 Methylotenera sp.
AATGGAATGCCAGCATCCCGATAAAATGCATGGACCAAACGGCCATGCCTAGAGTAAAGCCGCCTGCTACCATCCAAGCAGTAGCGTGGTAGCCTTTACTTTCCCGCATGCGTTCTGCATGAGAAAGCGCCGTGAATGAGCCAAACATGGCTATCAACACCGACAAGACTACTAGACTACTACTCCAACTAATTGGCAAGCTGTCTGTCTCCTAAAAGTTAGTCTTAATCTATATAACTTTAATGACTCTATTTTAAAATCATACTACTGCTTAAATTATTTACAAAAACATTAATCTTCTGCTGTAGATCCGATTTGATGAATACTTAAATCCGCCCCATTAAACTCTTCTTCGGCACTAAGGCGAATGCCCACTATTTTTTTGAGCACCCCGTATACAATAACACCGCCTGCAAAAGCAATCACCACGCCTAACGCTGTACCTATTAGTTGTGACAGGAAGCTTACGCCGCCCATTCCGCCTAAAGCTTTTGCTCCAAAAATACCGGCAGCAATCCCACCCCATGCACCACATAAGCCATGAAGTGGCCATACGCCTAGTACATCATCAATTTTCAAACGGTTTTGCGTCATGGTGAAGGCCCAAACAAATAATGCGCCGGCAATTGCCCCTGTAACCAGCGCCCCTAACGGATGCATGATGTCTGACCCGGCACATATGGCTACCAAGCCAGCTAACGGGCCATTATGTACAAAGCCCGGGTCGTTTTTTCCTAGCATCAGTGCCGCTAAAGTACCACCAGCAAGCGCCATCAGTGAATTAATAGCTACTAGCCCGGAAATGCCTTGTATAGATTGTGCTGACATCACATTAAAACCAAACCAGCCTACTGTAAGTATCCAGGCGCCTAAGGCCAGGAAAGGAATATTAGAAGGTGGGTGCGCATGCAAGCGTCCATCTTTGCTGTAACGTCCAGAGCGCGCGCCTAACAATAATACTGCTGCCAGCGCTATCCAGCCCCCCATTGCATGGACAACAACCGAGCCAGCAAAGTCGCGGAATTTAGCGCCAAAACTAGCTAGTAGCCAGTCTTGAATTCCAAAGTGGTTATTCCAAGCGATGCCTTCAAAGAATGGATAGACAAAACCTACTAATATAAAAGTGGCAGCAAGTTGTGGATTAAACTTTGCGCGCTCGGCAATACCACCTGAAATAATGGCCGGTATAGCTGCAGCAAAAGTGAGTAAGAAAAAGAATTTTACTAAGCCAAAACCATTGTGAGCAGCTAATAGCTCCGCACTACTAAAGAAATTTACACCGTACGCAATGCTATAGCCTATGAAAAAGTAAGCGATCGTGGATACAGAAAAATCCACAAGGATTTTTACCAATGCATTCACCTGATTTTTCTTACGTACAGTTCCTACTTCTAAAAATGCAAATCCTGCATGCATTGCAAGCACCATTATGGCGCCTAACAATACAAATAACACATCATTTGCCGAGATTAACGCTTCCATTTTGTATCACTCCAAGGTTTTCAAGTCCCGGAAAATAAGCAAATAGCGCGCCAGTACTTAAGCTACTGTTTTTAAATAGCAATTAGGAAAAGTGTTAGAAACAATTGCACCATATTAGTGCTGCATATGGTGCATTGCACCAAGTTAATGCAAATTTGCAATTATTAATATTTACTGGAGGATATTTCCTGAACCATCTTGAAGGACCATACTTGCTGCATCGGGGTTGCCGGTCCAGAAATGATAGAACTCACGCACGACAACCAAGAATAATCGTCTATTCTGCTTGATGCTAAACAAAGGCAAAGTAAGATCCACTGCAGTGCGGTACGATTTATGATTCCTGATTGGGGCATCACGTAGGCGGATGAGGATCACTTTGGCTAATTTTACCCGCGTATCTACTAGCGATTGCTCTGCGCCTTCATGACGCAATGCTTGGGTATAAGCTTTTAAGGGCCAGTTTTCGGAAGTATCAAACTTTTCAGTTTCCAGACTATCCCATATAATCTTCAGTGAAGTAGGCAGTGGTTTCCATTCACTAGGTTGAAGATCGAAGCCAGCGTTAATACTCAGCGAGGCAATGGCTTTGAAATCTTTTATCCAAAATGGGTAAAATTCTCGGGCCGTGGTGAGGTTCTCATGCCATGTATCAGGCAAAACGGCTTCCATCACCACTTCAATCGCCTCGCGATACTCAGTGCCATCTAGCACTTTCTCTACGAGCTGCACACTCAACAAATCTAGGAACGCAGCTCGTTTTTCAAGTATCGAATCACTTGCGCCTTTAGTTTGCAGCAATCTTAAATAAGCATCAATGGCTTCTTTTTCACGCGAGGGATTCATCGAATTTATTTCTTGACCTAGTCAGTTTGATAGAACTATATCTGATAAATTTATGGTTTAGCTTACAGATTTCAATAATAATGCATTTATTAAATACTCTTACCATTATGCGTATTGAATAATAACAATTTACTTAATTATTTAACAATAACGAGATATTGAATGACAAATGAACAGGCATTAAGTTACATGCACAATCTTTTACGTGGCATGTTGGATAAAAAAGCTTCCGATTTATTCATTTCTGCAGACTTTCCTCCCGCTATGAAAATTGACGGCAAGATGACGCCAGTGACTCAGCAAAAATTGACTGGGGAATTTACTAAAGCCTTTGCGGATGCACTCATGAGTGAAAAGCAGCGTAAAGAGTTTGCTGAAAATAAAGAATGCAACTTTGCCATATTTCCAAAAGAAATCGGCCGTTTCCGGGTCAATGTCTTCGTGCAGCAAGAAAAGGTTGGGATGGTTTTGCGGACGATTACGACCAAGATTCCTAATTTCAATGACCTTGGTCTGCCCGAAGTCCTGAAAGAAGTGATGATGACCAAACGGGGCTTGGTGATTCTGGTAGGTGGTACCGGTTCAGGTAAATCAACCACACTGGCTGCACTGATTGATTATCGCAATGAACACAGCCATGGCCATATCATCACCGTGGAAGATCCAGTGGAATATGTTCACCCAAGTAAAAACTGCTTGATTACGCATAGGGAAGTCGGTCGCGATACCAAGGATTGGTTTAGTGCGTTGAAAAATACCTTACGCCAGGCACCTGACGTGATTTTGATTGGCGAAATTCGCGACCGTGAAACTATGGAATTTGCTTTAGCCTTTGCTGAAACAGGCCATCTTTGCATGGCTACGCTGCATGCTAATAGCTCCAACCAAGCACTGGACCGTATCATCAACTTCTTCCCTGAAGAACGTCACGCCCAGTTACACATGGATTTATCGCTTAATCTAAAAGCATTTATTTCACAGCGTTTGGTTTCAAGAACTGGTGGCGGAAGATGTGCAGCAATCGAAATTCTGCTGAATTCACCTCTGGTTTCAGACTTGATTCTAAAAGGCGAAACCAATATGGTAAAAGAAGCCATGGCAAAATCCGTTGAGCTCGGCATGCAAACTTTTGACCAAGCCCTCTTTAAATTATGCGAAGAAGGCCGCATTACAGAAGAAGACGCATTGCGCAACGCTGACTCAATTAACGAATTACGCCTGCGTTTCAAACTACATGGCAAGAATGCCGGTATTACAGAAGGTGCGTCCAAGGCGGATACTTTGTCCCTACATGAAGATGAACCGGAAGAAGAAACTGAATAGCCGGTCGAAACCGAATAATTGGATGCAATATGATGGAATTAGCGTTATTGGCAATATTGATATTGATTGCCTGGTTTTGGCTGGACAGCTTAGCAAAGCGGGAACGCGCTATTTTACTAGGGCAAGAGCTCGCAGGCCGTTTTAACCTGCAGCTATTGGATGAATCTGTTGCGTGCAGCAGGATTTGGATGGGTCGCAACCGTAAAGGCCACGCGCAGTTGTTACGCACCTATGAATTCGATGTAAGTGCTAACGGTGCAGACCGACTGCACTGCCATTTGATGCTATTGGGCAATCAATTGGGTTCCTGGCATATTCCGCCCTACTTGCAGCCTATTAACTAACTTCTTTTTATGTATATCGGCCGCTTTGCTCCCTCCCCCACTGGCCCGCTGCATTTTGGCTCTTTGATAGCCGCGGTTGCCAGCTATGCTGAAGCGAGGAAGCAACATGGTCAATGGCTAGTTCGTATGGAAGACCTGGACAAACCGCGGGAAATTGCAGGGGCTGCCAACAATATCTTAACCACTTTGGCAGCATTCGGCTTTGAATGGGACGGGGATATTGTTTACCAAAGCCAGCGTGCCGCTTATTATCAGACTGCATTTGATGAGTTACTACATGAAAACTTGATTTACCCATGCAGTTGCTCTCGCAAGGAAATAGCGGATTCAGCCAGTATTGGGATAGAGGGTGCGGTGTATCCAAGAACCTGTTTAAATCATGCGGTAAAATCTAATATACCTGTGGCTTGGCGCATTAAAACCAACAATGAGCTCTGGGAATTTACCGATGCGATACAAATCAATAATACTAAACTGCTCTCACAGATCTTAGCCAAAGATATCGGCGACTTTATTTTAAAGCGAACGGATGGTTTTTTCGCTTACCAATTAGCTGTAGTAGTGGATGATGCAGTGCAAGGTATCACCCATATTGTGCGGGGTGCGGATTTGCTGAGTTCCACACCTCGGCAAATGTACCTGCAATACTTACTGAATTTCAAGCAACCTCATTACACTCATGTGCCGATTGCGGTGAATGCAGCAGGCGAAAAGCTCAGCAAGCAAACCTTAGCTGAAGCAATTGATGCTTTAGAAGCTACAAAATTTCTGGTTAAAGCGCTAATATTCTTAGGCCAGGAGCCGTCTCCAGGACTCCAAAACAACTCGATCAATGAAGTCTGGAAATGGACTTTAGAAAACTGGGATTTACAAAAAATTCCTCGGGTATTCAAGTTGTCGGCTGGCTAAACTGTTAAAATATCAGCATGGAAATTCAACTAAACACCCCACAACTAGACACTCTTAAACAAGACACCTTGCAACGCTTTGTATTTGAGGACACTCCAGTACGCGGCAATATCGTTCGTTTAAACCAGACTTTCCACCAAGCATTACATAAGCAGCTTATGCCTACAGGATTACGTAATGCGCTCGGTGAACTCATGGCGGCCAGCGCCCTATTGTCGGCCACACTGAAGATGAATGGATCGCTAGTCTTGCAGATGCAAAGCAAAGGTTTATTGAAACTTTTGGTGGTGGAATGCAACTCGGACTTTGGCATACGGGCGACCGCTAAATGGAGTGGCGAAGTCACCAATGAACAGAACTTATTTGACCTGATGGAACAGGGCCAATTCATGATTACGCTTGACCCTAAAGACGGCAATCAGGCATACCAAGGCATCGTAGCACTAGAAGGCGACAGTATCAGTGAAGTCTTGGAAAACTACATGCTGCGCTCGGAACAAATTGATACGCGCATCTGGTTAAGCTGCGATGGCGATTCTGCCGCGGGCATGTTATTGCAAAAACTGCCTGAAACCATGAACGGAGTGACTAAAATCCAGGACGTAGATACCTGGAATCGCGCGGGTTACCTAGCTAGCACAATCACTACGGATGAATTACTGCATTTACCCACTGAAACCTTGTTAACGCGGCTGTTCAATCAGGAAGATATCCGTTTATTTGAGGCCAGTGCTACCCAATTCTTTTGCAGCTGCTCACGTGAAAGCGTAGGACATATGTTGCGGATGCTGGGAGCGGATGAGATAACAGAAATTATCAAGGAACGCGGCGAGATTGAAGTCAATTGTGATTTCTGTAATACACAGTATGTGTTTGATAAAATTGATACGACCCAACTATTAGCAGAAAATGACCCGGCGATCATCGTACAAGGTGATAAGCCTGCCGTGCATTAAGCAGGGATACTGCCTTTATAGGGACGGTTGCATCTCTGAATTTTTTAAGCTGCTGTTTTAATTTTTCACAAAAGATTTACGATCTCTGACTTTACCATCACATCTTCAATAACGAGAATCACGTTTCGACATCTATAATTTATCTACAGATACCTGGTAAATACTCTTTAGGAACATTCGTGCGGTTCCCCCCCATGACGACCATGTTATTTGGTGGCATAGCATTTCCACATACCCATGCAATTGGAACCCTTTGAGACTCTTCAATGACAGCAGGCCTGATACTTAGTATTTTCCCCTGTAGTTGAGGATGAGCTTTATTACCAAAGGTCATATGAATAGCACCATTTTGTACTTCTAATGCGCTGATAAAGTTGCTTACCACCTTTTCTGGTAAGGGCAAGTTAGCTTGGGAATTATCAACTGGCAAAGTCTTAAGTGAAGTCCAGGCATAATTAATAGGTTCTTTAGCTACATCGGCTAATGGTATAGCAGCAACCACTTGTTCTCGAACGATACGTTGCATACTAGATGGAATGGCAACCATAGCCAATATCGCAATAATAGCTACCACTACCATCATTTCAATGGCTGAAAAGCCTAAATGATCTTTAAGTTTATACATCTTAACCTCCTAAGAGACATGATTAACTTGCCTGGAACGTTCAAATAGACAAATTGCTGTTGCAGCTCCTGCGTTTAAAGACTCTATGGAGCCGAATTTGCTGTTAACCATAGGAATGGTAATACGCTTACTGCTTGCTGCCATCACTTTGGTAGAAAGTCCCGCACCCTCATTACCCATTACAAAGGCTGTCGCTGATGCTAAATCTTGTGCATATAAGGATTCTCCATCCATAGCCGTCGCATAACTATTCCCTTTAAAATTTTGCAGCTCTTTTAATAAATCGGCGCGCTCTACAATTGGCAAAACGAATTGGGCCCCTTGCCCGCCTCGCAAGGCTTTAGGTGACCAGGCATCTGTGCTACCTATACTTAAATAGACTGCCTCTACACCCGCCCCAGCCGCTGTTCGTAATATACTGCCTAAGTTGCCGGGGTCCTGGATATCTTCCAGCATTAACGCAAAACCTACATGTTCAGGCACTGGCAATTGAGGGATTTTAACCAATGCCAAGATACCAGTAGCATTGGTCACTGGCGTAAGTTCAGCAAACATCAAGGTAGGCAGCATCACGGTAGAAACATGCTCCAAAGCTTGTATGAGGCTAGTTGCCTCTACAGTGCTTTTCCCTTCAGGAATGATAAGTACATCCGGGTCGCCAAATGTTGCCATATAAGACTCGATAAGATGCACACCATCCAATAAAGTCTTACCTTCTGCACGCCGTTCACGGGCAGTTTCAGATAACTTTTTTAGATGCTTGAAAACCGGGTTATCCCGCGAAATAATATGTTTGAAAGACATGCAAATTACAGCTTTAAATTAAAAATGTTAGTGTAACTTAAAGCTCCAGGCGCTTTACTAATTATGTGACCTTGGTTATCCACACTAGTTTATAATTTTGCGATATCACTAACATTACACATTAACTACACATTAAATAAAGGACAAGCCATGAAACTATTCCATCAAGCTGTCATCACTACCTTATTTTCTTTATCAATCACCTCCCAGGCTGCTGAAGGCTTAAAACCAGGCCAATGGGAGGTAACAGTAAAAACCAGTATGAAAAACATGCCGGCTATTCCAGCCGAACAGCTGGCCGAAATGAAAAAGAGGGGCATTAAAGTTCCAAGCAACAATGAACCGATGAAAGTACAAACTTGCATTACACAGGAACAGGCTTCTTTAGATAATATGTCCAAGCAGCCAAGCAAAGATTGCCAAATGCAGAACTTCAAACACACTGCTAATAAAGCAACTGGTGATATGGTCTGTACCGGTGACATGGAAGCCCAAGGCAAATTTGAAATGACCTTGAATGGCGATACGGCTTATCACGCAACCTCCACGCTCAAAGGTATGAGCAAAGATTCCGGGCCTATAGACCAATCTACGGATATGACCGGCATATGGATCAAAGCTAAATGCGATCCTAATGTTGCTACACAAAATAAGCGCTAGATATGCAGCTTGAGCGAATACTACAAGCGCAAGGTTTTGGCACGCGCAAATTATGCCGCATCATGATTTTGAATGGTGACATCACCGTAAATGGGAAGATTTGCGAGGTACCCAATGCGAATTTTGATACCAATAATCTAAGTTATACCGTTAAAGGCGAAGCTTGGGATTATCGTGAAAAATCTTACCTTATACTGCACAAGCCTGGTAATTATGAATGTTCGCATAAGACCCAACACCACCCCACTATTTACAGCCTTTTGCCACATCCGTTAGTAGCTCGGGACGTGCAATGTATTGGTCGTCTTGATGAAGATACAACCGGGTTGATATTAATTTCAGATGACGGACAGTTCATTCATCGCATGAGTTCGCCTAAGCACAAAGTGCCCAAGGTATATGAAGTTACTTGCAAACACCCTGTGGATAATCAGCAAATGGCTCACATACTAAAAGGGGTGCAACTGTTGGATGAAGATGCTCCAATTGCAGCTTTGGCCTGTGAGAAAATAAGTGACCATGTGATTCACATGACCTTAGCGGAAGGTAAATATCATCAGGTTAAACGCATGGTTGCAGCCATCAGCAATCGTGTAGATGGCTTAAAACGCATCCAGATTGGGCAATTAAAATTGCCTGACGATTTAAAGGTAGGTCAATGGCGATGGTTAAATGCTGAGGATTTAAGTAAACTTAATCCTTTGGCCTCATCAGATTCCTAGTCTCTCAACTGCCTTACAAATAGTCGCACTAATCCGTAATTCAATACTAAAATACGAACAATAAAAAAGCCGGTTAGGTACCGGCTTTTTGCTTTACTAGAAATTAGCTTCTGATTTTAAGGTAATTCCGTACTGACTTTACTCCATCTATCATAGAGACAACATATTCTGTCTTCTTTTTGTCCTGCTCGCTTTTTACAAAGCCATCTAACAACACCTCGCCTTGATGCGTTTCAACACTGATTTCAATGCCTTCAAGCTCGTCGGTATCTAAGATGGTAGCAATTGCTTTAGTATTAATGACATTATCATCAATAGCTTTGCCGTCTGAGTTCTCTCTAGAAACACTCTCACTCGTCTGGAATTTCACCTGTTGGGTATATCGATCTAATTCTGCAACTGTGGGTGGTAAAAGCTCTTCAATTGAACCACGATTTGATGAATCTGGAAGAGCTTGATCAGGGTTAATGGGCTCAGGTCCCGTTGAATTAGGATTTACGGAATCCGGTTTTGATGGGCTTGCCGGACTATCAATCATATTAGAATCGGGTGTGCTTAAATCATTATCTAGTTTTAACTTATCGTTAGAGCTATCAGACTTACCGGCAGCTGTTGGATTTTTCTCAATTATTTTGTCTGGGCTATCTGTTGCATTATCTTGTGAGTTTGGCATACCGTTATTTTGCACGGTTGCCTGTGCATCTTTTGGCCATTGACCGGTTTTAAAATAAACATATTCGTCTTGATCGATGGTGCCGTCATGATCAACATCTGCTTTAGCAAAGGTCTTTTTGTTAAATGCATGACCTGTTGTAGCTTCATTCGGTTTAAGTAAACCATTACCTGAGGTATCTAATTTTGAAAACTCGACAGCTAAAGGAGCTTTCCAATCTGCGCCATCATCATCTGCCGCAAATGCACTCACACTAGCTGTACCAATCACCACTCCTAATGCAATAGCATTTAGAGTAAATATTTCTAAAATTATTTTATGTAACTTATGTGACGTTTTCATAGTGAGTCCTCCTGTCAATTATTCGGTCAATTGATGAATTACCATCATAGGTAAGCACACGTGTTTATACAGTCCCTCTTATTCCTATATTCTTGTAAGACTCGGCCTACAAAAAAGTTACATTAAAAAAGCCACCTAATATAAAGTGGCTTTTTGTTGAGCTATTTCTCGTTTGCTTTGTAAGGCTTAACTTTTCACTTCTAAACTATTTTTAACAGATTTAACACCATGAATCTGCGAAACAACCTCTTCCGCTTTTTGTTTAGCAGCCTCGCTATCAACAAATCCACTTAGCAGCACTTCTCCTTGATGAGTGTCTACGCTGATTTGTAAGCTTTTGAGATCTTTAGTTGCAAGAATTTTGGCCTTGGCTTTAGTGGTAATTACACTATCACTCACAACCCTTTTTGCATTTTGCTTCTCTGCTGCTGATTTATAGGTCACGTATTCATTTTTGTCTAAGGTACCGTCATTATCAACGTCGGCTTTAATAAAATGTTTTCTAGTAAAAACTTTATCTTTAACAGCTTCTGAGCGTGAGAGTAATTCATCGCCAGAAGTATCTAATTTGGTAAATTCTGCGGCATATGGAATTTGACCTTCTTTCACTTGATCCACATCAAAAGTATCGGCAGCGTATGCAGCCAATGAAGATGTACCAAATGTTAATGAAATGCTGACCATGATAATTTTTAGTGTGTTAGTTGTTTTCATAATTGTGCTCCTTGAATAATAAGACTAAATGACATTAGCCTTGGCTAAATTTAACTTCATTTTGTACTCAAGTAGCATACTCTACTTGGCATGCAGACACAGTCACTGATTTGCTGATTATGATGTAAGAAACAGCTTACACGCTATTGGAAGGGGTTGCAGAGGACTAATAATGATACAAATATTCAATAACTGATAGTGATTAATTAACGTCTAGCGGAATCAAACTACGCGTTAGCAAACCTTTGCCTGGTTCACTGAGCAATTCAAAATATCCGCCAATGGCTAATACCCTATGACGCATCCCAGATAGCCCATGAGTATTATTACTCAATGATTTGATATCTATACCGATACCATTGTCTTCAATTTCTATCTTGAGGAATTTCTCATCGACCATGACATGAATAAAAATTGCCGTCGCCTTGGCGTATTTATTAGCATTATTTAGGGATTCCTGAATGATCCGGTAAGCCACTAAACTAATCGTTTCATTGAGTTTGGTACTTTCATCCGGTAGATTGAGCGTGAGTTGCCACTGACTACGTTCTACAGCATCCTCAATAAGTGATTTTAATGCCGGCCAAAAACCAAATGTCGTAATCATGGAAGGATGCAGCTCTTTTACCACTTGGCGTTTAAAGTTAATCCCTTGATCTACATACCGGTTGGTTTTCTTGAGCTTTTCAATCAACTCCATACCCATATTGTCGGGAGAAATATCCTTTAACTTTTTCATTACCCAGCTGATATCCATTTTTGTGGCTGTGAGAATAGAGCCTAATTCATCATGCAATTCACGGGATAACTTTTGGCGTTCACGTTCTACGTCTGCTTGATAATCCAAAGCCAGACTTCTTAACAGTTTGGTTTGCTGCTCCAGTTTCTGTTCATAAATCTCATTTTCATGGATGACCTGTTGCTGTAAATGGGTTTTGGTTGCAATTTCTGCTAGCAATTGTTTTATCACCAACGTCATTAATACTACAATTAAAACTGCGCCGCATATTAAAGAAACCCGGGTTAGCAACATGGTTTGTAAGCGCTCTTTTTCTCGCACTTTCAACAGGGCATAGCTATTTTGGATAAGGTGATTGGTATTGTCGATGAATTTCTTCATTTCACTTACGCCTGCATCTAAATCTATCACTTGCTTAGCCTCTACGGTCTTACCGTTAGATACTAGATCTAAAGTGATTTTCATTTCGGCTGCCTTAGATTCCAGGCTTGCGCTAATGGCTTTTAACCATTCCATCTGCTCTTTTTGTTGTTTACCACTGGTAGTGGCAGTAATAAAGGTTTCAACAGTACGAACATTATTGCGCGCATCTATAAGCGATTTATTAAAGGGCTCCACATACTCCCAGCGGTTAGTATAGAGATAGCCTCGTTGAGCACTCTCTGCCTTATAGATATTAGTTTGAAGTTGTTGAAGGGCAATAATGGTACTGCGGGTTTTTCCTACTAACACATTCTGGCCGCCCATAGAGAGTATCCAATTGTCTGTAGATACAATTGAAACAATGGTGATCAGTAAAGTACCCACCAGCATGGCAATAGTTCGCCCACCCAAAATAGTGTCGAGCTTTTCGAGCCATCCCCA
>JBKJOT010000021.1:0-39685 GCA_046595335.1 Methylotenera sp.
ACCGCTTGAAAGCCTTGTATGGTGCAGAATACGCCAACGTGCAGCCACATTCTGGCTCACAAGCCAACCAAGCGGTGTATTTCTCTATTTTAAAACCAGGTGATACCGTCATGGGGATGAACCTGGGTCACGGCGGTCATTTGACCCATGGCTCACCAGCTAACCTGTCTGGTAAGTTATTTAATATCGTGCCTTATGGCTTGAACGACAAAGAAGAAATCGACTACGACGAAATGGAGCGCATTGCCGTTGAATGCAAACCAAAACTGTTGATTGGTGGTGCTTCTGCTTATGCGCTGCGTTTCGACTGGGAGCGTATGAGCCAGATCGCGAAAAAAGTAGGCGCGTATTTCATGGTGGATATGGCACATTACTCTGGCTTGATTGCAGCGGGCGTTTATCCTAACCCGGTGCCGCATGCTGACTTCGTGACTTCAACCACGCATAAAACTTTACGTGGTCCACGGGGCGGTATCATTATGGCTAAAGCTGAATTCGAAAAATCATTGAATTCCAGCGTATTCCCGGCATTGCAAGGTGGCCCATTGATGCACGTGATCGCAGCAAAAGCGACGGCATTCTTGGAAGCTGCACAACCTGAATTCAAAACTTACCAGGCACAAGTGATTAAGAATGCACAAGCAATGGCAGCAGCCTTGACTGCGCGCGGTTTACGTATCATTTCAGGCCGTACAGAATCACATATGTTCATGGTGGATTTGCGTCCAAAAGGTTTAACCGGTAAAGCGGCGGACGCAGCACTTGGCTTGGCACACATTACCGTGAACAAGAACGCGATTCCTAATGACCCGGAAAGTCCGTTCGTTACTTCCGGTATCCGCATTGGCGCACCAGCGATTACCACGCGCGGCTTTAAGGAAGAAGAAGCGCGTATGGTGGCAAATTTGATTGCTGACGTACTGGACAATCCAACGGATGAAGCTGTGATTGCCGCAACAAAAGAAAAAGTGCATGCCTTAACTGCTCGTTTCCCTGTTTATCAAAAATAGTTTAAAAATGACTGCGCTTGCTTATTCGTGGTTACGCGGTACTCGAAATCCTCATGTACTTATGTGTACACTCCGGTTTCTGCGTGCCGTGCGCCCAATACTAAGCGGCGCTCGTTACATTTTTAACTCTATTTTTAGTCACCAAAAAGGAATTGGTAAATGAAGTGTCCTTTTTGTGGCGCCATCGACACCCAAGTGATTGATTCTAGGGTCAATGACGAAGGTGATTCTATTCGTCGCCGTCGCAAATGTGGTGAGTGTGATAAGCGTTTTACCACTTATGAAACCGCCGAACTGCATATGCCGCAGGTAGTCAAAACGAATGGGACGCGCGAAGAATTTAGCCGCGAGAAGTTACGTTTATCTTTCTCACGGGCTTTGCATAAACGACCTGTTCCAACAGAATATGTAGACCGCGCATTAGATAGTATTTCGCAAAAGCTGTTAAGCCTTGGTGAACGAGAAATCCCTGCTCGTGAGTTGGGTGAAAGCGTGATGCACGAGCTGAAACTCATGGATAAAGTGGCTTATATTCGTTTTGCATCGGTATACCGGAGTTTTTCGGATGTTGATGATTTCAATAATGCCATTCGTGACTTGGATAAACGCTAAGACAAAGCAAGAAGACAAGCGGAGCCTAAATTTGAAGCGGAGCCTAAATCTGACAAGTCGACAAAATAATTTAATCGAATGACCAACGCAGGAGTGCTGGATGAAACTGATTAGCTGGGCATCAATAGCATTAGCGGCTTTCACAGTCGTGCTGACCATTGTGTTTTTTACTTGGTGGGCGATGAAAGACAGTGTCGTATTCGGTAGCGAAAAGTTCGACCAAGTGAAATGGATGCAAGATGCCGCCACTATCCAGACTGAGTGCAAGCGCGGTGACATGGCGTATGATTTGCAACAGCGCATCTTAAGCCGTGGCGTGCCACGTGAAGCGGTGGGCATGCTGCTCGGTCGTCCAAGCTATGAGGACAACACCACCATGGAATATGATTTAGGCAAATGCATGCATGTTTATCATGGCTTGCGTATTTTCTTTGATGAAAACAACCGCCTGATGCACAGCCGCATTTCATCCCACTAATGGCTGATTAACTTTTAAATCAGCGTGTATTCTCCAGCAGACCACACTTATATGGCACTTGCGCTGCAGCTTGCAGAGCAGGGGCTATATACCACACAGCCTAATCCCCGCGTGGGATGTGTCATTGTTAAAAATCAAAAAATCATCGGTCGAGGCGCGCATTTAAAAGCTGGCGAGCAGCATGCCGAAGTATTTGCCCTACGTGAAGCAGGTGCCGAAGCTAAGGGTGCAGATGCTTATGTAACGCTGGAACCTTGCAACCATCATGGTCGCACGCCCCCTTGTGTAGATGCACTCATCGAAGCTGGCGTGAAGCGTGTAGTAGTGGCCATGCAAGACCCGAACCCTTTAGTAGCAGGTGCTGGTATCAAACGGCTGCAAGCGCAAGGCATACAGGTGGAAACAGGGCTTATGGAGAAAGAAGCGCTTGCACTTAACCCAGGCTTTATTTCAAAAATGACACATGGCTTGCCTTATGTGCGCAGTAAAGTCGCAGCAAGTCTGGATGGACGAACCGCTTTGCAGAACGGCAAAAGTCAATGGATTACCGGCGAAGCCGCCAGGAAAGACGTGCAGCATTGGCGTGCGCAAGCTGGTGCCATTATCACCGGCGTAGGTACTGTGCTTATGGATAATCCTACCATGAACGTCCGTCTGGAGAATGTCACTCGCCAGCCTTTGCGTATTATCATCGATAGCCAGTTACGCACGCCATTGAACTGCAATATGTTGCGCTCTATAGAACATGGCCCTGTATTGATTGTGTATGCAACAGATCCTCAGCTACATCACAAAGCACTCAGCGCATTAGGCGCAGAGTTATTATGTTTACCCGATATGCAGGGAAAAGTCGATATAAAAGCCTTACTTAAACACCTTGCAGCGTTGGATGTAAATGAAATACTGCTTGAGGCTGGGCAAGCCTTGAACGGTGCGTTTTTGCAGGCCAACTTAATTGATGAATTGATTTTGTATTACGCACCTAAGTTGATGGGGGCTGACGCGATGGGCATGTTCGGGAATAAAGCGCTTACAGAGATGCAGCAGGCAATCGATCTGCAGATTTTAGATATCCGCCAATTCGGGCAGGATATCAGGGTACGCGCTAAACCTAGTCACTCATAACCATGCTCATTGATACCCATTGCCATCTTGATGCTGCCGAGCTTAATCATGACCGGGAGGCACTACTGGCAGAATCGAAGGTAAAAGGGGTGGCGGCCATCGTAGTGCCAGCTATTGCGCGTGATAACTTTGATGCGGTCATTCAACTTTCAGAACAATATTCTCAATGCGTTTATGCGTTGGGTATCCATCCCTTATTTGTAGATGGCGCCAAGCCGGAAGATATTGCCAGCCTGCGTAGTTATGCGGCTGATAATGCGCCGGTAGCCATTGGCGAGATCGGTTTGGATTACTTTGTCACCAAAGCAAACATAGAAACTCAGACCTATTATTTTACTGAGCAGCTAAAGGTTGCCAAAGATTTTGACTTGCCAGTGTTGCTGCATTCACGGCGCTCTGTAGATGATGTGCTGAAATATCTGCGTCGTTATCAATTAAAAGGCGGTATTGCCCACGCGTTTAATGGCAGCTTGCAGCAGGCAGAACAATTTATACAGTTAGGCTTCAAATTAGGCTTTGGTGGTGCCATGACTTATGACAGGGCGTTAAAAATCCGTGAATTAGCGACCAAACTGCCTTTAGAGGCTATTGTGCTGGAAACCGACTCACCGGATATTCCACCTGAATGGCTCGGTCATGATGGTAGAAATACCCCGCTAGAATTACCTGGAATCGCACAGGTTTTAGCAGATTTAAGACGTCTAAATGTGGCGCAAGTGGTTGATATTACTAGTGCGAACGCTATAAAAGTGATGCCAAAATTAGGTGACTTATGCACACGTCCTAATGCTTTACATTAACAATTGTAAAAAAGTGTTACTAATCAAGGGGTATTATTTAAGTTATTGATTTATATGGAATAAATATTAGATTAAAATTTAAGCGTTTTGAAAAAAGCCTTATAAAATGCCATGTTACATTTTCAAGTCACAATTATTCACAAAGTTATCCACAGATATTGTGGAGAGTATTTTCAAATTCAGGGAACTTTTTAAAAGTCAACTTTAATAATAATTTTATGTTAATAAATCGACAGGCTTATCGCACAATTTGGACATCGACTGACCAAGACAATCGTTCAAAAATCGTCAAAATTATTGACCAAACAAAACTGCCGCATCAATTCACTACTGTGGACGTTAGTTCTTTAGAACAAATGATTGCAGCTATTAAAACGATGCAGGTGAGAGGCGCACCGCTCATAGGTGCCGCAGGGGCTTATGGACTTTGTCTGGCAGCGCAGCAAGATACTAGTGATAAATATTTGACTACCGCGGCACAGCAACTTATAAACAGTCGCCCGACTGCGGTGAATTTGCGCTGGGCAGTGCAGCGCATGCTGAATAAGTTGTTAACGCTTAATCCCACGATGCGTTTAGATGTGGCTTGGACAGAAGCTGCTAGCATCTGCGATGAAGATGCAGAACTAAATCAGGAAATCGGTCAGCATGGCTTGGTACTCATTAAGAGCTTACATGCCCAGCTATCGTCAATTCAAATAAGGCCTATCAATATTCTGACCCATTGCAACGCCGGCTGGCTGGCTACGGTGGATTTTGGTACAGCATTGGCACCTATTTATGCTGCACATAATGAAGGTATTGCAGTACATGTGTGGGTGGACGAAACACGCCCGCGCAACCAAGGAGCCAGCCTGACTGCCTGGGAGCTTGGTCAACATGGTGTGTCACATACGGTCATTAGCGATAACGCCGGTGGGCACCTCATGCAGCATGGCAATGTCGATATGGTCATTGTCGGCGCCGATCGCGTGACGGCTAACGGCGATGTTTGCAATAAGATTGGCACCTATTTAAAAGCGCTCGCAGCGTTTGATAACCACATACCTTTTTATGCGGCGGTGCCATCACCCACCATAGACTGGCAAATGACCGATGGTGTAAAGGAAATCGAGATAGAAGAGCGTAGTGCTAGTGAAGTCAGTTGCATGACAGGCAAATTGGCTAACGGTGATGTCGCTGAAGTGAACATATTGCCAGAAGGCACGCCAGTAGCTAACCCTGCATTCGATGTGACTCCAGCACGTTTGGTCACCGGCCTCATTACCGAACTTGGCGCCTATTCACCGGGTCAATTAATCAATATCAAAAGTCAGGCGAGGTAGAGTTGAACAAGATGCAGACCCAGCGTGAGCAATTGTTATTCGTAAGTCAGCAATTAACCAGTTCAGGCTTGAATCGCGGCACCTCGGGTAATGTGAGTATCCGTGTGGAAAGCAGCCTGCAGCCGCCAGGTTTCCTGATTACGCCATCGGGCATGGCCGTAGATAAACTCACGCCAGCCGATATGGTATGGATGGATTTTTCTGGCAACGCTACCGGTGCACGCCAGCCATCAAGCGAATGGCGCTTTCACCTGGATATCCTCACTAGTAAGCCCGAAGTCAATGCGGTAATCCATACCCACAGCATGTTTGCCACCACGCTCAGTACATTTCGCCGGGATATACCGGCTTTCCATTACATGATCGCACTGGCAGGCGGCGACAGTATTCGCTGTGCGCCTTATGCGCTATTCGGCAGCCAACTACTTTCTGACTTTGCTATTGAGGCTTTGGAAGATCGCAAAGCCTGTTTGCTGGCGAACCATGGCATGATTGTAGTAGGCGAAACATTGGAAAAAGCGCTTAATATCGCGCAGGAAGTGGAAACTTTGTGTGAGCAATATCTACGCGCTTTGCAAGTGGGTGATCCATACATACTGACTAAGTTAGAAATGCAGGAAGTGCAGGAAAGATTCAAGACTTACGGTAGTTGGACAAGCAAAAACTAACGGCTATTAGCTTCGTAAATATGGCTTTCAGACCAAAAGAAAAAGTAAAGTATTTTATTTTGGCATAACGTTTTGAGCGGACTTAGATTTGCGGTAAAATCTATTCCCGTCTGCAACAAAAAACAAGTCCTTTCCCATGACCAAATATGTATTCGTAACCGGCGGTGTTGTTTCTTCTCTTGGTAAAGGTATCGCTGCCGCCAGCCTTGGCGCCATCCTGGAATCGCGTGGTATTAAAGTTACCATGCTGAAACTGGATCCTTACATCAACGTTGACCCAGGTACCATGTCGCCATTCCAGCACGGTGAGGTATTCGTGACTGATGACGGCGCAGAAACCGATTTGGATTTAGGCCATTACGAGCGCTTTATCAGTCAGCGCATGGGCAAGCGCAACAATTTCACTACCGGCCAGATTTACGAAACCGTCATCAAAAAAGAACGTCGCGGCGAGTACTTAGGTAAAACCGTACAAGTCATCCCGCACATTACCGATGAGATCAAAAACCATATCAAACGTGGTGCCGAAGGTGCCGAAGTTGCGATTGTGGAAGTGGGCGGTACAGTAGGTGACATTGAGTCGCTGCCGTTTCTGGAAGCCATCCGCCAGATGGGTTTTGAAGAAGGTCGAAGTAATGCCTGCTATATTCACTTAACCCTGTTACCTTGGATTGCCGCAGCGGGTGAATTAAAAACCAAACCTACCCAGCACTCGGTAAAAGAACTGCGCGAAATCGGTATCCAGCCGGACATTTTACTCTGCCGTGCGGATCGCAATATTCCTGATGATGAGCGTAGAAAAATTGCCTTATTTACCAATGTTGCCCCCGAGGCTGTTATTAGTGCCATTGATGCTGATTCTATCTATAAGATTCCAGGTCTATTGCACGACCAAATGCTGGATGAAATTGTTTGTCATAAATTAAACATTTTGGCTAAAGCTGCGGATTTGTCTAGCTGGCAGAAAATCGGCTATGCTTTAGAAAACCCTAAAAACGAAGTGAACATTGCCTTTGTGGGCAAGTATGTAGATTTAACGGAATCATATAAATCGCTGACAGAAGCCTTGATCCATGCGGGTATCCATACTGAATCCAAAGTGAAAATCCATTACATGGATTCTGAAGAGATCGAGCAAAACGGCACTGACATCCTCAAGAAAATGGATGCGATTTTAGTGCCTGGTGGTTTTGGTAAACGTGGTACCGAAGGCAAGATTGCCGCAATTGGCTACGCAAGAAAAAACATGATTCCATACCTAGGTATTTGTTTAGGTATGCAGTTAGCGGTCATTGAGTTTGCACGTAACCAAGCGAAATTAACCGATGCCAATAGTACGGAATTCAACCCGGATAGCCCGCACCAACTGATTGGCTTAATTACTGAATGGCAAGCTGCAGATGGCAAGCTGGAAACCCGTACAGAAGATTCTGACTTAGGCGGTACCATGCGTTTAGGTGCACAAGTCTGCCCGATTGAGCCGAATACATTGGCCGCCAGCATTTACGGAAAAGAAGTGAATGAACGCCACAGGCACCGTTATGAAGTGAACAATAATTACGTAGAACAACTAAAAACCGCCGGATTAGTGATTTCCGCCAGAACACCGACTGAAGATTTGTGCGAGATGATCGAGTTGCCTCAGGCTGTACATCCATGGTTCGTCGCTTGCCAGTTCCATCCGGAATTCACATCTAACCCGCGTACGGGTCATCCGCTATTTACTGCGTATATAAAAGCTGCTTTGGCGCATAAAGGCATCAAGTAGTTTATTGATTTAAAAATAAAAGGATAGTTATGCAGTTATGTGGATTTGAAGTTGGCCTGGATAAACCATTGTTCCTGATTGCAGGGCCATGCGTGATCGAGTCTCAGCAAATGGCGATTGATACAGCCGGCCAATTGAAAGAGATCGCTGCTGCTGTAGGAATTCCATTCATTTACAAATCTTCATACGATAAAGCCAACCGCAGCTCTACCAAGACATTCCGTGGCTTTGGCATCACAGAAGGCTTAAAAATCTTAGACGAAGTACGCCGCCAGATCGGTGTACCGATCCTGACCGATGTACACACCACAGAACAAGTGCCGGAAGTAGCCAGTGTGGTTGATGTGTTGCAAACCCCCGCATTTTTATGCCGCCAGACTGACTTTATTGTTGCAGTCGCAACTTGCGGTAAACCAGTCAATATCAAAAAAGGTCAATTCTTGGCACCGCACGATATGCTGCAAGTTGTGAATAAAGCCAAAGAAGCGAATGGTGGTGCAGATACCATTATGGTGTGCGAACGCGGTGCTTCATTCGGTTACAACACTTTGGTATCGGATATGCGTGGCTTGGCCATTATGCGCGAAACCAATTGCCCGGTTGTATTTGACGCTACCCACTCCGTACAGCAACCAGGTGGCCAAGGAGACAAAAGCGGTGGCCAGCGTGAGCATGTGCCGGTGTTAGCGCGCGCTGCAGTAGCCAGCGGCATTGCCGGCATCTTTATGGAAACCCATCCTGACCCAGCCAAAGCCTTATCTGACGGCCCTAACGCTTGGCCATTACATAAAATGCAAGATTTGCTGCAAGTGCTGGTCGATATGGACAGATTAGTGAAAAAAGCTGGCTTTATTGAATCCACACTTTAATAATTTAGCTAAATAATTATCAAATTTAAGAAAAGAACCTAAAGGAAAAGTCATGAGCGCCATTGTAGATATCATCGCCCGCGAAATTTTAGATTCACGCGGTAATCCAACTGTTGAAGCTGACGTGTTACTTGAAAGCGGTGTGATTGGCCGCGCTGCCGTGCCATCAGGCGCGTCAACCGGCGCTAAAGAAGCCATGGAATTGCGTGACGGCGACAAAGGCCGCTATTTGGGGAAAGGCGTATTGCAAGCCGTTGAGAACGTGAATACCGAAATCACTGAAGCGATTATCGGCTTAGACGCTGAAGAACAAAGTTTTATCGACAAAACCTTGATTGAATTAGATGGCACTGAAAACAAAGACCGCTTAGGGGCTAACGCACTGTTGGCAGTTTCTATGGCATGTGCCCGTGCGGCGGCAGAAGAATCTGGCTTGCCTTTGTATCGCTATCTAGGTGGTTCTGGCGCCATGCAATTACCTACACCGATGATGAACATCATCAATGGTGGTGCGCATGCGGATAACAGCGTAGATATGCAAGAGTTCATGATTATCCCGGCTGGCTTGCCTACTTTCCGGGAAGCGATGCGTTGCGGCGCAGAAGTATTCCATCAATTGAAGAAAACGTTGCATAAAAAAGGTTTGGCAACAACAGTTGGTGATGAAGGCGGTTTCGCACCTAACTTGCCATCTAACGAATCGGCGATCCAATTGATTCTGGAAGCGATTTCAGAAGCCGGTTACGAACCAGGCCGTGATGTATACCTAGGTTTGGATTGCGCCAGTACTGAGTTCTACAAAGATGGCAAATATCATCTGGAATCAGAAGGTTTATCTCTAACATCAGCACAATTTACTGACTACCTAGCGACTTGGGTAGACAAATATCCTATCATCAGTATTGAAGATGGCATGGGTGAGTTTGACTGGGATGGTTGGGATATCCTCACTAAACGCTTGGGTAAAACCACGCAACTAGTAGGTGATGATTTATTCGTGACCAACTCTAAAATTCTGCGTGAAGGCATCAAACGCGGCGTGGCAAACTCAGTATTAATCAAAGTGAACCAAATCGGTACATTAACTGAAACTTTCCAAACTATCGAAATGGCGAAACGTGCCGGTTACACGGCTGTGGTTTCACATCGTTCTGGTGAAACAGAAGATACGACGATTGCCGATATTTCAGTGGCAACTAATGCGTTGCAAATCAAGACAGGTTCATTGTGCCGTAGTGAGCGTATTGCCAAGTATAACCAATTGCTGCGTATTGAAGAGGAGTTGGGCGACGCAACGAGCTATGCAGGTATCGGTGCATTTTACCAACTGTTTAAATAATTCTTAGTACTGCATCGTGACATTAAAACGAATGATTTGGCATGCAGTACTAGGCGTGCGGCGCGCTGAAGCCGAGATAGCCGTTTACCATACAGCGAGGTTGCGAGCAGCGCAGCAACGCTTTAATGCGGCCAAAGCATTGTTTTGAAAGCACTGACGCTCATATTTGTTGCGCTCATTGCCTTGCTTCAGTACCCACTGTGGCTAGGGAAGGGTAGCTGGCTACGCGTGTGGGATTTGAGCCATCAACTCTCACAGCAGCAAGAAAAGAATAATGCCCTGAAAGCGCGTAACGATACGCTGGATGCTGAAGTGCGTGACTTGAAAAGTGGCCGGGCAGCGATTGAGGAACGGGCACGCAGTGAATTGGGCATGGTGAAGCAGGACGAAGTATTTTATCAAGTTCTAGAAGGCCCTATGCCTGTGATTGTTTCACCCCCGGCAGCCGCTCCAGAAGCAGCTAAAACAGATACCCCGATTATTGTTAAAATTCCCAGTAAAAACTCAACGGCTAAGCTAAGCTCTCCCGCCAAAGGCGCTGTTACAAAAAACCCAGTTTCAAAAGAGGGCGCAGTTAAAGACAGTGTTGCTAAGGATACAGTCTCCAAAGATAAAGTCCCACAGGAAAAATCTTCCCAAGAAAAGCCAAAGTTATCCGGCCCAGCTGTAAATCCACCGCAAATAGAAGCTATTCCTGCCAAAAAAGCAGAAGAAATGCCTAAGACAGCAGAAAGACCAAAAGAAGAAATACCTAAGAAAGTGAAACCGGTGGAAAGTAGCGCTGTTGACGCTGCTAAAGCGGTACTTAAACAGCAATAAACCGCTAAAAGAAGTTTAGCAATAACTAAACTAAACCTAAGCTGCTTCTAACGCATATGGCAATGGTTTGATAGTAAGCCTCACCCCATTCCAATAAATACCCTCTTCAATATTTTCTAAACGGCTTTCAGCCAATAAATCGTAACCGCCTTCAATGGCTGGCGCAAAACGCACAATCTTGCCGATGGCTTGTTTATTGGCATCGACAATATCATCGCCGACAACTGGCGCAACCGTTGTTTTAATATGAGCCAGCTGGGTACGGCGTTTCACTTTACCCAAATAATGCGTGCGAGCAACGATTTCCTGGCCGGTATAACAACCTTTTTTGTAATTAATCGCATTAAGTGCATCTAAGTTAAGCATTTGCGGCACGAACTCTTCCTGAGTCTTAAGCGTTACGTCGGGAATGCCAGCATTGATTTCCAGCCATTCCCAACTCGCAGCGCCTACCGGTTTTGCATGTTGCTTTAAAGCATTCCAAATTAGCGGAGCCTCAGTTGGGTTAGTAAATATTTCAAAACGCGCTATAGCGCCAGGTAGCTTGATTAAAGCGCCTTTATCACTACTTACGAGCTCATAATCTTGATTGGGGACAGTTGGGAATAAAGCACCAAGCAGTTCAGCTGCATTATTACCGCATAAACCTAACTTAATCATTGAACTGTTGACATCGGTGATGACCACCTTGCTACGCATTACGTACATCTTAAGGCGCTTGGAAATGCTTTCTACGAGTTCTTTTGGCATTTGCAGGTGTATATGCCCATGATGCGAGAATGCCAGGAAAAGAGCCAACAAACGGCCTTTAGGGTTGCAATAACCTGTGTAATGGGCACTGTTGCCGGTTAGTTGTTTGATATCATTGGTGACCTGGCCTTGTAAGAAAGTAAATGCATCTGCGCCAGCCAATTCCAGTAAGCCAAGATGTGATAAATCACATATCACAGTGTCTTTGCTGGTTGCGAGCAATTCGCAGGCTGGATCGCCAAAATGGACTAATTTGGTGTCTTCGATCACTGCATTAGAGCTGTTCTGGAGGAATTGATGCCATTCTTGCATTACACTAACCTTTAAAATGATTTAAACAATAACATGAAGCCAATCCAAGTCCATTTCAAGCCCTCAGTCATCTTAATCGGTATGATTATAGCGGCTAGCTTCGCCTCGTGTTTGACCTTGATATTGATGCCGCTAATGTGGCAGGTCAAATTGCCGATAATATGCATCATCCTCTTGTTTGCAATGCATAGCATACTCCATCATGGCTTGTTCTGTATGCCCAGCTCTGTTCTAGGCTTGAAAGTGGATATCAAAAATGAATTATACGTAGTGCGAAAAGATCGCAGAGAGCTGAAAGTGCAGCTAGTGGCTGATACTGTAGTCACGCCTTATTTAGTGGTGATGAATTTCAATGAGCCGAATACTGCTTGGTATCAGCGCTTATTCAATCATGCACTCATAGTGTTGGCAGACAGCACAGATGCAGAAGATTTTCGACAACTGCGGGTCTGGCTGCGCTGGGCGGATGTTGCCGGAAATACTAGCGAAAAAAAATCGAAAAGAACAACCAAAAAATCAGGCGAAATTAAGCCGTAGCAGCCTTATTTTGCCTGCGTTTTAAATAAGCCAGCCACTGGCTTTTAAAGGTGCTGACAGGATGTTTAGGCATGTAAGCCGCAATCACGAATAAACCCGCTAGAGCCGCTAAAATCGCGCTTAACAGGAATGGTGCAATGTCGTAACGGGCAGGTTTTTGCTTCTTCATCGCCTGAATCACATTATCTAAATTGCTTCCTAGTACATAATTGGCATCGATCTCTTTAGTGATGGATTTGAGATAATCCTCATCTACATGCGAGAGGAAGCGATCGTTTTCCCCGCCGGCCACGTTGTCATCACGTACGCCTAAGTTTGCCTCGGAAATCTGTGCAATACCCGGTTGCATGGCGAATGATTCGTTGGACCAAAAGCCGATGAGCTGGTTTTTTTCGTCATATTTAGGAATCTCTGTACCTTTGCTTGGATCGCCAATACCGACGAAAAGCCATCCCGTACCCCCTTGGAAATCTTCCAGGTTCTTGGTATTGAATGCATGCAGTTTCGGCGCTTCTTCACCATCGGTGAAGTAAACGACTTGCGCTGGTTCAGGAAACGTACGAATCACTCGGGCCAAAGTAAAGAGGCTCTCGCGGATACGACTGTTACCTGACCATGCAGTCCGCCAGTCTAAATGGTCAATCGTATCTTGCAAGGCTTCAAAGTTATCGCATACCTCAATCGGCGTGTATAAAGCAGCAACGCTCACACCGGCAAATAATCCAATACTAACGTTGGTGCCGCAAGGCAGGGATGCAATTACATCATGCATCATGCGCTGGGTATAAGCCATGCGGCTCGCCGGTTTGCCGTCAACCTTCATGTCAATCACGTTCATGCTTTGCGAAATATCCGCAACCAAGATATAGCTGTAGATATTATGTTTCAGCGGTATTGTCGGCTTAAACAGTGCCAGCAATAAGCAGATAAGCGCTGCCAGCAATAAGGCACTGTCTCGGCGATGGCGTAAGTAGTTGAGTATTTTCATAGAATTAGTAAATTATTATGGTAATCCAACAGGAATATTGCCCATAATCAGGCCGGCTTTTTCATCGCCGCCTACGCCTGGTGTGGGCGTACTTGGTAACATGGTTAAAATGCGGTCCAGGTTATGCTTGGTCTTCCAGTTCGTATTGTCCAGCTTCAGTGAATTCACATAGGCCGCTTTGGCTTGGCGCAGCAAATATTCAGCTTCGTCACGTACGGTATTGTTAGTGCCGTTGATGGCCAGACCTCGTAGAAAGTAGATGTTACCGATGTTGTGGTAAATTGCGGCTTTCTGTTTGGTTCCCGCTTTAGGTAGCAAGTTGCTGAATATCAAGGCAGATTCTTTGAAACGTTCTTTCTTTGCCAGCCAGTAAGCAGTAGCGAATTTCGCTTCAAAACTTTCCCTGTCAGTTTCTGGCGTCCTGCCTTCCAACACGGCTTTATTAAACGCTTCAATCTCGTGAATGCGTTTAGTTTCTACTGTGATATAAAAAATCGCTGCCAAAGCGATGGCAATTAATAACCAAGTAAGGTTTTTTGAGGTGAGCTTGAATCGATGCTCTGGTTCGTGGCTCGTTAAACTAGTGTCTATCATTAAGCTTGCCGCCATGTTCGCATCTCCAAATATTTTACAGCGATCAATAAAGCTATCATCAGCGCCGCGAGGATGTAGCATAGTTGAGTGAACTCATGCCCGGCTATACGTTGCTGGTATTTGATTGGCTTTTTCTCTTTTTGATTAATATCGTTAATCGCACTTGCTAAGGTCTTAGGGTCTTCCGCCTCGTAAGCATTGAATGGTGTATTAAGCGACTTAAAGAAATTATTCAGTTCTATTTCGGCAGGCAAGGCCTTGTCTTCATCCGGTTTGTAATTGGTATCAAATATACTAATGCCGCCCGGTTGGCGTAGCACGATCCAGTAAAGGCTGACATGCAGGCGCTCGAACCATTCTTTGAGTTTTTGCTGCGTTTCAGCAGGTACGCGGCCGGCACCGTCAGATAATAGAATAATCGCGCGTGAACCGGAGTCAGGCACATTATCGAATAGCCCAGCGCCAGAAGTCAGGCCACTGCCGATATTGGTCTGGAATAGTGAGTTACCTGATGTCGCCTGGACTGCAGCTAAAATCGCTTCGCGATTTTCAGTAAGGGGTAACACGTACATAGCGGAATTACTGAACGTGATCATACCCATCATGTCATTTTTACGTTGCTTGATGAAGTCCGTCATCAAACGACTTGCAGCTCCGGACTTAGTCTCGCCCACTTTGCCATCCGCACCATTGCCGGAGAAAGGGTCATCCATACTCGCACTGCGGTCCAATACTAAGGCGATTTGCGCACCTACACCGATTTTCTCGACCTTTTGTTCAGAGGTGTGCGGACCAGATAACCCTAATACGATGAATATCAAGGCTAGAACGGCTAATATTTTCAGGATAAGCCCAAGCAGATCGGATAGCGGATCCTTGGGCAACATCTCATTCCATGAGTAATGGCGTGAATGGCTGCGTTCCAGCAACAAAGGCAGGAACGCTAGTGGTAACAACCATAACAACCAAGCGTTATAAAAAATCATACGATACCTGCGCTATGCTTTGCTGCTGACAGCAGCAACGTCAGGTGGAAGCCCACGTTCACAATCGCGGCAGCGACGTGCAAAAGTCTTAAGCCAGGCTACGCTTTGTGCGCGACTATCTGGGTTTGGGGTAGATTCAAAGAATGCATGACGGGACACTTCAAAGAAAGCGACCAAATCATTTCTAACCGCGGCAAACGCTGGCTTCTTGGCGATAAATTCATCTATGCCGCCTTTAAAAACCGTATATTTCGCAGTTTTATTCAATGCTAGATGCAACCTCGAAACCGCTTGCTGCAAGCCTTGCGGGTTATCAGGCAACTTGCGGATATCACGTAAAGCTTTAGCAAATGGCGCGCCCATGCGCGGCAACCATGCGCGATTGCCCAAGATGTATAACAAGCCAAGCAATACTAAGGCTAATAAGCCTGTTGCGATATTGCGATTACGCTCATGGCTTGTCGCATCAAATACTAAGGGGCCGCGTAGGCCGCTCATGTCCTGTTCTATTTTTACCGAGCCGAATACCGCGAGTGGCGAAATCCGGAAATTCCAGCTTGGAATTCGATACTGCACCAAAGACGCTTTGCCTTTTGCATCGACAAATTTGAAATGTAGCACTTCAGCTGGCAAGGCTCCAGGCTTGGCTACTACGTTATTAGTCAGCACCTGGTAATCCACATCAATCACGTAGGTATGACTACTGTCATGTTCACTTTCGCTTAGCTTGACTGCACTGACATCGATGCCGATGACTTTGCCTTTCCAGCGGCGTTCATAACCGACGATAGGGATAGAGGTGTTCACCAATGAATAGGGTTTTTTCACTTCCAGGGTAATCACGCGTTTTAATATATCGCCTACCGTATAGCCGACGTCACGTTCAGGTTCCTTGATCTGAATTTTGACCACGCCGTCTGGCATATCGGGTAGCGGTACATCACCCTCAGCCACAGCAAAGCTGGCATTACTTGTGAAAAGTAATGCAAACAGACTAATTAACTTAAAGAAAGTCAGCTTATGCAAAGTAATTTTTTGAAATAAAGTATGCTTTAAATTCATCATGTTATGCAGCAATAAATTGGTGGAAGTATTCGGTAAGATCGTCTGCATCAAAGGTGCTTTCAAGGAATATGGGCGGCGTATCAAACTGCATGAATAATGCATTGATGGCGGCTTTGCGTGCTTCAAAACTTTCAATAATGCGTTGCTTATAATCTTTACGCAGGAACAAGGTACGTTTAGCACCGGTTTCTGAGTCGGTAATGTTGGTAATGCCAAAATCCGGCAAATCTTCGTATTCGCCTTTATCCCACAGCACGATAGGCACTACATGATGGCGCAGCAGCTCACCCATGGCAGCTTCCAGGTCTTTGAGTGGCATGTGGAAATCCGAGATCAGGAATATCAAAGCACGTTCACGGGTCAGGTAGCGCATTACATCTAATAGCCCACGGCTGTTTTCCGCAGTCGGATGATAATCTTTAAGCTTATCTGCCATTTCAAGCGCATGATGCGGTTTGAAGGAAGCCGGCGTTAGCCAATCTTCTCGTACTTCCTCATCAAACCCAATAAAGGTAAAAGGGTCTCCCGCATGGCTGGCTGATTGTGCAATGGATTTTACGATATCGCTTGCAATGGCCAATTTACGGAAATGACTGCCGAAATTCATTGAGGCCGATAAATCGCAGAGCGCATAAATCGGGCTGATACTTTTTTGGTTAAATATACGGACATGCACCTGTTCCAGCGGGTCGCGGATCGTCTGGCGTATATCGATACGGCGCGGGTCAGGATATGAAAGCAGAGTGGTGTGACCGCGGAACTCCATGCCCATGCCGCGCTGGTTACTGTTATGACTACCCGGATGGCGGGCCCGCGAGCGCCAACCGATTGAGTAGTAGAATTTCTTGATGTCTTCTGCGATCATAAAATCGATTCTCCATTTTCATGGCGAGCATGATACGAGGCCGCTAGTAAATATAAACACAAGTGCAAAGCGCGAATCGTACATACACGAATGGTATATACAAGTACATTAAGCTTTGTGCGAGTGAAGTAACAAAATAGCATCGAAGTCATGGAAATAGATTATGGTGCGGCTACAGCGTTAACGATGTTGGTGAGAAGTTCGCGACCAATCTCATTGCGGCGCATCTCGTAAACCGGGCTGAATACCAACCTATGCGCAATCGTTGAGTGGAATACCGCGTGAATGTCATCCGGCAATACAGCGCTGCGGTCGTTTAACCATGCGTTAACACGCGCAGCACGCATCATCATGGCGATACCACGTGGACTGGCGCCTGAAACTACCAAGCGTTTCATGTCGACATTCTCAACTTTTACACCATACGCACTCGGGTCTTTAGTGGCGCGCCATAAATCTAATGAATATTCTTTAAGTTTAGGACTGGCTTCAATGGAGTTTTGTACATTCGCTGCAAACGCATTCAGTTGGTCGAATTGCAGGACATCCGGTTTTACAGTATCAATCAATGCATCTACGTTATGGTATTTGGTATCGAATACCAGAGATTCCATAATGGCTGCATCAGTAGGTACAACGATAGGGATTTCCATCATGAAACGGTCACGCGCTGCAGATGGAATATCAAATGTCTCTTCTTTTTCCACTTGGTTACGGTCGGCGAATACTAGCATATGCGGGAAGTAATGCTCTGAGTTGAAAGCAGTTAGTGAACGTTCTGCCATCACGCGTAATAACAGTGAGTGCACTTGCGGACGTGCACGGTTAATCTCGTTGAAGAAGAATACCGATAGATTTTCGCCACTCATCAGTAATGGGCCTGGACTCACATGCGGTTTACCGTCTTCACCCAAATAGGTGTGATACACCAAGTCGTTAGGCATCAAATCGATGGTGCCTTCGATACGTTGGTAACCCCCACCAATGCCGCGTGTAAAGGCGCGTAATAAGGTGGTTTTACCTACACCCACATCGCCTTCAAGCAATACGTGCCCACGGGCGAAAATTGAGGTAGTAATCAGACGTATAGGGTTTTGTTGCCCTACTACAACTTTATTGACTTCTGATTCAAGGGTAAGCGCATGATTGCGCCATTCGGCCAGTTGACGGTCACTCATCGAAATTTTCCGTATCTTTTTTGAAATGGTTAAAATGAATTTGGTTTGTATAGTAAACGTTTTTTAATCGGGGGTAAACAGATCTGTATACCCCTAAGCTAAATATATATAAATATTTTTTAAGTTATAAATATTTTTTTGTAGTTGATTGAAATTTAATCGAATATACCCATAAATAGTATAAACATACGTATTTAGAGTGAATAAGGCTTTCGCTAAATTGGTTTTCCAGCGAAAATAGCACAAATTTAATCTAACTATAAATATACGTATGCAAAAACAAAATAGTTTCACCAAAGAAGAATTATTGAAGTGTGCCCGTGGGGAAATGTATGGTGAAGGCAATGCCCAATTACCTTTGCCGCCGATGTTGATGTTTGATCGCATTATCTCAATCACTGAAGATGGTGGTGCTCACGGGGCGGGTCAGATTGTTGCTGAAATGGATATTTCACCGGACTTATGGTTCTTTCAATGTCATTTTACCGGTGACCCAGTAATGCCGGGCTGTTTAGGCTTGGATGCTATGTGGCAATTGGTAGGTTTCTTTTTAGGTTGGATGGGTGGCCCAGGTCGTGGTCGTGCGCTAGGCGCAGGCGATGTTAAATTCACTGGGCAGGTATTACCTACCCATAAAAAGATTACGTATAAGATTGATTTAAAACGCGTCATTATGCGTAAATTAGTCATGGGTATCGCCGATGCGCGTATGGAAGTAGATGGCCGTGAAATCTATGTCGCACAGGATTTGCGCGTGGGTCTATTTACCCGCACTGATAATTTTTAACTTAAAAATTTATTGCTAATTATTTAAAATACTACTATTGCTAATTTTTAGCGCTGATACAAATATAGTCGTCGAAATTGGACCAGTTAAAATGATGAACATTCTTTTCAGGAGAGCACGATAATGCGTCGTGTCGTAGTAACAGGATTAGGCATTGTTTCTAGTTTAGGGAACAATAAATCCGAGGTTTTGGACAGTTTGCAGCAGGGTAGATCCGGCATTACTTTTCAACAAGAATATGCGGATCGTGGCATGCGCTCGCAAGTCGCCGGCTCCATTAAAAACCTTGATATCGAAGCTTTGATTGATCGTAAATTGCTGCGCTTTATGGGAAAAGGCCATGCTTACGCCTGGATTGCGCTTCAGGAAGCGATTGCTGATGCTAAGTTAGCTGAAGATCAGGTTTCTAACGTACGCACCGGCATTATTGTCGGGGGTGGCGGTCCATCTACCGAAAGCATTGAGCAAAGTAACGCGGTGCTGGCAGAAAAAGGCATACGCCGCGTAGGCCCTTATATGGTGACCAAAGCCATGTGTAGCGGTATTGTGGCGACCTTAGCTACAGGCGCTAAAATCAAGGGTGTGAACTACGGTATCAGTTCAGCCTGTTCTACCAGCGCGCATTGTATTGGTGCCGGTGTCGAACAAATTCAACTAGGCAAGCAGGATATTGTGTTTGCCGGTGGCGGTGAGGAAGAGCATTGGTCGCTGTCCTACCTGTTTGATGCGATGGGCGCTATGTCTAGCAAATACAACGATACTCCTGGAAAAGCCTCACGGACTTACGACGCAAACCGCGACGGTTTCGTGATTTCAGGGGGTGGCGGTATTGTGGTGTTGGAAGAGTATGAGCACGCTAAAGCACGCGGTGCAAAAATCTACGCCGAAGTTGTAGGCTACGGCGCGACTTCAGATGGTTATGATATGGTTGCACCAAGCGGAGAGGGCGCGGTGCGTTGTATGAAGCTTGCGCTTGAAGGCATTCAAGACCCTATTGATTACATCAATACCCATGGTACGAGTACGCCGGTTGGCGACACCAAAGAGCTGGAAGCAATTCGCGAAGTGTTCGGTGAGAGTGGCTTGAATCAGAGTCCGGCGATTGCCTCAACCAAATCACTATCTGGCCACGCTTTAGGCGCGGCAGGTGTGAATGAAGCGATTTATACTTTGCTGATGATGGAAAATAACTTTATTGCAGCTTCTGCCAATATTGAAGACTTAGACCCAGCGGCAGAAGGCTTGAATATCGTGCGTCAATCTATCAGTAAAGCAAAAATCGAAACAGCGTTATCAAACAGTTTTGGTTTTGGTGGTACGAACGCTACGCTAACCTTCTCTACCAAAAATATTAAATAATATTTACTGCAGCATGGCTTTTGCTAAGTTTATTTTAGCTAAGTAACAAGCCTGCTGCTACATTCCTGCCTTCACCCATCAAAATATTGTAAGTCCTGCACGCTGCCGCAGTGCTCATGCATTCCAGGCTCACACCTATTTCCTGGAGGCTTCGGGTGCGTTTTGGATGGATGAATCTATGGTTAGGGCCGGTTCCCAGTAATACTACCTCAGGTTTTAAAGCGGCAATCTCCGTAATATTTTCTGCACTTAAGCTCTCAAAATTCATAACTTGCCAAGGTTCGATGATTTGTTTCGGCAATAGGATCAAATTAGATGAATGACGTATTTTATTAATATCTACCCAGCCATGTCCATAGCCGGTAATCAGATTGTTGCCATCAGCATTTGTTAAATGAAGTTTCATGTGGTTATTCTAACCAATTTAACCACAAAAATAGTACTGCTTAAAAAATGCCTGTGCACATAGATAACTCATTGAACTATCAGCATGACTGTAATACCCAATTGATATTGCAAATGATAACGAGTATCATGTAGGTTTAGATATTATTAAACCTAGGGATTAAGATGAAAACTAAACATTATGTGCTAATGGCTTTAATGGGCATGAGCGCTATTTCTGGCACAGCAATGGCAGATGAAAACTTGTTTGGCTATGTAAAAGGGGCCGAAGTTTTACCAAAAGGCGGCATGGAGTTTGATCAATCGCTCACATATCGCGACGATAAAAAAGTAGGTAGTTATCATGCTTGGGATAGCAAGTCTGAGATCGAATACGGTGTTACGGATAGATTCAATGCAGGCGCTTATTTGAGAGCGCAAGGCATTGATACCAAAGGCGTTGTAGTCGATGCTTATATTCCCGGCGAGGAAAAGTATAGCCTAAAAGCATCAGGCGTTGGTGCGGAATTCAAGTATATGTTTTTGAGCCCAGCTAAAGACGATTTCGGTTTAACTGGTTATCTGGACGTTAGTTATAATTGGCTGGATAAACATTCTGGTTTGGATAAAGATAGTTATTCAGCAGAATTACAATTGATCGCACAAAAATACTTTATGGAAGGTCAATTGGTGTGGGCGGGAAATATAGGGTTAGAAACTACATATGCTAAACGTGCAGCATTAAGTGCTAAGCGTACGGCAAGTTTGCCGGCAGGCTTTGATTGGCCGACAGACAACGAAATGGAAGCAGAGTTACTTGCTGGTACGGGTTTGAGTTACCGTTTTGCGCCTAACTGGTCAGTAGGTGCTGAAACCTTATACGAATCTGAATATGAAACCGAAGTTGGCCAGGAGCGTTGGTCAGTATTTGCAGGCCCGACTTTGCATTACGGCAGTGAGAAATTCTGGGCGACATTAACTTGGTTCCACCAATTGAAAGGTGGCGGCAATCCTAATAGCGCGCAACTGGATGATAATTTGCAATTAATTGAACGAACCAAGGATGAAATTCGCCTAAAATTCGGTATTGAATTCTAATTTAAAGTAATTTAGAAAGTTTACCTATTACATGAAAAGTATACATAGCCTTTGGTTATTGCCGGTGGCAGCGATCGTTTCACCGGTATACGCCGCTGATTATTTGACAATTGAGCAAGCGCAAAAGGCGATTTTTCCGGATGCGCAATCTTTTGAAGCGCGGCCTGTAGTGCTGACATCGGACCAGAAAGACAAGATAAAATCCTTATCTGGTTTGCGTCAACGCTGGGATACGCAAAAAATGTGGCGCGCTGTGAAAGATAGTAAAACCTTAGGCTGGTTTGTCGTGGATGAGGTGATAGGTAAACATGAATTTATTACTTATGGTCTTGGCGTAACTCCAGACGGTCACGTGGTGAACATGGAAATTATGAGTTACCGCGAGTCTTATGGCGGTGGCGTGCGAGATGCGATTTGGCGCCAACACTTTGTAGGTAAGACTTTGGCCGACCCGTTTAAGTTAGATGAGGATGTGCCTAATATTAGTGGGGGTACTTTATCAAGCCGCAATTTGTTAGACGGTGTTAAGCGTGTATTGGTCATACAAAAAGTTCTGAGCTTGAAAGATTGATGCGGAACACTAAATTGCATGGCTAGTTTGAAAAGGATGCGTCCTCTACTTGGTACTTTTGTAGAGATCTGCAGTAAAGAAACCAGTGCAGATGCTGAGCGGGCAATAGCGTCAGCATTTCATGTCATTGAAAAGTTACATGTCTTATTAAGTTTTCATGAAGTTACGAGTGACTTAACCAAGTTGAATCAAGCCAATGGGGTTGAATTGGTAGTGCATAGCCATACCTTGCGAGTGATTAAGCTGGCAAAAGGCATGACAATTGCGAGTGGTGGCTTATTCAACTGTACGGTGGGTGGAGCAATGGTGCGTGAGCAAGTCCTTCCAGACCACGGCGGTATCAATGTGGCAAGTGGTGTTGCAGATGATATTCAAATCTATTGTAATAAAATCAAATTAAGGAAATCGGTTAAAATCACGCTCGATGGTATTGCCAAAGGCTATGCGGTAGATTGTGCTATCGCCACATTAAAACGCTGCGGCGTTACTGCGGGATGGGTAAATGCTGGCGGCGACTTGCGCGTTTACGGCGATATCGTATTGCCAGTGCAACGGCGTGAGCATAGTGGCCAGTATGTGGTATTGGGTGGCATGCAAAATGCCGCATTGGCTACATCTATCATCACTCAACACAATAATAAAATCGATATGACTAACGAAAATGATTTTCCAGGCAAGATTATGAGCAATTTGGCGGAACCTACTATTGGCACATGGAGTGTAATGGCTCACCGGGCTTGGCGCGCGGATGCTTTGACCAAAGTGGCATGTTTGGCAAAAGCCAGTGTGCGAGAAGCGCTAATTGAGCAATTGGGCGGGGTGCTGGTTACGCCGCAAGGGAGTTTGCACTAATGCGTGGTTACCCAAAGTGGTTCTATCGATTCTTACTGTTAAGTTTCATGTTTTTAACAGTCAGCGGCTTATTGCTTATACCTAATGCCCTAGATATGCGCCTGGATTGGGATGTGAAATGGCATCTAGACGGAGGAGTTCGCTTGGCAGTAGTGACACTACATGCAACATTGGCATTTTTAATCGTCTCGCAGATCGGGGCTTTATGGAGTGTGCATATGCGTATCGGCTGGCGCCATCACAAAAATCTTAAAACTGGCTTAGGTTTAGTAGCAATTTTGCTAGGCTTGGTATTGACGGGGTTAGGCATCTATTATGCCGGTGAAGACTGGTCTATTCCTGCAAGCGCATCGCATATTATCATCGGCATAGCGGCGCCAATTATTTTCGTGGCACATATTATTATTGGCCGCGGTAGAGAAAAGCTGCGTTAATTCAAAGCGATAATTCATTTAGCCGCCTAGAAAAACACCATAAAAAAGTGCGCTTTCATTGCCTCGATAGGCACTCACAAGGTAATATAGCGTACTTTAATCATGGTGCGCTTTAGCCCACCAAAAGCATTGAATTAATGCAAAGCCTATATGAAATCACCTATCAATAAACTGGAAAAATCCAACAAGCTTAATAACGTTTGCTACGATATTCGTGGCCCGGTATTGCAACGAGCGCGCCAGATGGAAGACGAAGGCCAGCGCATCATCAAGCTCAATATTGGCAACCCGGCGCCGTTTGGTTTTTTAGCGCCTGAAGAGATTTTGCAGGATGTGATTCGCAATATGGGCGAGGCTTCCGGGTATACGGATTCCAAAGGTTTGTTCAATGCGCGTAAAGCCATTATGCATTACACCCAGCAAAAGAATATTGCTGGTGTGGATGTAGATGACATCATTATCGGCAATGGTGTATCTGAGCTGATCGTCATGGCTATGCAAGGCCTGTTAAATAATGGTGATCAAGTACTGGTGCCAATGCCGGATTATCCGTTATGGACCGCCGCAGTGACATTAGCTGGCGGTACCGCACGCCATTACGTTTGCGATGAAGAATCTGGCTGGTTGCCGGATTTGAAAGATATTGAATCAAAAATCAATGCCAATACCCGAGGCATTGTCATCATCAACCCAAACAATCCAACCGGTGCTTTGTATCCTGATGAAACCTTAAAAGGCATCATCGAAATTGCGCGTCATCACGGTTTGGTAATTTTTGCCGATGAGATTTACGACAAAGTGTTGTATGACGGCAATACACATACCTCTATAGCATCGCTTGCGGATGACGTGCTGTTTGTCACGTTTAACGGTTTATCCAAGAATTACCGCACGTGTGGATACCGTGCTGGCTGGCTAGTGGTTTCAGGCGAAAAGAAACATGCTAAAGATTACATTGAAGGCTTGAATATGCTGGCCTCGATGCGACTATGTGCCAATGTGCCCGGGCAATTAGCCATTCAAACTGCGTTGGGCGGCTACCAAAGTATTAACGACTTAGTTGCACCTAGTGGGCGCTTATGCAAACAACGTGATTTGGCTTATGAACTACTTACAGCGATTCCGGGCGTAAGCTGTGTAAAACCTGCCGCTGCCATGTACCTGTTCCCGCGCTTAGACCCGAAGATCTACCCGATAGCTGACGACCAGCAATTTATCCTGGATTTATTGTTGGAAGAAAAAGTATTGCTGGTACAAGGCACTGGCTTTAACTGGAAGGCTGCTGATCATTTCCGCGTAGTATTTTTACCGAATGTGGATGACCTGACCGAAGCCATCAAGCGTATTGCAAGATTCTTGGAAAGTTATAGAAAAAAACATGCTGTTAAAAGCACGCAGAAAGAACATGGAGCGTTAGTTTGAGTAAAGAGTTAAAAGCATTGAGGGTTGGTTTATTAGGTATCGGCACAGTAGGCGGCGGCACATTTAACGTACTGGATCGCAATGCAGATGAAATTACGCGCCGAACCGGCCGTCAAATCAAAATCACCCACGTGGCAGACCGTAACTTGGAGCTTGCCCGTTCAGTGGTCGGTGATCAAGCAAATATAGGTAACGATGCATTCGCCTTAGTAGAAAATCCAGAGATTGACGTTGTGGTCGAGCTCATAGGCGGCTATACCATTGCCAAAGAACTGGTACTAAAAGCTATTGCCAATAAAAAGCATGTGGTTACTGCCAATAAAGCGCTGATTGCCTTGCATGGTAATGAGATTTTTGCCGCGGCCAAGGCCAATAACGTCATTGTTGCTTATGAAGCGGCAGTAGCAGGTGGCATCCCCATCATCAAGGCATTGCGAGAAGGCTTAGGCGCAAACAAAATTGAATGGGTCGCAGGGATCATCAATGGTACCACCAATTTTATCCTAACCGAGATGCGGGAAAAAGGCTTGGCATTTGCTGATGTATTGGGTGAAGCGCAGCGCCTTGGTTACGCAGAAGCGGACCCGACTTTCGATGTTGAAGGTATTGATGCTGCGCATAAGTTAACGATTATGTCGGCTATCGCGTTCGGCATGCCGATGAAATTCGAGCAAGCCTACACTGAAGGCATTACCAAGCTTGAGCAAAAAGATATCAAGTACGCCGAAGAATTAGGCTACCGCGTTAAATTATTGGGTATTTCTAAAAAAACAGATAATGGCGTGGAGTTGCGCGTGCATCCTACACTGATTCCAGAAAAGCGCCTGGTGGCTAATGTGAACGGGGCCATGAATGCCGTGGTAGTGAAGGGCGATGCTGTTGGCCCTACACTGTATTATGGTGCTGGTGCCGGTGCAGAGCCAACCGCAAGTGCAGTAGTGGCTGACTTAATGGACGTTGCCCGCTTGATTGACGCTACCAGCGAACAGCGCGTGCCGTATCTCGCATTCCAGCCCGAACATGTTAAAGACCTGCCAATATTGCCGATAGACGAAGTGCAAAGTGCTTATTACCTGCGTATGCGTGTCAATGACAAGCCGGGTGTTTTGGCAAATGTCACAAAGATATTAGGCGACCGCAATATTTCTATCGATGCCATGATGCAGAAAGAGCCTGATGATAATGAAACAGAGGCAGATATTGTGATATTGACTCACGTTACGGTAGAAAAGAACATGAATGCTGCAATTGCCGCCATCGAGGCATTAGATGCCATCGTCGGCAAGGTGACACGTATTCGTATGGAAGAATTAAGCAAATAAAAAGTTAAAGTAATTCGCTTTGCGTGATGAAGCGCAAGAAGCCGCGGAGCGAATGACGATGACATATGGTTTGCATAGGCAAGGAATGAGCGAGCATGCGACGCGCGATTCGCTCGCAAAGAGGATTAAATGAAATATATTTCTACACGCGGGCAATCGCCAGCACTTACATTTAGCGAAATTTTATTAGGTGGTTTAGCGCCGGATGGTGGCTTGTACCTGCCGGAAAGCTATCCACAGTTTACAGACGCAGACCTTACGTCAATGCGTGGTATGAATTACCGTGACTTGGCATTCGCAATTCTGAGCCGTCTCGTGGATGACATTCCGAGCGTAGATTTAAAAGCGATTATCGATAAAACCTACCGTGCAGACGTATACAATTTTGCGCGTGAAGATCAAAGCGCAGATGAAATTACTCCTACCCTTAAACTGGAGGATAATCTTTACCTGTTAAGCCTTTCTAATGGCCCTACGCTGGCATTTAAAGATATAGCGATGCAATTGCTGGGTAACCTGTTTGAATACGTCTTAGCCAAAACCGGGCAGACGACTAATATTCTCGGTGCAACTTCTGGTGACACCGGTTCCGCGGCAGAATATGCCATGCGTGGCAAAAAAGGCATTAACGTATTTATGCTTTCACCGCACAAAAAAATGAGTCGCTTCCAAACCGCGCAGATGTTTAGCTTACAAGATAACAACATCTTTAACATTGCGGTCAAAGGTGTGTTCGATGACTGTCAGGACATGGTGAAAGCCGTCTCTAACGATGCCGCATTCAAGGCAGAACATCATATTGGCGCCGTTAACTCCATCAACTGGGGCCGCATCATTGCTCAAGTGGTGTATTACTTTAAAGGCTATTTAGCAGTTACAAAGAACAACCAGCAAAAGGTAAGTTTTGCCGTACCGTCCGGAAATTTTGGCAATGTATGTGCTGCACACATTGCCCGTATGATGGGATTGCCTATCGATAATTTAGTGGTTGCTACCAATGAGAATGACGTTTTAGATGAGTTTTTTAAAACCGGCGTTTATCGCCCACGTGGTTCTGCCAATACCTACCATACCTCCAGTCCCTCCATGGATATCAGCAAAGCCTCTAACTTTGAACGCTTCGTGTTCGATCTGGTAGGGCGTGATAGTGCAAAAGTGCGTGAGCTTTGGAGCAAGGTTGATAGGGGCGGAAGTTTTGATTTGAAAGCGGCAGGCTACTTCGACCAAGTAGCTGAATACGGTTTTGTTTCTGGCAGTAGCAATCACACGAACCGCATGCAGACGATTCGCAATACTCAGGCCAAGTATGGCGTAACAATAGATACGCATACTGCGGATGGTTTAAAAGTAGCCCTGGAGCTACGCGATCACACAACGCCTATGGTCGTGCTGGAAACCGCATTGCCAGCCAAGTTTGAAGAGGCCATCGTTGAAGCGCTAGGGTCAGTGCCTTCACGCCCGAAGGTATTAGACGGTCTGGAAGATTTACCGCAGCGTTTTGACGTCATGGATTTTGACGTTAATGCCATCAAACAATATATCACTGAAAAAACTCGCTAGGAGAGTGCAATGAAGGTCTACCACGACTTGTTGAAGCATGTGTTGGAACATGGCCACAAGAAGGAAGACCGCACCGGCACAGGCACCATTTCCGTATTTGGCTACCAGATGCGTTTTGATCTGGCCGAGGGTTTTCCATTACTTACCACCAAAAAAGTCCATTTAAAATCTATCATCCATGAACTGCTATGGTTCTTGCAAGGCAGCACTAATATTGCTTACCTTAAACAAAATAACGTGCGGATTTGGGATGAGTGGGCTGATGACAATGGCAACTTGGGCCCGGTATATGGCTATCAATGGCGTAATTGGCCCAAGCCGAATGGAGAATCGATAGACCAAATTTCACAAGTTGTAAACAGCATTAAAAATAACCCTAACTCCCGCCGCTTAATTGTTTCGGCCTGGAATGTGGCAGATGTCGATCAAATGAAATTGCCGCCGTGCCATGCTTTCTTCCAGTTTTATGTAGCGCCTGCTTTGCCGGGAGAAGCAGATCAGCGTGCAAAGTTGAGTTGCCAGCTATACCAGCGCAGCGCAGATATCTTTCTGGGCGTGCCATTTAATATCGCTTCTTATGCCTTGCTCACTATGATGGTTGCCCAGGTATGTAATTTGAGGATGGGTGATTTCGTACATACTTTAGGCGACGCCCACATTTACTTGAACCATATGGAACAGGTAAACGAACAGCTAACACGCACTCCAAAATCTTTACCGCAGATGAAAATCAACCCGGAAGTGAAAGATATCTTTGGATTTAAATTTGAAGATTTCACTTTGGAAAACTACGATCCTTACCCTGCGATTTCTGCGCCTGTAGCGGTATGAAGCAAAACCTATCTCTGATTGTCGCAATCGCTAAGAACGGCGTGATTGGTAAAGACAATACGCTACCGTGGCATTTACCTGAAGATTTAAAGCGTTTTCGTGCATTGACTACGGGGCATCACATTATTATGGGGCGTAAAACCTATGAGTCTTTAGGGCGCCTGCTACCTGGTCGTACAACAGTGATTGTCACACGCAATAGTGATTACAAAGTGGAAGGGGCATTGATTGCCGATTCTCTGCAGACAGCCATACAACTTAGCGAAGGGGATGCAGAGCCTTTTGTGATTGGCGGTGCTGAGCTCTATAAAGACGCGCTTAAGCTTGCGAATAAACTATATGTAACCGAGATTGATCTGGACGTGGCTGGAGATGCATTTTTGCCAGCGTTTGATTTCGCGAAATGGAAAGAAACCATGCGTGAAGCACATATTTCAGCACAAGGTTTAGCGTTCAGTTACATTGCCTACGAAAGATTGCCGACGTAAAAAAACCTAACTTCATCAGTTAGGTTTTTTTTGCAAACTATTATTTAAGAATCCTGGCGCACACAATCCACATAGTAAACCGGTTTACCTTCAACCATCTCTTTTACCAAGCCGTGATTATCCGCTTCGAAACCTGGGAATTTCTCATTGAATTCACGGGCGAACTTCAGGTAATTCACGATGATTTTATTAAAACGCTCACCTGGGATCAAGAGTGGAATACCTGGTGGGTAAGGCGTTAGCAGCACGGCCGTTATGCGGCCTTCAAGCTCATCGATAGGCACGCGATCAATCTTGCGATGCGCCATTTTGGCAAACGCATCGGTAGGCTTCATTGCCGGTACCATATCTGACAAGTACATTTCGGTTGTCAGGCGGGCAACGTCGTTGGCTTTGTATACACTATGGATTTGCGTACATAAATCTCTCAGGCCGATACGTTCATAACGTGGTTGTTTCTGAATGAATTCCGGCAAGACTTTCCATAATGGCTGGTTCTTGTCGTAATCATCTTTGAATTGCTGTAGTGCCGCTACCATGGTGTTCCAGCGGCCTTTAGTGATGCCAATGGTGAACATAATAAAGAACGAATAAAGGCCAGTTTTTTCAACGATCACGCCATGCTCAGCCAGGTATTTGGTGACGATAGCAGCGGGAATGCCGAATTCATCAGAGAAGTCACCTTTGATATCCAGGCCAGGGGTAATGATGGTGGCTTTGATTGGATCCAGCATGTTGAAGTTTTCAGCCAAGTTGCCGAAACCATGCCAAGCTTCATTCGCTTTTAGCATCCACGCATCGCGCTCTTCCAAGCCTTCCTCAGACAGATCATTTGGGCCCCAAACCTTGAACCACCAGTCTGCGCCCCATTCCTCGTCAACCTTGCGCATTGCACGGCGGAAATCTAAGGCTTCCATCAAGGACTCCTCTACCAATGCGGTGCCACCTGGTGCTTCCATCATGGCAGCAGCCACGTCGATACTGGCTACGATAGAATATTGCGGACTAGTAGACGTATGCATGAGGTAGGCTTCGTTGAATACGTCACGATCCAGTTTATTATTTTCCGCATCCTGCACCAAGATTTGCGAAGCTTGTGACAAGCCTGCGAGCAATTTGTGCGTAGATTGCGTAGAAAACACCATGGATTCTTTACAGCGCGGGCGATCTGCACCAATCGCGTGGTAATCGCCATAGAAATCATGGAATGTCGCGTGTGGCAGCCAGGCTTCATCAAAATGCAGGGTATCAATCTTGCCATCCAGCATTTCCTTGATTTCTTCAACGTTGTATAACACGCCGTCGTAAGTCGATTGCGTAATGGTCAGTACACGTGGTTTAACTTTTTTATCCGTAGCAAACGGATTGCGGTCGATTTTCTTCTGGATGTTTTCCCATTCGAATTCACTTTTCGGGATAGGCCCGATAATGCCAAAGTGGTTACGTGTCGGCATCAGGAATACCGGGATCGCACCAGTCATGATAATCGCGTGAAGTACAGACTTATGGCAGTTACGGTCTACAACGACAACGTCACCGGGAGCCACAGTAGAGTTCCACACCATTTTATTGGAGGTAGATGTACCATTCGTTACAAAGTATAGATGGTCACAGTTGTAGATACGCGCTGCATTGCGTTCTGAGGCTGCTACAGGCCCAGTATGATCAAGCAATTGGCCTAGTTCGTCGACCGCGTTACAAACGTCTGCGCGTAGCATGTTCTCGCCAAAAAACTGATGGAACATCTGTCCTACCGGAGATTTCAAGAACGCTACGCCACCGGAATGGCCAGGGCAGTGCCAAGAATATGAGCCATCCGCAGCATAATGGGTCAGCGCTTTAAAAAACGGGGGTGGCAGGCTATCCAGATAAGCTTTGGCTTCGCGAATAATCAAGCGCGCTACGAATTCCGGCGTATCCTCATTCATGTGGATAAAACCATGTAATTCGCGCAATACATCATTCGGAATGTGGCGAGAAGTGCGGGTTTCACCGTGCAGGAAAATCGGGATTTCCTCATTGCGATAACGAATCTCAGTCACAAATTTACGCAGTTGTTCAATCGCTTCGGGTTTTTCTTCAATGAATTCGTTATCGTCAATTGACAAGATAAAGGCTGAAGCGCGGCTCTGTTGCTGGGCAAATGAAGTCAAGTCGCCATAGCTGGTCACGCCTAGCACTTCCGTGCCTTCATCTTCAATGGCTTTCGCCAATACGCGTATGCCTAATCCTGAAGAGTTCTCAGAGCGGAAGTCTTCATCGATGATGATGACGGGGAAACGAAATTTCATTCAAATACCTTTATAAATTAACCTTAAGGTTATTTTGTTAAACCGTTACGAACGATGTTAAGACAAGGCGACAATTGAACATCAAACGAGACAGTATGCAATATACGGCGAGGATGACGTGAATGAAGTCAACACAGTATTAACGAGTACAGTAGGTTTAAATTAAATCTTTGGCAGTGTGACACCCACTTGACCTTGATACTTACCACCACGATCTTTATAACTGGTTTCGCAAACATCATCTTCATCCGCCTCAAAGAACAATACCTGCGCGCAGCCCTCATTGGCGTATATCTTGGCCGGTAGCGGGGTGGTGTTACTGAACTCTAATGTGACATAGCCTTCCCACTCTGGTTCAAAGGGGGTGACGTTCACAATGATGCCGCAGCGTGCATAGGTAGATTTGCCTAAGCAAATGGTGAGTACGTTACGTGGAATACGGAAATATTCCACAGTACGTGCCAGTGCGAATGAATTGGGTGGAATGATGCAGTAATCGGCATTCACTTCTACGAAAGAGTTCGAGTCGAAGTTTTTCGGGTCAACAATCGTGCTGTTCAGATTAGTAAACAGTTTGAATTCTTTAGAGCAACGGATATCGTAGCCATAACTGGAAGTACCGTATGAAACCATACGGTGGCCTTCAGGCGACATTTTTACTTGGTTCGGCTCAAACGGCTCGATCATGCCGTGCTGTTCAGCCATTTTACGTATCCATTTGTCCGACTTGATGCTCATAAATCCAACCTGTAAATTAATTAAAAAAGCTTAAAGATAAAAAACTTAAAGATAAAAAAGCGGAGTATTCAACCCCGCTTTTTCATTACTTTAATTACCGTGAATAATAACAATAAATAAACAATTATTTATAAATTATTTTTGGTAGTTTTATGTCACTAAGTGTATGACTAAATTAGTGCTTATCGCCACCTAGTTCAATGCTGTAGCGCCAGAATTGGTCTTGGGCTTCAAAGATCACTTTAGAAGCTTCCGGATCGCTGCTGCCTGCCGGGTATTGGTAGACTGGGGTACGGTCTTCAGCCCAGGCTTTAACTACCGGGTCCACCAAGCGCCACTGTGCTTCCGCTTCTGAGATATGTAGATAATTAGAATTGTCACCTTCCATCAGATTCAGCAATAAAGCCTCATACGCATCAACGGTATCATCACCTTCTTGACGGTTTGCGGCATCCAATTGAATAGTACGGGTTTTGATGTCCAGTCCTGGTACTTTGGACTGGATTTCCATTTTGATACATTCACGTGGCTGGATACCAATAATGAGCCAGTTCTGGTCTTGGTTATTCACTTGCAAAGGCGCTTTTTTAAAGCGGATAGAAATGCGCGTGTCTGCTTCATGCAAGCGTTTAGCAGTGCGGATGTAGAACGGCACACCTTTCCAACGCGGGTTATCAATAAACAGTTTTAAAGCAGCATAAGTTTCTACTACGCTAGCACTGTTGCCTAGCTCTTCCAGATAACCTGGCACCTTTTCACCATTGACTTCGCCAGATGAATATTGCGCACGGAACGCGTGTTTGCTTAACTCATTGACTGGAATAGGACGAATCTCTTCAAGCACCTTGATTTTTGCGTCACGTACGCCTTCTGGGCTAAGGTCTTTTGGCTGTTCCATTGCTGTTAAAGCCAATGTTTGCAAGATATGACTTTGCAACATGTCACGTAATGCACCGGTGCTGTCGTAGAACTGTGTACGGTCGCCCACGCCTAGCATCTCGGTATTTGTGATTTGCACATGGTCAATGTACTGATTGTTCCAGATTGGTTCCAGAATGGTGTTGGTAAAGCGCTGTAGCAAGATATTTTGTAGCGCAGATTTGCCCAGATAGTGGTCAATACGGTAGATTTGGCTTTCTTTCAAATGCTTGCTAATAGATTTTTGCAAATCTTGAGCACTTGGTAAATCTGTACCAAATGGTTTCTCAATCACTACGCGACGCCAATGACCGCCACTCTCATCAGTTAAACCCACTGCCGCTAACTGGTCTACCACTGGCGCGAAATCTACCGGGCGCACAGACAGGAAGTACGCAAAGTTCTGTGGGAAAATGCTTTCGTTGCTTAAAGCCGCCTTCATTTTTTTGAAAGCGTCCGGGTCTGTCGGTGGGTTGGCATGGTAAAAGTTACGCGCAATAAAGCGCTCAAATACTGCCTGGTCGTAACCTTTTTTGAATTTTGCATCCAGCATAGTTTTAATGTCAGCGCGCCATGCTTCCAGGCTCACGTCTTGACGACCTACTGATAAGATTTTCAACTCTGCAGGTAAGCGACCAATCGAATCTAATCGAAATAGTCCTGGCATGAGTTTAACGCGGGATAAATTACCGCTGGCGCCAAATAGCACTAGGGTACAAGGGTCAATTTTACTCATTTATAAAACCTTAAAAACATTGATAGAAATTAGCGAAAACCAGCTGATTTGCTAAAGGTAACTAAACGCGAAAGGCCGTACCTTTGTTAAAAGGACAGCCTTCCATGTTACTCAAAAAACCAGTGGTTTGATTAAAGTTTTTGTTGCTACTGATTTAGTTCTTTTTAACAGCGTGACCGCCGAAACCATTACGCATCATTGAAAGCAACTTGAAGCTAAAGCCAGATGCATCTTGGCTTCTGAAACGTGCTTGTAACGCTGATGTAAGCACTGGAGCAGCTACACCTTGCTCAACTGCTTCAATTACTGTCCAACGGCCTTCGCCAGAGTCTGCTACATATGGAGCGATAGTGGTCAGCGCTTGATCGTTCTTAAGCGCATCTGCTGTAAGATCAAGTAACCAGCTACGAACCACAGAGCCATGACGCCACAATTCAGTAATTTGCGCCAAATCTAAATCAAACTCTTTTTTACCTTTAATCAGGTCCAAGCCTTCTGCCATTGCTTGCATCATGCCGTATTCAATACCGTTATGTATCATTTTAGTAAAATGACCAGAACCTATCGGACCTACGTGTGCCCAGCCGCGGTGCGGTGCTGGTGCAAGGGCTTTCAAGATTGGTGTAACAGCTTCGGCAACTTCCTGAGTAGCGCCAACCATTAAACAGTAACCGTTATCTAAACCCCAAATACCACCTGATGTGCCTGAGTCCATGAAGCCGATACCTTGTTCCGCTAGCCATGCACCGCGACGTTGACTGTCTTTGTAATTTGAGTTGCCGCCATCGATGATGATGTCACCTTTGTTCAGCATTGGGATTAAATCTTTGATTTGGTTTTCTGTGATGTCGCCAGCCGGCAACATCATCCAGACGATTTTCTGACTTTCTAATTTGCTTACTGCATCTGCAACTGAGGTTGCAGGAATTAAGCCTTCTTTCGTTGCTAAGCCATTGACAACTTCTTGATTGAAGTCAAAACCAACCACTTCAATTTTATGACGAAGTAAGCGGGTTGCCATGTTGCCACCCATTTTGCCAAGACCAATCATTGCTAATTTCATTATATGTTTTACCTTTTATAGAGGATTGTGAACCATCAACCTTGTGGGTTAGATTAAGTTCGGAGATAAGTTTTAAAACCTTGTTAGAGCAAACATAATTATATCAAATACAGGCGTTCTTCACAAAACGTAACGAATCATGCTTTATTGACGTTAGATCAAGGAAATATCGAATATAAAACCTTTCGCACTGTTTTCTATAATCACAATAAAAATAGGTTTACGTATAATATTTATTCCAAGGCACGTTATAATTTCTTTAATTCAATCGAACCCGTGTTGTAAATCTCAGGCGTTCGAAAATCAAATTCCAAATTTAGAGTAAGGTAAGTGAAATGACCAGTAACCAAGCGACACGTTGGCAATTATTCAATTCCCAAGCAGAAATCAACCAAGCTACAACACAACGTATTTTAGATGCAGCAAAAGAAGCCATTGCTAAGCACGGCAGCTTTCTTATCGTATTGGCTGGCGGCTCCACACCTAAAAGCGTATATGAACTATTAGCTAAAGCAGACGCAGAATGGAGCAAATGGCACATTTACTATAATGATGATCGTTGCTTGCCGTTAGATCACCCGGAACGTAACAGCCTGATGGCAGCAGAGGCTTGGCTTAATCATGTTGCGATTCCGAAAGCACAGATTTTTGATATACCGACTGAGTTAGGCCCGGTTGATGGCGCTAAAGCTTATGCGAAAACTTTAGTCGGCGTGCGGACTTTTGACTTGGTATTACTAGGCTTGGGCGAAGACGGTCACACAGCGAGCTTATTTCCAGGTCAAACTGTTGATAACAGCGCCGATGCAGTACCAGTGTTCGATGCGCCTAAACCGCCTGCTGAGCGCGTGACAATTAGCCAAAACCGCTTAAACGATACGAATGAAGTCATTTTCTTGGTAACGGGCGCGGGCAAACAAGAAGCGGTAGATAACTGGCGTAAAGGCGTGAAAATTCCTGCTACTTTAATTACACCTAGTGTGGGTGTAGACATTTATTGTTTCGGAGTGAACTTGGCTTAAGTTGAAGGCTTTAGATGCAAAATGAGCGCTAGCAATAGCGCTTTTTTACGTCAATTTATTTGCCGTTAAATCACTTGCCAAAAGACCAGAACATCGAGATAACAGCGAAGGCCATTACACTGGTGCATAGCCAGCCCAATAGCTTTAATTTTCGCTTGATAATGTAGCGGCCCATGATTTCAGGTTTCGCAGCCATCAGCATCATGATCGCCATAATAGGCACAGAAATGACGCCATTGATCACGGCGCTCCAATAAAGCGCTTTGATTGGATCGATGGGAGCAAAGCAAAGCGCAACCCCACCTAAAATAGAAATTGCAATGATGCTATAAAATTTCTTAGCACTCATGGGTTCTCTTTCCAGGCTATTCTTCCATTTAAAAGTACCTGCCATCGCATAGGCCGAAGAGCCTGCCAATACTGGCACTGAGAGCAATCCAGTCCCTATAATCCCTGCACTGAATAATAAGAAAGCAAATTCCCCGGCTATGGGTCGCAAGGCTTCGGCAGCTTGAGCAGAGGTTTGAATCTCCGTGATGCCGTTCATATTTAGTGTAATCGTCGTGGTCAGGATGATAAAAAAGGCAATGAGATTGGAAAAGCCCATGCCAATTAAGGTATCAATTTTAATGCGTCTAAAATTGGCTTTAGCTTGATCCGGTGCCTTTATAAGTGGTCTTGCATTCGGATTGGCGAGCTGCTCTTCAACTTCTTGCGAAGCCTGCCAAAAAAACAAATAAGGGCTGATTGTTGTACCGAATACTGCGACAATTGTGGTGATATATTGTGGTTTCCATGATAAATGCGGGAACAAGACGCCGTTAAAAACTACAGTCCAGGGAATTTTTACTACAAAAACGGTGGCTACATAGGCAAGTAAAGCCAAGGTAAGCCATTTTAATATTCTGACATACCGTTGGTAAGGAATGAATATTTGCAAAAGCAACGAAATTAATCCAAATCCGATGGCATAAAAGAGCGATTGTCCGCCTATCAATAGTTTGAGCGCTTCTCCCATCGCCGCTAGGTCCGCTGCAATATTGACAATATTTGCGATCAATAAAAGGCCTGCGATGTTATAGAGTAACCATTTTGGATAATGCTGGCGAATATTAGATGCTAGGCCATGGCCAGTAACACGACCTATTCTTGCGCTAATCATTTGAATGCCCACCATTAACGGATAAGTGAATAACACTGTCCATAACATGCTAAAGCCAAATTGCGCGCCAGCTTGGGAATAAGTGGCAATACCGCTAGGGTCATCATCTGCGGCACCGGTAATTAACCCTGGCCCTAATTTCTTTAGCCAGGATTCCTCAGGTTTATTCTGGGTTTTTACCTTTTTGTTTTTAGATGTCTGCGTCAAATTAATTTTAAAAATATAAAGTTTGGGTTAAGTATTCTGAATCACGATATTCGGGAACTTGCTACTGTGATCTAGGCTGGCAATTGCAATCTTACTGGCCGTTTTGCGCGCTATTTCTTTATAGATATTCGCAATTCGACTATCAGGCTCAGCGATTACCGTCGGTTTACCGCTATCAGTCTGTTCGCGAATAGCAATATCTAAAGGCAATGAGCCTAGTAGCTCTACATGATAGTCTTTGCTCATTAACTCGCCGCCACCCGCGCCAAATATATGCTCTTCATGGCCGCAGTTAGAGCAGATGTGCGTGCTCATATTTTCAACAATACCTAAAATCGGGATACCGACTTTCTCGAACATTTTCAATCCTTTACGTGCATCTAGAAGGGCAATATCCTGCGGGGTAGTCACAATGACAGCTCCGGTCACCGGAATTTTCTGAGCAAGCGTGAGTTGAATATCGCCTGTACCTGGCGGCAGATCAATGACCAGATAGTCCAAATCGCGCCATTTTGTATCACGCAACAGCTGCTCCAGTGCCCCAGTCACCATTGGGCCGCGCCATACCATCGGTGTATCGGTATCTACTAAAAATCCGATACTCATGGCTTGGATGCCATGGGCTGTCATCGGTTCCATGCTTTTACCGTCAGAGCTCTCTGGGCGGCCACTTATGCCGAGCATCTGAGGTTGGCTTGGGCCGTAAATATCAGCGTCGAGCAAACCCACACTGGCACCCTCAGCAGATAGGGCTAGGGCTAAATTGACTGAGGTGGTAGATTTACCTACACCGCCTTTCCCGGAAGCTACTGCGATAATATTTTTTACATTAGGTAAAAGATTCACCCCGCGCTGTGCGCTGTGTGCAACGATACGGCTACCGATATTGACTGTGATATTACCAATTTCAGCAATGCTTTGTAGCTGCTTAATAACTAACGATTTTAAGGTTTCAAACTGACTTTTGGCCGGGTAACCCAATACAATATCCAAGCTGACATTGGTGCCATCAATTTTGATATTTTTTACGGATTTATTCGTAACAAAATCTCGTCCTGTATTAGGGTCAACCAAGGTTTGTAACGACGTCTGAATGGTTTGCTCTGAGATTGTCATGGCATTTCGTTTAATAAACAGTAATCAGTGATTTTAACTTATGTGGGATGTCCCGTCATTTGCTAAAATAGCGTTTTCGCTTAGTTAAAGTACCTCATCATAATGTCACGCAAAATTTTAGTTACATCTGCACTCCCTTACGCAAATGGCAGTATTCATCTTGGCCATTTGGTGGAATATATCCAAACCGATATCTGGGTACGCTTCCAAAAGATGCAGGGCCATACTGTACATTATGTCTGTGCGGATGATACGCATGGTACGCCGATTATGCTGCGTGCCGAAAAAGAGGGCGTTACTCCAGAAGCGCTAATTGAAAATGTGCATAAAGAGCACAGTGCTGATTTTGCGGAATTCCTAGTGAATTTCGATAATTACTACTCGACAAACGCACCGGAAAATAAAGAGCTTTCGCAAAGCATTTACAAAAAATTAAAAGCTGCTGGTAAGATTTCTACTAAAACAATCGAACAGTTTTACGATCCTGTCAAAAATATGTTTTTGCCGGACCGCTTTATTAAAGGCGAATGTCCTAAGTGCCATGCCAAAGACCAATACGGCGATTCTTGCGAAGTCTGCGGCGCAACATATAATCCGACCGAGTTGATTAACGCTTACTCAGCAGTTTCTGGTGCGGCGCCGATCCGTAAAGAGACTGAACATTACTTCTTTAAGCTTTCGGAATGCGAAGCGTTTTTAAAAGACTGGACCCGTTCCGGCACATTGCAAGGCGAAGCCGCCAATAAGATGGGCGAATGGTTCGAGAATGGCTTGAATGATTGGGATATCTCCCGAGACGCGCCATATTTCGGTTTTGAGATTCCGGACGCACCTGGCAAATATTTCTATGTATGGTTAGATGCACCAATTGGTTACATGGCTAGCTTTAAAAAGCTATGTGAGTTGAAAGGCTTGGATTTCGACGAATACTGGAAACAGGATTCAATTACCGAGCTTTATCACTTTATCGGCAAAGACATCCTGTATTTCCATGCTTTATTCTGGCCGGCAACACTGGAGTATAGCGGACACCGCAAACCTACCAAGATTTTTGCCCACGGCTTTTTAACTGTGAATGGCGAGAAAATGAGCAAATCACGCGGTACATTCATTACCGCACGTAGCTATCTAGACCACATTAAAAATCCTGAATACTTGCGTTACTACTACGCGGCTAAATTGAATAGCAGCATGGAGGATATCGACCTCAATTTAGAGGACTTTGTCGCTCGTGTG